>CAZIFQ010000002.1:128498-262601 GCA_964538375.1 uncultured Bacteroidaceae bacterium | reverse complement strand
AATATGAAAAACAAATAGAAATTCAGAAAACAAAGAGTTTTCTGTCAGGCACTAAGTAATTAATATTTTAAATTGTATCCCTGCTTTAGCGTTGAAATTTCCTTGCAAGAATTGAAATCTAAATTATAATTTTTTATAGAAAATTCAAACTTTTTGTGCCTTATTCCCTATTAAACTTTGATTTAAGTAAGAATGTCCAAACTCAACATATTTTCCTATTTTTGATGTATGCAAAAAAACAGGCAAAAAATATATACCATCATATTTGGGACCGATACACCTGCGGGGAAAGGTTTTGACGTGGTTTTGCTGGTAATGATCCTTCTGAGTGTTCTGGTGGTTTTACTTGAAAGTGTAAAAACACTACAAGTCAAACACCATGACTTTTTTGCCAGTACAGAATGGTTCTTTACCTTTATTTTTACTATAGAATACCTGCTAAGAGTATATTCTCATCCCAAACCCATAAAGTATATCACCAGTTTCATGGGGATCATTGACCTTATGGCTATACTTCCAACCTACCTGGGTATATTTTTCGATCAGGCCACCTTCATGTTAACCGTGCGCGCATTCAGATTGCTCCGGATGTTCAGGATACTAAAATTAACAAGGTATGTGGTTGAAGGTAACCAGTTGTTGAAGGCCATGCGTGGCAGCTTTTACAAGATCACCATCTTCTTTGGAGTGATACTAACTATGGTCCTCCTAATGGGTACCCTTATGTACATGATTGAAGGAGAAACCAGTGGGTTCACCTCCATACCGCAAAGTATTTACTGGGCCATTGTAACAATCACGACTGTTGGCTACGGAGATATTGCTCCTGTAACGGTTATAGGCAAGATGATTGCCTCCATTGCCATGCTTACCGGCTATTCCATTATTGCTGTCCCCACCGGTATCATATCGGTGGAAATCGGAAGAGCAACGCTAAAGGGAGGTAAGAATGAAGCGACAAGAAAATGTGAGCAATGTGGTCATATCATTATTGATGACAAGGCCCAGTTTTGTTCAAGATGCGGGAAAAGTCTGGATCAAGGATGATACTTCGATTCCCTCAACACTTTTTGGTAATCCGTCTCTGCCATTATCTCAGGGACGGTGAGTTCGGGATTTCGTGCGACGTACTCACGAACGATCTGCCATCCTAACCATATTGCTGCCCGGCCGGGAGATTCACTTGTGAAGTAGTAGGTGTAAGGTGCTTCATCAGTAATTTTCCTAATAACAAGGGGATCTGTTTCAAACAACAATTTGTGTTCTACCAGGTAGGTCCACATCTGCGATTCGTTGTTTTTACACCAAATCATTTGCTCAGGTGAGAAGCCAATTTTAATGCTGTCTGCCTCATCAGG
This sequence comes from uncultured Bacteroidaceae bacterium, assembly GCA_964538375.1. Lineage (GTDB taxonomy): Bacteria > Bacteroidota > Bacteroidia > Bacteroidales > JAUUZQ01. The sequence goes on along the minus strand of CAZIFQ010000002.1, from coordinate 261,243 downwards.
AAGCATCACATCATTGAACCAGAGAAGCAATCCGCCATAGATCATATGGCTTAACACATTATTTACCGAGTCATTATATGGATACTTTGCAGAGCCCCACACACTAACGACATCTGATACAAGTTTTCCCGGGTGCTGATTATATTGAAGATATTCAGGTGTTTCCAGGAGATCATAGTAGCGGGAGTCTCTTCCCAGGTACTGGTCAAATCCAATACCGATATAAGACCCAACGGTAAATAATTTATGGTTAAAGCCACCAATAAAACCTACCAATTGGGGTACCGTGGAATCGGGAAAATGATAAAGGTACCTGCTGAAAGCATCAGAGAGCTGATCTTCTTTTTCTGCAAGGTCGCTGAAGACAAATGCAGCTTCATTATATACTTCTTTATTGGTGGGATCGTTAACAAACATCGATAAATATGATCCGTAATACTTCTGAGAACCTGGACCAATATTAATAACATGAACATTATACACATCGAAAAAATCTTCATACTTGCTATAAAAGGATGAAATAGCATTATCGATTGTATCAAAATCCAGTGTAAAGATCTCCCTGTCAAATCGCTGAATATCAATCTGTAATGTATTTTCGGAGATGTCTACATCGAGAGGATTCCTGTTACAGCCAGGCAATGTTACTAACAATAGCACGTTGAAAATGTAATATGGGATGCTTCGATTCATATACTCTTAAATTTTAACTTTAGCGAGAGATCAAAAATAGTAAATTTCAACGCTCAAAAATAATAAACTAAAAGTATGAAGAGATTAGTATTAATAATTGCCATTCTGATGACAATTGCGAAAATATCAGCTCAGAATTATGACATATCTGTGTATGCAGAACCACAAATAGCATGGATCACATCAAACCAGGGAGGAGTAGAGAGTAATGGTTCTATAGTACATATCAATGCAGGCATTGAACTGGACCTCTTCTTTGCCAAAAATTATGCCTTCACCATGGGCATTTGCATGAATAATACGGGTGGAAAATTGCTCTATGTATCTCCTGTCTCTTTTGTGCAAAAGGGAGACTCCCTCAATATTCCGGGAGGATCACCATTGAAGCATAACCTTCAATATGTTGGGATACCCTTGGGCTTAAAACTTAAATCGGAAGAGTTGGGATATACAACCTTTTACTTTCATGGCGGACTTATCCCTATGTTCAAGACCAATGCCAGCACTTCTTCTGAAAGCCTGAGTATAAACAGGACAAATATCTCTGCAGATGTTAATCTTTTCAATCTTAATTATTTTGCCGAAGCAGGTATCGAATACCGGCTCGGAGGCAATACTTCTCTAAAAGCGGGACTGAAATGGTCTGCCGGGGTTACCGATGTTACCAAAAATGACCTTTCAACAAACTATTTAAACTCTGTCGGTCTTCTTCTCGGAGTTTTGTTTTAATTTTGCATCATGAAGATCGCGCTGGCACAACTAAACTTTATTGTAGGTGATTTCGGGTTCAACAGAACACTGATGCTTGAGAAAATCCTGGAGGCCTCCAGGAACCAAGTCGACTTGATCATCTTCTCTGAGTTATCTATTAGTGGCTATCCACCCCTGGACTTGTTGGAACGCAAGGTATTTATCGACCGTAGTATCGATGCCATACAAACCCTCGCTGCAGAAATGCCTGGAGACATCGGTGTACTCATTGGAGGACCTGAACTGAATGATCAGAAAGAAGGAAAGCTATTATTTAACAGTGCCTATTTTCTTTATAATGGAGAGGCAAAAGACACTTTCAGGAAATCCCTTCTCCCCACATATGACATTTTTGATGAATACCGCTATTTTGAACCCAATAAGGAGTTTAAAATTCTTGAGTTCAAAGGAAAAAAGATTGCCGTTACAGTTTGTGAAGATCTCTGGGACGATCAGCCAGTTGAGAATGAGTTTTCAAGAAGCCGGTTGTACACTATTAATCCAATGAAGGAATTGATTAAACTTCAACCTGATTTTATTGTAAATATTGCCGCCTCACCCTATTCATTTGGGAGACAGAAGGTAAAACGGGAAATTTTCACTAATAAAGCCAAAAAGTACGGACTACCAGTTTTTATGGTAAACCAGACAGGTGCCAATACAGAACTTATTTTTGAAGGGGGATCTCTTGTTGTCTCCTCAACGGGAGCCATCAAACACCAGCTTAAATTTTTCGAAAACGATTATGTTGAGTTCGATCTGAAAGAAGTAGAAAATTTCAGTTCTGAAACCGATCCTGCCTTGCCCGACCGACTTGAGTTAATGCACAACGGTCTCGTACTTGGCATCCGGGACTATTTCCTGAAATCGGGCTTCTCCAAAGCGACATTGGGTTTATCAGGAGGAATTGACTCGGCTGTGACACTTGCCATAGCAGCTGATGCACTGGGAAGTGATCAAATACACGTACTGCTGATGCCTTCACAATATTCGTCTGATCATTCTATTAATGATTCTGTTCAGATGGCGGAAAAACTTGGTATTAAGTATGATATACTGTCTATAGAAAACATTTTTAGCTTGTACAAGGATGCCATGAACCCAGTTTTTGAAAACAGGCCCGAAGATGTTTCTGAAGAGAATATTCAATCTCGCATCAGGGGAACACTTCTGATGGCCCTCTCCAATAAATTGGGACATATCTTGCTAAATACCAGTAATAAAAGTGAAACTGCTGTTGGTTATGGCACACTCTATGGCGATATGGCAGGTGGTTTGTCGGTACTTGGTGATGTATATAAAACTGATGTCTATGCCCTGGCGGAGTATATAAACAGGGAAGATGAAATAATTCCAGAAAACATAATTACAAAGCCCCCATCAGCTGAGCTGAGGCCCGACCAGAAAGACTCTGATTCCCTTCCGGATTATAATCTGCTTGATACGATCCTTGAAATGTATATTGAACGGCAGATGTCCGACGAGAATATCATTGCAGAAGGCTTTGATTCAAATATTGTTAAACGTGTTATTCGTCTCGTAAACAGCAATGAATACAAGCGTTACCAGACGCCTCCTATCTTGCGAATCTCTTCAAAAGCATTCGGCGTTGGAAGAAGAATCCCATTAGTTGCCAAATACTAAAATTATTTGCAAATTTGTCGACCGATTTGTCCATAAAAAGATTATTTCATTTGATTTTCTGAAAAAAAGTGTTCTTTCAACGATTGAAAGGAAAAATTAGTTACTTTAGCATGTTATTCAACACATTAAAAAAATTTACGACTTATGCAGGAGAGGAGTTATAATGCTGATAACTGCATTGACAATCCAAAGTCAGTTTTTGCTGTACTTACCGTAAAGGAAAAAGATTACCTCAAGCAAAATTATACTTGTGCCTTTTATAAAAAAAGTGAAATCATCTTCAAAGAAGGAGATAAGCCCATTGGACTTATGAGTCTTTCAGAAGGAAAAGTAAAAGTTTTCAAAGAGGGAGTTGGGGGAAGAGAGCAAATCGTACGTATGGCAAAGCCAACTGGATTTGTAGGATACCGGGCACTCTTTGCAGAAGAAAATCATACAGCAACAGCAGTTGCTATTGAAGACACAATTGCCTGTATTATCGATAAGGACTGCTTATACAAAGTAATGAGAAGCAATCCGGAATTATCCATTAGCATTGTTAAATCCTTTGCAACAGAATTGGGATTTTCAAACGACCGCACTGTTACACTTACCCAAAAGCATATCAGGGGAAGACTTGCAGAATCATTAATTTTCCTGAAGGACACCTATGAGTATGAAGATGATGGTAAAACTATAAAAATCTACTTGTCCAGGGAAGATGTGGCTAATCTCTCTAACATGACTACTTCAAATGCTATTCGTACACTTTCGACCTTTGCGCAGGAAGGAGTAATTTCCATTGACGGAAGGAAGATTCGTATCCTGGATCTGCATAAGCTGGAGCGGATCAGTGAACTTGGATAGATCATCTTTTTGTAGTTATTTGGATCTCCGGAACAAGATTGAATGAAATTTATCGGCTATATATTCAGTATTGCATTTCTCAGGGTGCTTTCCATACTCCCCATGTTTATCATTTATTTTTTCTCCGACCTCCTTTATCTCATCCTATACTACCTGGTTGGCTACAGGAGGAAAGTTGTTATAAAAAATCTTGCCTTATCATTTCCGGAATATTCGAAGAAAGAGGTAATGCATACTACCAGGAAATTTTACAGGCATCTTGCAGATATTATACTGGAGTCCGCAGTTTCTTTGTATTTCTCCCGAAGAAGATTAGAAAAAATGATTCAGTATACAAACCCGGAGATGATTGATAAATATGTGGCACAAGGAAGAAGTATTATTATTAATACAAGCCATTATAACAACTGGGAATTATCGGTCACACTATCCTATACAGTTCAACATCAACTTATTGCCTTATATAAACCATTAAAGAATAAGTATTTTGACAAGGCAATACAAAAAGCCAGGAGAAGATTCGGAGCCAGGACTGTACCCATGAAACAGATAAGCAAGGAACTGATTAACTGCAAAAACAAAGGCGAATTGACAGTCACCGGTATTGCGTGTGACCAACGTCCCATTAAACAACGTGTTCAGCATTGGACCAAGCTACTTGGTCAGAATACACCAGTCTTTTTGGGAACAGAGAAACTGGCAAAAAAATTCGACATCGTGGTGATGTATATGAAGATGCGCAAAGTTAAACGAGGATTATACCTGGCCGAGTTTGAGCTGATTACTGATCAGCCAAAAGAAACTCAACAGTACGAAATTACCGAAAAGCAGATTTCCATTCTTGAGCAACTTATTCGCGAAGAACCCGCACATTGGCTGTGGAGCCACGATCTGTGGAAATACCCTTCGGCTCCGCTCAGGGACCGGTAATTTGTTGAAATACAAAGAAGAATTATTTATTTTTTCCTGTGCTCTTTCCAGTGATTCCTCAATTTACTATACTTTAAAAAGGTTTCATGGGCAGAGTTTTTGCTTATAACGAGGCCATAATGTCCGTCGAGGATGCCAAGACAGAAAAAATATTCCTTTGAAAAACGCCAGCAGGTATGCAATAAAACGCCTATGTAGCTCGCTTTTCTTCCTTTTTCGAAATATGCTTTGGCCTGGATCGAAGAGAAGCTGTTGAGCTGCTTTACGTGTTCACTGATATTGTAATAGGAATAATGCAGAATATCACCCTTAAGAAATTTCTTTGTAGCACCTTTATCCAGGATGTATTTATCGTGCGGATTAATTCCTCCCCAGATTCCTGAACGGGAATCCCATAAGCGCAATTTCCTGGACGGGTACCATGTGGTATGCCTGATCCATTCTCCGCAATAGTTGGTTAGCCGATTGAAGTAATACCCGTCATAAAGCCAGTTTTTCTTTACTTCCAGGATAGAATTCTTCAGTGTTTCTGACAATGATTCGTCAGCATCTAACGAAAGAATATGTGGATATTTGGCCTGATTGATAGCCCAGTTTTTCTGATCTATGTGACTATGAAAAGTGTGTTGTACAAACCTTGCTCCATGCTCCCGGCAGATCTTCTCGGTATCGTCTGTTGAATAGGAATCTACCACCACGATATCATCTGCCACATCTTTGACAGACTCCAGGCATCTGCCAATATTTTTCTGTTCGTTATATGTTATTACAACTACTGATATGCTTACTGTCATCTGCTCACTCTCTTATATAAACTCTCTTAACCCTTTCCGGTATACTTGTTAACACCTCGTAGGAGATGGTGCCTAATATCTCTGCTATCTCGGAAACTGGACACTCCTTTCCAAATAACTCCACAACATCTCCAACAGTTGCATCTATTGAAGAAAGATCAATCATTGTCATATCCATACAGATATTTCCAACGGTGGGTGCATGCCTCCCGTTGACAAAAAATGAAATATTTCCATTTCCAAGCCGCCGGTCAATGCCATCAGCATAACCAACGGGGATAACTGCAATGCGTGCATCATGATTCAACTTTCCGCTACGGGAATATCCTACTGTTTCTCCTTTTTCCAGTTCCCTTACCTGGGAGATTACTGTTTTAAAGGTGCTCACCTGTTTCAGGTGCTTGCTGATTCCTTCACCGTACAGACCAATGCCTATCCGCACCATATCAAAATGATATTCCGGGAAACGCTCAGCACCGGCAGAGTTAAGGATATGTCTCATAACTGGATAATCCAGTTTTTTCATAAGTTCACCAGACAAGCGGATAAACAGCTGGGCCTGTTCGTTAGAAAATTCATCAAACTTTTCCTCATCACTTCCTGCCATGTGAGAAAAAATGCTGTTTATTTTTATCTCTTCAGCAGGCAGTTTCTCCAACAGTCCGGGAATTTCCTTTTCCGTGAACCCGAGGCGGTGCATACCTGTATCCAGTTTCAGGTGAACAGGATAGTTTACTTTACCACTGAAGCGGCACGCCTTCCTGAACTTATCTAATCCATCGAGGGTGAAAATCACGGGTTCAAGCTCATTATCTATTAGTTGCTGGTAATCTGCCGTGGCTGAATTCATCACCATAATTGGCAATTTAACACCTGAATGCCTAAGCTTAAGTCCCTCGTCGGAGAAGGCCACAGCCAGGTAATCAACTTGCTGATGCTGCAGTAACCCGGCAATCTCATAGCTGCCAGAGCCATATGATAAGGCCTTTACCATCACCATGATTTTTGTTTCATGGGAAACGATGGACCTGTAATAGTTCAGGTTATCGATCAGAGCATTGACATCGATTTCCAGGATGGTTTGGTGGACCTGCAACTGGAGCTCATTAGTGATTCTCTCTAAACAAAAATTCCTGGCTCCCTTAATAAGCAAAGCATAATTCGTAATGCCTGCTGCATTGAATGCTGACAGGAAGGTAGATGTATCCTTAAAAAATTCAGCATTACCAGGGAAAAGATGACGGTGCCCGCTGATGGCCTCTCCTATCCCATAGAATTTATCAATGTTCTTAAATTTCAATAAAGATGCCACCTCAGAATAAAGTTCCGTCTCTTCCATCCCACTTTGAAACAGGTCGGAAAGGATGACAGCACGATGGCTATGATTTCTTTGTTGCATCAACACATCCAGGGCAGAATTTAAACCCGCCAGGTCGGAGTTATAAACATCATTCACCAGGGTTGATCCGTGAATTCCCTTAAGTATCTGCAGGCGCATCTCCACAGGTTCCAATTTGGAAATTTTTTCTTTGATTACCTTTCTGTCCATTCCAAGTTCCAACAGGCAAACAATTACATGACAAACATTTTCTATGGAGGCATCATCTGAAAAGGGAAAGAACAAGTCGAGCTTTTCATGATCGTGAACCAGTTCGATCATTGTTTTTTCACTTTCTCTATCCAAAATTCTAAAGCTGTACTTTGCTTTTCCGCTCAGCGACCATGCAATTTTTTCTGCATCCATATCCTTAAGCAAATCGGTGATTTCCTCACCATCCACCATTATATCTTTTCTGAAGATTATTTTTTGTGATGCACTAAAGAGTTGTAGTTTCTCCAGTAATTTCTCCTTGTCGGATGTGAAATTTTCACGATGTGCTGATCCGAGGTTGGTCAGGATACCAATTTGTGGAGCGATCATTTTCTCCAGCTTTTGCATCTCCCCTGTCTGGGAAATACCCGCCTCAATGATGGCAATATTGTATTGATTGCTGAGGAGCCACAGCGACAGGGGGACTCCCAGCTGGCTGTTATAAGATCGAGGGCTTCGGATCACCTTGCCCACCTCCGCTGAAGCTACGGCGGGCTCATCCTCCTGAAATGCCTGGTAGAGCCATTCCTTGACTATGGTTTTTCCATTACTCCCGGTAATACCAATTACGGTTCCTTCAAAATCTGTTCTTTGTGCGGTGGCTATTTTCTGCAAAGCTTCCAGGGAATCATCCACGTAAAGAAATACTGCCCCGGGAAATTTCTCCAAATCGGGCTTTTCATCTACCAGGAAGGAGACAACTCCTTTGTCATATACCTGTTGAATGTAATTGTTGCCATTGTGCCGTTCACCATCGATGGCCACGAAGAGAACTCCCTCTGAATGTGGCAAAGACCGGCTATCGGTTGAAAGAATCCTGACATCCTGTTGCGAAGTACCAAGAATCTCACCTCCCACAATAGCTGCCAAACTTTCTATATGATGTGAAACTATCATTTATTATTCTTCAGCATCTATGTTTTTCATCTCTAACTGATAACATTTTCTGCAGAGAGGTTCGTAGATATCAGTCTCTCCCAAAACAACTATCTTTTTATCTTTTGATGTACGGTGAGAGTGATTGGCCAGGCAACCGCATCTGACACAGATCGCATGTACCTTGCTTACATATTCAGCGGTGGCCATCAATGCTGGGATAGGGCCAAATGGATTGCCCATAAAATCGGTATCAAGTCCGGCAACCACAACACGCAAACCTCTGTTTGCTAAAATATTACATACTTCCACCAGGCCATCATCGAAGAATTGGGCCTCATCAATACCTACAACATCCACATCATTTGAGAGGAGTAAAATATTCCTGGCTGTTTCTACTGGTGTGGACCTGATGGTGGTTGCATCGTGTGAAACGACTTCATCTTCGGAGTAGCGCACTTCCATCTTTGGCTTGAATATTTCAACATTCAATTTGGCAAATTCGGCTCTTCTGAGCCGGCGTATCAGTTCCTCTGTTTTTCCTGAAAACATGGAACCGCAGATTACCTCAATCCAACCTCCTTTATTAGAACTTTTTATAGTGTCTTCAAGAAACATACTGTGGAAAACCTTGCGCTTTTAAATGAATAATAAAAGGTATTTAGTTGTACATTTGCAACAGTCTGAAAATACAAAATAACCGACCATCAATTATGGAAATCAAGCATACTGTCGAAATATTGACTAAAGATATACAAGAAATAGAAAAACTGGTTCGAAACCTCAATAATTCTCCTGTGCCACCCCGAATTGAACTTGATCTCGCTCTATCAAAGTTAAGGAATGTTTATGAATTATTGACTATGATTCGCACTGATGCTGAAGAGGAAGCTGTTTCTGAGCCCTCCTCCGCTGAAACTACGGAGGGCAAGGCCGAAATTCCTCAACCAGAAGAGGATGTGAAGCCACAAGCTGTCCAGCAAGAGCTTCACATCGAAGAGCCACTTTTAGCTAAAGCTACGGAAGACAAACCCTCCTTCGCTAAAGCTACGGAGGGCAAGGCAGAGATTCTTGCCGAAAAATTCAACCATGACACCAGCATTAATGAGAATATTGCATCCGCTGCAGACAGTAAGAATGTTACAAGTAAGATAACACATCAGCCCATTGATAATATTGGAAGGAACATTGGGATCAACGACCGGTTTTTAATCATTCGCGAATTGTTTGAGGGGAACAATGATAATTTTACTCAGCTCATCAGTCAGCTCGACTCTTGTACAAGTGCGGAAGAAGCAATTGGCATACTTGAATTAAGTTTCCCAGGTGGAAAAGATCACGAAGGTTTTCAATTGTTGGCTCAATTAGCAAGGAGAAAATTCATATAGAAAATGTCTCAACTGATCCTTATACCCACACCAATTGGCAACCTTGATGATATTACTATCAGGGCAAAGAAAATGCTCGAAGAAGTAGATTTAGTCCTGGCTGAAGACTCCCGCAAAACCATCTTTCTCCTAAAGCATCTTGGCATTTCCAAGCCGGTTCATTCACACCACAAATTCAATGAACACAAGTCGCTGCAGTCCGTGATTGAGCAGCTTCAGCAGGGCAAGGTAATTGGCTTGGTTACTGATGCCGGCACGCCGGGCATATCTGACCCCGGATTTCTTCTGGTCAGGGAATGTATCCGGAATGAGATTGAAGTTGAGTGTTTGCCAGGGGCAACTGCCTTGATTCCGGCGCTTGTAAATTCGGGCCTGCCAGCCGAACGGTTTGTCTTCGAGGGCTTTTTACCGCAAAAGAAGGGGCGCCAGAAACGCCTTGGAGAGTTAGCTAATGAAAGCAGGACCATGGTTTTTTATGAATCGCCATACCGGCTTCAAAAATGCTTAGAACAATTTAAGGAGATATTTGGAGAAGAGCGCCAGGCGTCTGTATCCCGTGAACTTACAAAGATCCACGAAGAAAATATCCGGGGCACCCTGAACGAGCTTATCGAATACTACAACACACACACTATCAAAGGTGAGATTGTGATTGTTGTAGCGGGGAAGTAATAGATTCAAAAAAAAATCGCACCTTTAATCTACCATTGATTTATAATAGTGGTTTTCTGCACATATCGCTCCATGTTGTGATCTTATAGAGCAATTCACCACATATACAATCATCTAAGCATGCATTAAGATTAGATTTCGACAAAAATACTGGAAAATAGCTTATGAAAACTGACAAAGACATTAATCCAATTGAAGTTTTTGCAGGTACTGCATTGCAAGCCACTCTGGTAAAAAGTCTTCTGGAAAATGCAGAGATTGAAGCTTACTTAAAAGACGAATTCACTGGAATACTGTATCCATGGCACACTTCCCCTGGTGGAGTTGCAGCCGTGAAGGTATTTGTCTCCAGTGTAGATCATGAAAAAGCAAGAATAGTTGTTGACGAATATGAAAGCAATTTGAAAAAAGATTAAAACCCTTGCTTACAAATGGTAATCGCCATTTGCCATCTATTTCTTATTGATATTTCTTTGAGTCCTATAAACAATTGGAATACACATCATGTTCATTATGCAGTGCAAATCAAATTGTCTTTCCCGAGACAACAAGCTATTGATAAATCACATAACTTCAGAGCAATGAAAAGTAGGATTGAATTACTGGCACCTGGTGGAGATATTGATTCCATAAAAGCTGCAATTCTTGCGGGAGCTGATGCAGTTTACTGTGGTTTGAATAAGTTCAATGCAAGAAACAGGGCAGCAAATATCAGCTTCGAAGATTTACAGGGAATTTTAAGACTCGCACATAAAAACAGTTGCGAAGTTTTTCTGACCCTTAATATCATTATCATGGATAGTGAAATTCCGGCTCTTATAAAGTTGCTGAACAAATTAGTTAATACAACTATTGACGGAGTGATAGTTCAAGACTATGGATTATTCTACCTATTGTCTACATATTTTAGTGGGCTAAAAATACACGCATCTACACAACTTACCACTCATAACAAAGGTCAGATTCAGTTTTTAAGTAAATTAAATGCTAAGCGGATTAACTTATCAAGAGAGTTAAATATTCATGAGATAAAGGCATTAACTGCTGTAGCTCATAAAAAAAATGTCTTAAGCGAAGTATTTGTTCACGGTTCGTATTGTATCTCCTTTTCAGGCATCTGTTATATGAGTTCTGTTCATGGAGGAAATTCTGGGAATCGGGGCAGATGTAGTCAACCATGCAGAGACCGTTATGTAAGGACTCCTGCCGGTAAGGACTACCCTCTAAATCTTAAAGATAATTCTGCATATATGGATTTGAAAGAATTATATGATGCCGGAGTTAACTCTCTAAAAATTGAAGGTAGGATTAAGGAGTTCGAATACGTTTATACGGTGGTAAAAACGTGGAAAAATCAAATGAATAGTTTTTTTGGGGAAAACCGTCTTTTAACTGACAATAGTGATCTATACAAAGTATTTAACCGCGATTTCTCAAATGCCTTTTTAAGGGGAGATATTAATAAAGACATGTTTATTGATAATCCTATGAGTCATTCAAGCAAGTACCTTTCTGAGATTAATGATTATTCATCGAATGATGATCTGATAAAGGGTCAAACTGAACTTTATGAGAAAAAAGAAAAACTAAGATCTAATATAAAAAATGAAATAGATCAATTTAATATTGAAAAAATTCCTTTAATAATAAGCATTTCCGGAGAATGTGGTGCACCATTAAAAGTATCTGTAAAAACACCAGGCACATCATTTGATGTGCTCTCAGAAGTTAACCTGGTTGATTTCGGCACAGAGGCCATCAATCATAAGATGATACTTAAAAGACTGCAAGCAATAAACGATACGGAATTTTACATCATACACACAGAGTTTACCCTGGACAGTGAACTTTACCTACCTTTTAAAGAGCTCACCTCAGTCAAGAAAAAAATATTATTCATTTTGAATGGTTCAAGAACTTTACTTGCGCCGCTTAATATACCCGTTTTAAAAAGATACAACACCCTGGCCAATAAGCCTGATCTTTCCGTATTAATATCTTCACAGAAGGATGTTGATATGTGTAACGATACCTCTGTAAATGTTTATTTTCAGCTTCCGAATAGTTTTAATAATAAAAGTGTCGGGTATATCGACCTTTTTAAAAAAAATAAAAATCTGCTCCCCTGGTTTCCTTCCGTTTTAATAGGCGATGACTATATCGCTGCTGTCAAATTTCTTGAACAACTGCAACCCGAATGTATAGTAACGAACAATACAGGAATAGCTTTTGAATGCTATAAAAAAGGGATCCCCTGGATTGCTGGCCCTTTCCTCAACATTACTAATTCTTATAGCTTAATAAGTTTAAAAGAAAATTTTAATTGCATTGGCTCATTTATTTCGAATGAAATTAGTAAGCAACAGATGAAGGCCATCAAAAAGCCAGATAATTTTCAATTATATTTTAGTATCTACCATCCTATTATACTTATGACAAGCAGGCAATGTTTGTTTCACCAGGTAAGTGGGTGTGAAAAAAATAAAATAGACGATAGCTGCATTCAACAATGCGAGAAGTCTTCAACAATTACAAATCTAAAAAAGGATACTTATATTATTGAGAAAACAAAAGGGAACTATCATACTGTTTATAATTCCACTAATTTACTGAACACTGATATTGTTAAAGACATCGCTAATCTTTATTCCAGTTTCTTGATTGATTTAAGGGATATAGAAACTGAAACCAAAATTGAGTTGGATAAACCTGGAGTAATTGAGCTTTTTAAAAATCATCTATGCGGAAAATCTGATTCAGCACAGCAACTCAAACAAAATATTCATCCAACAAATAACATTCAATACAAGAAGGGTATCTAATTCCGACTTCAAAAAAACGAACTAAGCTGAGGTAACTCTGACACAAAGCAAAAATACATTATCTTCGTAGCGAATAACATCGAACCAAACTCCAGCTATAGCCAGTATATCTCTGCTGTCAATCGTTATTCAAAACAAAATATAACAAACTACTAAGATGAAAATAGGAATAATAATCTGTGACCGGTATAAAAACTGCGCAGGCGGAAAATGTTTCAGAGCAGCACAAAACAGGGAGGGTGCTTTTGATATTTATGATAAAAACGAAGTATTGGAGATAGTCGGATACACGAGCTGCGGCGGGTGTCCGGGAGGAAATATTGAATATACCCCGGAAGAAATGATAAAAAACGGGGCTGAGGCCATTCATTTTGCAACAGGATTTATTGTCGGCTATCCCCCATACCCTTATATTTCGCATTTTAAGAAATTTATAGAAGAAAAATACAAAGTGAAAGTTGTTGTTGGCACCCATCCTATTCCGGAAAAATATTTAACTACACATAGCATGCTTGAAACATGGAATAGTCCAGAATGGAAGGAACTAATTCAACCAACAATGGTTAATGAAGCTTTGAGAAAAGAATATAATTAAGCACAAGGAGAAGAAGAATGTATAAATATTTATTTGGACCTGTTCCATCAAGAAGATTAGGGATGTCACTGGGCGTTGACCTGGTTCCCAAAAAAGTGTGTTCACTCGACTGTGTTTATTGCGAAGTTGGCGAGACAACAAAATTAACACTCGACCGAAAAGAGTACATAAAATTAGATAAGATAAAAGAAGAAATAAGGATATATTTTCAGCATAATCCCGACCCCGATTATATTACTTTCTCCGGATCAGGAGAACCAACATTAAATTCGCACATTGGCGAGGTTCTTCATTTTATCAAAGAAAGTAAACCCGGAATTCCTGTTGCCCTCTTAACAAATGGGACCCTGCTTTTTGATGAAAAGCTCAGAGAAGAAATATTAAATGTCGATGTTCTTCTTCCTTCCCTGGATGCTGCAACTGAAGATGTTTTTAGAAAAATAAACCGTCCGTCAAAAGATTTAAACATTGATACATATATCCAGGGATTAATTGATTTTAGTAAAGTATTTAAAGGTGAAATCTGGCTGGAAATATTCATTTTACCAGGCTATAACGATAGCGAAAACGAACTCAAAGCACTCAAAGAAGCAATCTTGAAGATACAACCCGATTCAGTTCAGTTAAACACCTTAGACAGGCCGGGAACAGTACCAGATTTAAGGGGTGCGACGAGAACAGAGTTACAGCGAGTGGTCGATTTTTGGAACCTGGGAAACGTTCAAATAATTGCAGCATCCCCGCAAAGAAAAAATATACAATCCTACAGGGAAGACACAGAAACAGCTATTATAGAAACCATTGCAAGAAGGCCTTGTACGCTGGATGACCTAGCTAAAATATTGGGACTGCATATCAATGAAATCAATAAATACCTTGACGTTCTGGAAGCAGATGGAAAAATTGAAACAGTGAGACAGGAAAGAGGCATTTTTTACCAGGAGAAGGATAAATAAATTTTTCACAATAAGGTAAAACACAACCTGAATAATGGACGCACTTAAAGAAGAAATACTAAACTGTACAGCATGTAAATTACACCAAACAAGAAAAAATGCTATCTGGGGAGAAGGTAATTTTTCGGCTGAAATAATGGTCATTGGCGAAGCCCCCGGTGCCGATGAAGACCGTATAGGCAGGCCTTTCGTAGGCAAATCGGGCCAGCTGCTCGATAAAATTTTCGCTGCCTGCGGTTTTACAAGGGAAGAACATATTTTTATCAGCAATATTGTAAAATGCAGGCCACCGGCTAACCGGGTGCCTACCGAAGAAGAAGTCAAAGCCTGCTTTCCCTTCCTGCTTAGACAAATTGAGCTGGTGGATCCCAAAATCATTATTCCATTAGGAGCAACAGCTTTAAAACGTTTGTTCAATGACCCTAGCATGAAAATCACAAAACTCCGCGGTACATGGATGGACTGGAATGATCGCCTGGTAATGCCTGTCTTCCATCCATCAGCCCTGCTTCGTGACCCCAACTTAAAAAGACCTACCTGGGAGGATTATAAGAAAGTAGTATTTAAATACCGTGAGCTGGTTGATGCAAATCATTATTCGGCACATGTCTGATTTAGCTGATTGATCTTATAGCATATCTGCCTTGTCATGCCTCACTGTCACAAAACAATAATTATTATCTTCGCAAAATGCTTTTCAACTCTATAGATTTTGCGATTTTCCTTCCGATAGTTTTTTTTCTCTATTGGTATATTGTTCGCAAGAACTTAAAGCTTCAAAACCTTCTTATTGTTGCTGCCTCCTATGTTTTCTATGGCTGGTGGGATTGGAGGTTTTTGTCCTTGATAATGATCAGTACTCTTGTAGATTATTTTGTTGGCCGGGGAATGCATAAAGAAGAGAACCAGAATAGAAGGAAGGTACTGCTCTGGACAAGCATACTTGTAAACCTGGGATTCCTGGGGTTTTTCAAATATTATAATTTTTTTCTTGACAATTTCATTACAGCATTTACCTTCTTTGGTGGAGAGATAAAAGCAAACTCATTGAATGTGATTCTTCCTGTTGGAATCAGCTTTTATACTTTTCAAACTCTAAGTTATACGATTGATGTTTACAGGAAGAAACTTGAACCAACGAAAGACTTTATCGCTTTTGCAGCATTCGTAAGTTTCTTCCCCCAGTTGGTTGCCGGTCCGATTGAAAGAGCTACGAATTTACTTCCTCAATTCTACAAAAAACGCAACTTTGATTATGTGCAAGCCGCTGACGGAATGCGTCAAATACTCTGGGGTTTATTCAAAAAAGTTGTCATTGCAGATAACTGTGCAGAATATGCAAACCAGATCTTCAATAATTCAGGCGATTACTCAGGCAGCACATTGGTTTTAGGTGCCTTATTTTTTGCTTTTCAGATTTATGGTGACTTTTCTGGCTATTCTGACATTGCGATAGGTACTTCCCGTCTCTTTGGTTTTAACCTGATGAGAAATTTCAACTTCCCCTATTTTTCAAGAGACATTGCCGAATTCTGGAGGCGCTGGCATATCTCCCTGTCTTCCTGGTTCAGGGATTATCTCTATATCCCATTAGGCGGCAGCAGGGGTGGCACATGGATGAAGATCAGAAATACATTCATCATTTTTATAGTGAGTGGTTTTTGGCATGGAGCAAATTGGACCTTTATCATCTGGGGAGCATTAAATGCCATATATTTTCTGCCACTAATGCTAACGAAAAATAACAGGAAAAATATCGACATTGTTGCAAAAGGAAAATATCTTCCAAGTATCAAAGATGCTTTATTAATGCTTTTGACATTTGTACTCACCCTCTTTGCATGGATATTTTTCAGGGCAGAGAATATCGCTCACGCCTTTCAATATATATCCGATATCTTTAGTCATCCACATACCTTCTTCGTGATACAAAAATTTGCACAATACAAGACCATACTGATTCTTAGCCTCGTATTTCTATTGTTTGAATGGTTTGGACGGGAGCAAGAATATGCACTCGCAAAAATTAATACCAGAGTGAAAGCACCATTACAATATGTAATATATTATCTGATCATCGTAGCGATATTTTGGTTTGGGGGACAAGAACAGCAATTTATATATTTTCAATTTTAAGGTATGAAACGATTTTTGTATAAAATATCATTATTGTTACTGCCATTGATTCTTATATCCTATCCGGTGGATATATTTATCTCTAATCAATTGAAACAATCTCATAATCTTTCCGGAGAATACGAAGTATTGAGTGACCTCTATGGCGGACATGCCAACTGTGATATTGCTATATACGGATCTTCAAGAGCATGGGTGCATATCAATCCCCAAATACTGGAAGACTCACTGGGAGTTTCTGCCTATAATTTCGGGATTGACGGACATAATTTCTGGTTATCATATTTACGTCACCTTGATCTTCTTAAGTACAATGATAAGCCCAAACAGATAATCATGTCTGTTGATATTTTCGCTTTGCAAAAGAGGAGTAATTTGTACCAGATGGAACAGTTTCTGCCATTCATGTTATGGAACGGGAATATTAGAAAGTATACATCAACATATATCGGATACAATATATTAGATTATTTCATCCCTTTAAAACGATATTTTGGACAGAAAACCATTTTGAAGGAATGTTCAGCTATTGCAAGGAATAAAAACCCGTTTAACGAATTCAGAACAAAAGGTTATGCCGGTATGAACCGAACCTGGAATTCGGACTTAGAGAAAGCACAAAGCATGCAAGATAAATTTCAGGTTCACATGCACCAGGAATCAATTGAGCTATTCGAGCGTTTTATTAATGAGTGCAAAGAAGATAATATTGACCTAGTGCTTGTGTATACACCTGAATACATCGAAGGCCAGAACTTTATTGCAAACAGGAATGATATCTTGGATATATTTAAGAATTTTGCCGAGGAATACGGCTTATTATACCTCGACTACTCTGACCATGAAATGTGTTTAAACAGGGACTATTTCTATAATGCCAGTCACTTAAATAAAGAAGGTGCAGAATTATTTACAAGAGTATTAGCAGAGGATCTATTAGCACATACACCCGAAATAGTGTATAAGTAAAAATAAATTCGATAAAAAAAGAAAATACTATCAATTGGATTAAGGGTATAAAGAATCTAACTATTGTTTTCGTAATACTCATGCTACAAGGCATTGTTTATGCCCAGGAATAAACACTTATACTCCCCCCAAAAAATAACACGTTTAAATTTTTGTAATTAGAAAAAGCTACTTACCTTTGTTCGTGTTATTACGAACAGTTATGAAGATAGATACAGTTACTACAGATAAACATCAACGAGCAGCCAGGTATGCCAAAGCTATGGGACATCCGGTTCGCATGTACGTATTGGAATTACTTTCAACCCAGAGCTGTTGTTACAGTGGAGATTTAAGTGATGATTTGCCCATTGCCAAGTCTACCCTATCGCAACACCTGAAAGAATTAAAGGATGCGGGATTGATCCAGGGAGAAATTGAAGCACCGAGGATAAAATATTGTCTGAATAAAGAAAACTGGAAAGAAGCACAGCTGCTGTTCAAGCATTTTTTGGGAATCTAAAAAATTTATACTCATTGTTCGTATTTTTACGAAATACGAACAACTAAACACTTAAACGAAATGGAGATTAAAGTACTGGGCACAGGATGTGCAAAATGCAAACAACTTGAGAAAGTAACAAAAGCAGCGCTAGAAACAGCCGGTGTTGATGCTAGTATTACCAAGGTAGAAGACATTGTTGAAATCATGCAACTTGGTGTAATGACCACCCCTGCACTGGTTATTGACGGAGAGGTGGTGGTTAAAGGAAGAGTGCCTTCGACAAAAGAACTTATAACACTAATTAATAAATAATTCATCAAACCATGAAAAAATTAATCAGTATTTTCATCCTATTACTTTTTGCAGGAGTAGTAAGCGTTTCTGCTCAGTGCTGTGACAAATCAGCAGTAGAAAAACCGACAGATGATGAGGCAATTTGTGCCGGGAATCAAGAAACAACCCAGGTAAAGGTCTATTATTTTCATGCCACCCGACGCTGTGCTACATGCCAGGCCGTTGAGGCAGTATCAAAGGAAGCTATTACCGAGTATTATGGTGATAAAGTGACCTTTGAGTCAATCAACAATGAAGAAGAAAAAGACAATCCACTGATAAAGAAATATAAAATTAGTGGTCAAACATTGCTGATCATTAAAGGAGAGTTTTTCGAAATGGCTTGATTTATACATTGGGACGTGCAATATCGTATACCGGTATTGGTTTTCTTTTCGTTTTGACGAGTTGAAAAGAAAGTGATGAGAGAAAAAGTAATCGCAATAAACAGAAATATGAATGGTTGGTTTATACCTGCCGTTCTTCTTCCCATATGGATAATCATATATTGGAAACTTCAGCCCTTTACTGATTTTGTTGTAGATGATCTGTTTGGACTGAAAGCAGGAAATCACCTGACAGAAACCATCCGGTTTTTTGTTTTCGAAGTCCCCAAAGTAATGCTTTTATTAGTGCTGATAATTTTTGCAGTTGGCATTTTAAGAACTTACTTCTCCCCTGAAAAAACCAGGAAAATACTGGAAGGAAAAGCTTTATTTACAGGAAACATCCTGGCTTCCCTGCTTGGAACCATCACACCCTTCTGCTCATGCTCAGCGATCCCTTTATTTTTGGGATTTGTGGAAGCCGGCGTCCCTTTAGGAGTAACCTTTTCTTTTCTGATTGCTGCTCCCATGATTAACGAAGTAGCCCTGGTGCTGTTGGTTGGTCTTTTTGGTTGGAAGGTTGCCATAATTTATATGGTGACAGGACTTACAATCGCTATTTTCTCAGGATGGCTAATTGGAAAA
This sequence comes from uncultured Bacteroidaceae bacterium, assembly GCA_964538375.1. Lineage (GTDB taxonomy): Bacteria > Bacteroidota > Bacteroidia > Bacteroidales > JAUUZQ01. The sequence goes on along the minus strand of CAZIFQ010000002.1, from coordinate 241,793 downwards.
CTTGGCCTGGAAAAATATGTTGCTGAGTGGGTTTACAAGGTTAAAGCAAATCACGAAAATGAAGTCGAAGCTAAGCTCAGCTTTTATGACAGGATCAAGTCCGGATATACAACTGTTAAGGAAATTGTTGGGAAAATCTGGATATATATTCTCATAGGTATTGCTGTAGGTGCAGGGGCACACGGCTATGTCCCGGAAGATTTTTTGGGTTCCCTGCTCGGAGAGGGGAACTGGTATGGTGTTCCATTAGCTATACTGATAGGAATTCCAATGTATTCAAATGCAGCAGGTATCATACCTATTGTAAGTGTTTTGATAGAAAAAGGCGTTTCACTGGGTACAGCCCTGGCATTTATGATGTCTGTAATCGCACTATCCTTACCAGAGATAATTATTCTTAAAAAAGTATTGAAGTGGCAATTAATTGCGATTTTTGTTGGGATAGTAACAGTAGGAATAGTTATTGTTGGCTTTATATTTAATTATCTTATGTGACGATGAAAGCCATTTATAAAAATAGTTCAAGATGAAAATTCTTATTCTATGCACCGGAAACTCTTGTCGCAGTCAGGTCGGCGGGAACAGAAGCATCCGGTAGACTGAATGACAGTGCTGCATTAGTAACTGTTGTTGGAGTTTTAGTGGAAGTCCCGGCGATGCTATCCCTGGTAGCATTGGCAAACAAGTGGAAATATTAACACTTCTCTTATTCACATCTCAAACAGTAACAAAAATATATTATACGCCATTGAATAGGTGGCACTTAACATATATTAACAGATATAGGACCTGTTCGTCTTCTATTGTTCGTTTTCGTACACACCTGTTTCACAACCGTTCGCTTTTGACCAAGTGAGCGAAAACAAATATCGTTCATATCTATCTGATTTTGTGTGTTTTACAATTTATGGCACACTTTGTGCAAATCATCTATCAAACAACAAATAAATTTAGTCATGAAAGCAAAAACTAGAGTCACAAACAAAAACAGGATCCTTAGCACAACAGGATTATTAATTCTGGCAATTACAATTGGATATGGCCAGGGATTACTTGCAGAAAGTGCAATGAAATTATTTAAGATCAACCAAGCTGTTATTGAAACTAGCGCACCTGAGTTCACATTTGCCGATTATGCTGAAAAAGAAGACAGTTTCAGTTTTAAAAATTTATTCAGGGATGCCTTCCTAAGCGAAACTGATTATGAAACAGAAGCAAATGTTTCAAGAACTATTATGGCATCTTCAGTTGAGATAAGCTTTGAAGCTGACATTGAAGCTGAGAAGTGGATGACAACTCCACTTTCTAACAACATGGAAAACGCCTTAGCTGTTGAAACTTGGATGACAAAGCCACTGGGAACATCTATTGAAAGCGATCTGCTTACTGAAGATTGGATGACACAATCTTTCTCTGAGTCACTTGAAAGCGAACTTGTAGTTGAAGATTGGATGACAGTTTCTTTAACAGAATCTATTGAAAAGGAATTGCTTGTTGAAGATTGGATGTTAGTTTCATTTGCAAAATAAGCAGACAGGGAAGATCTTGCTTTCATGACAATATAACAAGTTTTATCCCCATATATTTCAGGCCGGTCCATTTTGGATCGGCTTTTATTTTTTAATACAAACAGATATTAATTCATACATTTGACATTGAAAAATTCAAATGTGAAATACAAATATCTTTTCTTCGACCTGGACCATACATTGTGGGATTACCATGCTAACTCTGCAAAAGCACTGACTCAACTATACAATGAATATAGATTAAATTCATACTTCGAAACTCCATCTGAATTTATTGCTATCTATAATCAATATAATGATGAGTTATGGGAGCTTTACAGGCAGGGAGATATATTAAAGGAGGAATTGCGTTACAGGCGATTTAGGGATACATTCAGAGAGAAGGAACTATTTGACGAAAAACTTCCTGTAGTTATTGGTGATCTTTACCTGGAAATCACTCCCCGACTCAACGTACTCTTCCCAAATGCCATTGAAACACTGGAATACCTTAAATCCCGGTCTTATAATTTATATATACTCACCAATGGATTCTTAAAGACACAGGAAATTAAACTAGAGAATTCCGGTCTAGATAAATTTTTCAAAAAAATATTCTCTTCTGATGAATTGGGGATCAACAAACCGCACAAAGATTTCTTCCACTGGGTAATATCGAGTCTGAATGCGAGAAAGAGTGATTGTCTCATGATTGGTGATGATGAGAAGGTTGATGTGGGCGGTGCAAAAAACTATGGAATTGATGCCATCTGGTTCAATTCTATTGATCAAAAGCAGTCGGGGAAAGCCATTAAAACCATATCAAACCTCGTACAACTAAAGGAGTTTCTTTAATCAGAAATCAGAACGGTACTGCATCTTCATTCCCCTGGTTCAGCAAATCTGAATTATCAGGGGTATCGCCGCTATTGAGTCGCGATTGAAATGTTGCAGTGGAATTTCCATTCTCATCTTCATAAACAGGAACATCTTCTTCCATGTCGGCAAATTTTGCAAACTCCCTGATAAATTTCAGTTGAACATCTCCAACTGGTCCATTCCTGTGTTTTGAAATAATAATCTCCGCAATACCCTTCAATGAATTTCCTTCATCATCCACATCTAGCCCGTAATATTCCGGACGGTGAATAAAGATTACCAGGTCGGCATCCTGCTCGATAGCCCCCGATTCCCTCAAGTCAGAAAGCTGAGGTCTTTTGTTTCCTGATCTCATCTCTACGCTTCGGTTCAGCTGTGATAGTGCAATAATTGGAATATTCAATTCCTTCGCAATACTTTTCAATGAGCGACTGATACTACTCACCTCCTGCTCACGGCTTCCTGAGCGGTTACTTGGTCCTGTCATCAGCTGCAGGTAGTCAATAATCACTGCCTGAATATCATATTTCTGCTTTAGTCTTCTCGTTTTTGCCCTAAGTTCAAAGATGGAGATTGCTGGTGTATCATCAATATATATCGGTGCCTGTTCCAGGTCCTTGATCTTATATTCCAGCTGCTCCCATTCGTAGTTCTCCAATCGACCATTTCTGATTTTATCAGATGGAAGTTGCGTTTCTCCAATAATAAGCCGGTTAACGAGCTGTAATGATGACATCTCCAGGGAGAAGAATGCAATGGGCCTATCATGCTCTACAGCCATATTTCTTGCCATGGAAAGCACGAGTGCTGTCTTACCCATAGATGGACGAGCTGCAACAATGATTAAGTCAGATTTCTGCCATCCGGATGTGATTCGGTCGAGACGTGTAAAGCCAGAAGGAACACCACTTAAGCTATCATCCCGCTTTCCTGCCTCTTCAATCTGAATCAATGCATCAGAGATCAGTTTATTGATTTTAACAGTCTCCTTTTTAATATTACCTTCTGCAATATTTAGCAGCTCCCTTTCTGAAAAATCCAGCAGGTCATCAACGTCGATGGTTTCATCATAAGACTTATTTTGAATTTCTGAAGATACACGAATCAGCTCTCTTTGTATATACTTCTGAGCAACTATCCGGGCATGGTATTCGAGGTGAGCCGCAGAACCAACCCTGCTGGTGAGTTGAGAGATAAAGCTTGCTCCTCCAATCTCTTCGAGTAATTCTTTCTTTCGCAATGCCTCTGTTATAGTTAAGAGGTCAATAGGTTTCTCCCTTGTAGATAGATCCACAGCAGTTTCAAAAATCTTTTGGTGTGCTTCCTGGTAGAAACATTCGGGTTTAAGAATATCCAATACCGAAAGAATAGCATCTTTTTCCAACATGATTGCTCCAAGCACTGCCTCTTCAAGATCAAGTGCCTGTGGGGGCAGTTTCCCATAGTCAGCAGCAATAGGATTCATCTGTTTTCGTGGTGCATTTTGTTTAGTTGCCATTAGCTTCCGCTTTTTAAGATTCCAAAGGTAATGAAGTCGATGTTCAGCAAAAAAAGGAAAGGTGCCGACTTGTAAACAGCAGATAGGAAGTTATCATTAACAATTGTTGAAAACAACTCAGGATACCTTTGCAGAAATAAGGTATTTGTGTAATATATCAAACAGAACATTCATCCTGATTGGTTTACTGATGTAATCATCGCATCCAGAACTCAGCACTCTCTCAGCGTCTCCCTCCATAGCCAAGGCAGTTTGCGCTATAACAGGGATATCAGGATTTTTGGCTTTGATGATAGCCGTTGCCTGGTAGCCATTCATTACAGGCATCAGAATATCCATTAATACAAATTCAATTTCCGGATTTGCAGAAAACAAATCCACTGCTTCCTGTCCGTTTCGGGCCCTTAATACTGTGGCGTTTGTCCTCTCCATCACCTTTGATAGAAAAAAGTAATTTGCATTCTCATCCTCAGCAATCAAAATGATTTTCCCTGATAGATCAATGTTATCTGTCTCCCCAAAAGTCTTCTTCTCAATTTTGACAGGCTTATCAATGCGTATGAGTTCAAATGGAATTGTGAAATAAAACTCAGATCCTTTACCATACACAGATGTAACACTCATCTTACCGCCCAGCAATTCAGCAAGATTTTTGGATATTGGAAGACCAATACCTGTCCCTGGCTGGATTTTCTTTGACCTGTCAGTTTCAATCTTTCTAAATCGATCAAAAATTTCATCCAAGTGCTCAGGCTTAATCCCTTCTCCCGAATCCCTGACATAAAACTTTAGGTTCTCTTCTTCTTGTATACATCCAATATATATTTTTCCTGACTCGGTATACTTAATTGCATTATGCACCAGGTTAGTGAGTATTTGCTTTAGCCGTGTACTGTCAGTTTTTACTACAAGCCCCTCTATTCCACACTCCTGAACGAGTTCAATATTTTTTTCAGGATACTCACACAATACTTGATTGAAGTTTGACACGAGCTCTGCAAGTACCTTATCCAGGCAGGTCTCCACTTTATGAATCTTTAATTCTCCGGCTTCAATTTTCGACACGTCAATAATATCTTCAATAAGACGCAGCAGACTGTGTCCATTATCCTTGATCACTTTCAGATAGCTCTCCTTTTTCTCACTGGATAAATCGTTTTCCAGCAGCTGTGCAAAACCCAAAATGGCATTCATTGGTGTTCTGATTTCATGGGACATATTTGCAAGGAAAGCTGTTTTTAATTGATCTGATTGCTCTGCCTTTTGTCTTTCCCGAACATATGCATTGAGTGTATATAACATGATTGCACCAAGCATGATTACATACATTAAGTATGATAAGTAAACATCAAACAACCTGGTTTCCTCACTCGCATATGCCTTTATAAATTGAGGGAAATACAATTCCAGAAAAAGAAAAATCAAAATATTTAGAGCGAACAAAGCGATCAAAAAATTCCGTGACCGTCCATTCCAAACTATAAGCAGTAGCAAGAAAAACACCATATATAGAAACAGAAGAGGCCCTCGGGATCCATTGTTTATAAAGAAAATATACCCTAGCAAAGCGAATAAGAAAAGTGTTAAACCCAATCTTGCTAAATTGAATTTAAGTTTGAACCTGCTCAAATAAAATGCGCCCCAGCAAGCAAGAAGTGCCAAAGCTGTCAAAATAGTAAGAAGGGTATCTGCACCAATAGCAAGATCCACAATAGTACCAAGAATACTTATCAAGCCACCAAAAAAAACAATCAGATTAAAAAACCTGTGCTCCAAAGGTAAACTCTCATTTGATCCTATATAAGATGCGATTTGATTTTTAATGGCGATTTATAAGCTTTTCGTCTATTTTTTTAATCTATTCGTCAAATATATGAATTCTTCTTTAAATGTCTGCACTTCAAATGCTGAATCTACAATTTTGTTAAAAAAGATCTAGAATCTCCAATAGATTAGACCGGATAGAATGACTATTTTTACAATTCAAACCATCATGGTATGATTCTGTATTCACCTGCTAAAATAAATATCGGACTACACATTCTGAGGAAACGTGAGGATGGTTATCACGATCTGGACTCGCTCATGTATCCCATCCCCTTTTGCGACATAATCGAAATGCAGGTTGATCCTGGCTTCCCCGAAAAACTTGCATTCACCAACTCTGGAATAAAGGTGCCCGGGGATGCGGGGACGAATTTATGCGAGAAGGCAATTGAGCTGTTCTTTAATGAAACAAGCACTTCTTCAGGTATTAAACTGCACCTTCATAAACAGATACCCTTCGGTGCCGGATTGGGCGGAGGATCATCCAATGCATCTACTGTTTTGCTGGGCATAAATATGCTGAATAATGAGATACTGACAAGCAAACAGCTGGCAGATATGGCAGCACAGCTTGGAAGTGATTGCCCGGTGTTTATTTATGGAAAAGCAATGATGGCCTCCGGCCGGGGAGAAATACTTGAGGAGACAAATGTTGACTTATCCGGATACTATCTGGTTTTGCTAAATCCGGGAATTGTGGTTCCAACAGCAGAGGCATATAGCAAAGTTGTTCCCAACTGCAACAGGAAAACTCTTGCACATATCATATCTGCTCCGATTTATAATTGGAAAGATACCCTAATCAACGATTTCGAGAATTCAATTTTCCCTCTTTATCCTGAAATACAAGAAATGAAGCTTATGCTTTACAAAAACGGAGCTATCTATTCCTCAATGAGCGGTAGTGGTTCTTCTGTATATGGAATATACGAAGCAAGCCCGGAACTGCCCGAAGAACTAAGAAAGTTGGTTACTTGGAATGGATGGCTTTAGGAAAGTTCGAATTCAAAAATCACTTTCCCTTTCGGCACCTGCTCTCCAACGTTCAAATTAACTTTTGTTACCAGACCTGACACCTCTGCAAATACAGTATTCTTCATCTTCATGGCTTCCAGAACCATCAGTTCTGTACCTGGCTCAACCTTATCACCTATTTTTACATATATCTTTGTAATTGTTCCCGGTATAAAGGAGAGTACCTTACTTGGATCATCTGGCTTCCACTTGGTTCTATTCCTGTATTTCTCAGTCAGTTCAGTTTTATATTTCCTGAACTCCACCACAAAATCGTGCAACTCTTCTTTCTCTTTAACCTGTTTCTTTGAACCGGTCTTGCTATTTTCAGTCGATTTACTCATTACTATTGATTAAAAAGGTGGAATACCATGTTTCTTTTGTGGAGAACCAATGGATTTATTTACAGAAACACCAAGTGCGTGAATTAGCACTTTCCTGGTCTCTTTGGGCTCGATAACAGAATCGATAAAACCTTTGGCCGCTGCAACGTATGGATTGGCAAATTTCTCGATGTATTCAGCTACCTTCTGCTTACGCATTTTATCGGGATCTTCAGCTGCTGCAATCTCCTTACGGAAGATAATATTTGCAGCTCCTTCAGGACCCATTACTGCTACCTCTGCATCCGGCCATGCAAAAACAAAGTCAGCCCTCAAGTGTCTTGAGTTCATGGCAATATAACCGCCACCATATGCTTTTCTCAGAATTACGGTAATCTTTGGAACAGTTGCTTCACTGTATGCATAAAGAACCTTAGCACCATGTCTGATTACGCCTGCATGCTCCTGGTCAACACCAGGAAGATACCCGGGAAGGTCAACCAGGGTTACAATTGGAATATCAAAGGCATCACAATACCTGATAAACCTTGCACATTTGTCAGAAGAATCCACATCTAGTACACCGGCCAGCACTTTGGGCTGATTCGCTACAAAACCTACGGTCTTACCTTCGATCCTTCCAAAGCCAATAACTATATTCGCCGCCCACAATTCCTGGACCTCCAGAAAATCAGATGCATCAGTAATGGAGCGAATCACATCTCTAACGTCATAGGGCATTTTTTTATCTGCCGGTACAACACGAGAGATATTGAATTTTTTATTTGGTTCAGCTACTTCAATCTTCTCAGCAGCATCGCTGTTTGACCTCGGAATATAATTCAGCAGTTCCTTTATCTGGTCAAAGCATTCGGCTTCTGATTCTGCAAAGAAATGAGCATTCCCGGTCATCTCAGCATGAACCCTGGCACCGCCAAGTTCTTCCATACTGATATCTTCTCCCAACACTGTTTTTATTACTTCCGGACCGGTAATAAACATTTTTGAAATATTCTCAACCACGAAAACAAAATCAGTTAAAGCAGGTGAATAAACTGCTCCACCAGCGCAGGGACCAAGTATTACTGAAATCTGTGGGATAACCCCGGATGCTAATGTGTTTCGGAAGAAAATTTCTCCGTACCCGGCCAGTGAGCTTACACCTTCCTGGATCCTGGCACCACCTGAATCGTTGATCCCGATCAATGGCATCCTCATCTTCAAAGAGTGGTCCATGATCTTGGTAATTTTTCTGGCATGCATCGAACCAAGTGATCCACCGGCAACAGTGAAGTCCTGGGCAAAAATACACACTGGTTTTCCTCCCATTGTACCTGTACCGGTTATAACACCATCTCCGTGCAATATCTTCTGTTCCATCCCAAAATCACGAGCTTCATGCTCCACAAACAGGTCATATTCATTAAAGGATCCCTCATCCACAATCTGTAGTATTCTTTCCCGCGCTGTCAATTTACCCATTGCCACTTGCTTCTGGATAGCTTTTTCACCACCGCCGAGAAAAACTTCCTCTCTGCGCTGTTGTAATTCCTTCACCTTTTTTGTTGAAGCCATAACTCTTTGATTTATTACAGTTTAGTGTCTACTATTTATTTTCTTGAAATTTGAAGGTATAATCTTTCATTGTTAGAGAAAACTATTTGACAAACGGAAATCCAATATTGTCATTACATCCTGATTTTAAAATTATTACGAAAATAATAACTTCTAAAACATATTTTATTACTTTGGAGCCATCCGGAAGAGGAAAAGTGCCACCCCAAGGAAAATAATATTAGGAAGCCATGCGGCAAGTGCCACAGGTAATAATCCGCCAATCGAAAATTGTGTCGAGAATTGCATAAACAAGATATATGCAAAGCTAATCGACACGCCCGTAGCAATCTGGAAGCCGATTCCTCCCCGAACCTTTCGTGAAGAGACCGCCACCCCAATAAATGTTAGAATGAAGGTTGAAAAAGGAAATGCAATTCTTTTGTGTCGTTCAATCTGGAAGGCCTTAACGTTTGTCTCTCCCTGCATTTTCTGTTGCTTTATGAAGTCATCGAGTTCATGTAAACTCATGGTTTCCACCACGTTGATTCTTCGTGCAAAATCTTCTGGTCTAATATTGATTGTTGTATCCTTTATTCTCCCTACAGACAAGGTTTCATTCAAACCATCAATATCCCGGATATAGTATCGCCGTAGCGACCATTTAGTTTTTGCGGTATCCCACCTGATTTGATCTGCCATCAGCTTGGATACCAATTCACCGCCTTCAAATTTCTCCATTGAAAAATTGTAACCTACTTTTGAGATGGTACTGTAATTCTCCAGGTAAACATAAATACCGGGTTCAATCTGCCTGTGAAAATTTTTCGTTCTGAATTTCACCGGCCTGTTATGAATATACTCTTCTTCAAATGCCAGTTTTATCTTGTTTGAATCAGGAATAACAAGATCATTGAGCATGAAAGAGAACAATGCAATGACCACTGCCGAGATCAGGTATGGCCTGAGCAAGCGCCTGAAGCTCATACCACTGCTCAGAATGGCAATGATTTCAGTATGATAAGCCATCCTGGAGGTGAAATAAATTACTGAAATAAATGTAAAGAGGGAGCTAAACAGCACGGCGAAATAAGGGATGAAGTTAAGGTAGTATTCAAAGATAACCTTCTTCAGTGTTGCCCCGTTTTCAATGAAATCATCAATTTTCTCTGAAATATCAAATACAACAGCTATGGTAAGGATAAGTGCTATAGCAAGGAAGAAGGTCCCCAGGAACTTCCCGATGATATATGCATCAATGATCTTAAGACCTAATAGTCTTATAATCTTACTCCTAAGTCTTTCACCATTTGTGCCTTCCATGAACTGAAATCACCTTTTTCAATATGAATAAACGCTTCTTTAACTAACCACAAATAAAATGACAAATTATGAATACTTGCAATTTGTGCTCCCAGCATTTCACCTGCAATGATTAAATGACGGAGATATGCTTTTGAATATTGTCTGTCAACGGCTGAAATTCCCATTTCATCTATAAGAGAATAATCTTCCATCCACTTCCTGTTCCTAATATTGATAACACCCTTGGCTGTAAACAGCATTCCATTCCTTCCATTCCGTGTGGGCATAACACAATCGAACATATCAACTCCCAGGGAGATAGCTTCAAGAATATTTATAGGTGTCCCTACCCCCATCAGGTATCGGGGTTTATCTTGTGGCAAGATATTATTTACCACCTCAATCATTGCGTACATATCCTCAGCCTGCTCACCAACAGATAATCCTCCAATGGCATTTCCCGCTGCATTCAAAGATGCAATTTTCTCTGCCGATTGCTTTCTCAGATTTTCAAATACACTCCCCTGTACAATAGGAAAAAATGCCTGTTCTTGTCCGTAGAGTGGATCTGTATGTTGGAATCTTTCCCACCCCCTGTCAAGCCAGTGGTGTGTCAGATCCAGCGAATCGGCAGCATATTTTTCATCACATGGCCAGGGTGTGCACTCATCAAAAGCCATCATAATATCTGAACCAATGGACCTCTGAATATCCACCACACTTTCGGGCGTGAAGATATGTTTTGATCCATCAATGTGGGACCTGAAATGCGCTCCTTCACGAGTTAGCTTCCTGTTGGCCGCCAATGAAAAAACCTGGTACCCACCACTATCTGTAAGGATTGAACGATCCCAATTCATAAACTTATGTAATCCACCTGCTTTATTCAATACATCCAGTCCCGGACGCAGGTAAAGGTGATAGGTATTACCCAGGATAATTGGGGCATTAATATCATTTGTGAGCTCGTACTGATGAATGCCTTTTACAGTTCCCTGTGTTCCTACTGGCATGAAAATGGGAGTACTAAAAGTTGTATGGGCTGTTTTAATCATCCCTGCTCTTGCATTGCTTTTTGGATCCCTGTGAAGTACTTTAAATTCCATCTCTCAACTTTAGGTCGCAAAGATAGACAATTGTTAATAAAAATATGACAGTAGCATTAAAGGTAGGTTGTTTGAAAGAAATATCTTTTCTAACATTGTCACACAATTCAATACATATGTTTTTTAGAGATCTAATCATATCAACAAATATAAATACATGGGTGGTAGCGGGTGTTTTGCTGCTTTCCCTTCTTATTCAACTCATCTACTACCTTGGAGTATTTGGGAAGATGCTCAGGTATAAATCCCCTTCCCAGAAAAAATACAACATTGATATCTCTGTTGTTATTTGTGCGCGCAACGAAGCAGAGAACCTTGAGAAACACCTTCCGGCCTTCCTTACCCAGGATTATAAAAATTATGAAGTGGTTGTCGTCAACGATTGTTCCACAGATAATTCTGAAGAGGTGCTTATGGATATGAAAGTAAAGTTTCCAAATCTAAGGTATACTTCTATTCCGCTTGATAGAAAATTTTCTCATGGCAAGAAACTAGCGATGACCGTTGGCATAAAATCTGCAAAAAACGATTGCCTGCTATTCAGCGATGCAGATTGCTACCCGGTGTCCGACCAGTGGGTCTCCATTATGAGCAAATATTTCAAAAAGAAAACAGACCTTGTTCTAGGTATAGGAAAATATGAGCGTAGAAAAGGTTTACTGAATATTCTAATCAGGTACGAAACCTTATTCACTGCAATACAATATATCTCTTTTGCCATTGCAGGAAAACCCTATATGGGAGTGGGAAGAAACCTGGCTTACAGGAAGGAATTATTTTTTAAAAACAAAGGTTTTGCTTCCCATCTAAAGTTGCTGTCAGGAGATGATGATCTTTTTGTTAATGAGACTGCCACAAAATCAAACACGACGGTTTGCATTGAACCAAACAGCTTTACCCTAACAATTCCACCTGCCGGATTCAGAAGTTGGATTCTTCAAAAAAGAAGACATCTAACTACCGGAAAGTACTATTCCAGAAGTTCAAAATGGAGACTGGCAGGAGAATATTTTAGCAGAATATTCTTTTACATTGGCTTTGTTGTTTTACTTTTCGATGACAACTGGAAGTGGATTTCATTAGGTGCGTATGTTCTGCTGGCTACCATAAAAGCTATACATTTTAAAATGGCGATGCGGCGTTTGAATGAACGGGATTTATTCTTACCTTCGCTTCTGTTTGATCCACTGATGCCTTTGATATTAGGCGCAATTAGTGTGGTAAATTTGTTTAGTCCACGAGAACCTAAATGGAATTAAATTCTAATTTGTCTGATAAAGCAAAGCATGATCTGGAACTTGTAGAAAAAGCAAGGGAAGGTAACCAGCAAGCTTATGCACAGCTATTGGGCAAATATCGGGATGCCATATACTACATGTTACTCAAGATGGTGAATAACCCTGCTGATGCAGATGACCTCACAATGGAGGCCTTTGGAAAGGCATTTAAAAATCTTGATCAGTATACACCAAACTTTGCATTCAGTACCTGGTTGTTTAAAATTGCTTCCAATAACTGTATCGACCATATTCGTAAGAAAAGAGGAACAACTGTTTCACTCGATCAAACTTTAGATGGTGATGATTCACTAAGTCCATCATCACTTATTCAATCAGATACTCCGGATCCTGAACTGAGCATGATTAATCAGCAAAAAATAACGATGATGCACGATGTGGTATCAAAACTAAAACCAAGATACAGGGACCTTATTCAACTTCGCTATTTCAAGCAATTCTCTTACGAAGAGATATCTGTTCAGCTTGAACTTCCAATCGGAACTGTAAAGGCACAGCTGTTCAGAGCACGCGAATTACTGCTTAACATTTTGAACCGGACAGGAGAAAAAATGTAATCAAAATGGAGCTGGTAAAAAAGTACTTTCCCGAAGTCTCCCAGGAACAGATTTATCAATTTCTCCTGCTTAAGCAAGGTGTGATTGAGTGGAACGCAAAAATCAATGTGATTTCCAGGAAAGAAATGGAAGAGCTGGATGAGAGACACATCCTTCACTCACTTTCCATCGCAAAATTTCATTCTTTTAAAAAAGGGACTACTATAATAGATGTGGGCACAGGTGGCGGATTTCCGGGTCTACCCCTGGCAATTTTGTTCCCCAACTGCAAGTTTACACTTATTGACTCCATTGGAAAGAAAATTAGGGTAGTCAACGAATTGATAGAATTATGCGGACTTAAGAATGTAAGAACAATTAATGGCCGGGTAGAATCTGTAAAGCAAAAATTTGATTTCGTGTTGAGCAGAGCGGTTACTGCATTCCCGACATTCTACACCTGGACTAAGGGCCTGGTGAATAAAGAATCCAATAATAGCATCAAAAATGGCATCATCGCCCTTAAGGGGGGTGACCTGAAAGAAGAGCTGAAAAGTTTTCAAAACAGGGTAAATGTTGCGCACATTAACCAATGGTTTTCAGAAGATTTCTTTGAAACGAAATCAATTGTTTACATGAAATTCTAGAAAGTAAAGAAGGGCGCTACCTAAATTATTATAGATATTTTTCCTGAAACAAATATTAAAAATATGATGAGAAAATCTAATTTAATTCTTCTGCTGAGCGCAATATTGTGCTCTACTTTGATATCAACATCTTGAAGAACTATTGGATCATGAAATAGGATCTATCGCATGGTTTCCTACCTGGGCCGAGCCCTTCCCTGCTAAAGAATGTGAATTGGTATGTCTGGAGCGGGAACAAAAACGGGAGAGAGAATGGTGGTCCTGCTAAAGTTGTTGCTGTCTGGAAATATGTTGTAGATAAATTCAGGGAAGCCGGAGCCGACAATGTAAAGTGGCTATGGGTACCGCACGGCCCGTCAACTGATCTGTCGACCGAAGCATGGAATCAACTTTCAAATTATTGGCCGGGTGATGATTACGTTGATTGGATTACAGAAGCTTTCACCAAAATAAAAACCGAATACCCCAGGATTAAATTATTTACCTGGTTTCATATTAAGAAAGAACTTGATTGGAGAGTAGCTTCCAGTCCGGAAGCACTGGAAGCTTTTAAGGAAGCAATGGAAGACCCATATTTTATAGGAAATCCGGACATGTAAAGTTTGCAACCATATCTATTTTTGAAGTATGACGGGGAGGGTAGGATATTTTTTACTTACAATCTTCATTTTGTTTTGTTTTTCAAATTAAATCACTAATTTTGCAAGCCGAATTGTAGAATATTGAATTTATAGTAAATCGAGAATAATGAAAAGGACATTTCAACCTTCCAAGAGAAAGCGTAGGAACAAACATGGTTTCAGGGAAAGAATGAGTTCTGTCAGTGGCAGAAAAGTTTTAAAACTGAGAAGAAAAAAGGGCCGCAAGAAAATATCAGTTTCTAGCGAGCGTCGCCACAAAGCGTAACAGAATTAATAATCTGATCCTGAAAACCAACCCCACAAGGTTGGTTTTTTTATTTTATCTTGTTTGAACTTTTACGCAAAAAAAATAACTCCAATGCGCAGAAAAATAATATTAGTACTTCTAACGGCTCTCATATTTGGCGCAAGTCAGATAGGATTGACTCAATCGAAATACCTTTACGAGACAGGAGAAATTGACAGCTTGTATTCAAACATCCTGGAAGAACAGCGTGTTATCTGGGTGCAACTTCCTGAAAAATTCAACCCGGAAAGCGTTCAGAAATATCCCGTAATATATGTTTTAGATGGCAGCATACACTTAAAAGCTGTATCAACAGTGATGAATTACTATTGGGGTGGATTTATACCTGAAATGATTATTGTCGGAGTCTCAAATGCGAACAACAGAACCAGGGATTTAACAACTTCGGAAATAAAAACCAGACATGGTTATAAATTTACCGAAGAAAATGGGCAGGCAAACAACTTTACATTGTTTCTGGAAAAAGAATTGATACCATATGTTACCAGCAATTACCCAGTCACCAATTACAGGACTTTGATTGGACACTCCTTTGGAGGTTTATTCACCATGAACACATTGTTAAACCACACAAATTTGTTTGATAATTATTTGGTCATTGATCCAAGCATGGATTGGGACAATCAAAAATTATTAAAGCAATCTGAAGAATTACTCAAGAATAAAAATTTTGAGGGGAAGTCACTCTTCCTATCTCTGGGAGGACAGCTCCATATGCAGAATAACAACATTACTATCAATAATGTAATGGAAGATACTTCCGAGTACACACTGTTCACCCGATCAAATATAGAATTCAAAAGCCTGGTTGAAAAAAACATTCAGAATGATTTAAATTTCCAATGGAAGTTTTATGAATCAGATCTTCACGGAACTGTGTCATTACCCTCGATAATGGATGGACTCATTTTTCTTTTTGATTGGTATCCAATAGAAAGGACTGACAAGTTCAACAGTCCAGATACACCCACAGAGGAACTGGTTCAACTTATCAGAAACCGGGAAAAGAAGCTTAAGGACCATTTTGACTATTTTGTCCCTCCTTTCGATGAAGAACTTCTGAGCATGCTCGGTTACATGAACCTGGAATGGGGCGAAACTGAAAAATCGCTTTCATTTTTTCAGCTTTGCGCTGAATACTTCCCGACGAGTGCCAATACATATGATTCATTAGCCGATTTTTATGAGTCACAGGAAGATTATGTCAATGCACTAAAATATGTCCAAAAAGCATTCGCAATTAGTGGTGACAGTCAACATAAGGAAAGAATAGATAAATTTGAGAACTTGGTTAAGTAAAGTGCTTGATAATAATTAATTTACATATTCCTCTCATTCAAAATTGAGTTTCACTCAAAATCATACTCTTCATATGAAAATTGCAGTAATAGGAGCTGGACCCGCAGGCCTCACAGCAGCATACCAACTATCGAAAGAGATAGGAAAAACAGTGACACAGCTGGATGTGTATGAGAGCAGCAATGCTGTTGGCGGTATGTGTAAATCAATTTCACTCTGGAACCAGACCGTGGACCTGGGGCCACACCGTTTTTTCAGCAAAGACAAAAGGATCAATGAGCTTTGGCTTGAGTTGGCTGCAGATGAATATGAAATTGTAAATCGTACTACCCGGATCTTCTATAACCAACATTTTTTTTACTATCCCATTCGGATATTTAATGCCTTGAAAGGACTAGGACTGTTGGAAGCTTTTCGTTGTTTATTCAGCTATTTGAAACAGAAAATAGCTCCTGTGAAAGACTGCTCAACATTCGAAGGCTGGGTAACACGTCGCTTTGGAAAACGTCTCTTTACAATCTTCTTCAAAACCTACTCTGAGAAACTGTGGGGCATCAGCTGCACAGAACTTGACAGTGACTTTGCATCCCAGCGTATAAAACGGCTTTCCCTTATTGAAGCGATTCGAAATGCTTTGCAAACAAAGAAAAAAGAACAACACGCTACATTGGTAGAACAGTTTGCCTATCCAATTGGAGGCACCGGTTCTGTGTATGAAAAAATGCAGGGGCAAATTATTAAGAACGGAGGTAATATTCACCTGCAAACTGGAGTAAAAAGGGTGATTGCGGAGAATAAAATTGTTGTGGCACTGGAATTGGAAGATGGTAGTAAAAGAAAATACGATCAGATTATTTCCTCGATGCCTCTGCCGCATCTTATTGAATCACTGGACTCTGTTCCTGAAAACATTAAAAAAAATTCTGGTAAACTTCGATTCAGAAACAATATCCTGGTTTATTTGAAGGTAAACAACCCTTCCCTTTTCAAAAATCAGTGGCTTTATATTCATGATAAAGAAGTAGAAACAGGCAGGATTACGAATTTCAGAAACTGGATACCCCAGTTATATGGCACTGAAAAAAGCTCCATCCTCTGTATGGAATATTGGTGCAATTTTGAAGATGAACTGTGGAATGCTGATGTTGAATCACTTAAAAACAGGGCCTCACAAGAGATAGTAAAGATTGGGCTGGTGAAAAAAGATGAGATAATGGATGCTTCAGTATATCGAATCCCAAATTGTTACCCAGTCTATTTCAAAAACTACCGGGAAAAATTAGAGCCCATACAACAATTTCTGAAGGAGATAAACTGTTTACATATCATTGGAAGGTATGGCGCATACAAGTACAATAACCAGGACCACAGTATACTGATGGGAATGCTTTCAGCAGAGAATATCCTTTTAAATATGAATCACAATTTATGGGAGATCAACACCGATTATGAAACATACCAGGAGTCTGCTACAATTTCAAAAACAGGTCTTTCCGTTGATGTCAATAAATAATGTTGCTAAGCGAGGCACAATTATTTTGTATGATTATCTTTGCCCTTACAGAAACTAGCATATATGAACTTCTTAAAATTCCTCATCACAAAAACTTTCTGGCGACACTTTTTGCTTGCCATATTGATTTCTGTTATCGTTTTTCTAGGCACGCTTCTGTGGCTTAAAATATACACGCATCACGGACAAGCCATTTCTGTACCAAACCTCACAGGTTTAACCGAAGATGAAGTGGATGACGTAGTGTCATCAAGACGGCTCAGATATGAAATTATTGACTCAATCTTTTCTACTGAAATGCCCCGTGGAACAGTATTAAAACAAAATCCCAAACCGGGTTCCAAAGTGAAGGTTAACAGGCGCTTATTTATCACCATGAATGCCGTGAATCTTGAGACGGTGTCTATGCCTTACCTGGTAGATCTTTCGAACCGGCAGGCTTTTCTTGCCCTGGAAAATGCCGGACTGGTGCTGGGTGACATTTCATACAAACCAGATTTTGCAGTGAACAGCGTATTGCAACAAATGTATAATGATTCCGTTATAGACGAAGGTACTATAATTACCAAGGGGTCGAAGATAGACCTGGTTCTGGGTATGGGACTCAGTAGTGAGACCACGCTCGTACCGGATCTTGTGGGTAAGAATCTGCCGGAAGCGAAATCAACCATCAGGCGAAGATTCCTTAACCTGGGTATGGTTTCATATGATGAATCTGTGCTTTCAAACAAGGATAGTGTGCGCGCCCTGGTTCATTGGCAGTACCCTGATTATGATGGGAGGAATAGAATTAATAAGGGAATGGACGTAGATATATGGCTGACAGTTGATTCAACATTGTTGCCCGTACAGGATACGCCCCTCCAGGAACCTTTTGCAGAAGCTGAGAATGAGAACTTTTAATAGACTATATTTCTTAATATTTTTAACTTTCCTCTTCCAAAATGGAAGAGGACAAGAAATGATATTGCCATTGGGAAGCAATGGAGTAGTTAAATCTCATTCAAAACTCCTCCCGATCAAAAAAGCAGCCACCGATGTGTTGCTTGAACTTCCTTTCGTGGATGATTTCTCGGGTAATTCTCCCTTCCCCGACCCTGCATACTGGATAGACAATGATGCTTTCATAAATCACTCGTACGAAGTTAACCCGGTTTCATCCGGAGTTGCAACCCTGGATGCTATCAATGAATTTGGCTCTGTCTATGCCAATGCCACTATTTATCCGAAAACATTCATAGCTGATTACCTCACTTCGCATCCTGTAAACCTCGACTACCCGGCAACAGACGATATCTATTTCAGTTTTTTCTACCAACCAACTGGACTTGGACTTGAGCCGTCAGAATATGATTCACTCTGTGTTGATTTTTATAATCCGACACTGGACATGTGGTCGAATATCTGGCAAAAACCAGGCGATACTTTGCAAGCATTCAAACAGGTAATGATCCCTATTACAGATGCAGCATACCTTAAGAATGGGTTTCAATTCAGGTTCCGGAACAGGGCAAGCTTACCTCTCAATTCAGACTATAGCGACAAAAGAGGTAATGTTGATCACTGGAACATCGATTATGTACGACTGGGCAGGTTAAGATCAAGCACAGACACTATTATCAGGGATGTGGCATTCTCAAAACCGCTTACTTCCATGATAAAAGATTATCAGGCAGTGCCCTGGGATCATTTCAGCATTGCCTACAATACCCATTACCTGCCTAATATTGAGATAGAATATTTCAATAATGATTCTGCCACACGGATCATAACCCGCTACCTGAAAATAAAAGACCTGTTGTATGATGAAACATTCTCCGCTGGATCTTCAACAACACAGGATATTCTTTCGGGAGAATCGACTACCTACAAAATTTCAAGCATCTACCCCTTTGAATTCGGAAGAGGGGATACAGCACATTTCGAAATTACGAGTTACCTCCATACCGATGATTTTGACAACAAAGCAAACGACACCATAACCCGGATACAAATATTCAGAGACTATTTTGCGCATGATGACGGCACAGCTGAAAGAGCATACGGACTAAGAGGGCAAGGTACAAGTGGAAGCATTATGGCTGTGCGTTTTGATAGCTTCATTAGCGATCAGCTTGGCGGTGTAGACATCTATTTTACTCAGCTAATGGATTCACTGAATCTCAACTATTACTATAAGTTTATGGTGTGGGACGATGATGAAGGGATGCCTGGAAATGTACTTTACAATGCAGAAGCAGATTACAGTGTGATGTATTCTGATGAATTAAACAAATACACCAGGATAAAATTTGAAAATCCAGTTGATGTGAATGGTACCTTCTACGTTGGAATCAAGCAATACAGCCAGTATATGTTGAATATTGGACTGGATTTGAACAACCCGGCAAACGGAAGCTTAATATATTCGCTTGGCAGCGACTGGCTTGTATCTGAAGCTCCCGGAAGTCTGATGATAAGACCATATGTGCAAAGAAGTTATTCTTCCATAGGAGAGCTGATTAATCAACAACAATCAGTAGTATTGTACCCGAATCCGGTTTCAGAATACCTGCATTTCAAATTCCCGGACACAATTTTTAATGAGGAGATAAATATTAATATCTACAACATTACGGGGCAGGTTGTGGCTTCTGAAAAGAATTGCAGCGAAGGCATGTATGTTGGTCATCTTCCCGAGGGAATGTATATTGTTGACTTCCAATCTGACAGATTCTCATTTTCTTCCGAAAGAATTATAATCAGCAAATAAGCATGCAAGAAGACCAATTTGAACAGAACGAATTATACGAACATTTCAGGTTCGAAGCTGATAAAGGTCAGAATTCCCTGAGGATCGATAAATTTCTTTCTAATAAACTTGAAGGAACATCAAGAAGCAGGATTCAGTCAGCTGCGGAAGCTGGCAGTATCCTGGTAAATGAACGCCCGGTAAAATCAAATTATAAGGTAAGACCACTTGATATCATCTCCATTGTTTTACCCAATCCACCACGAAAGATAGAACTGATACCACAGAACATCCCACTGAATATTTTTTATGAAGATGCTGACCTGGTAATTGTCAATAAGGAGCCAGGGATGGTAGTCCACCCGGGACATGGAAATTATGACGGAACTTTGATCAATGCTTTGATGTACTACTTGAGCGACAACCCAATGTTTCAATCCGGTGATGAACGTCCCGGGCTGGTGCACAGGATCGACAAAAACACATCTGGACTGCTACTAGTAGCAAAAAATGACCATGCATTGAGTAATCTTGCTATGCAGTTTTATAATAAAACGACGAAACGCACATACCAGGCAGTAGTTTGGGGTAATATGGAGGAGAATGAAGGAACCATAACAGGCAACCTGGCTCGCAATCCAAAAGACCGGACTAAGATGATGGTTTTTCCAGACGGATCGGAAGGAAAACATGCAGTCACCCATTACACCGTACTGGAACAATTGGGCTATGTCGACTTGGTTGAATGCCGGCTTGAAACCGGAAGAACACATCAGATCAGGGCGCATTTTCAATACCTGAGACACCCACTATTCAATGATTCTGAATATGGCGGTGATAAAATATTAAGAGGAACTACATTTACAAAATACAAACAGTTTGTTACCAACTGTTTTAAAATTTTGCCCAGGCAAGCACTCCATGCAAAGTCTCTTGGATTTATTCACCCAACTACAGGAAAAGAAATGATTTTTGAATCAGAGCTTCCTGAGGATATGCAAACGGTTATCGATAAGTGGAGAAAATACATCATAGGCAGGGATCCTGATATAAGACAAGATTAGCCCAAAAAGCATCACAATAAGACATTTCACAATCACTTATACCATGGTTTATGGAAACTGTCGTACACTCATCAAAATAATGCACCTCTTTATGATACTATATTGTACAAAACATAGTATTTTTAGACGTACTTATAGGGAATAATAATATGAATATAGCAATATTAGCGGGTGGTGATTCATCAGAGTTTAAAATCTCCGTGAAGAGTGGAAAAGAGATCATTAAATGGCTGGAAAAGGCCGGCTATACAACATATCTTGTCATCGTACAAGGCAATACATGGACCGTGAAAAATGGGGAGAAAGAACACTCGTTAGACATAAATTTCTTTGGCTTTGCGGAAGGGAAAAAGAAAACGAGGTTCAACTATGTCTGGAATGCAATACACGGTACACCAGGAGAAAACGGGAAGATACAGGGTTACCTTGATATTATGGGAGTACCATATAGCTCTTCCGGGCTCCTTTCCTCTGCACTTACTTTTAATAAATTCGTCTCCAAAACATATCTTAAACAATTTGGAGTACTTTCTGCTGAATCGAAATTGGTGAAAAGGGATGACGAATACGTGATTGATGAGATTATTGAGTTAGTAGGCCTCCCATGCTTCGTAAAGCCAAACAGTGGCGGGTCGAGCTTTGGAACAACAAAAGTTTCCCAGGCCGACAAACTGGATGCGGCAATTGAAGCATCATTAACAGAGGATACAGAAGTGATCGTCGAATCATTTGTTAAAGGAGTCGAGGTGACATGCGGTTTACTCAAGACCAATCAGGATGAACTGATCTTTCCTCTTACGGAAATCGTGCCAAAAACAGAGTTTTTCGATTACGAAGCGAAATACAAGGGATTATCTGAAGAGATAACACCCGCAAGGATTGATGCCGAATTAGCTAAGAAATGTCAATCACTGGCATCAAATATTTACGATTATACCCAATCCAGTGGTATCGTTCGGATTGATTTCATCATTAAAGGAAATCAGCTCTACTTCCTGGAGCTCAACTCTATTCCGGGAATGACTAAAGAGAGTATCATTCCGCAACAAATCCGTGCCATGGGATTAAAAGTCGAAACTGTTCTTCAAAAAGTGATTGAAGAATCCATCTAAGCTTTTATACTACATAAATTCTGTTTCCCTTTTTTTGTTACTTTAGCCAGCAATTTATTTGCTATGAAAACTACTACTATAAGCCTATTGATCTTGCTAATACTTAGCGCATGTGACTATTCAAGCGACGAAATATATTTTGTTGAAGTTGATTTGTCCGACTTGCCAGAGCTAGAGATATCCAGCAGCTTAGATACTATGGAAAGTGTTTTAATTACTGACAGTCTATTATTTGAATACGAAATCTCCATTGACACCGGAAAAATTTTTTACACCCAGATATTTTTTGATGAATCCTTTATTTTCGCTTCAGATTCCCTGGCAAACAGTGTATGGATAAATCCTGATACAAGTTATAATGATGGTCATTATGACATATATATGGAGGTTATCTATAAGTCATCCACAGGAAGTCTGGCCGACCGGATCAATGCAGAATACTTACTAAAAGATACATCCTGGGTTGTTACACTTAACAGGGGAGACGTTCTGCTATGAAAAAAATTAAATTAATTCTTATCACGGTTGTCTTTGCATCAAACATATATGCACAATATACCGGGTTCTCAGTTGCCGCAGGAATTGGGTATTATCAGCTTGATGATTTGAAGCAATTCCAGGATGACTTTATTGCTTTCTCAACAGTTGATGCAAAGGGGTTTACATATTTTCCTCCTTTTACCCACGTCCGCCTGGAACTATATAGAAAAACTACTTCTGGTTTAAAATATGGCCTCTCTTACGATTATTCAACAACAGGAGCCCATGCCAATTACAGTGATTACTCGGGAAACATGAATCTCGATCAATATGTTAAAGCATATCAGATTGGAGCAGCAGCATACTACCCCCTCCATTTTAGAAAATATTTCGAAGTTCTACCTTATGGCAGAATTTTAGTTGGCTATACTCGCAATCTGATCAATCGCACTGTTAATACATTATACGATTATCAATATTACAATGTAAATATGCATTCCTTTTCGCCAGCCCTGGAAGCCGGGGCTGAAGCCATCTATCATTTTTCCAGGTACTCTTTTGGAATTGAAGCTGGATACCAATATGATGTAGGCGGCACAATGAATATTGCAGATAAAGATAAAGATAGGGCAAGTTTGTTTGTTCCTGACCGCCAGGTGAAATCAAATTTATCTGGCTTAAGAGCTATGGCAAAATTCATTATCAGATTCAACAACGAGCTCCTTACCGAATAGTAGAAATAAATTCCTGAATACTTGTTTCAAGGTTCGATTTTACACTTTCAGTCAGATGAGGAATCTGGATATCCAAATCTGAAATTATCTATTCCATGTCAACTAATTGTTAAACACTAAGCACTCAATGCTCAACTTCTTCCTGTACCCAGTTCTTAATCATTAGTGCACCGTATCCTGTCAGCACAGATTCAGGATGAAACTGAACACCTCTCACCTTGTATTTCTTGTGGCGCAAAGCCATCACATCACCTTTACTATTTCTCACGGTAACTTCCAAACAGTCTGGAATCTCCTCATTGACAATCCATGAATGATATCTGCCTGCATCAAATTTTTTGGGTATGCCTGTAAAAAGCTTTTCATCGTCAACTATCCTGTTCATCTCTGCAGCCACACCATGATAAACCGTATCGAGGTTTCTAATGGAACCGCCAAAAACCTCAGCAATTGCCTGATGACCAAGGCAAACACCCAGTATGCTTTTTGTTTCTCCATATTTTGAGATTAGTTCTTTTGTTATCCCCGCTTCGTCAGGAACACCAGGACCCGGCGATATTAGAATTTTATCAAATTGATCAATTTCCTCAAGAGAAATTTTATCATTTCTTCTCACCGTCACCTCAGTTCCTTCAATCCTTTCAATATACTGTACCAGGTTATAGGTAAATGAATCGTAATTATCCAGTACTAAAATTTTCATCTTCATCTCTTTTTATTTAGAAGCTTCCTGCCATTTCTGCTATTTGTTATACATTAAAAAAGGCCTACCGAAGTTCGGTAAGCCTTTATGTGTTATATACAATGACTGATCGTTCTCCGTTTACTGCGTATCGGAAAACCACCACCAATTTGTATTTACTAAAACCTGTTTCATTTCAATTTGAAAGCATAAAAGTAGAATTTTTTTAATTAAAATACCAAATCACTGAAATAAATATCAATTTGCATTTGTAGGACCTCTTGTTGATACAATGAAAAAAACTTACATTCGTGCTCTCAAAATTGACTGGGCAGGCATGAAAAACATTCTTAGAAATAGCGGGGTCTTCTTTGGCATCTGGATCCTTGTAATGATTGTTTACTCAGTATCAGCCGGCGTAAAAGATTTTTCATTCTTATGGAAAATATCTTTGCTTCCAGGACTGGTATTGGCTGCCATCGCTGCATTTGGAAGCGTTTTACAACAATACACTAAAGTAAAAAAAGGTATTAATATCATTTTTCTTCTTATAGCTATCGGGGTCGACCAAGCTATAAAAGCTTATCTTTTCAGTCTGGATTGGGAAAGCATTTCTCATCCCATTATTCCCCCTGTATTTTACCTTGACCCAACACAAAACACAAGTGGTTCATACTTATGGGTCCTCCTAAAAATTAATTCAGTTCCCCACCTGTTTAATATCTTACTGTTTTCAGTTATTGGACTTCTGTTTATTGAGATCTGGCGTTTTTATACGACCAGAAAGAGAAACAGCTTCTGGATCAATGGTTTTATTCATTTGTTCCTTGCTGGCTTGTTTGCCAATATTATTGACAATGCATTCTGGGGTGGATCATTGGACTATATTACCATCAGGCCTTTTTACACCTTTGACTTAAAGGATATGTACATCACACTTTGTGAATTGTTTCTGATTACCGAGCTGATAGACAACAAATTGCTAACACGGCTATTCAAAATGCCTAAAAATGAAAGTAAAAAACTAAACCAATCATTTGCTGCCTTCGTCAAATCAGATTTTCAAGGGCTCTTCCGCAGAAAGAGGAACAAAGATTAAACACATCATATTATTTTCATGATTATAGATTTTGAACAAATCTAATTTAGAAAAGAATACCTATTTGTTAGAATTTCAAAAAGAGGATGGAGAATTACTCCATGCAGAATACATCTTAGACACACTTTACATTAAAATTCAGGTAATTTTTAATCTCTTTGTAAGCGGAAAAGGTAAAGTTTTCGATGATTTCACAAGGGTTGAACTCCTCTATACTGCAGATGACGGAGTCGTGGAGCTGGATTATTCTGCATTATTGGAAAGATAAAAGAAGCGGAGAAATCGGCGATATACTTTTTGATGGCATGACCATCCTTTCTAACCCTTAACTTTCAGAAATGTATAACCGTCGCTCCCCCGCCCCTGAACCCCGAAGGGTTCTCACTAAACCAGACCTGAGTCTTAAATATCCTTAATGTAATTTCACTATCAATTACAATAATTGATAAAATAAATGCCGCAAAATACATGCCAAATAAATATGCGTTACTTAGATTTAGTCTGACAGAAAGGAAACACCGGTCAATTCTTCAGAATTAAGCCACAATTTTTTTTGTAAATCCTTTGTTATCTTTTTGTTATTTGGATAAGTCCGTGTCGGGTAACCCTTCATCCCGGCAAAACCACGTGGGCCATAATAACCACCCTGCACTACATCCTCTGATGTTGCTGCATAAAGAGTCGGCAATGCCCCCATCTCTGTACTCTGGGCCACAAGTTTGTTGGCAAGATGCCCCGCCTTAACAAGCCATTTCCGGCCCTTCATGGTCGGTCCCTTTTCTAACAAATTTGAATCAGCATAGCCAGGATGAGCAGCAAGAGCAGTAATATCAATACCTCTTTTTGAGGTCTTGTCTGCAAGCTCAAGAATAAATAGCAAGTTGGCCAATTTACTTCTCCCATATGCAAACCACCTTCGGTATTTTTTTTCCCAGTTCAAATCTTCAAAATCAAAATCTCCAGCTTTAGCCGCAATACTTGAAACAGCAACTACCCTGGCTCCCGGAGTGCTTTTTAATATATCGAAAAGATGTCGCACCAGTGCAAAATGACCCAAATGATTCACTCCAAACTGCATTTCAAATCCATCCACAGTCTTCGCGTATGGAATAGCCATTAAGCCAGCATTGTTAATTAAGATATCTAACTTATGAAATCTTTCTAAGAAACTGTCTGCAAACCTCTTCACCGAAGATAAATCAGAAAGATCCAAATGCATTATATGTAACTTAGCACTAGGATATTCATCCACTATCTCACTGGCAGCAATTTCACCTTTTTCAACATTCCTGCATGCCATAATCACTTCTGCGCCTTTAACAAGCAATCCTTTTGCCGTATAGTAACCCAATCCGCTGTTAGCACCGGTGACAATCGCAATCTTTCCTTCCTGCAAAGGCATATTATCTGTATTCCACTTATTCATGTCTAATTAACTAAACGCTATGAAAGAAAATTCAATTTGTGTATAGGGTATTTATTAACTTATGCATCTTATAGATGAAAGGGAACCTAAAGAATTAAAAAACTATGCAAATATAATAATAAACATCATGAAAAAGATTCAAAGAATATCGGTTACTCTGATTGCTCTGATGATTATCGGAACACAAGGAGTTAGTGCTTCCTCCTTCTCTTTTGATAAGAAAGAAGAAGCTGTTGACACTACTAATTACAAAATTTATACCGGCAAAATTATTGATGCTTCGGACCAGAAAGCATTGCCATTTGCAACCATTGAAGCTGAAGGGATGAACGTTGCAACTGTTACGAACATCGATGGTGAATTCATACTTAAGATTTCTAAAGCTAAGGATGTTGGCAATGTTAAAGTATCATACATCGGATATAAAAACAAAGTAACATCCCTGGAAAATTATCAAAACAGCAAAAACAAAGTTATTAAGCTGGAGCCCAGCTCAGTGAGTCTACAGGAAGTTACAATAAGACCTGAAGATGCTGAGAAATTAATCAAAGACGTTCTTGCAAATATCCGCGATAATTACAGTACGGAAGCTATGATGATGACCGCTTTTTACAGGGAGACTATTAAAAAGAAGAGAAACTATGTTTCCATATCAGAAGCTGTAGTTGATATTTATAAATCACCCTATGAAAATGATTTCAGATTCGACCAGGTGAAGTTAATCCAGGGAAGAAAAAGTGCCGATGTAGAAAAAATGGATACTGTGCTATTCAGGGTACAAGGTGGGCCGGTAACAACGCTTCTGCTCGATGTAGTAAAGAATCCTTATATACTCCTGTCTAACCAATACGATAAAATCTATTCATTCTATGTTATGGACGTTATTTCAATTGACGACAGGTTACATTACGTAATTTCATTCCTGCAAAAAGAAAATATTTCAACCCCGTTCTATAAAGGAAAACTCTATGTTGACATGGATCGGCTTGCCATTACAGAAGCAGAATTTGAACTGAATATGGAGAATGAAGTTGAAGCCGCCCAAATGTTTATTCGAAAGAAGCCCATCGGTATGTCAGTCATTCCCAAAAAAGCAATATACCGTTCTAAATATACAATCCAGGAGAATGTATGGTATTTTTCATACGCCCGTGCTGAAGTGAAATTTAATGTGGATTGGGAGAAGAAGTTATTCAATACATCCTATTCAACCATGTCGGAAATAGCAATTACTGAAAGATCCTTTCAAGAAGTGACAAAATTTGAAAACAAGGAGAGATTCAAAAGATCACAGGTACTCGACAACCTGGTGTATGTATTCTTCGATCAGGATTTCTGGGGAGAGTATAATGTCATTGAGCCAGATCAAACCATCGAATCAGCTATCAAGCGCCTTAACAAGAAGTACCTGAAGAAATTAAACTCAGAGCCACAACCTTAAACAACTAACTATATTATAAAGGGCTGCCTGAAAAATTGTAAATTTGAATCCCAATGCAAGCATTCAGGCAGCACTTTTTACGAGAGCAAACTATGAACTTAACTGAACATCGCACATTAAGTAGAATAAGGAAAGGAGACATCAAGTCTTTTGAAAACCTTTTCCACCACTACTACCCGGGCATGTGCAGTTATGCTGAGAGCTTGATAAAAAAAGAGAACGTTGCAGAAGAGATAGTGCAAGATGTATTTTATAATATATGGAAAAACAGAAATGATCTCCGAATCACAAGCAGCTGGCAAAGCTATCTCTACAAGGCAGTATTTAATAATTCAATGATGCACCTACGTAAATCAAAAAGAGAAATGCCGCTCGATGAACGATGGGCAGAAAGCCAGGTGCAATCATCGGATAATCCGGCTGAAGAACTGGATGCCAAAGAACTGAATGCTGTGATACTTAATACGCTGCAAAAATTACCGGAGCGTACCAGGCAAATATTTAATATGAACCGGTTTGAAGGATTGAAATATAAAGAAATTGCTGAGAAACTCTCCATCTCTGTGAAAACAGTAGAAGCGAATATGGGAAAGGCCTTAAAAGCCCTGAGATCATCACTGGAGGAATTCAGTAAAATTGCTTAGTTATGACGAATCAAAACAATAAATGGACAAGAATTGCTGCATATCTGGCCAACGAGATGAATGATAAACAACAAGAAGAATTTCTTCTGGAAATACAAGAAAACCAACTCTTAAAAAATGATTATGTGCTGATGAAAAACACGTGGAAACAATTTGATGCCAATCCTAATGAAGAATATAAGGATACTGTAAATGCATGGAATTCTTTACGAATGAGAATGCAGTCTGATGGCATGGTGGCAGAAGAGAATAGTCTAACCAGGATACAGAGGACTCACTACTTCCTTAGAATAGCTGCTGTTATTGTTATGATACTTGCAGTAGGTATTCCCACAGTATTCTTTTCTTTACAAAACGCACCCGGAGTAGTGGTTGAGCACAGCTCAATGGAGGGTGTTCTTACAGTAGACCTCCCGGATGGTAGTAGGGTTTTTCTAAATGAAGGATCTACTCTAAATTATAACAAGAGCTTTGAAGAAAACAGGAAAGTTAAACTAAAGGGAGAAGGATTCTTTAATGTCATGTCAGATCCTCAAAGGCCATTCAATGTTCATTCCGGTAAAGTAATTGTAACAGTATTGGGCACTTCATTCAATGTGAAAGAATCTCTTGAAGAAAATAATGTGGAAGTTTTTGTTGAATCAGGATTTGTCACGGTGAGTATGAACGACATCAATGAATCAATTACACTCGAGCCCGGTCAGATGGGAACAGCCACTAATAGATTGACCACTACGGCACAGGAAAATGAAAACTACCTATCCTGGAAAACCAAAGATTTTAAATTTGTAGATGAAAGCATTGAAGATATACTCGGTGTTCTAACACGTGCATACCATGTTGAAGTAAATACTGAAGATTTATCCCTGGTTGATATGCGACTTACCTCAACCTATAATGATCAGTCCTTCGACGCCATTCTTTCGACTATCTGTCTCGCTCTGAATATGGATTACAAAAAGGAGGGGAAAGTTTATATCTTGCATTCAAAATAGAATAGTATGACCATAAAAAGAATAGGAATTGTTCCGACTATTATTCAGTTGTCGGTCTTTCTTATTCTGTTATCTAATACTGCCTTCGGACAAAGTCCACTTACTGAAATTCATGTTTCTATTCGATCCAACAACAAAGCCCTGCATTCCGTACTCGATGACCTGACCGACAAAACCGGCTATTACTTCACATTTGATTCAAGGGCTATTGACAGCCAAAAGGAGACAAGCATATCTCTTCAACATGTACTGCTCAAAGATGCACTGGACTCCATCTTCCAAAACCCGGATTTGAATTACCAGGTGATCAATAAAAATATTGTGATCTATCCTAAAAAAATAATTGAAGAAGAACCCACCGATACTGCAGCAATAGGAAATACAGTTTTTAGAGAGATCCACGGCATCGTTATAGATGCAAGGAATCGCAAAGCCCTCCCCTACGCCACCGTTGGTTTAAAAGAGTCACATTATGGCACGATTACCAATCAGACAGGCAATTTTGTACTGCGATTGCCTGATACACTACAACAACCTATACTGGTTATTTCCTTCATCGGATACAGGAATTATTATGCTCCGGTAAGTATAAATTCCAATGATTTATTGGAGATAAAAATGAGCAGGAATTACATCTCCCTGCAGGAAGTAATTATCAGGTACCAGGATCCCGTTTCCCTCCTAACGGAATCCATTAATCGCATTAAAGATAACTACATGAATGAACCAGCCGGAGCAATCGGGTATTATAGGGAACGGGGTCAGCGGGATGAAAAATGCGTTATCTTTTCTGAAGCAGTTGTGGAGATTGATAAAGCTTCTTACTCTGCCCCGGTGCTAAATGAGAGAACCAGAATTCTGAAGGGCAGAAAGATCACTAATGTAGACTTTAGTGATACCATAATGCTAAAAATAAAATCAGGAATCAGCTCCATGCTTGATCTTGATATTGCTCACAAACTTCCTGATTTTCTAAGTGAGGACTTCACATTCAGGTATAATTTTAACTTCGAAGATGTAGTCTACTATGAGGATAAACTGGTATATGTTATTCGATTTGCTCCAAAAGATGGAATTAATGAAACACTGTTCAGGGGGAAAATATACCTTGACAGGGAATCGCTGGCCATTATCGCGGCAGATTTTGAGTACGATCCTGTAAAAATTGGCAGGGAGCAAAGTATGTTTGTTTCAAGGAAAAGCCGACGGCTGAATGTCAGACCCACAGGAGCCAATTATCATGTGGAGTATAAAAACACAGAACAGGGGTATCACCTGAATCAGGTACATGGAGAAGTGAGTTTTAAAGTAAGGAAAAAACGCCAATGGATCGCTTCAAAATACACTATTAAACTGGAGATGGCCATCACAAATATTGACCCTGGTAACCGACCCCATATAAAATTGAATGAAAAGATACATCCCAATATCATCATGTCTGATCATGAATTTTCATATGATCCGGATTTCTGGGGAGATTATAACACCATCGCACCGGAAGCCAGTCTCCGGGATGCCCTAAAAAAGATTGAAAAATCGATGCTGGAAATTTCTGAAAAGTAAAATTATACTACACGATTTTCTTCAATACCGGATCCCATTCCATCCTGCGCTTCTCAACACTGGAGAAAGCAATTTAATTATGCCTTCATATAACATATGCCATCCTATTAAAATTCTAATACCTGACTATGTATCAAAGGATGGATTGCAGGAATTGAAAATTTAAATGGAAACCTAAGTTTCAAATTGGAGATCAGTGCCAGAATAAAAAAATTGATAACTCGACCTGAAATACTGTTTCAGTTTTCACAATAATTTGCTAGCTTCAATGCCCTTAAATTACTGACTATATTAAATGAAATATTCTACTAAGAAAAATCCAAGTGTAAGAACCGCAACGATTGATTTTGGACGTGTTTCACAGCGACGTCATAGCATCATCGGAATGATAGAAGTGGATATCACCAATGCCCGGGAAAATGTTAAAGCAAGTAAGAAAATTTCCAATATTTCCTTTAACGGCTGGCTGGTAAAATCCATCAGTGACCTGCTTGCTGATCACAAACAAGTGGCGGCCTATGTCAGGCGAAAAAAGAAACTCTTCATTTTTGACGATGTTACTGTATCAATGGTAGTTGAAAAAAATAAAGATGGATTAAGGATTCCTGTACCCCTGTTAATACTATCAGCCAATAAAAAGAGCGTAGAAGAAATTACCGAGGAAATTGAGATAGCCAAGAGAAAAGATCTGCAAAAGAATGAAATTATCCTGCACCAGACCATGTCATTCATAATGCAGATTTACATTTATCTGCCACCGTTTATTCGCAGGGCAATTTGGAGGCACATGATCAAAACTCCAAAACTTGCCTATGGCAGAATGGGGAACGTAGTTATTTCTTCCGTTGGAATGATGGGTAATGTAAATGGATGGTTCATTCAATCAACTATTCATCCGATCTCTTTTGGAATCGGTTCAATTACTAAGAAACCCTGGGTTGTAAATGGCGAAATAATGATAAGAGAGATCTTACACATTACTATTCTCTTCGATCACGATGTGGTTGACGGCGGTGAAATGGCCAGGTTTGTCGGGGCACTCGCCAAGAAATTAGAAAGAGGATAATTGTTCAACATGCTTTATTTAAATCATTGGCTATATTTAGATTCAACTAAAGTCAGCTGATATGAAAAAAATATTCCCGGCATTACTGCTTTTTATAGCCATAAATCTCACTGCGCAAACAGCACCTGTAAATACTAGTTTCATTGTGTTTAGTGATCCTCACTTCTACGATCCATCACTGGGAACTGGGGGGAAAGCATTCGAAGATTACCTTGATGAAGACAGAAAATTGCTGGAAGAAAGCCCTCTGCTGCTTCTTGAAACATTGAAATTGATCGAAAATTCTGATGTTGACTTTGTGATAATTCCGGGAGACCTGACAAAAGATGGTACCGCAGCTTCACATCAAACATTTGTATCCCGGATGGAACAACTGGTATCCTCAGGAAGAAAAGTGTATGTAGTTCCAGGCAATCACGACATAGCCAATGGAGAGTCAAATTCTTACCAGGGAGACAGCGTGGTAAGAGTTGAAAATATCTCTTCTGAAGATTTTGTGGCACATTATATGGGCGATGAGCCACAAGGAGATCATAAACTCGATCTCAATGGAGTAAAACCACTGGGAAGAATAATTATTTCTTTCAGAAAAAAACTGATTAAAGGCCTCTATGAAGATCTTTACCCACAGGACAATGACCTGGTGATTAGCATGAAAACCGGCAAGGTGAGGTAGTGCTCCACATTTTCCTTTTACCTTTTTCCTTTTACCTTTGCAAAATGTTGGAAGAAATCATTAAAAAAAACTTTCCCTTTTTTGAAGCTGAATTGAGGGAAGTAATCATAAACGACGGGATTCTTAAAAAAGTAGATGCCGGTGAAGCACTGATTGAAGAAGATCAGTTTATCAGATCCTTTCCTATATTAATCGCTGGCTTAATCCGAGTAACCAGGATGGAAGAAAACGGAAATGAATTACTGCTCTATTATCTTCAACCCGGTGAAGTATGTAGTGTCTCGTTAAGTTGCTGCATGGACAGAACAAAAAGCCGTGTAAGGGCAATTGCAGAAGAGGAAACTACAGTTGTAGTGCTGCCCGTAGAGCTATTAGACAGCTGGATGTCCAATTTTCAAACATGGAAAGAATTTGTGATGTTCTCCATGCGCAAGCGATTCGATGAACTGCTGAATACCCTTGATGCCATTGCATTCCTAAAAATGGATGAACGGCTGGAACGCTTTTTCCTGGATAGGTACAGAACAAGCGGGACAAAAATATTTACGGGATCACACCAGGATATTGCACTTTCACTAAATACTTCCAGGGAAGTAATATCTCGCCTGCTGAAACAGATGGAGAATAAAAAAATGATCACAATTTCACGAAACAGGGTAGATTATTCATCCTTATGTGACTAAAGTTACTGTACAAAATTCAGCAATATTGTTTATTTGTATCATAGTTTAATATATGATGCAGAAGCACAATAGCAACGACACATTCAGCAATATAATTCACGGCAACACTCCTGTCCTGGTGGATTTCTATACAGACTGGTGCATGCCGTGCAGAATTCTATCTCCAATCTTACGTTCTTTGGCCGAAGATATGGGTGATGAGGTAAGAATCCTCAAGCTGGATATAGATAAACACAAAGAAATAATGCAGAGATATAAGATCTACAGCGTTCCCACCATATTTATATTCCAGCACGGCGAAGTGATCTGGAAAGGTTCGGGCGCAAGAACAAAAGAAGAACTAAAAAGAATCTTCAGAAGCAAGGTGAAAGTATCACAGGCATTATAAATTTTTTAGATGATATAGTTCAACCCAAAAATAGATTTCATGATGTGGATTTAGACTGAAAAGACTGTTATCAGGATCTGTAAGATCTAAAAGGATGACGGCCTTTTCTTATATCACAATTCTAATCTGTTGTAAAGACTATACGTATTCATTGCATTTTCAAAACTATAGCACTAAATTCGGGACTTAATTTTAACTAAACATATAATTGTGAAAAGAATCCTAATTCTGACTATCGGAGTGATGATTGCATTATCATCATGTAATAATCCAAAAGAAACAAACATGAATCCTCTACTTAGCGAGTTCGATACTCCCTTTGGAGTTCCTCCATTTGATCTTATTGAATCTGAACATTTTATGCCTGCTTATGAGAAAGCTATGGTCCTTCAGAACGAAGAAATTGATGCTATTGTTCAAAATGAGGAAGCTCCAACTTTTGATAATACCGTAGCCGCATTCGACTATAGCGGAGCACTGTTGACGCAAGTATCAAGCATCTTTGGAAATATCCGCTCTGCGAATACAAATGATGATTTGCAGGCAATTGCAAAAGAGCTGGTGCCATTAAATTCTGCACACAGGGCAAATATCAGCATGAATACGGTCCTCTTTGGTAAGATAAAATCTGTATATGACCAACAGGAAGAAATGAACCTGACTGCTGAGCAGACTATGTTGCTTGAAAAAACTTATAAAGGCTTTATCCGCGGTGGAGCAAATTTGAACGATGAAGATAAAAACAAGCTCAGGAAAATTGATGAGAAGCTATCCATGCTAACATTACAGTTTGGCGAAAATCTCCTGAAAGAGACAAATAGCTTTCAAATGGTTATTGAGGATGAAGCTGACCTGGCCGGTTTAACGGAAGCAATTGTTGCCGGGGCTGCTGAGGCGGCTACCGATGCTGATCTGGACGGAAAATGGTTGTTCACCTTGCACAAGCCAAGCTGGATTCCCTTCCTGCAATACGCTGAGAAAAGAGCGCTGAGGGAAAAAATTTATAAAGCCATGTATAACAGGGCCAATAATGGAAACGAGTTCGACAACAAGCAGATCATCAGTGATTTAGTAAATCTGAGAACTGAGCGTGCTCACCTCCTGGGATACGACAGTCATGCCAGCTTTATGCTTGAAGATCGCATGGCTAAAGAGCCCGGAAATGTATATGACCTTTGCATGCAACTCTGGGAACCAGCTTTGGCAAATGCCAAAAAAGAAGCAGCTATGATGCAAGAGATGATAAACAAAGAAGGCGGTGATTTTAAACTTGCCTCTTGGGACTGGTGGTATTATGCTGAGAAAATCAGGAAAGAAAAATACGATTTGGATGAAGAAGAAATTCGTCCATACTTTAACCTCGAAGCCGTAACAAACGGAGTCTTTAGTGTTGTAAAAAACCTGTACGGAGTTACCTTTGAAGAAAGAGATGACATTCCTGCTTACCATGAAGATGCTACTGCATACGAGGTAAAAGAGAGCGACGGAACCCATTTGGGAGTACTCTATATCGACTATCATCCACGTGCAAGCAAACGTGCCGGAGCATGGAGCACAAGCTATCGCAAGCAATGCTATATCGATGGTAAGAAAGTGCATACAATTGGTTCAATCGTTTGCAACTTCTCGAAACCAACAGGTGATAAACCTGCACTTTTATCATTCGATGAGGCCTTAACATTGTTTCATGAAATGGGACATGCCATTCACGGACTCTTTTCAAATTGTACCTATCCAGGCATCTCAGGTACAAGCGTTCCAAGAGACTTTGTAGAGCTTCCTTCACAAATTATGGAGAACTGGGGAGCACATCCTGAGGTCTTGAAAACTTATGCCAAACATTACGAAACAGGTGAGCCAATTCCTGATGCCCTGATCGAAAAGATTTCTGCAAGCAGCAAATTCAACCAGGGATTTGTTACCACAGAATACCTTGCTGCTTCATTGCTTGATATGGACTATCACACAATAAGCGAAGTGAAAGACATAGACGTAAATGCGTTTGAAAAAGATGCAATGAAAAAAATTGGTTTAATCGAGGAAATTATTCCACGTTACCGCTCTACATATTTCAGCCACGTCTTTTCAGGTGGATATTCCGCAGGATACTATAGTTACATCTGGGCTGAGGTTCTCGATAAAGATGCTTTTGAAGCATTTAAAGACACTGAATTGTTCAACCAGGAACTGGCTCAGTCTTTCCGCAATAATATCCTGGCTGCGGGTGGAACTGCAGATCCAATGGAGATGTACCTCAAATTCAGGGGACAAGAGCCTGATGTTAATGCATTGCTTGAAGGACGCGGTCTGAATTAGTAATTGATTTACCCTATAGCGAAAGCCTCTGATTTATGTCAGGGGCTTTTTTTATCTAAAATTATATTCGAAGCGAACTCCCTCTCCCAGCGGGAGAGGGCCGGGGTGAGGGCAATTGATATAGGAGGAAAGCCAGGTTGAAGGCAATGGAATTCTACAAGATTTAACCTTAACTTAAAACAGGATTGGGTCATTTTTCCAATTATAAGTATACTTTTGCCTATCGTTCAAATTTTGTGAAAAAGAAAACAGTATGAAAATTTACCCGAACCCTTCTCGTTCAACCTCTTACATTAGTATCCCTGCAGAATTAGTTGCTGAATGCAATCTTACCGTAACAAATAACCATGGAGAAAAAGTATACGAGCAAACATACACTGATGTCCAAACATCACTTATCTCCCTCGATATGAGTAATTACCCAGTTGGCTTATACAAGGTAACAGTTGGCAACGATGTGCGCCACGAAAGTAAAGATCTCCTTTTGATTGCGGGAAAAAACTAGGATTGCTTATACACCTGAACCACGAAAAATAGTAACAACCG
The DNA here is from genome assembly GCA_964538375.1 of uncultured Bacteroidaceae bacterium. Classification (GTDB taxonomy): domain Bacteria; phylum Bacteroidota; class Bacteroidia; order Bacteroidales; genus JAUUZQ01. The sequence goes on along the minus strand of CAZIFQ010000002.1, from coordinate 204,892 downwards.
TATAGAACAATATTTTCAAATCTACAAAGAGCGACATATTCTCAATATATAGAATATCGTACCGCAGCCTTTTTATCATCTGTTCCACATTCTCAGCATAACCGTATTTTACCTGTCCCCATGAAGTAATACCAGGACGAACCTTATGCAGGTGGATGTAATGAGGTGCTTCTTCAGTTATTTTATCAATAAAGTATTGCCGCTCCGGACGAGGCCCGACAAGTGACATGTCTCCTTTTATCACATTGATGAAATTGGGTATCTCATCCAATCTGTGTTTACGCATAAACTGCCCAAACTTTGTGATTCGAACATCATGTTTTGAAGATAATTCCGGCCCGTTAGTTTCAGCATCCTGGTACATGGATCGAAATTTATAAATCTTAAAGGGCTTACCATATTTACCTACTCTCTCTTGCCTGTAGAACAAGGGTCCTGGTGAAGACAATTTTACTCCAATCATTAATACCAACTCAAGTGGCAGTAATAAAATGATGGCCAATGTAGCAAGCAACCAATCCAACATTTGTTTAACATTGGCCTGCCAAATGGGCATTAATTCATGGCTCACCTCGAGTAAAGGGGTATCAAAAATAGTAGTGGATTTTACCCGTCCCGAAAGAATATCCGTCATGCTTGGAATAGCGCTGATTCTCACATCCATCAGGCTCAACTTATTGATAATATTACCAATCTCCTGATGTTCCGACGACTCCAGCGCAATAATCACCTCCTCAATCCTGTTGACATTAATCACACGCTCAAGATCTGTTAATCCTCCCAGGTGATCAATGTAATCCTGCAGTTGATAATGCACCTTTTGGTGTACATTAACGAATCCCATAATGGTGTGGCCACTGGCATGTTTTTCGTTTTGAAGATCTTTATATACTTCTCGTGCATTTTCATTGCTGCCTATAAATATAGTTCTGAATCCAATTTTCCTCCTGTGAATCTTACCAACAGTTATACTCGTAATTATCATTCTCGGAATCAAGGTGAAAACAAACTGAAGGAAGAACAAAGTGAAAAAGAGATTGTAGTAATGTGTATAGTCAGGAATGACATCATCAAGAATCAGGAGGAAGAAAATTATCACAACTCCCAGCAATATACTTAAAAAGGTTTTCAAGAAATCATCCAGCCTGGATCTGCGAAAAATATTTTTATAAAATCCGGTAAAATAATAGAGTATTAACCACGCGGCAGGTATGCCAAAAAATACTACCCAGAACCTTAGATCAAGGTTCACAGGCACTTCATATCCAAATATTTGAGGTTCAATATTTAACTTACGATACAAGTAAAACAATAGCCAGGCAACTGTTGCAGCCAGGTAATCACTTACCAGGTATTTCAAACGTTGCTTAGTATAATTCTTCATGAAGCTTAGGAATTCTATTCTTTTAACACAATTTTCTCCAAAAAATTGTACGAAAGTATAAAAAATATTAAGGTAGTCTTAACCCAATCTTAATTACTTTGTAGTAAAACAAAGAATAGTTAAAAAGAGTTGCTTCGTTTAGTAATTCGTAGAGACCCGCTGGGGGTTGTAGAGAGGCGTTGGTGCCTTGTAGAAACGGGTTGGAGACTTGTAGAGATGTGTTGGGGATTTGTAGAGATGCGTTGGAGAACAAAATCCAAGGGTAAATGCCTTGAGTACTTGGAGTATTTGGAGTGCCTTGAGTTGGGACTCCAGTTTATATCAATAGATAAATATTGATCAGGGTGCAATTCTTTTCCCTTGGAAGGATTGGAAGAAAGCAGCAGAAATTAGAGTGAACTAAAGTTAGGCGTTAAGGACAACTTTAGCTCACTCTAGTTCACTTTTTACTTATATTTGCCCCCAAACCATTCTCTACATGAACGACTCTTACCAACACAAAGGATTACGACAAAAACTCATTCAATCTCTTGGTGAAAAGGGAATACGAAACAAGGAAGTACTGGATGCATTGAACAGGATACCTCGTCATCTTTTTATGGATAGCAGTTTCATCAATTTCTCTTACGCCGATAAGGCATTTCCCATCGCTGCAGGACAAACAATATCACAACCATATACTGTAGCATTTCAGACTGAACTACTTGAAGTTAAGAAACACCAGAAAGTATTGGAAGTAGGCACCGGATCAGGTTACCAAACTGCTGTGCTCCTCGAATTAGGTACTCGCGTTTATACCATAGAAAGACAAAAGGAGCTCTATGCAACGGCTATGGAAATACTGAAATCCCTTAGCTACAAAGCATCCTTTCATTACGGCGATGGCTATGAGGGACTGCCAACCTTTGCTCCTTTCGACAGGATATTAGTTACTGCAGGCGCCGCCGAAGTTCCAAAAAAGCTATTGGAACAGCTTGCCATTGGTGGCAGAATGGTGATTCCTATTGGAGGAAAATTTAGTCAAAAAATGATTCTGATAGTCAAAGAAAGTGAAGAAGAATACAAAGAAACCGTGCATGGCAACTTTGCATTCGTACCACTGTTACCGGGAAAATCTAATTAATATGATACAACTGGATAAGCTTGTTTTTAACTCCTTCCAGGTAAACACCTACCTGTTACACGACGAAACAAAGGATTGCATAATTATTGATCCTGCCTGCTACGAAAAAGACGAAGAAGAAGCCCTGGCAAAATATATTTATGAACATGGACTCCATCCTGTTCTGCAAATTAATACTCATTGTCATATCGACCACATCCTTGGTATTCCCTTCGTTCGTGAAAAATATGGAATTTCATCCCAGGCCCATGAGCAGGAACAAAAATTGCTAAATAACGGACACATTATGGGTGAAGCATTTGGTTTCCACGTCGGAGCATTTCCAAAGCTCGATAAAACAATCACTCATAAAGAAAAAATATCTTTTGGCAATTCAGAACTTGTTGCCTTGCACGTGCCAGGGCATTCAGCAGGTAGTTTGGCTTTTTATGTCGAAGAAGAAGGATTTGTAATTACCGGCGACGCACTGTTTGCAGGTAGTATAGGAAGAACAGATTTGCCAGGAGGTAATTACGATACCCTTATTAGCAGCATTAAAAATAATCTCTTCACCCTCCCGGGTAAAACTACGGTTTGGCCGGGTCACGGTGGCTCATCTACCATTCAAAATGAAATCGATACAAATCCGTTTTTTAATGCTTAAAAAACATGCGAAAAATGGACAAGAATGAATAGTTGATTTTTTATCTTTGGGTTTCGAAATTCTACAATTTACCTATTAAAAAATATACTGATGAGAGAAGATAAATTTAGCAATCGTCATATCGGTCCCAGGTCACATGAGATTGATGAAATGCTGAAAACTGTTGGAGCTAAATCCCTTAATGAACTCATTGAAAAGACTATCCCCTCCTCCATTTTAGCACCAGGGAAAATTGAGCTCCCCGAAGGTATTACTGAAGCTGCTTACCTGGAGAGAATTACAGAGATAAGTAAGAAAAATAAAATTTTTAAATCATACATCGGCCAGGGATACTATAACACTTATCTGCCCTCAGTTATCAAGAGAAATATCCTTGAAAATCCTAATTGGTACACCTCCTATACTCCATACCAGGCAGAAATATCACAGGGTCGGCTTGAAGCACTCTTGAATTTCCAGACTGTGATCTCGGAACTTACCGGTATGGAACTGGCCAATGCTTCCTTGCTGGATGAAGCAACTGCTGCATCAGAAGCAATGATCATGATGTTTAATGCACGCTCACGTGCCGACGTTAAAGCAGGTAAGAATGTATTTTTTGCAGACAATAACATATTCCTTCAATCACTTGATCTATTGCGGCTTAGATCTGAACCACTGGGAATTAAGGTCGTAACCGGAGATTTCAAAAATCATATCTTCTCTGAAGACACTTTCGGCTGCATGGTCCAGTATCCGGCGGCTGATGGAAAGATTCAGGATTATTCAACATTTACCGCCGCTACAAAAGAACAAAATATTTTGGTCGGTGTTGCAGCTGATATTATGAGTCTGGCCATCCTGACACCTCCCGGCAAATGGGGTGCAGATATCGTATTTGGTTCTACACAACGATTCGGTATACCCATGTTTTATGGTGGACCACATGCTGCGTATTTTGCCACAAAAAACACTTTCAAAAGACAGCTTCCTGGAAGAATTATCGGTATCTCTATCGATGCCCAGGAAAATCCTGCCCTGAGAATGGCGCTGCAGACCCGTGAACAGCATATCAAGAGAGAAAGAGCTACATCTAATATCTGTACCGCACAGGCACTGCTAGCCATTATGGCTGGAATGTATGTGGTTTACCACGGCCCAGAAGGGATTAAGGAAATTGCTGAAGATATTCACACCGGCACTGTATACCTTAATGAGAAACTAAAGGAAATTGGCTATGATCAAGAGAATAAAATTTTCTTCGATACGCTGAAGATTAATCTTCCCGAATCAATCAAGTCCTCAGACATAAAAAAGATAGCGGAAGACGCTAAAATTAACTTTTACTACCCATCAGAATCTGTAGTTATTATTTCTACAGATGAGACTACCAGGGAAGAAGATTTGAATGAGATATTGAATGTGTTTGGCATTGCAGCAAAGAAAGCATTCATGCGAATCGCATCACTGGAGAAAATGAATGCTATACCTGCACATATGCTTAGAACAGACAGCTATATGGACCATGAGGTATTTCATAAATACCGTTCCGAAACAGAGATGATGCGCTATATAACCAAGCTGGAGAAAAGAGACTTCTCCCTGACGCATTGCATGATATCCCTGGGCTCCTGTACCATGAAACTTAATGCAGCGACAGAGATGACCCCGATAGGTTTTGCCGAATTTGCCAATATACATCCTTTCGTTCCTATGAACCAGGCAGAAGGATACTACCAATTAATGAACGAGCTGAATCGTGCACTGGAAAAAATCACTGGTTTTGATGCCATTTCTCTTCAACCAAATTCAGGTGCAGCCGGTGAGTATACAGGTATGATGGTTATACGGGCTTATCACCTTAGCCGTGGTGATAAACACCGGAATATAGTTCTGATTCCTGCCTCTGCTCATGGAACCAATCCTGCCAGTAGCGTTATGGCCGGAATGGAAGTAAAGGTGGTGACATGTGACGATAAAGGGAATATTGATACCGATTGTCTGAAAAATATGATAGAAGAATTTAGCACCCATCTGGCTGCTATCATGATAACCTATCCTTCAACCCACGGCGTTTTCGAGGAGAATATCAGGGAGATCATCGACCTGGTTCATCAACATGGCGGACAAGTCTACATGGATGGAGCAAATATGAATGCCCAGGTTGGACTAACCAGTCCGGCCATCATTGGAGCTGATGTTTGTCACCTCAACCTACATAAAACTTTTGCCATTCCGCACGGTGGAGGCGGCCCTGGTGTTGGTCCCATCGGTGTAGCTAAGCACCTGGTAGAATTTCTTCCAACCCATTCAATAATCGAAACAGGAGGTGTAAATGGAATTAATGCGGTATCTGCAGCCCCATTTGGAAGTGCAGGAGTTCTTCCTATATCACACTCTTACATCCAAATGTTGGGGAAAGAAGGATTAACTTTATCTACACAAATTGCAATACTGAATGCCAACTACCTGGCAGCAAGATTGAAAGATTACTATGATGTTCTCTATACTGGGGCAAACGGATTTGTGGCCCACGAAATGATTCTCGATTGCCGGGGTTTCAAAGCAGAAACTGATATTACTGAATCTGACATTGCCAAGCGGTTAATGGATTATGGGTTTCATGCTCCTACCCTCTCCTTCCCTGTGCACGGCACACTGATGGTGGAGCCCACAGAGAGTGAATCTAAAGAAGAACTGGATAAATTTGCAGAGGCATTAATTGATATCGCAGGAGACATCAAAGCCATCAAAGAAGGCAAAATGGACAAGGTAAATAACGTACTGAAGCATGCCCCTCACACACAGGAAGTAGTAACATCAAGCGAATGGGACAGACCATACGAACGACAAAGGGCTGCTTTCCCGCTAAGCTGGGTAAGAGAAAACAAATTCTGGCCCGCAGTTAGCAGAATCAATGATGGATACGGCGACAGAAACCTGGTATGTTCCTGCGCACCCATCTCCTCTTACAAAGATGAATAAAAAGAGGCGCCAAACAATCAAAGCGCCTCTTCTAAAAGTAAAAACAACTAAACGATTCGGAAATCTTTAACCCCTATGCTTCCGAATCTTTACTATCACCGTTAAATCCGGGCCTCAGGAACAGGAAATTGTTACAGTGAATTTCTGTGCTGTAGTGCTTGTTCCCTTCTTTGTCATCCCAGGTATTATTCTCAATTCTACCTTCGACATACAAAGCATCGCCTTTCTTAACCAGCTTTTGAATAACAGAAGCTTGTTTGTCCCAGACCTTGATCCGGTGCCACTGTGTCTTTGTTACCTCTTCCCCATTTTTGTCTTTATAGGTCTCAGAGGTTGCAAAAGGAAAACTGGCCAGGAAAATCTCACCATTTTTCTCATTGATCTTCGGCTCATCACCGACGTTACCCACAAGGGTAGCTTTGTTAATTCCGTACTTCATAATTTTTAATTTTTTATGGTTATGTACTGGTTAATGTGATGAGAAATCGAATTATCGGACGAAAAGTGATTTTTTTTGAAGAAGCTTCATTTTTTTATCATTTCCTTTTTTCAATGACCATGATATTATCGTAACCTAGTCCCGCTAACTCTGGATAATATTTGTAGGTTTCCTGACGAGTATAGAAACCAGGAATTAGCACCCTTGTATAATCAAACTCCTGAACAAGATTAGACTGGAAACCTAATTTACTCATAATCCTTCGTTGCGCCCTCTTGGCCTCAGATAAATCTGAGAAAATGCCAGCCTGAATAGAGAACCTTGGTTGTTCAATAATTAGCTTCTCAACTTTTGCTTCCTCAATAAGTGGTTTCTCTTCTAGCTCTTCCTCCGGCACTTCCTCAACCACTACCTCTTCAGGCAACTCTTCTTCGGCAACCTCCTCCTCAACAACTTCCTTAACCACTACCTCTTCAGGCAACTCTTCTTCAGCTATCTCTTCATCAACAACTTCCTCAACTACTACCTCTTCGGGCAACTCTTCTTCAGCTATCTCTTCCTTAACCACTACCTCTTCAGACAACTCTTCTTCGGCAATCTCCTCCTCAACCACTACCTCCACAGGTAAGTCTTCTTCAGCTATCTCTTTCTCAATTTTTTCATCTTCAATTACTCTTGTAATATCTGTTTCTGTTAGAAAGGGAACTTCCTCGGGAGCTCTGATTTCTGTCTCATAGAGGCTTGTATCGTATGGCAACACCCAAACATCTCTGAATCCCAGTTCAAAAAGCTGAGGAAGAATTGCATCCCGTTGCTCTGGCTGAGTAAACCCAGCAAGCCTTACTTTAAAATAGCCATCTTCCTTATGAATTATTACAGGTTGATCGACGGAGTTGGAAAGCTTCAACCTTAGCGCCTCTGCTCTGGCTGAATCCCTGAATGCACCAAGCTGTAAATTGAGGTTTGAATGATCGTCTGGATTAGGCATCTTAGTTCTTATTTCGATTACTTCTGTAATTGTATCACTAATAGACAGCAGCATCATCTGTTTCCGCATTCCTTTTAAGTTGATAACCCACAATTCCTCGATACCATTTTCACTTAGTACAGGTATGAATTCATCCACTTCTTCTCTGGATTCGAAATCTAATATCCGAACCTTATACAGTCCATTCTCAACAATAATTTCGACATCTCTGCTAAGTTCTGCAGCGAGCTTATCCTTAAATGCAATCGCATTTGCTTTCCGTCCGAATGCACCAAGCTGGATTGCATAACTGTCGATTGTGTCTGTAAGCACTTCCTGAACCAATTCATGTATCTTAATATATGTTGAATCCTTTCTTGTAATTTGAACCAAAGGTTCAGTGATAATACTTTGAACTGAATCTGGCTCAACTTTTTGTGGCAACTCTTCTTGTGGCTCTGGAGTCAACTCCAACATGAAATCCAGCCCTTTAACAGTTGTTCCTCCTGAATCAGATGATATTTCAAATTTGATGGAATCAGGGGTACAGGTCATTCCTATTCTTTGCAACTGAATACTGTCTATTTTAACAACATAAGATCCAAGAGAAAGACCATCGTACTTGTAAGAACCATCTGCTCTGGAAAAAATCCTGCCAACACGTTTTTGATCTTTGTCATAGAGATGCGATACTATACCATCAAGGCCTCTTATCTCACCATCCCAATTGACCCTTATTGTGCCTGAAGCTTTACCGGCAATAATTAAGGGAACTTCAATCTCCTTGAGCATATTTGGATCAACATGCACACTATATGTCCTGTTTAACAATTTCAATGGAGGACTATCAAAATTACTATCATCAAATTCAATAATACATTTAGTATAGGCTTCAAGACTCAGAATACGAATGCTTGTATCTTTTTCAATTCGCTCAATTTGCCCTGCACCGGAGTGAAGATTCAATCCGAAAACTTTGACTTCCCCTGAATCTCTTCTACCATTGGAATTTTTATCAAAAAAAGGTATGATTGTAATACCACCCTTGCCCACGTTAGGTCTATTATCTGCTTTAAAATAGTTAGTTTCGAAGTCACTTATTATGCTACCCCTTGCGTACTGAACCAGGGTAGTTTTAGTATCTGACCGTACACCTGATATACCCGTTTGAGCAAAGTTAAAGTTGTAACGAAATCCGAGTTCCGCAGACTGCAGACTGCGTTTGAAATCTTGTTCAAATGACAGATTTAGATAAGCATGCTTAATCAACTTCTTTTCCAATCCAATTTTCAGTGATAGTAGTTTTCTATCAGAATATCCGTATTGTGCACTGGGTGTTATTCTTAATCCAGAAGCAAAACGGTATGAGAGGAAGAGCTTACTGTATACATATGGTGCGGAGCCGCCAATAAATAAACCAGAAGTAGTGATATTCGTATTCACCCCAAATAGCGAACCAGAAAGCAACCATTCAGCACTAATATGATTTGTAGTTAGTAATACGGTCTGATTAAAAGTCATCCTGTTATAAACTGAGAAATTTTTAATATTAATCGGCATTAAAACCGATACATTACGTTCTTCGAGGTAGTTGTGATGTATGGCCTGCTGTTCCCTATTATATCTCGTATAATCCAGATCAAACTGGATGTTCGAGGGTAGTCTGTAGGTAAGTGTACTTTTTGCTCTCACTTTGTAAGTAAGCTCTCCTGTAAGAATGAGATTTGTAGCCAGTTTAAATGAACCTCTCACAAATGGCATCTGTGGACTAGAAGTGACAGAGGTGAGATGTTCATATCCCATTCCAATAGTAACATTTCGCGAAACACCATAATTTACATTGGTTCTTAAAAGCCTGCTGCGAAGAGAATCTTCAACAATACCTGCACTTAAATCGTACTCAAGTACATCCTTAGGGACGAAGCTAAAAGGAAGTGAGATAGTTCGCTCTTTTGATCTTTCTTCTCCCCATGGACCATAGAATTTCAACTTGATTGGTGTATTGCCATATACTAAGGGGACCTCAAAAGTAAAAAAACCAGCTGCATCAGCCATGGCATATTCAACCAGAACATTATTTACATAAAGCTCCACGATCCAATTTGGTTCTGTTTTTTCACTAAGCGTATATGTTCCGGATGATTTCCGTAATGTTGCCGGAGCATTAGTGAACTGGATTCCAATAACAGGATCATCAATTGTAGATGTTGAAAGGAGATTGATTTTACCTGCCGTTATCTGGCTCACGGTAGTGTTATAATTATCTACATATCGCCACAAGTAATGTTGCTGCTTTTCTCTAAAAGGTTCATTGCTATTGTAATTTAATGATGCTGTGGCTTCTCCTCCTGCGATAACCGCTCCAAGACTTAGATTAAGATTTGTCTCGAACGGTCCATTTATCTCTTGCTGCGATTTTACTGACCAGTCAGCTGTGCCAAAATTAAACGGTGGATAAGATCTTCTTATTTCAACTTCTGACTCATCTTCTCCTGCTATACGATTCAAGTTAACACGAAGTTCTCCTTGTCTCAACTCGCGTATAACTGGGATTTCAAGTTCAGGCTCAACTTTAACTGATTGATTTTTAAAGCTGTAATTACATTCGAGTCCAAAGATTTTCTCAAAGTATTTTGCTTTAAGATAGAGATCCTTATCAGTATTGATCAGATCACCTTGTTTGAGTTTAAACAATTGACTTCCGCACTGTATTTCATTTTTATTCCAGCTAATACTGTAAGTAGATCCCCGATCGAGAATAAAGCCTGAGATAGTTTCAAATGCTGTGGAATGATTTATCGTGATATTAAAAAAATCAAACACCTGATTTACAGGCAAAAGAATCTCATCCTCTTTAACCAAGGCATCAATTTCTTTGCCTCCTGTTTTAGACACTTCCAGAAAGACAGATATTTCGTCATATTCAGTTTCCGACTGGGCAAAACTTTTGATGCCAGGCAAAAGAAGGAGATAAATAAGAAAAACAATCGTACGCGTTGACCAGTGTAGCTTTTGCCTTGAAAAGATCTGTAAGAAGTATGCTTCAATTCCAGTCATTAATAATATTCATCTAGATTGGTCATGCCACCTATTTTAAAACAAAAATACTGATTTAACTTAGGGTTGCTTATTAAGTTACTAACTACCAAAACCGATAATGCGCAATGTCAGTATGTGAAATCAGGCATGATACCAGCTATCAGTCAATAATTTGAATTCATTCTTAAGCGCCACATTCTTCTTATTGAAATGATAATGGTGCATACTAATTGCTTATCTCCCTATTAGTCCTCATTAACCCATTTTTCAACCTTCGTAGCTTGCGCCACCACTAAAGCTCTCCGCGAACGCTGAAACTACTCAGCGGAGGCGCTAGCGCACGCGGTTAGTGAAGAAAGTAACTCATTAGCTCATTGTCTCCTTGAACTATTTATATTCATTCTAAAACACATCTTTTATATTGTACAGCACCCTTTGCTGCCTACCTTATTTCTTTATTGTACAGACGTTTAATACAATTCTCACTGAAGAAAACGTCGTTGTCATAAAAAAAGTTGATCTGGAACACATTTTTTATGAATCTGTATCAATGGCGCATCTGATACTTAGAACATTAATTTCAATATTTTTGATACTTAATTCACAGTAAATAAATAACCACAGAAAGATGAAGAGAGTTCTATCTATTTTTGTCCTAGTAATGCTTACAGCGGCTTTTCACTCTTGCGAGAAATATGAAATTATTATAGGAGATGATTTCCAGGCAGATATCCAGCCAATTTTCGTTGGTAAATGTGCAGGTTGTCATCCTTCACTACTGCCCCCAGACTTTACCGAAGGAAATGTATATACCTCACTGACGCAACATAACGGAGGCAGATTGCTGGATATGGATATCCCGGAAGATAGTTACATACTTGAAAAAGCAACCGATGGTCACAGTTCTAATGATATCAATGACGCTCAGAAAAAGGCAATCATTTCATGGATTACGGAAGGTGCCCTGGAAGAATCAACAGAATAAAAAACTACAAAACCCAATATGAATATGAAACGTTATCTATTTAGTTTTCTTATCGTCGGATTATTTATCAGTATGCCGACATTTTCACAGCTTATTCAGTTTTCTTCACTTTCAGAGGATTCACCTATTTATCAGCCATTTGAAACGGTAACACTGATTGATAATCACACCACAATGAATCCCTATAAAGGGGCAATGAATATTGAGATCCAGCACCGCTTCGCTCCTATTTCAACCATTAGCGACCTCTTTGGTATTTATGGATCTGCAAATACGAGAATGGCTGTGGCGTATGGTATAACAGACAATATTATGCTTGGATTTGGTACCACCAGGAAAGACAAACTGCAAGACCTGGAGTGGAAAGTAAGTCTTCTCCAACAAACCGAATCAGGAAAAATGCCTGTTTCAGTGTCTTATGTTGGTAATGCTGTGCTGAATGCAAGCGATGCGGCAAATTTTGGCCCGGAAAACGAATTCAAATTTGCACACAGGTTATCCTACATGAACCAGGTGCTTGTTTCAAGAAAATTTGGAGAAAAAATTGGTGTCCAAATAGCTCCTACATTCGTATGGATGAATGCAGTGCAAGAAGGATATAACAATGCTAATTTTTCCGTGTATGGTGGTCTTCGTGCCCAGGTGCTTGGCTTCCACTCCATCATATTCGAATATGAGCAGCCAATAAACAAACCTGCAGATGTTGATGTATATCCAAACCTCTCACTTGGAGTTGAAATAGGAACCAGTACACACTCTTTCAGAATTTTCGTTTCTAACTACAACTCACTGGTAAAGAACTACGATGTTGTGTATAACGCGAATAATCCATTTGGATTGGATTATCATTTTGGATTCAATATTTCAATTAGATTTTAGCTTATGAAAATCCGCACAATTCTTTTTTTATTAGTGCTATTCGGGACGGCAAATTTTGCATCGGCTCAAATAGATGACACAGTAAAAATCAAACCTTACTTCCATGAGGTGAATCCTTTTGTTGAAGACAATGAAGGTTGTCTGAAATGTCATGGGGAACAAAAATTTACTATCATTGATTCCATTTACGAGAGGAAAATCACTAAGAAAATGTATTCCGAACTGTATGTAGACAGGGACGATTATTATTCATCTGTCCATAAATCATTTTCCTGCACAGATTGTCACTCATATGATTTCTTCACCTACCCGCATAGCATTGAATCAAGGAATGAAGTACAACTGGTGTGTTTGGATTGCCACGGCTATGATGAAACTTTTGCCCAGTATCATTTCGAAGAAATTGAAATGGAGTTTGAAGAAAGCATTCATAATATGGACGAATTCACCTGCTGGAAATGTCACAATCCTCACAGCTATAAAGCGTTTATGAGAAACGCCGAAGATATTAGTGATGCTATTTTGTACGACAATAATATGTGTCTGCAATGCCACGCTGATTTTTCAAGATTCATGCAACTTACAAACAGATCTGAGATCAATATACTTGAAAAACATGATTGGTTGCCCAACCAATCTGCCCATTTTGCTACCGTTAGATGTATAGAATGTCATACAGAGCTGAATGACACCATCCTCATTGCGCATAAAATCCTTCCAAAAAAGGATGCGGTCAGAGATTGCGCTGAGTGTCACTCCAAGAATTCCAGGCTACTGCATTCCTTGTATAAATTCCAAAGTGTGGAAATGCGTAAATTAGGATTCGTCAATGGAGTAATTAGAAATAATGCATTTGTAATTGGAGCCAACCACAATATCTTTCTTAACTGGCTTAGCTTTATCATCCTGGGATGTACTTTATTTGGTATCCTGGTACACACAGTAATACGTATAATTAAAAAATAACAGGACATGTCAAAAACAAGAGTATACCTATACCCCGTGTGGATCAGAATATGGCATATCATAAATGCTATTACCTTCCTTCTCCTCGTTGCAACCGGAATAAGTCTACATTATGCCAGTCCAGACAATTTTGTAATACCATTCGAAATCTCAGTTTCTATACATAATGTCTGTGCCATTATTCTGACAGTAAATTATGGATTTTATGTTTTGGGTAATATTGTCAGCGGAAATGGAAAGTATTACACAGGACTAAAAGAGGATGTGCGTAAAAACCTCATGAAGCAGGCTATATTCTATATCTCAGGAATGTTTAAAAAAGAGAAGCATCCGTTTGAAATTGATGAGAAAAGAAAATTCAATCCCTTGCAAAAGATTTCTTATGCTGCGGTAATGTATGTATGTATGCCACTTATAATCATCTCAGGAATTGGACTTCTTTTTCCGGATATTGTAATAATGAATATTTTTGGAGGAAGAGGGCTTGCAATAACAGATTACCTACACCAAATTATGGCTTTCTGTATATCTATCTTTTTACTTATCCATCTTTATACATGCACGCTCGGTACAAAACCAGGCACCTTGTTTAAGAGTATGATCAACGGATATCACGAAGAGGAGCATTAATTGAGAAATGTGTCAATGAGGCAATGAGGCAATGAGTTAATGAGTTAATGAGTTAATGAGTCAATGAGTTAATGAGTTAATGAGTCAATGAGTCAATGAGTCAATAGGTCAGTTGACTAATATCTTCTACTCAACTTTTGTTGCTTTTTCCAGCAAGATCTCATAGCTGTAACCATACCCAAAGTCAATATCAACAGCCAGTATACCTTCTACGGTTACAATGGTGCCTTTCTCAAAATTTTCAGAGGTAGTAACAGTCAGGTCATACCTGCCCTCATGCTCTGTCCCATCCTGGAGATGCACCCAATTGCGCTCCATGATAGCATTGTTGACCTTGGTAACTTCTCCCTTGATGCGGATGGTCTTTCCTTTAAAAGAGTCGGGATCAGAAAATAGGTCTGCGATAGAGATTCCTCCCTTACTATTGGATATCTTCACAGCTGATTTTTCATTTACTATAGCACTTCCGGGTGTAAGTTCTTTTATTCCCTGGTGCGCAGGAATATCTTTCATATCCATGCCACTCATCTGATTAGCTACCTTGCTCTCTTCAACATTTTCTGCAATGATTTCATCCAGGAACAACACTTCCTCAAAGGTCTGATCAAGCTCCTTGCTATAGAAATCCTCCATAAGTAAACCACCTTTATATTGGTACGTTTCTCCCGGACGAGCATCCATTGTTGATACAGCGATCCAATACTCCGGACCCTTTGCCTTCACAAGCAAATAAGTATAAGTGTTTACCTGTTCCACCTTACGAACCTTGACAGTAGTATACGTATCGGTTGAATTGTTGCTACAAGAGAATGCAAACAATACCAGAAATATAATTATTATGTTTCTCACAATGAATAATTTTTAATAGTGAATACCGTATTAGTTTCTATATGCAATATTAGTAAAAGAAAAATCCTTTGGTAATAAAACCAAAGGATTTTTAATTCATTAGAAGTAACTTTACAATCGCTAGTTTGCCTTTGTTGGGTTAAGATGGGCAATTTTAGCTGATTTAGTCGCAAAATCAAATGGCTTGTATGTTGGACTTTCAGGATTATGACAGGTCTTACAAACAGCTTCAGTAGGCAGTATCATTCCCTTCTGCATTGCCAGTTCGCGGTTCCTCATTATAGAAGCTCCCTTATACATGCTTCCTGGTCCATGACATGATTCACATGATACTCCTTCAGTAATTTTTATACCAGCTATAAGTTTTGCTTCAATATGTCCTACTGTTGAATGACACTTAATACAACTTGCATCAGTTGTTGGATCAGCAATCCCTTTTTCTTTTGCAATTTTCATGGCCTCTTCACTGCTTAAACTTTTCATAGCGTTAGCATGTGGGCCCTTTAGCCATATATTATACTGTTCACCTTTAGCAGGTTTTAGATGGCACATTTTACATTTTGCAGCTCCAATATACTTGAAAGTCTGCGCTTGCATGGCACCACCAGCAAAAATGGCCAGTAAAGCGATTATTAAAGTTCTCTTCAGCATGATTGTAAGTTTTAAATTAGTTGTCTCTAAGCTTCATAAATTTATTTATTTTATAATTAATACGCAAGATTCGGGCCATTTTCTCCCACCTCAAGGTAATATATAAACAATATAAATACTTATTAGTAGCGTAACTTATTTATTTTCTGATACTTCTGTCGTTTTGACAGGGCTCTCAAACTCCTTTTGCAGCAATATCTTCCATTCTAAATTTATAAAGCAGTCTATATTTTCGAACAGAATCGCTTTTATTCTGTTCAATATGAATAACTTTATTGACATGAAGAAACATCAAATTGGACTCCTGATACTTTCTCTGGTCCTTGCAGGCTCATGTACTAATAGTGATTACCTTAAAATAGCGGTCACTACAGACGTTCACGGGATGATTTACCCAATAGATCTGATTGAGATGAAGCCATCAGATCACTCACTGGCGCATGTCTCCTCCTATCTCAGGGAACAGCGCGAAGCAAAGGATACATCTCTGGTTTTACTTGATAATGGAGACTTTCTCCAGGGACAACCAACCGTATATTATTACAATACTCAAAAAGCTGACTCAACACATATCTCTGCTCTTGTAATGAATTACATGGCCTATGATGCAGCTACTGTTGGAAACCATGACATTGAAACCGGTCCTCAGGTATACAACAAGATTGTGGAAGAATTCAATTTTCCCTGGCTGGCAGCCAATGCAATAAATGTTCATACAAACAAACCCGGATTTAAACCTTATACAATCATAAAAAAGGGAGGAAAGAAGATTGCAATACTGGGACTCATCACGCCGGGAATTCCCCACTGGCTTCCTAAATCATTATGGCCGGATCTAAGGTTTGAAGACATGATTGAAACCGCCCATAAATGGGTTCCGCTTATTAAACAGAAAGAGAAACCTGATCTTATCATTGGCTTATTTCACTCGGGCACTGACCCCACATATGGAGGAAAAACATCCACAGATAAGTTTAATGAAAATGCTACTCTTCTTGTAGCCAGGCAAGTACCAGGTTTTGATATAATATTTGCAGGACATGATCATCGCTTATCCAGTCAATGGGTTAAAAATATAGTGGGTGACAGCGTTTTTGTAATGGATCCCGGCAGTCATGCCAGGTACGTAGGTGAAGTCATGGTAGACTTTACAAATGAAAAACAAAAAAATATCAGGGGCCGTATTATAAATTGTAACGGATACGAGCCGGATCCTGTATTTATGACGCACTTTAATCCTCAGCTACAGGAAGTAACTGAATACCTGTCAGATACAGTAACTACACTGGCATGCTCCATGAGCAGTCGCGACGGATTATTCGGGCCCTCTTCCTTCATCACATTAATTAATAAAGTTCAGTTAAAAGAGTCAGGCGCAACTATCTCTTTTACTGCCCCATTGGCTTTCAACTCAACCCTGGATAGCGGAGCAGTATATGTTTCTGACATGTTCAAGCTGTACAGATTCGAGAATATGCTCTATACAATGAAGCTTACAGGAGGAGAGATCGACGGATTTTTGGAACACGCTGCCGGCCTGTGGTTCAATACAATGACCAGTAATAATTCATCTCTTTTGAAATTCAATCCGGATAGCAGGATGAACTTGCAGAACCCATACTATAATTTCTCTTCTGCAGCGGGAATAGACTATTCCATAGATCTCCAAAAGCCAGACGGTGATAAAGTAACTATTCATCAAAAAAGTGACGGTTCCCAGTTCTCAGTAGAAGATACGTTCCTGGTTGCAATAAATTCTTATCGTGGAAACGGTGGTGGAGGTCACCTAACCAGTGGATCAGGAATTCCTGCCATAGAGTTGCCGGGAAGGATAGTCAATGCAACCCAAATTGACCTGAGATTCCATCTAATGCAGTACCTGGGCGAACAGGATGTTTATCAACCCGACACTTTTTTCAACTGGAAATTAGTGCCAGAAGAGTGGTGGGTTTCCGGGGAAAAACTTGACAGAATGAAGCTTTTCAATTGATAAATCCGACATAAAAACAACAGAAGAAAACAAGGTAATTCGAAAAAATTTTATGATTTTTTACGTGTAAAACACTTTAAATCAAGGCGGTTTGAATGCTCATTTAACAAAATCAAAATTACGGGTCGAAAATTAGATTTTATTCATAGTTTTGCCTTACGGTTTATGACCATTTCTTGTACTTTGATTACAGATTTGATCTTTTAGTTTAACTAGACCCGCACTTTATGGATGTAACAGGAAAAAATTTCAAGAAGTTCCTTGACAGACAGCAGATTTTCGAAACGCAATACAATGCGAAATCTCAGCAAAAACAGCATGGCAAAGGGAAGCTAACCGCAAGGGAGAGAATAGCGATCCTATTCGATGAAGAAACATTTGAAGAGGTCGACGCTTTTGTCACACCAAACAAGGTAGATGGTGGCTTTGGTAAAGTGCAGGAGTCATTTGGAGATGGTGTTATCATTGGCCATGGACAGGTAATGGGCCGCCTGGCATTTGCCTACGCACAGGATTTCAATGTCATGGGTGGTTCTCTTGGTTCCATTCATGCAACAAAAATTTCCAAGATTCAGGATATGGCTCTCAAAATGGGGGCACCCATTATCGGATTAATTGATTCAGGCGGAGCAAGAATCCAGGAAGGAGTTGCCAGCTTAGCCGGCTATGCATCAATATTCTACAGAAATGTACAGGCATCCGGTGTTATTCCACAGATTTCTGTTATCCTGGGGCCTGCAGCCGGTGGCGCAGTTTATTCCCCTTCAATCACAGATTTTATATTCATGGCCAATAAAACCAGCTACATGTTTGTAACCGGTCCAAATGTGGTTAAAGAAGTACTCAATGAAGAAGTTTCATTTGATGATCTTGGTGGAGCAGAAGTTCACTCCCAGAAGAGTGGAGTAGCGCAGATGGTATACGAAGATGAAGAAAATACACTAATGGGTGTTCGTAAACTCATCTCTTACCTGCCTGCAAATAACCTCGAGAACCCACCGGAGGCAGATATTGAAGAAAATGAAACCAAAGATTTTGAAGAGAAGCTGAGAGATATAGTCCCTGATGATGCCAATAAACCTTACGATGTAAAAGATGTCATCACCTTGCTGGTTGATAAAAGATCGTTTTATGAAGTGGGAGAGCGTTACGCTCAAAATATTGTAGTGGGCTTTGCACGAATAGATGGAAAAGTCCTTGGCATTATCGCCAATCAACCAAAGGTGCTGGCCGGAACACTGGATATCAACTCTTCAAATAAAGCAGCAAGATTTATTCGCTTCTGCGACTCTTTTAATATACCTATACTCACACTTGAAGATGTACCCGGATTTCTGCCCGGAATTGACCAGGAGCATAGTGGTATCATAAGGCACGGCGCAAAGCTCTTGTATGCCTATGCTGATGCCACGGTCCCAAAGATTACAGTAATCTTAAGAAAATCATACGGTGGAGCATACTGTGTGATGAACAGTAAAAACCTTGGAGGAGACTTCAACTTTGCCTGGCCAACAGCCGAAATTGCAGTGATGGGACCCGAAGGAGCAGTGGCCATCCTTTATAGAAAAGAACTGGCAGAATCAGACAATCCTGTTGAGCTCAAGAAGGAACTGGCAAAAAAATACAGGGATGAAATTGCTAATCCATATGTGGCTGATGAGAAAGGGTTCATTGACGAAGTAATTGATCCTGCTATCACAAGGAGAAAGCTGAAGTCTGCTTTCCTCGCACTCGAGAATAAATATATCACAAACCCTTCACGAAAACACGGAAATATTCCTTTGTAATCTTTCATTATGAAGATAAAAAGTATACTTATCGCCAATCGGGGAGAAATCGCAATTCGGATCACCCGAACTGCCAGGAAGATGAATATCCAATCGTATGTGATTAAAACCTCCAAGGAGCCCAATGCGTGGTATCTGGATGAGGCAGATCACATCATCGACTTCACGGAAGTTACAAGCGAAATAGCTGAATTCCTGGATATCGAACGTATCATTGCAGCTACAAAGGAGAATAAGATCGATGCTATTCATCCGGGCTACGGTTTCCTGGCTGAAAACCCACATTTTGCCAGGCGCTGTGAAGATGAAGGAATCATTTTCATCGGACCATCAGCAGATGTAATATACCGGATGGGAAACAAGACTGTAGCAAAGGAAATCGCAAAAAAAAGCAATGTTCCACTCCTACAGGGCAGCGAAGGCAACCTGAGAGACCCGGAACATGCTATTGAAATGGCCAATAGAATTGGCTACCCCGTGATTCTTAAAGCAGCTTCAGGTGGTGGAGGACGTGGAATGCGCGTTGCTACAAAGGAAAGTGAAGTTGAGAGAATGTATAATATCGCATCCAATGAAGCAGCAAAAGCTTTCAATGATCCGGATATGTTCATCGAAAAATATGTCCAGGAACCCAGGCACGTAGAGTTCCAGATATTGGCTGATCAACATGGAAATGTGGTCCACCTGGGTGAAAGAGAATGTTCTGTACAAAGGAAACATCAGAAACTTCTTGAAGAATCGCCCTCCCCTGCCCTCGATGCTGCATTGCGTGAGAAGATGGGACAGGCAGCCATCGATATCTCCAAGGGCTGTGCTTACTACTCTGCAGGAACAGTTGAATTCCTGTTAGATGCCAATAAGGATTTCTCCTTCATGGAAATGAATACACGGATACAGGTGGAACACCCTGTAACAGAGATGGTAACAGGAATCGACCTGGTAGAGCAGATGATCCTCATTGCCCAGGGAGAAAAGCTCAGGTTTAAGCAAAAAGATATAAAGCTTAAAGGACACGCCATTGAATGGCGAATCAATGCTGAAGATGTTCAATCCGGTTTCTCACCGAGTCTGGGTACCATCGAAAAAATTTCCTGGCCGGAAGGAAAAAACATCCGCATAGATACAGGTGTCAGAGATGGGTCAGTGATAACACCCTATTTCGATTCAATGATTGCCAAGCTTATTATCTATGGCGACACAAGGGAGAAAGCAATGCAACTATCCTCACAAGCCATCAAAAAATTCTGGATAAAAGGAACAAAAACTACCCTCTCTTTTTGCAGGGCTGTTCTTCAAAATAAGAATTTCAGAAAAGGAGAGTTCAATACATCTTTCCTTACCAATGAGTTGAAAATCCACTACCACAATGCACCTGATGAAGAGATGCTGGCAGCATTCTTTGCCGTTTACGACTATGTAAGAGATGTGGAAAATGCAGAAGGCAAGAAACTGAATGTGGAAAAGAGTAAAAATATTACACCCTGGTTACTTAATAAGCGATTGCGCTAAAAATCACCAGCATGGCAGAAAAAGGTAAAGGAACAATAGGTAATGGTAAGCAAGGCAAAAATGAACTCGGTAAAAGCACAGGTCGAAGCAACAAAGGCTCAAGGCAAAAAGTAATTGCTTTGAGTTCAAGCAAGAAGCAGTTTGAATTTACCAATCCTTTAGAGAAAGAGATTAAGTATAAGGGTGAGAAAGTGAAGCTTAAGCTTTACGAAGATCCCAATGGTTTTTCATATATCGTATGGAAAAACAGGAAGTACATGCTCGATATCATTGAAAAAAACCAGAATAAATATACAGTGATGGTCAATGGCGTATGGCATACCTTTACCGTTGAATCTCCATTCTCCCTAAAAAGAAAAAAATACCTGGAGAAGCAGGAAGGTACTTCATCTACAGAACTTGTTAGTGCTCCCATGCCAGGTAAAATCATTGATATCATGGTCGAAGAGGGCGCTGAAATTAATTCAGGAGAGCCACTGCTTATACTCGAGGCCATGAAGATGCAAAATGAAATCAATTGTCACATCAACGGTATCATCAAAAAGATCTCAGTCAAAAAAAATGAGTCTGTTATGAAAGACGACCTCCTCGTTGAAATCGAAAAGCGATAGAATTTCATTGTCTTTTACTTTTCTTTCATTTTTAAATTCAATAAATTGTGTGTTGATTCATGCCACGATGTATTCAAAAGTTTAAAATTAAAACATATGAAAACAATTGCAGTAATTCTATCCGGTTGCGGGGTCTACGATGGCGCCGAAATTCATGAAGCAACTTTAAGTCTTTATTCCATAGCCAAAAATGGCTGCGCCTACAAAATATTTGCACCCAATATTGTCCAGCACCATGTTATCAACCATATTACAGGTGAAGAGATGGACGAGACAAGGAATGTGCTGGTGGAATCTGCCCGCATCGCACGAGGCGATATATCACCGCTTAGCGAATTTGTTGCAGCCGATTTCGACGGACTACTCTTTCCTGGTGGATTTGGTGCTGCTAAGAACTTGTCTGATTGGGCATTTAAAGGTCCGACGGCTACCATCAACCAGGAAGTTTCAGATGCCATCAAATGCATGGCAGGACTCAAAAAGCCAATAGCTGCACTCTGCATAGCCCCGGTGCTTATTGCAAAGATACTGGGAGATGTTGAACTCACTATAGGCGACAATGCAGATACTGCTGCCGGCGTGGAAGCAGTTGGTGCCACACATGTAATTGCAACACATGGAGAGGTAATCATCGATAAAAAACACAAAGTTGTAACAACTCCTTGCTACATGCTCGACGCCAATATCGAACAAATAGGCACCGGCGCTGAGAATGTGGTAAAAGCCATGCTGGAATTGATGTAATTTATCTGATATCCTCAGTGATTCTCTTCACAATAACTCTTACAACCACAAAAAAAGAATTACATAATTAATTACGTAATTAATTATGTAATTAAGCTATTCTATCTTCTTGATTACTTGTTTTATACGAAATTTATTTTGATTTTTTTTTGACTATTTTGATTTTTTTATCAAATATTATTATCAATATTCACTAAAAGGCCTGATTTTTGTAATCTCTAAATTATGAAGGTGAAAATCATTAAATATATCATCCCCGCATTGGTGCTTTTCATGTGTTTGCTAAGCCCTGCCAGGGCTCAAGCCGACACCAGCAAACATGTTATTCGAACCAACAGGGCAATTGTGTATGCGAGCGATACTGTTCCGGTTATGCATATCCCGGCCGTAAATATTTATGATGTCAATAAATACAACTACCTGTTAAATAGCCGGAAATACCGTCGCATTATTCGCAATGTTAAAAAAGCGCATCCCTATGCTGTTATTGCTAACCTGAAACTCAGGCACCTGGACAGCACATTGGTGGATATTGATTCCAAAAAAGAACGGAAAGAATATACCGAGGTAGCCGAAGCAGAGATTATGGCAGAATTTGAGAACGAGATAAAACGACTCACAGTAAAGCAAGGTATCATTCTTGTCAAGCTTATCGACAGGGAGACAGGCAAGACTTCTTACGAAGTTCTCAAAGATATTCGCGGTGGCTTCACCGCCTTCTTCTGGCAGGGTATTGCCCGACTGTTTGGCAACAATCTTAAGATGCAATTTGATCCTGACGGAGAGGATAAGGTGATTGAAGATATTGTCATGGCCATGGAATGGGGGCTTATCTAAAGATTAAACAACAAACTTTCTTTTTGTTGAGAAACGATTGATCCCTTCTATCTGGACAAAACAAAATCATCAACAACTCAATTTTGATAATTCTTTGTATATTTAGTATGAATTAATCACAATTAATAGGCATCCAACCCTTTAGACATGCGAATGAATCGAAAAGATTTTTTCAAAAAAAGCATCGCTCTTGGAGTAACTATCTCTTTTAGCGGGTACTTGTTTGAGAACAAACTAATGGCTGAATCAGCAACAAAGCATGTATTACCTTTTGAAGGAATAATGGCTTTTGATGCGCACTCCCACCCCTACCACCTTCACCATCCTCCTCTTTCACCGTATGGAAGAATCAAGCACCTCAGAACTACCGCAACAGTAAGTAGAATGAAGGAAGCCGGATTAGTGGGATCCGTATTTGCAGCGCTTGGTGATTCAGTAAAAATTAAAGGATCAAATGTAAGCGCTTACACCGATACCATTGAACAAATCGAACGAATAGAAAACTTTGAAAGGAAAAAGAAAATTCGACTGGTATCAAACGTGTCTGATTTAAAATTCACTGGAAATAATGATCTCTTTGCTGCCATTATGGCTATTGAGGGTGGAGATGCCTTAGAAGGAGATATCACAAACATTGACAGATTCCATGAAAAAGGAGTAAGACTAATTACCATCCTACATAAAATTGATAACGAGATTGGTTTCAACCAGGAATCAAAATTCGACGGTCAGCTAACTCCATTTGGTAAAAAGGTAGTCGAGAAAATGAATGAAAAAGGAATGATTGTTGATGTCGCACACTCCAATACATTAACCTTAAAAAGTGTTTCTGAAGTGAGTCAATTGCCCTTGTTGGATTCACATACTGCTCCCTTTCCTGAAAGTGAAGAAAACAATTTTCCCAACAGGGCAAGAAGCTGGAATGAAATGGAGTTAATTGCGAAATCCGGTGGAGTGATATGTACTATGCCTATAGCTTACAAACTCGGTAGTTATGAAAGAACAACACTGGCTCACTGGGCATCCGAGATTCTCTTAATGAAAAACCGGCTGGGCATTGAACATGTGGGACTGGGATCTGATAATGCAGGTCTGCCTAGTCTTGTTGAAGGATGGGAATCAATTGCTTCCCTTCCTGATTTAATTGAGGAGCTTTTGAAAATCGGACTTTCTGAAAAAGACATACTTGCCTTCACAGGGGGGAATTTCCTGAGGATTGCCAGTAAATGTTTACACTGACCTTTACGGTAGGAAGAAAAAAATATACTTTCCTAATATTGTTCGTAGAATAAATCCACCTTTTCGTTGGGAAAATTGGCTCTCCCATTGATTCGTTTTGCCTGAAATAGGGCTGTAGAATATATTTGTTTCAAATATGTAAAACTAGAAAATGAAACAAATGAAAACAGCAGCGATTGTATTATTTATAACAATCATTTCCGCCAGCTCTGCGATGGCACAACAGCAAAGACCAACAGGTCCACCTCCAGTCCCTACCGACAAGCAAATTGAGAAGATGGTAACAGATCTATCATCTACACTGGATTTAAGTAAAGAACAAGAAACAGACGTGCGTGTACTTTACAAAGATCATTTCAAGCAGGTAAAAAATAGTAAAACGAAGGGCCCACAGGCCATGGAAAAACTTAAAAGCCAGTTGGAAAAGAATGTAAAATCTCTACTTACTAAAGAGCAGAAGAAAAAGTACAATAGTTACTTATCCAAGCAGGAAAAGGAAAGACAACAGTCCAGACCACAAGGCAAACCACAAGGCAGAGCACAGGGAGAACCACAGGGAGGCCCCGGACGTTAGAGTTTTGTCAAACACTAAGAACTCATGAAGTTCAAGTTGATAAAAGGTGTTTAATAAAAAAAATAAAAATTATGACAATCAATAGAGATAATTCACCATTAAGTAAACAGTCCAAAAAGGAACTTGAAGAATTAAAAAAAGAGTTACATAAAAGCAATCCGAATCCTGAGAGAATAAATTTTCTACTCAATGGTGATAAATATTCGAATCCTATTTCATAGCTCATAATCATCCTGAATCACAAACCACCAATCTCATGTCTATAGTAAGTATAAACGGTTGCATCGGATGTGGGACTTGTATTGAAACTTGTCCCACCGATGTGATTCGTAAAGACCCCAAAACAGGGAAAGCCGTAATTAAGTACAGTGCTGACTGCCAGATTTGTCACCTGTGCCGAATGTACTGCCCGGTAGATGCCATTACAATTTCACCAGAAAAAACCATACCCGTTATTGTCTCCTGGGGATAATCATGAACACAACAATTAAAACATACAACCGTATAGCCGGAGTGACTCTCCTGGCAATCATCCCCCTGTTATATTTTTCATTAGGAAATTTTCCGGAACGAACTGCCCTTAAGGAGAGCATTTCCATTATTACACTTCTCGCCTATTTCATGGCAATCGGACAATTCTATCTGTCGAGGGGAAATAAAAATATTCTAAAGCCACATAAGGCAAGTAAGGTGGTAAAACTCCATAAGATACTTGGCTATGTGCTGGGAGGAGTAATTATCTTTCATCCCTTCTTTGTTATTCTACCCCGGTATTTTGAAGCTGGTATAGCTCCGGCTGATGCTTTCACCACCATGATAACAAGCTGGGACTCTACAGGAATAATACTGGGAATGATTGCATGGGTTTCCATGCTGATCCTGGCTCTTACATCAATTTTTCGAAAGAAACTCGGAATGAAGTACACAACATGGAGGATATTCCACGGAATACTTTCCATAGTATTTATCATTGTTGCCACATGGCACGCTATCAACCTTGGTCGTCATACAGACACTCCACTGTCGATATATATGATAGTGATCGCTGCAGTGGGTGTATTCATGATCCTGAAAGTATATTTCATAAAGAATTCTAAACCCGGAAAAAATGACTGAGCAAAACAATAATACAATATCCCGACGTCGCTTCATGGCACTGGCAGGCAGCGCTGCAAGTATAACTGCACTCGCTGCTATGGGCCTTCCAATGGGATGGGGAGAAAATAAAACAGAGATGGATACTGACAAGATAAAATATCTCGAAAACGAGACAGATGTGCTGGTAATCGGATCAGGAATGGCTGGACTCTTTGCCGCAGTAAAGGCCCACGATGCCGGATCTAAAGTAATTATGGTTTCAAAAGGCCGACTCGGATCTTCCGGACAAACCCCTTTTGCAAAAGGGATTTTTTCCTATGACGCCACACAGACTGATGTCACACTGGATGAATTCACTCAAATGGTTTCTAAATCTGCACTGGGAACAAATAACCCTGTCTACACAAGACAAATGGCAGAGCATTCTCTAGCCAGGGTAAACGAACTCCGGGAATGGGGATTCTTTGATTCTCCCTTGTATAATAAATCCTTCATTAAACCAATTAAGGAAAGAAACATCAAACTAAGTGAGCGGATCGTTATCACACACCTGGTAAAAGAAAAGGGCCGTATTGCCGGAGCCGCAGGATTTAGTTTAGACGAACAAAAGATGTTGTTATTCAAAGCCAAAAGTGTAATCCTTTGTACAGGAGCAGGGGGTTTCAAACCAAATGGTTTTCCCATTTGCGACCTGACCCATGATGGCACAATAATGGCCTATAATATCGGGGCAAAAGTGACCGGCAAAGAATGGAACGACGGACATAGTGGTCAACAGGAAAATTCTGCAGCTTGTTTTGACGGCTGGCATGGCATGTTTGAGCAGAAACCTGAAACAA
This sequence comes from uncultured Bacteroidaceae bacterium, assembly GCA_964538375.1. Classification (GTDB taxonomy): domain Bacteria; phylum Bacteroidota; class Bacteroidia; order Bacteroidales; genus JAUUZQ01. The sequence continues at coordinate 178,145 of CAZIFQ010000002.1, read as the reverse complement.
CAAGTGTGGAGATACACCATGACCTGGGTGTGGACCAAAACTATATAGCTTATGTTAGTGGTAACCCGGTAAAAGGAATGGGTCCGGGAATGGAAAATAACAATGACGTATCGGGAGGACCTTACAGACCAGAAGGTTTTAACAGGCCTGCAAAGATGGACAACGAGAGGCCAGGCCCTCCAAAAAGTGACAAGCAAGGAAAAGAAGGTGCTCCTCCGGGCATGCATGGAACAACAGTTGGCGGCTCATCAGCAGGAATGGCAATCCATAAATCTGAAGGACTGGTGCCTGTCAATGACAAATGCGAATCGAACATACCCGGTCTCTATGCTGCAGGCGATGCCCTTGGATCATATATGGCAGGTGCAATCTATACCCAGATCGGGTCCTCCCTGGCAGGTTCTGCGGTGCAGGGAGCAATCGCCGGAGAAGCAGCAAGTGAATACAGCACATCTGCATCCCTTGCCGATATTCCCAGGAAGAAGATCGAAACAATCAAAGAAGAAATATTTGCTCCACTGAAAAGGGAAGCAGGATATAGCCCTGCATACGTGACACAAACCCTCCAGGGCGTTATGATCCCAAACTTCGTCTTGTATATCAAAAAGGAAAAGATGATGGATGCTGCCCTCGCTTATATCGAAGAATTGCGCGATCACCATATGCCAATGCTCAGGGCAGCTGACATGCACGAACTCAGGCTGGCACATGAAACAGAAAACATGATTATTAGTGCCGAAATGAAACTTAAAGCCTCCCTGATGCGAACAGAAAGCAGGTGTAGTCACTACCGGCTGGACTATCCCGAAATGGATAATGAAAACTGGAGAGCATGGATCAATATCTTTAAGGGAGAAAATGGTGAAATGCAAATGGAGAAACAAGCTTTCGACAGCTGGCCTTCGACAACTTAAAAACCCATAGCAAATGAACATTCTACAAAATAAAATAACCTGGATACTATTGTTTCTAACAGGGATGACAGGAACAAACTTCATATTGGCACAGGAAATTGACAATGATTTCCAGGCACGCACAGAAGCTAAACTGACGTATAAGCCGATTAAAAAAGTGCAATTAAGCTTCACGCCGGAAATACGCTGGGACGAAAACTTTTCAGTAAGTAAATATCACTTTCAGTCTACCGTTTCATATAATCCTGTCAAAGGATTGGACTTAAGCGGAAGCTACAGGTTTATTGTCAACCCACGTAGTACAAATCCTACAGAGTACCTGCATCGCTTTGCCTTTGATGCTGAATATGGCAGGAAAGTATACAGGTGGAAACCCTCTGTGAGATTGAAATATACAAACTATACTGATGATGATGCCAATGGAGATTTTCTTCGCTACAGGGCCAAGCTTGATTACAATGTTAAAAACTTCAAACTAACTCCATATGCCAGTGCCGAAGGCTTTCATGATATTTCGGTAAATGAGCTTTACAAAATGCGCTACTCTCTGGGAGCATCATACAAACTAAATAAGCATAACTCACTCAAACTTGGATATGCACTGGACTATTATATGCTTGAATACCGCAACAAGCATATCATAAGTATTGGCTACAAATATAAATTCTAAAACTATGAAAAAGACATTATCCATTTTTACCAAGTTGACATATTACATACTCTTCGTCGCTATACTAATTGCTTTCAACTCGTGCAGGGCCGACGATCTGATTATTGATGTAGAAGAAGAGGAAACCCTGGAAAATGATTCTATCAGTAGAGAGGGGCTTGCCGATTGGACAGAAGAGACTCATGGCAGCAGCACTTTCCCAAATTACGATATCGTTTTTAATCAAAATGAAGTACTCCGTTTTGACATTACAATTAGCAGCGATAACTGGGAGCTTATGCAGGATGACCTCGACGACAACCTGGGTTCAACGGGCACACGTCCGGGAGGTCCTCCTGGAGGTGGAGGAGGAATAACAGCAGTGTCAGACTTTGATCCTGTTTGGGTTCCATGTTCTGTCAACTTTGATGATACAGAATGGTACCATGTTGGAATACGCTACAAAGGCAACTCAAGTTTATCTACAACCTACACTTCAGGAATTAAAAAATTTGCTTTTAAACTCGACTTTGATGAGTTTGAAAGTGATTATCCAGAAATTAGAGACCAGCGTTTCTATGGCTTTCGGCAGTTGAACCTGAAAAATAATTATGACGATCCCTCGCTTATGAGGGAAAAAGTAGGATCCGACCTCTTTCTTGATTATGGACTAGTGTCTCCGCAAACTGCATTCTGTGTAATCTATGTCGATTATGGTAACGGACCTGTATACTATGGAGTGTACACCCTTGTTGAAGAAGTGGACGATACCGTGCTGGATTCCCAATTCGGGGAAAGCACAGGTAACTTATATAAACCTGATGGTGATGCTGCCAGCTTTGCTTCAGGGACATATGATGAGGAGGAGATGGAAAAAAAGAATAACGAGGATCTGTATGATTACTCCGATGTAAACTCCCTCTATACGATAATAAATAGTTCCGACAGGACCAATGATACTGCATCATGGAAAGCAGAACTCAATACAGTTCTTGATGTTGATGTCTTTCTAAAATGGCTGGCGGCAAATACTACTATGCAAAATTGGGACACCTATGGTTTAATGACACACAATTATTACCTGTATAACTTTTCTGAAACCGGCAAGTTGACATGGATTCCTTGGGACAATAATGAAGCATTGCAAGAAGGCAAGCAAAGCGGTGCCATAAACATGTCACTTGACGAAGTGGGCAGCTATTGGCCCTTGATCCGCTACCTGGCAAATGATGAACAGTATATAGAACGGTATAAATATTTCATGCTTGATTTCTGTGAAGAGATTTTTGAGCCGGCAAGAATGTCTTCACTCTACGATCAATACTATGATTTGCTGAAAGAACATGCCTATGCTGAGATACCTGGATACACCTTTCTACAAAGCGATGCAAGTTTTGATGCTGGTGTAGAAACTTTAAAAAATCATGTAACTGCCAGGAACAATGCCATGGAATCCTTTTTAGGTTTATAATATATTTCGTCGAATTATTCCTAAATTTCTAAACCAAATGAATGCACTAAAAAAAAGGAAACGTATTATGAAGTTCCAGGAGCCCTTGATCATATCGATCTTCTGGGTGCTCCTGTTTGCATCACCACTGGTTTTTGGAAATTCTGAAAACGGCATAAACTGGGCTCACATCATAGGCGTTTGGAAGATGTTTATTCCCTTCCTTGCAGTCTTTCTGATTAACAGATTTATTTTGCTACCCTACCTCTTCTTCAAGGAAAAACGACTGTACTATTATATTACAACAATAGTATTGCTTTTAGTTTTATCTACAGGTGTTCATCTCTATGAAACCGAATATAAAATGGGGCCTGTTTCCAATGAAACCAGGCATAATCACCCGGGGCCTCCCGATTTACAATTACCTCCCGGAGAAAGATTAGCACCACCACCGGAACATATGCTGCCACCTCCTGACGGTCCGGTAGGAAAGGATAATCCTATAAGACAACCGAAAGCGCTGCCTCCTTTTCTGGGTTTTTTTGTGATTTCCCTATTAATTGTTGGATTTGACACCGGACTTAAGGTCTCTGTGATATATGCACAATCAGAACAAAAAAGAGTAAATGCTGAAAAAGAAAATATAGAAACCAAACTGGCTTTTCTTCAAAACCAGGTTAGCCCCCACTTCCTAATGAATACCTTAAACAATATTCACTCTCTTATGGATTTCGATGCTGAAGAAGCAAAAGAATCTATTATTAAACTCTCCAAATTGATGCGTCATCTTCTGTATGATTCACAAGGAGAGCGCATTGCTCTACAGAAAGAAATTGATTTCGTAAAAGCTTATGTTGAGCTAATGCAACTCAGGTATTCGGATAAAGTTAGAATTGAGTTGTTCATTCCCGAGAAATTGCCAGACAAAAACATACCACCACTGTTGTTTACTTCTTATGTAGAAAATGCATTTAAACATGGTATCAGTTACAAGGAAAACTCATTTATAGATATTAGATTCAGCTATAACTCCGACAAGTTGAATTTTGAGATCAGGAACAGTAATCCCGGTACGGTGGAGGGAACTGAAGCTTCAGGTATAGGGCTGGAGAATTCACGAAAACGTTTAGGCCTTCTATTCGGTGAAAACTATTCTCTTGAAATTACTGATTCCTTAGATATATTTGTAGTAAATCTAACAATACCTGTATGATACGTTGTATTGCCATAGATGATGAGCCCCTTGCACTGAAACAAATTGTAAGCTACATCGAAAAAACTCCATTTCTCGAACTGACAGAGAAATTTGAAAACGCTTTGCAGGTAATTCCATTTCTCCAGGAAAATAATATAGACCTGATGTTTGTTGATATCAATATGCCCGACCTTAGCGGTATGGATTTCGTTAAATCATTGAAAAATCCACCTAAAATTATTTTTACAACAGCTTACAGTGAACATGCAGTGGAAGGATTCAGGGTTGACGCAGTTGATTATCTTCTGAAACCCATCAGCTATATAGATTTCTTAAAAGCAGCCGAGAAAGCCAGGGAAAGATTAGCTCCAAAAACTACTGATGAACAGCAAATTAATAGTAACGAAGAATTCCTTTTTATCAAATCAGAATACAAAATTCTGCGGATTAACCTGGCAGAAATTCTCTACATTGAATCCATGCGTGAGTACGTCCGCATCCATATTGAAGGCCAACGCCCGGTCATGGCACTAATGAGCATGAAAAAAATGGAAGAATACCTAAATCCATCAGATTTCATGCGAGTTCACAGATCCTATATTGTCAGTCTTAAAAAAGTAAATACAATAGAACGTAACCGTATTATTTTTGGGAAAGATGTGTACATCCCCATAAGCGAGCAATATAAAGAACAATTTCAAAAATACCTCGACAACAACTTTTTGGTCTGATACACATGTAAGTATTCCTTGACTTCATTGTCTAAGTAATAAATCCGTACATTAGGGATCAAAACCTTGAAATAGTGAAAAAGAAATTTCAACTCCTGCTATCTGCCAGCATACTAGTACTGGTACTTAGCGGAACCATCCTGTTTACATTCATTGTCCGGCAATTCATTACAAAAGAGATGACCAAACAGATTGTCATGGACAATCAAACCCTCGGTTCTGAAGTAATCAACTATTTATCTACCCAGATCGATACTTCCAATGCGGACGAAATGATAGCTTCTCTTCAAAATATTTGCGAGGAAATCAATCTGCCAAATGGTGGATTCATCTGTGTTATGAACGAGCATGGCGAATTGCTTGCCGCTCCAAATTTCAATGAGATAAAGGTGAAAAACCTGATGATTGAGAATTTCATCGATTACCAAAGCAGGGATGAAATTGAGCAGATGAAATTATCAGAAGAAATACCATTATTGGGAGTGCTCAACTATGAAAATGGTGACAAGACAGATATCATTGCATCACTTCCCTTGTCAAGCTCGGGCTTAAGACTTAATGTGCACCAAAATATGGATATTGCCTTAAAAGCCACCAAAAATTTTATAAAAAGTTTTTTCCCACTTGCATTTATAGTTACGCTTGCTATTGCAATCATTGGATTCCTCATGGTCGACCGGATCGTAATGGGCTACGAGCACAAAATTGAGAAACAAAATACCATCATCAAACAAAAAAATAAAGATCTTACCGGTAGTATAAAATACGCCAGTTTTTTGCAGAAATCATATCTCCCCGGTCGCAATAACCTGAAAGACTTATTTCCTGAATCATTCATTTTTCTGAAGCCAAGAGATATAGTGAGTGGTGATTTCTTCTATGTGAATGAAACAAATAATGTTAAATACTTTTCGGTTATCGACTGCACCGGACATGGTGTGCCCGGCTCCTTGCTCAGTATGATCGGTTATGGCCTGATTGAACAAGCAATTTCGACACTGGAATATCCCTCAACTGCTAATATTCTTGGCTTTCTCTGTAAAAAATTTCCTGAAGTTCTTTCACACAATGAAACTCATGTAGATACCGATGGAATGGATATGGCCATATGCTCTATTGATAAAAAGAACAAAAAACTGAATTTCTCCGGGGCAAAAAATCCATTGCTGCTCGTACGAGACAATGAAGTCATTAAGTATAACGGGGACAAGCGATCTATTGGTCAGAAGTCAGAAGAATCAGAAGGCTGCTTCGAACAACAGGAAATTGACATTCAGGAGAACGATATGTTGTACCTTATTTCTGATGGTATGCAAGATCAGTTCGGCGGACCAAAAGGTAAGAAATACATGATGTCCAGACTAAAAGAATTACTCATCAACATCAGTAAGCTTCCGTCTGATAAACAACATATGAAGATAGATACGGCACTCACCGACTGGATGGGAGAACTGCCCCAGGTGGATGATATTACTATTATGGGGGTACGAATCACAAAAGAATTGGTATAGTTACACCAAAGGGCTTATAAACCAGAAGCACTATTTTAATTTTCTGATTATCTTAACTTTATAAATGTTATATACATATATATATACATATTAAAATACGTATATTTCACCTAACCACACTGCTTATCTTTTCCTTCATCCCTACCTTCTTCCAGGAACGGAACAGCGAACCATGGCTACAAGATGAGAACCCGCTGGGGCCCCAACTTCGAACTCCCAACTTCAGCTTCCTCTTAACGCTGGCTCACTTCCTAAATGAACATTCACAATTCCTCATTGTTCTTAACTTTTAAGTAAATTTATAGCAATGGAAGATCCAAGGGAAAGACAATATACCAACGATGAGATAACGGTATTCTGGAAACCATCAAAGTGCATTCATGCAACAACATGTTTCAGAGAATCGATTGAAGTATTTAATCCTGGTAAACGGCCATGGGTGAATATTAATGCCGCTCCAACAAGGCGAATCATTGAAGTAGTGAATAAATGTCCAACCCAGGCACTGGAATGGAAATACAACAAAGAGATGAATGAGGAGGAGCTCCAGGCAAATAATTACTCTTTATCAGAAGAAATCACTCCTGAAACCTTGTCTGAGGAAGAAACTTCCAAACCCGCAAAAGTTACCATCATGAAAGATGGTCCGATAGTAGTGGAAGGAGAATTTAAAGTTGTCGGTTCAGACGGAAACGAGTTAAAATCTATGGTAATGACCTCATTTTGTCGTTGTGGGGCTTCGAAAAGCATGCCTTTTTGTGATGGAACACACAGAAAAATAGGTTTTACTGAAGCAAAATAAAATATGAAACAAAAAGCTGCTCAATTCCGGGTTGTTGAAGACAAATACATTGAGGTAACCGGCTCATTTGAAATCCTAAATTCTAAAGGAGAAATATTAAGGAATGAAGGTCCGGTATTTCTTTGCAGGTGCGGCTTATCAGAGAACAAACCATTTTGCGACGGCCGGCATAAAACCTCAGACTTCAGCGGATAATCCCTCACCACTCATCCATACTCTCCCTCTTATTTCTATTGTACTAAAGCAGAAATTGTAAAAATTCTTTTATTACTTTGAGCTAAACTGTATCCTAATGTTAATCCTGATCAGTGTATTTCTTATCGGTATTTTGCTTGGGTGGCTATTCAGGAAAAAAGAAAAACTTGAATTTGTATCAGGAAAACTAACCTTGGTTTCCATTGCAGCTCTTCTCTTCCTGCTTGGCCTGGGAGTTGGTATCAATGATGAAGTCAGAAACCACCTGGATACTCTTGGACTCACTGGTTTGCTGATCGCCCTGTTCTCTGTGGCCGGAAGCATATTCACTGCTTGGATCACCTGGAATATCTTTTACAAGAAAAATGAAAGATAGTTTATTCATCATATCGTTTTTTGTTGGTGGATTGTTCCTGGGGATCGTTTTTCGTGATGCTATTGACTTTGATATCAGCAGAATAACGGATTACGCCTTATATGCATTACTTCTTTTTGTAGGAATCAACCTGGGATCTGATCCAAAGTTTCTCTCGATCATCAAATCAATTCGCCCCCGGATTTTCTTTATTCCTCTTTCTACAATTATTGGCACGCTACTCGGAGTTGTAGTGTACCATCTTATCTTTGGGAAACTGCAGTTTGGCGAATCACTAGCTGTGGGATTTGGTTTCGGCTATTATAGTTTATCAAGTATTATTCTAACAAAATTGTCAGGGGAATCGCTGGGTGTTATTGCGCTCCTGGCAAATATCAGCAGGGAAGTTATTACACTGTTACTGGCTCCATTTTTTGCTAAAATCGCAGGGAAACTAGCTCCCATATCAGCAGGTGGAGCCACTTCCATGGACACAACCTTGCCCATTATTATTAAATCATCTGGGAAGGAATATCTGATTCACTCTATGGTTCATGGTGTAATACTTACGATTTTGGTACCTTTCCTTGTATCACTGGCTATCCAATTATTTTAAAAGCTATATCTTTGCACATCATTTTATCAGAGGGAATAAATCTATGTCGAAAATTAACGTGTTTTCAGAAATTGGAGAGTTAGAAGGAGTCATTCTACATCCTCCCGGACCGGAAGTGGAGAACATGACACCAAAAAATGCAGAAAGGGCACTATACAGTGACATTCTGAACCTGACCGTGGCCAAAAAGGAATATAACCAACTTGAGTGTACCCTTCAGCGACTTACAAATACATACAGGGTTTCTGACCTTCTCACTGATATTCTCCGATCAGCAGAGGTGAAAGAAAAGATTATCAAGCAAACTTGCTACCAGGAAAAACATTCCGAGCTGCTGGATATTCTCCTGGAAAAAACAGCTGAAGAGTTGAGCCAATTAATGATACAGGGAGTCCCTCTTCAAAAAGACTCGCTAACAAATTTCCTGAGCAACGAGCATTTCGCATTGCGCCCTTTGCATAATTTCTTCTTTACAAGAGATTCTTCCATTGCCCTTCACAATAGCATCCTAATTGGTAATATGGCCAGCAAGGTAAGAGATCGCGAAGCATTGATAATGGAAGCCATCTTCAAATATCATCCCTTGCTCAAAACTAAGACTATCGTTGCTGAGAAATCCGGACATGCAACAGAAGCACTTTCTATTGAAGGAGGTGATGTAATAGTTGCCAGGGAAGATATTTTATTGATTGGACTCGGAACACGCACCTCAACACGGGGAATAGACTTTATTATCAACCAATTAAAGAAAGACAAGAAGCAACACCACGTGATTGTGCAACAACTTCCCTCTACCCCGGAGTCATTTATTCACCTGGATATGGTTTTTACCATGCTGGATCGGGATGCATGCATGGTATATAACCCCCTGATACTCCAGCCCAATAAATATGAAACCGTTCATATTGAAATCGATAACGGGAAAGTAAAATCAATTCGTGCCGTGGAGAATATCCTCGTCATATTGAAAAAACTTGGCATGGACCTTGAACCCTCATTTTGTGGCGGAGAAGCAGATTCCATTAACCAGGAACGGGAGCAATGGCACAGCGGGGCGAATTTCTTTGCATTCGGGCCGGGGAAAATTATTGGCTACAGCCGCAACAGCCATACACTCGACAATCTTAATAAAAACGGATTCAATATCATTAAAGCCAAAGATTTTCTAAGTGGCAAATCTGTCATTGACCAATCAAAACGTTGTGTTATCACTATCGAGGGCAGTGAACTGGCGAGAGGTGGAGGAGGTGCCAGGTGTATGACTATGCCATTCAGCCGTAAGTCTCTTGACTAACTAACTTTCAATAAACCTTCGCTAATATCCTCTTAGAAATTCCAATATTTCATTCTCTTCAGGCATACCTTCCGGGAAAGCTCCTCTTTGCCAGCTGCCATACATCGGATTGGGTAGCATAATGAAGTGCGTTCCAAATGCTTCTTTAAATTCTCTTACCGTCTCTTTTCCATATTCATGTGCCCTTTCATCAAATACACCATCAAAATCACCCAGGTTATCTCCCAACAAGAGCAGAATAGTATAATTCTCTCTGATGGCTTCCCTCCTGGCATCCTTTGAAGAAGTCTCCTTTTTCAGCATTACATGCGCTTCATCAGTAAAAGGAAACCCAAATTCAAGCATGTTATCCAGGGTAGCATCCAACAAATTTTCTTTTCTGTTGGACACATAAAACACCTCAACACCAAGTTCCGCTGCCAGTTGTGTAAACTCTAAGGCACCAGGAATGGTAATGGCCTTCCGCATCTCACACCATTCGGCCCATATTTCTTCAGAATATGATGCCCCCGAGCGCAACATCTCAACGTTAAACGGTGAATTATCCAATACCGTTTCATCGATATCAAGCACAACAGCCCATCGCTTATCTTTGCTAATCGCTGCACTATCCGTTGTAATTCTTGATGCAATATTAAATCCCTGCAGGTACAGTGCCTCCGCCTCAGCCGAATATTGACTCCATAAAATACTCTGCACACCCAGTAAACTCAATGGTTCATTTCCCTGCTTCCTCTCCCCGCAGGAAAAAAGAAATAGCAGCATTGCTGCAAACATAATTGCCGTAATTTTCCTCATTTCAGATCTTCTAAATAAGTTTATACTATCATCCAAAGATATAAAATTCCAATGTCTAAAGTCTCATGTTTTACAATCCTTCGGTTAGCCCAGGATACGTGAATTATTAAAATTTGCATGGTAGTTTCTCGATAAAAATCAACATCCACTCCGATAATTTGCTTTCCCATCACATTAAGAGTTAAAAAAGATGATGAAAAAAATAACAGAAGAGTTTCTCCACTTTTTATGGAAAAATCAATCCCTGGCGGGAGTAACACTTGCAACTGATAGCGAAAGTAAAATTGATGTTTTAGATCCGGGTCAGCACAACCATGATTCCGGGCCGGACTTCTTTAACGGAAAAGTCCAAATCGATGGAACGATTTGGGCCGGAAACATTGAGCTGCACATCAATGCTTCTGATTGGTTAAAACATGGCCACCAGGATGATAAGTCCTATGATTCTGTCATTCTGCATGTCGTATATTTTAACGATTGTGTTATTACGAGGCAAAATGGTCAGATAATACCTGTCGCACTTATAAAGTTTCCCTCTATTCTTTGGGAAAAATATAATACCCTTCTACATAATGATAGTTGGATCCAATGTCAGAATAATTTCCGGGAAATACCACCTGTGCTAGAGGCACAGTGGATCTCGAGATTAATGATTGAAAAGCTTTCTCATAAAAATAAGATCCTGCATACCTACTTTGAAAAAGCAACTTCACATATGGACGATGTCATGAACCAACTCCTCTTCCGTTGTTTCGGTTTATCAGTAAATACTATCCCCTTCGAAATGATGGCCTCGGTTATTCCCTATACCAGGCTCTTAAGAACAAAAGGAAATCAGTTTCAGCTTGAAGCGCTACTCTTTGGTGTTTCCGGAATGCTGCATACTGTATTGCCAAATGACATTTACATGCAAAACCTGAATCGGGAGTATACTAAATATAAATCCACATTTCTTGAGAAGCAGGTACCAACACAAAGCTGGAAATTTATGAGAATGCGTCCCTCCTCCTTCCCCACAATTAGGATTGCCCAGCTTGCCTCTCTCATTCATACAACATATCCTTTAACTGAGAAACTGCTAAAAACACCTTCCCTGAAAACACTCAAGAATATGTTCCGTGTGCGTGCGGGAGACTACTGGAACACACATTATCTCTTTGGCAAAGAATCAAAACATAGTCCCAAATTTATTGGACAGGATTTTTTTCACAGGATTATTATCAACGGAATCGTACCTTACATGTTCTTCTATGGAAAAGTTACGATGGATCAGCAATATTCTGACTATGCCATTTCCCTATTGGAACAAGTTCCTGCGGAGAAGAATGAAATATTGGAAAAATGGCGTAAATTTGGATTGAAAGCACATAATGGCTTAGAGAGTCAGGGTTTACTATATCTATTTAAGGAATATTGTAAACATAAACAGTGCCTGGATTGTCAATTTGGAAACTACTTGATATTACATGGTAAAGAAGCATCGTAAATCATCACTCACACAGGCCTACATGTCATTTGGGCTCTTATTCATGATTGTGATCATCGGAATCACGGGCTATAGAATCCTTGGGTTCACCTTTGTTGAAGCATTTTACCAGACGGTTATCACTATTGCTACTGTTGGATTTCAGGAGGTGCACATCCTGTCGAATTCAGGAATGATTTTTACTGCATTCCTGATAGTCTTCTCCATTGGAATATTTGCCTATGCTGTTTCCACCTTCACTCGACACATCATAGAGGGCGTTTATAGAAACTATTATAAAGACAATATCGTGAAACGAAAAATTGACCGGCTCAGCGGCCATGTGATTATCTGCGGTTACGGAAGAAACGGAAAACAAGCAGCTCTTGAGCTCATAGAGCACAAGGTACCTATACTGATTATTGAAAAAAACCCGGATTTAGTGCAAACGCTGAGAGAAACGCCCGGCATGTTATACATCGAAGGAGATGCAGGAAATGAAGAGATCCTGGAACAAGCGAGCATAAAAACTGCAAAGGCATTAATTTCTACCCTTCCGGTTGATGCAGACAACCTGTTTGTAGTTTTAACAGCCAGGGAATTTAATCCCGACCTTACTATCATCAGCCGGGCATCGCTCGATCGCTCTGACGTCAAACTAAAACGAGCAGGAGCCACCAATGTAATAATGCCGGATAAGATCGGGGGAAAAAGAATGGCTAAGCTTGTTGCACAACCTGATATTGTTGAATTCATCGATTACATGTTGCTTCAAAGTGCAGAGAATGCTATATTAGAAGAGATATCTTGTGAAAAAATTGCATCTTTTTTTTCTGGGAAATCTATACAGCAACTCGATATTAGGAATGTCTCCGGAGCAAATATTATTGGAATGAAAAGGGGTGACAACTCTATTTTGATTAATCCACTACCTGAAACACTCTTAACACCAAGTGATAAACTATTTGTATTGGGATCAAGGAAGCAAATCGACTCTCTGGTAAAACTCATTGCCTCTGAAATAGAATAAACAGCAAGAATATGTCATATCCAAAATTGATGGTCTCAACACCTTGAACTCCTTAATAATCAGCCCAAATAAATTTATGTTCTATGTTGTAATTTTGAAAAAAATAAATACCTTTGCATCTCTAAATAAAAACAGATTAAAACAGTAAGAAAAGGATGTATTTAACGGCTGAAAAGAAACAGGAAATTTTTAAGAAGTACGGTAAGTCAGAATCTGATACAGGATCAACTGAAGGGCAAGTTGCTTTGTTTACCTACAGAATCAATCATCTGAATGAACACCTCAAATTAAACAAGAAAGATCACAGCACTCAGCGTGCTCTCCTTCGTTTAGTTGGTAAGCGTAGAAGCTTACTTGACTACCTTAAGGACAGAGATATTGAAAAATATCGCGAAGTCATTAAAGATTTGAAAATCAGAAAATAAGATTACGTTATATTATAAGCAGAAAGGCAATTCGAAATTGCCTTTCTTGCTTTTTGTACATATGGAAATATAGAAATAAACAAGATGTCAAAACCAACACCAATAGTTAAGACCATCGATTTAGGAGATGGTAGACAAATTACAATTGAAACAGGAAAATTGGCCAAACAAGCTGATGGAGCTGTGGTTGTAAGTTTGGGAAAAACGATGCTTCTGGCAACAGTAGTATCTGCAAAAGATGCAAAAAATGACGTGGATTTCATGCCACTCTCAGTAGAATATAAAGAAAAGTACGCTGCTTTCGGACGTTTTCCGGGTGGATTCATGAAGCGAGAAGCAAGACCTGGTAACAGTGAGATTTTAATTTCACGTTTAATCGACAGGGCATTACGTCCGCTGTTCCCTGATGATTATCATGCTGAAACATTTGTTACAGTAAACCTTATCTCCGCAGACGGAGAGACTATGCCTGATGCATTGGCAGGATTAGCAGCTTCAGCTGCCCTGGCCGTTTCAGATATTCCATTCCACGGTCCCATTGCTGAGGCAAGGGTTGCCAGGGTAAATGGAGAATTCAAAGTAAACCCAACATTCGAAGAGCTCAGCCAGGCAGATATCGATATCATGGTTGGAGCAACTTACGACAATATTTTGATGGTTGAAGGTGAAATGAGTGAAGTTTCTGAAGCAGAGATGCTGGAAGCTATCAAAATTGCCCACGAAGCTATCAAGCCAATGTGTAAAGCGCAGAAAGAGCTGGAAAAAGAAACCGGTAAAACTGAAAAGAGAGAATACTCACACGAGGAGAATGATGATGAGCTGAAAGCACGCGTTTGGAAAGAAACTAAAGCTGCTGCTGCAAAAGTTGCAGCTTCAAGCGAAAATGATAAGCATGCTAGAACAGAAGCATTTGGTAAGATTGAAGAAGAATTTACAGCTAAACTAATTGAAGAGCTTGGAGAAGAGGAAGTAGACTCAAAACTCATTCACAAATATTATCACGATGTTGAAAAAGAAGTTGTAAGAGAACTTATCCTTGACAAAGGAATCAGACTTGACGGAAGGAAAACTGATCAGATCAGGGATATCTGGAGTGAAGTTGACTACCTGCCGGGAGCACATGGTTCAGCTGTCTTCACCCGCGGTGAGACACAATCACTTACTACGGTTACTCTCGGAACCAAAATGGATGAGAAGATGATCGATGAGGTACTGAATAAAGGAACTGAGAAATTTGTTCTGCACTATAACTTCCCTCCATTCTCAACAGGTGACGCAAGACCGGTTCGCGGTTTGAGTCGCAGAGAAGTTGGGCACGGAAACCTTGCTCACAGGGCATTGAAGAAAATGGTTCCAAATGAAGATGATCTTCCTTATGCAGTAAGAATTGTATCTGACATCCTGGAATCTAACGGTTCATCTTCCATGGCAACAGTTTGTGCCGGTACCCTGGCAATGATGGATGCAGGTATTCAAATCAAAAAGCCTGTCTCAGGTATTGCAATGGGTTTGATTACAAATTTAGAGTCAGGAAAATATGCAGTCCTGTCTGACATCCTGGGAGATGAAGATCACCTTGGCGATATGGATTTCAAAGTTACCGGAACAAAAGACGGTATCACTGCAACACAAATGGACATTAAGGTAGAAGGTCTTTCTTATGAGATTCTTGCTAAAGCATTGGATCAGGCAAAAGAAGGCAGACTTCATATCTTAAATGAAATGAGTAAAACTATTGCAAAGCCAAATCCAGAGTTCAAGCCACATGCTCCACGTATCGAAAGAATTGAGATTCCAAAGGATATGATTGGTGCAATTATCGGACCTGGTGGAAAAGTTATCCAGGAGATTCAGAAAGAAACCAATACTACCATAACCATTCAAGAGGTAGAGAATATTGGTAAAGTAGATGTCTTTGCAGTAAACAAAGCTGATATTGATGCGGCTATGGAAAGGATTAAAGGCATCATCGCTATTCCTGAAGTAAATGAAATTTATGAAGGTACTGTAAAAAGCATCCAGCCTTATGGAGCTTTTGTGGAAATTCTTCCAGGTAAAGACGGTCTTTTGCATATCTCAGAAATTGAGTGGCGCAGACTGGAAAAAGTTGAAGAAGTACTGAAAGAAGGGGATAAGATTGAAGTAAAACTCATTGATGTTGATCCTAAGAATGGTAAACTGAAGCTTTCAAGAAAAGTACTGCTTCCAAAACCTCCACGTGATGAAAGTCGTGACGAGAATCACGAGCAACGTGGTGGAGACCGTCGAAGAGACGACAGGGATAACAAGAGAGATAATTAATCCCAGCAAATATATATTTAAAGGGTGCCCAATCAGGCACCCTTTTTTTTAGCATATTAATTCAGTTGCCAATCTCATTACATATATATACTTTTATATTTTCCGTTAATGTTTTACTGAATTCAACCATAAACTAAACCACAATGAAAAAAGTACTATTCTTAACATTAATTATTGCAGCAATGGGTTGTACACCTAAGAAACAAGCTCTAATCTACCCTGAAACGGTAAAAGGGGAAACAGTTGACAACTATTTTGGAACCGATGTCCCTGATCCATACCGCTGGCTGGAAGATGACAGGTCTGCTGAAACTGAGGCATGGGTTGTTGAACAGAATAAAGTTACGTTCGACTATCTCAACCAGATTCCATTTAGGAGTGCATTGCAAGAGCGGCTGACAGAAATATGGAACTATCCTAAAATGGGAGCACCATTTAAAGAGCAGGATATCTATTTCTACGGATACAACACAGGCCTGCAGAATCAAAGTGTTATTTACATGAAAAATGACCTGGATGCAGAAGGTGAAATCTTTCTTGATCCCAATCTACTTTCTGAAGATGGGACTGTAGCATTGAACAGCTTTTCAATATCCAATGATGCAAAATATGCAGGATATGGAATTTCAAGAGCCGGATCTGACTGGAAGGAATTTTTCATAAAAGATATTGCTACGGGTGAAGACCTTGAGGATCATCTCAAATGGATCAAATTCTCAGGAATGTCATGGTACGGAGATGGTTTCTACTATAGCAGATATGATGAGCCAATTGAAGGAGATGAGCTAACGGGAGCGAATACGAACGAAAAGGTTTTCTACCATGCAGCTGGAACAGATCAAGCTGAAGACAAACTTATTTATAAAGATCCGGAGAATCCTGAAAGAGGATTTGGCATAAATGTAACTGATGACGAAAAATACCTTGTCATCTTTGCAACTGAGAGCACAAGTGGAAATGCTTTTGGATTTAAAAAAGCCGGAATGAATAACAAACCATTTACCTGGTTGATTGATTCCTATGATAACAACTATTCACCAATCGGAAACAAAGAAAACATCATGTATGTATTGACAAATCAAGACGCTCCAAAATATAAACTGGTAGCCATTGATTTGAACAATCCTGCTCTGGAAAACTGGACAGACATTATTCCTGAATCAGAAAAGGTTTTGGAAGGATGCTCACTTGTAGGTGGACACCTTATAGCTACTTACATGAAAGATGCTTATAACGTTACCGATGTTTTTGCGCTTGACGGAACTTACAAACACAGTGTTGAATTTCCGGGAATTGGCTCTGTTGGCGGATTTGGCGGAAAAATGAAAGATGAAATTACATTTTATACCTTCACTTCATTCAATTATCCACCGGTAATCTTTAAATATAATATCGCTGAAGATAAATCTGAAGTTTTTTATACTTCAGAGGTTGATTTCAATGGTGATGATTTTGTAACCAAGCAGGTATTCTTCGAGAGCAAAGACGGAACAAAAGTTCCTATGTTCATCGTTCACAAGCAAGGTATTGTTCTTGATGGTACAAATCCAACCCAGCTCTACGGTTACGGGGGGTTTAACATCACGTACAAGCCAAGATTCAGCGTTGTAAATGCTGTATGGATGGAACAAGGTGGTGTGTATGCACTGGCAGGAATCAGGGGCGGTGGAGAATATGGTGAAGAATGGCATAAAGCAGGTACAATCCTCAACAAACAAAATGTATTTGATGATTTTATAGCTGCCTCAGAATACCTGATTGCAGAAAATTATGCAACTCCCGAGAGAATGTCAATCATTGGTGGTTCAAACGGAGGTTTGCTTGTTGGTGCAGTAACAAATCAACGTCCGGACTTATACGCTGCGGTTATCCCTGCAGTGGGTGTTATGGATATGCTGCGTTATCATGAATTTACCATTGGAAGATACTGGGCAACTGACTATGGTACTTCTGCTGATTCAACCCAGTTTGAATATCTCTATAAATACTCTCCTGTTCATAATGTATCAGCTGACAAAGATTACCCTGCTGTAATGGTAACAACTGCTGATCATGACGATAGAGTTGTTCCGGCACACTCTTTCAAATACATCGCTGAATTACAGGACAAGTATAAAGGAGATAACCCGGTAATCATCAGGATTGAAACTGACGCCGGACACGGAGGAGGAAAACCAACTGAAAAAATTATTGCTGAAAAAACAGATGAGTTGGCATTTTTCTGGTACAATATGAATTTTAAACCGAAATTCTAATTGCTACTAATAAATAAATAATAAAAAACTTGTCTGGAATCACGTTGTTCCTGACAAGTTTTTTATTTTTAGGGTCATTTTTAATGAACACCAAACTTGGAATATAATTACCTGGTCATAGAGGGAAATATTGGGGCCGGCAAAACATCGCTTGCACGAAAAATTGCTGATGATACCAACTCAAAACTGATTCTTGAACAGTTTGCCGAAAATCCATTTCTCCCCAAATTTTACAAAGACCCCGAC
This sequence comes from uncultured Bacteroidaceae bacterium, assembly GCA_964538375.1. Lineage (GTDB taxonomy): Bacteria > Bacteroidota > Bacteroidia > Bacteroidales > JAUUZQ01. Next base: position 159,913 of record CAZIFQ010000002.1, on the reverse strand, counting down.
AGGTATTCATTTCCTGTTGAACTTGCATTCCTTGCAGACAGGTACCAACAGTTACATAAAGAAATCGCTCCCAGGGATCTATTCCAAACTAAAACTGTGAGCGATTACTATTTCATTAAATCATTGATTTTCAGTAAAAACACGCTGAAAGAAGATGAATATAAACTCTACAAACAACTATTCGATATTATTCAACAACAATTACCTCTCCCCGATTTATACGTATACTTGCATGTCAATACTGACAACCTCTTAAGAAATATCCAGAAACGCGGGCGCGACTATGAAACCGATATTAAAAAAGAGTACCTCTCGCAAATCCAGGATGGGTATTTTGAGTTTATAAAATCGAGGACAGACTTGACATTTATTGTGCTTGACATAAACAATATTGACTTCGTTAGCAAACAAGAAGATTATGATAAGGTGAAAAAAACCATTTTTGACACCAAATATGAACCAGGCATGAACATGATAATATTATAGAAAAACCTCGCAATTCCGCTTTATTTCTTTATTTTTAGGAAAAACATTATTAAATTTGTAATTCAGAAAAAAAATTCAGAATTTGAATACATTAAAACAAATAACCAGATCGCTATGAAAAACTTCAAAAACTTTGCTCTTTTAATTCTTGCAACAGCTGTACTTAGTAGTTGTGGTGGGCTTAACAAAATGGTTAAGAATGCTGATCAGGTAGTTTATACAGTATCGCCCGAAGTGCTTGAAATGCACGGAGGAACTGTTGACGTTACCGTTGATGTTCAGTATCCTGCTAAATACTTTAACAAAAAAGCTGTTTTAACCCTGACTCCGGTTGTAAAATATGACGGTGGAGAAACCGAACTTAAACCAATCATTGCACAGGGTGAATCTGTAACAGAAAACTATACGGTCATATCCAATGCTACTGGTGGATCTGCAAAAGTTTCAGATTCATTTGAATACGAAGACGATATGATGATGTCAGAACTCTTCGTTAAAATTTCTGCAGACATGAAAGGAAAAACTGCAGTGTTTGAAGATGTAAAACTTGCAGATGGAATTATCGCTACTCCAAACCTTGTAGCTATAGCACCTAAGACATTAACATTCAGCGACAAATTCCAAAGGGTTATTCCTGAGGAGTATGTAACTGATATCAAGTACACAATCAACAAAGCAAATGTTCGTAAATCAGAAGTTAAGAAGGAAGATGTTGTCGGAATGACAGATTTCCTTAAAGCTGCTGGTGCCAATGAGAGAGTTGAGTTGAAAAATATCGAAATCTCAGCTTACGCTTCTCCTGATGGAGAACTTGACCTGAACACAAAACTTTCAGAAAAACGTAAAGGTACTGCTGAAAAATACCTGGGCGGACAACTTAAAAAAGCTGACATAGATGCAACTGAAGAGTTGTTATCAATGATGTCTACTGCTGAAGACTGGGACGGATTCAAAGCATTGATGGAAGCTTCAGAAATTGAAGACAAAGAAATGATTCTTCGCGTTCTGAGCATGCATTCAGATCCTGAAGTTAGAGAGCAGGAAATTAAGAACCTTTCAGCTGTATTTGAAGTAATTGCTGAACAAGTTCTTCCTGAACTGAGAAGATCTAAATTTACCGTTAGCGTTGAAAACATTGGCTGGAGTGATGAAGAACTTACTGGACTATGGGCAAGTAATCCTGATACACTAAATTTAGAAGAATTGCTTTATACAGCTACTCTTGTTGAAGATGTTGCTGTTAAAGAAGCTGTCTATATGAAAGCTACAGAAGTTTCTCCAAAATGTTTGCGTGCTCATAACAACATGGGTTGGGCGCAATTTGAACAGGAAAAATACGATGCAGCAGAAAGTTCATTCCTCGCTGCAAAAGAGCTGAAGGATCTTGATATTATCAATAACAACCTCGGCGCTGTTGCTCTTGTAAAAGGTGACATTGCTAAAGCTGAAGAGCTGTTTACAGCTTCTTTGGGTGCAGGTAAAGAGGTGAACTACAACCTTGGTATTGTGAATATCATTAAAGGAGATTATCCTAATGCAATCAGCTATTTTGGTAGCACTCCTTCTTACAATGCAGGCTTGGCTTCATTCCTTGATAACCACTCAGAAACAGCAATGAGAATCGTTGCAGGACTTGAGTGTGATGGCGCTCCTAAGTATTACCTGATGGCAGTTATCGCTGCTGATCAGGATAAGCCCGAAGTTGCTATTGAGAACCTTAAGCTTGCTGTTGAAAAAGATGCTTCTTTGAAAGAGAGAGCTAAGAAAGACCTTGAGTTTGCGAAGTTATTCAATGATGCAGCTTTCACTGCAATTGTTGACTAAATATAGAATTCATATAAAAAAAAGAGGGTGTTAATACACCCTCTTTTTTTTTGCTGTAAATCAACAGAACTTGGAGATCCTCGCAATTTTATGAATCAATTTCAAATTTAATCAAGGATTAATTATACCAGCCATTTTTCGATAGAACTCCCACAATACAACTCCCGCAGAGACAGAAATATTAAGTGAGTGTTTTGTACCAAACTGGGGAATCTCGATACTCTTATCCGCAGCATCTACAATGGCCTGCTCAACACCCCTCATTTCATGTCCGAAGATCAAAGCATACTTCTTTTTTTTATCAATTGGAAACTTTTCCAGCATCACACTGTCAACAGTCTGCTCAATAGCACAAATCTCATAGCCATCAGCTTTTAACTCATTCAGTGCATCCATGGTACGTTCAAAGTATACCCAATTAACCGATTCAGTAGCCCCCAGGGCCGTTTTGTGTATATCCTTGTGCGGTGGGGTGGCAGTGATGCCACAAAGATATATGGCTTCAACACGGAAAGCGTCTGAGGTACGAAATACAGAACCAATGTTATTCAAACTTCTTACGTTATCAAGGATGACAACAAGTGGCAATTTAACTGAATCTTTAAATGATTCAAGGGTTAGTCTGTTTAGTTCTTCATTCAGAAGCTTTCTCATAGCATCAGCTTTTTACGAAAATACTGAATATTGATGGCAGGTATGCTGAAAAAAACAATATTTTTGTAATTATATAAAAAAATATACAAACATGAATCTACACGAACATCAGGGAAAAGAGATTTTAAAACATTTTGGCGTTAGTGTACCAATGGGAATGGTAGCAGAAACTCCTGATGAAGCTGTAAAAGCAGCAGCAAAAATCACAGCAGAAACAGGAGCTAATACTTTTGCTGTAAAGGCACAGATACATGCTGGTGGTCGTGGTAAAGGAGGTGGAGTGAAGATCGCGAAATCACTTGACGAAGTCAGGAACTTTGCGAATGACATTTTGGGCATGACACTTGTCACCCACCAAACAGGTCGTGAAGGTAAACTGGTAAGAAAAATTCTTATCGAACAGGGTATATATTACCCGGGTGAATCTGAACCTGAGGAATATTACATGAGTGTATTGTTGAACCGTTCGACAGGAAGAAATATAGTAATGTATTCTACAGAGGGCGGAATGGATATTGAAACAGTTGCTGAAAAAACTCCCCATCTGATTTTTAAAGAAGAAATTGACCCTGCCGTAGGGATTCAAGCTTTTCAGGCCAGGCGGGTGGCTTTTAATCTTGGCTTAAGTGGCAATGCACTCAAGCAGTGTGTGAAATTTGTCAATGCTTTGTACCAGGCATACGAAAAATCTGACGCTGCTATGTTCGAGATCAACCCGGTTTTCAAAACATCTGATAACCTTATTATGGCTGCTGACTGTAAGGTGAATCTCGATGACAATGCGCTCTACAGGCATCCCGAATATGCTGCCATGAGAGACCTGAATGAAGAAGATCCAACAGAAATTGAAGCTGGTAAATTTAACCTGAACTTCATCAAACTTGATGGGAACGTAGGTTGCATGGTAAATGGTGCCGGACTTGCTATGGCAACCATGGATATCATAAAACTTTCGGGAGGGGAACCTGCCAATTTCCTCGATGTAGGCGGTACTGCAAATGCTGAAACAGTTGAAGCAGGATTCAGAATCATACTGAAAGATGAAAGCGTTAAAACCATTCTAATAAATATTTTCGGAGGTATCGTTCGCTGTGACCGAGTTGCACAGGGAGTTGTTGATGCCTACAAATCAATAGGCAATATTGATGTTCCGGTAATTGTTCGTTTGCAGGGAACCAATGCAGAAGAGGCGAAAGTATTGATTGATGAATCAGGATTGGCAGTTCATTCAGCCATCACACTTCAGGAAGCAGCAGATAAGGTCAGGGAACTGGTCTAAGGACTGCGCAGATTAAATCAAACCTTTTTTCTTCAGGAGTGATTCCATCTGGTCCCTCATATCAATAGCTGCCTGGCGCGCTGCAATCTCGAATTTATTGGAGCCATCTTTGTATATAATTGATCGACTGGCATTTACAAGAAGCCCACATCGGCGATTCATCCCATGATCAACCACTTCTTCCAGGCTACCACCCTGTGCTCCCACACCAGGAATTAAAAGAAAATGATCGGGTGCTATGGCCCTGACAGAATCAAGCATCTCAGCTTTTGTAGCCCCGACAACAAACATTGTATTGTCCGTATTTCCCCAGGAAACCACCTTCCTGATAACTTCTTCATACAAAAGCTTATCGCCCTTCATTCCTAATTGTTGAAAGTCCTCAGCACCATCATTAGAGGTCAGCCCCAAAACAACAGCCCACTTTTGGGGATACTCGAGGAAAGGTTGAATACTATCCCTGCCCATATAAGGAGAAAGCGTGATAGCATCAAAATCAAGGTTGTTAAAGAATGCCCTGGCATACATGTTAGAAGTATTTCCAATATCTCCCCTCTTGGCATCCGCAATTAAAAAGATCTCAGGATAATTTTTTCGAATGTAATTTATGGTCATCTCCAGGCTCATCCACCCAGCGGTCCCCATACTTTCATAGAATGCCAAATTAGGTTTGTAGGCCACTACCAGGTCTTCTGTGGCATCTATTATCCGCTTATTGAATTCATACATCGGGTATTGTTCCTGAAGAAGATGTTTCGGTATCTTATTGTAGTCTGTATCAAGCCCTACACAAAGGAAACTTGATTTCTTCTTAATATTGTTGAATAGATCTTCTGAATTCATTATTGTGATATATTATTCCATGCCACTCTCTTTGAGTCGTTCTGCATTTTCTGCCATCTGCAATTTATCAATGATTTCTCCAATATCTCCATCCATAATGGGTCCCAGGTTATACATGGTAAGATTGATACGATGATCGGTCATTCTACCCTGTGGATAGTTATAGGTTCGGATTTTAGCAGACCTGTCTCCCGATGAAACCATGGTTTTACGCTTACTGGAGATCTCATCCATATGTTTCTGATATTCGAGGTTATAAAGCCGTGCCTTCAGTTCTTTCATGGCTTTGTCAAGATTTTTCAACTGCGATTTCTCATCCTGGCAGGTCACCACAATTCCTGTGGGAACATGCGTCAGACGGATTGCGGAGTAAGTAGTGTTAACAGATTGCCCCCCGGGACCTGATGAACAGTATGTATCTTTACGGATATCTGCCGGGTTTACCTCAACCTCAAATTCCTCAGCCTCAGGTAATACTGCAACAGTAGCAGCAGATGTGTGAACCCGTCCCTGTGTTTCAGTTTGGGGCACTCGCTGTACACGATGTACTCCGGACTCATATTTCATTACTCCATATACACCCTTCCCTTTTACAGACATGATGATTTCTTTATAACCACCGACGGTCCCCTCTGTGAAACTCGTGGTTGCTATTTTCCATCCTTTTGTTTCTGCAAACTTGCTGTACATCCTATAGAGATCACCAGCAAAAATACTAGCTTCATCTCCACCTGTCCCCGCTCTAATTTCAACAATAGAATCTTTATCATCCTCAGGATCACCAGGAATAAGAGAAATTTTAATCTCCTCTTCCAAAGGAACCTGTTGACTGGTCATCTCCTCGAATTCCATTTTTGCCATCTCCCTCATCTCTTCATCTGTCTCCTCTGCCAACATTAATTTAGCATTATCAATGTTGCTCAGAAGATCTTTATATTTTCGGTATAAACCAACAATTGGCTCGAGCTGCTTATATTCCTTGTTCAACTTCACATACCTCTTCATGTCCGTGATGATATCCGGATCTGTGATCAGTGTTCCAACCTCCTCAAACCGGTGGGCTACACCTTCCAGTCTCATCAATATTACATTATCACTCATAATAAAATTCCTTAATAAACAAATTCTCCAAACTCTCCTCGAATAGTCAATTTCTTCTTATCCGACTCCACACAACGCCCAACGATCTGGGCGTCAATAGTATATTTCTCTGAAATCTTTAGGATCTCTGAAGCTGTTTCCTGATCTGTATAAAATTCAAATCTGTGTCCCATATTAAAAACCTGGTACATTTCCTTCCAGTCAGTTTGTGATTCCTGCTGAATTATTTTGAATAATGGAGGAACCTCAAACATATTGTCTTTAATGATATGCACCTTTTCCGCAAAATGGAGCACTTTGGTTTGGGCGCCACCTGAACAATGTATCATTCCATCAATCTTGTCCCTGAAATTCTTCAAAATATCTTTTACTACGGGAGCATAGGTTCTCGTGGGAGACAGCACCAGTTTTCCTGCGTCAATGCCCAAATGTTCTATCTCCTGGGTCAGGCTATAAGTTCCTGAATACACCAAATCATCAGGCACCTCATTATCATATGCTTCAGGATATTTGGATGCCAGGTAGTGAGCAAAAACGTCGTGACGGGCAGATGTTAAACCGTTACTCCCCATACCACCGTTGTAGCATGATTCATAGCTTGCCTGGCCATATGAAGCCAGTCCCACAATAACATTTCCCGGCTTTATATTATTCACTACTATTTCATCTCTTCTCGCTCTTGCAGTGACCGTTGAATCTACAATAATTGTTCTTACAAGGTCACCCACATCAGCGGTTTCTCCACCACTTGAATAAATACTAACTCCCAATTTTCTCAGACCTTCCAATATCTCCTCTGTTCCATTGATGATAGCTGCTATAACCTCTCCGGGAATCTTCAGCTTATTCCGTCCGATAGTAGAACTCATCACAATGTTATCCGTTATCCCAACACAAAGGAGGTCATCAATATTCATTACAATTGCATCCTGGGCAATCCCTTTCCATACCGACAAATCCCCCGTTTCCTTCCAATACTGATAGGCGAGAGATGATTTTGTTCCTGCTCCATCTGCATGCATTACCAGGCAATACTCAGGATCATTAGTCAGTATATCCGGAATCACCTTACAAAAAGCGTTGGGAAAAAGACCCTTATCCACATCCTTAATGGCATTATGTACATCCTCTTTAGAAGCTGATACACCACGGGCTTGATAACGGGATGTTTGACTCATAGATTTTTTTCTGTATTAACACGCAAAAGTACAAAATAATCAACACTATGTAAAAAGTGTAAAATCCTATCTGATCCATTAATTTTATGCCTTTACATATACACAAACAGAACCTTGGCCATACTTTCCGTGGCTAATAAATAGGAAAAGAAAATAGTTGGCTACTCTTCCGGAATGTAGTTGGTAGAAAGCACCCTGAATTCTGTTCTACGATTAATCTGATGCGCCTGTTCTTGTTGTACAGCCGGAAGTAGATTGATATAATCCTCTGTCAGGATATCTTCCAATTTCAGGAATCGGTATAGACCTTTGATCTTTTCATCAACAACTTTTGGTTGTGATTCTCCATGCCCTTTTGCCTGCAAACGGTCTTGAGCAATTCCCTTAGAGATCAGGTAATCCACAACAGATTGGGCACGTTTCTGTGACAACTCTTCGTTATCGGCCGGCGTACCACGTGAGTCGGTATGTGACATCAGCTCAATGGTTACATTCGAGTTATCATTTAATGTTTCTACCAGGTTATCAAGGGAAACCATTGACTCCGGGCGTAAATCCCATTTTGCAAAGTCGTAGAAGATATTCGGAAGCTCAATTACCTGCTCAGTAGAAGCCAGGTAAATTGTTACCCTGAAATTTTTACTCTGATCAAGTCCTTTTGTTGACTCTCTCTCTTTTCCTTTCAGGTAACCATCTTTTCCTGCAATAAAAACATAATCCGTATTGGGTTTCAACATGAACCTGAATCCTCCATCGTCATTGGTTGTTGATTCGATTGTTATACCATCGCTACCCACTGAAGTTACCTTGGATCCTGGCAGCACAGCATCAGTCCGGTCATCTCTAACAATACCTCTTACAGTAAATTCCAATGGAGGCAAAACAAATGAGTAAATATCATCATTCCCTCTTCCTTTCCTTGTGGAGCTAAAAAATCCGCGTTCCATCTCTTGCTCATATACAATTGAAAAATCATCTTCATTAGAGTTGATGGGAGCCTTCATATTTTCCACGGTCCAGGTATCTGTTTCATCCAGGGTAGCTTTAAATATATCAAGTCCACCCATTCCAACCCTGCTGTCAGAACTGAAATACAGCGTACCATCTGAATGAATGAAAGGGAATAATTCATTTCCCGGTGTATTTATCTCTTCTCCCAGGTTCCTGGGGCTACCCCATTCGCCTGAAGGACTTTCCCGGCTTATCATCCATATATCATTTTCTCCAACTCCACCCGGCATATCAGACACAAAATAAAGCGTCAGGTCATCTGGTGAGATTGCAGGATGTGCAGCCGTTACGCTGTCCCCATTAATATCCAGTGCTTCCGGTTCTCCCCAATCCATTCCACTGCGCTTTGAAACATAAATCTGACAAGCAAGCCGTTGGTTTTTACCCTGGTTACACCTTGTAATGTATAATGTTGAGAAATCACTCGATAGGTTTGGAGAGCCATCTTCAAATTCTGAATTTATGGATTTCACAGGTACAGGAACACTCCACTTTCCTTTTCGGTCCATGCCGGAAGAAAAGATATCTGCAAAATTCTGCCCGGTAGCACCATGAGTTGTACTTCCTGTGGCATCTTCCCTGGTGGATGTAAAAAATATCTCCATGAAATCATCTTTTGAATAAGAAGGGCTCCAATCGCGTTGGAAAGTATTAAAATAACGCATATTCTCAACAATATATCCGGTGGGATTCTCTTTCCATTCCTCTGCAATCCTTGCTGATTCAATTCCCCAGGACCCCCTTGGATCATCGGGAACAAGCTCCTCGTATTTTGTAAACTGTTCAGTTGAAATTTCGTATTTCTCATTCTTTAGAGCTGTTTGACCATAACGCAAATAAAGTTCTGGGTTCTGATAATCCTGCTGTATCGCTTTCTTATACCATAAATCAGCCTGACGAGAGTCTCCGGTGATACGATAGCATTCAGCAATTTTATAAATCACCTCAGCTTTCTTGTCCCTCTCCGATACTTTATTGTAGGCCTTCTTATACAAATCAATCGCAAAAAAATATTCTCCGGCCTCAAAGGATGCATTCGCCCTGGAATCTTTATCTTTCCGTTGGGCATCAACAGGTTGACAAATTACAAACAGGACCGTGACAATTAGAAATAAGATACTTTTCTTCATAATATATAATGCTGACGATAATGTGTTATCAATGGCTAAAATTACTTCTTTTTACTAATATAATAAAACGTTCAATTTTATACCTTTAATATACATAATACATAAAAAAAGAAATGCTTCGGTTTTCACCGAAGGTTTTTATATTCAAAGCTCAAAAATTAACTACTAAATAGTAATTCCCTGTATTTTGGCAAAGGCCACATCTCATCATCCACGATCAATTCAAGTTTATCGATATGAATCCTGATCTTATCAAGATAAGGAAACACTTTCTTCGAATATGCCCCTGACTTCTTTTCAATATTTTCAATGATATTGGCTACTTTTCGCGCTTCAACCATTTCATTTACCATTGTCTTAATATTTGTAACGTGATCAGATATCTCCTTGATTAATTCAATCCTGTTACCTGAAAGTGTCTTATACTCCTCACCATAAAGTTCTTTCAGCTTAAGTACATTTTCCATTAAGACATTTTGGTACTTTACAGCTGTTGGGACAATGTGGTTAATAGCCATATCTCCAAGAACCCTCGCTTCAATCTGAATCTTCATGATATAATTTTCATACATCACCTCAACCCTTCCTTCAAGCTCATTTTCTACAAAAATTCCCTCTTCAAAGAAAAGCTTTTTCGATGATTCACTTTTATATGCACTAATGGCTTCAGGCACATCAGTAATATTTGTCAAACCACGCTTCTTTGCTTCTTTCAACCAACCTTCACTGTAGTTATCCCCTTCAAATCTAATTGGTTTTGATGCAATTATATATTCTCTCAAAACCTGGAAAATAGCTTCATCTTTCTTAACATCCTTTTCGATTAGCGCATCCACTGCAATTTTAAATTCACTCAGCTGTTTTGCCATTGCCGTATTCAACACTGCCATTGGAACTGCGCAATTTGCAGTACCTCCAACAGCTCGAAATTCAAATCTGTTTCCTGTAAAAGCAAATGGCGAAGTCCTGTTTCTATCAGTATTATCCAGAAGTATTTCAGGAATCTTGCCAATATCCAATTTCAACTCAGTCTTCTCATCAGGTGTCATCTTTCTGTCAGTTACCTGCTCTTCAATCTGATCCAGCATTTTTGAAACTTCAGAACCCAGGAAACAAGAAAGTATTGAAGGAGGTGCCTCATTAGCCCCCAATCGATGTGTATTGGTTGCTGTTAGAATACTTGCCCTCATCAAATCCTGGTTGTCATAAACCGCCTTAACTGTATTGACAACAAATGTCAGGAATTGCAGATTAGACTTTGGATTCTTACCTGGAGAATGAAGAATAACTCCTGTGTCAGTAAACAAAGACCAGTTATTATGTTTACCCGATCCGTTAATTCCTTTGAAAGGTTTTTCATGAAACAAAACCCTGAAACCATGATGCCTGGAGATCCTTTTCATTAGTTCCATAATAAGAAGGTTGTGATCTACAGCCAGGTTGCACTCAGAAAAAACCGGCGCAAGTTCATATTGATTTGGAGCCACCTCATTGTGTCTTGTCTTTACCGGAATACCAAGTTTATAAGATTCATATTCCAATTCATTCATAAATGCTGTAACTCGTTCAGGTATAGAACTAAAATAATGGTCGTCAAGCTGCTGGTCTTTCGCAGAAGCATGTCCCATTAAAGTCCTCCCTGTCAGTGCCAGATCAGGGCGAGCATAATATAATGCTTCATCAATGAGGAAATATTCCTGCTCCCAACCTAAATTTGCCTGTACTTTTGTTACATTCTTATCAAAATATTGGCAAACATCAGTCGCTGCTTTATCAATGGCATTCAGAGCTTTAAGAAGGGGGGTTTTATGATCCAGCGCTTCTCCTGTATAAGAGATAAAAACCGTTGGAATACTTAATGTATTTCCAATTACGAAAGCCGGAGAAGATGGATCCCAGGCAGTATATCCCCTTGCTTCAAATGTATTTCTTAATCCGCCACTTGGAAAAGAAGAGGCATCCGGCTCTTGCTGTGCAAGCGCTTTACCGGAAAAAGCTTCAACAACATTTCCAAATTCACCGGGCTCCATAAAAGCATCATGCTTTTCTGCAGTTCCTCCAGTTAAAGGTTGAAACCAGTGAGTATAATGAGTGGCTCCGCGCTCCATTGCCCATGCTTTCATACCGGTAGCAACAATATCAGCCATTTTTCTGTCAATCGGAGTTCCTTTAAGTACTGCATCCTTAACATGCTTGTACGCTTCTTTGGAGAGGTATTTCTGCATTTTCACTTCATCAAATACATCCTCACCAAAATAATCAGATACCCTGTCTGAAGGAGGACTAACGAATACAGGTTTTCTGTCGTGAACCTTTTCCAGGGATGAAAATCGAATAACTGCCATTGTTTTAAGTTTTATTTATTAAAAAACGATAATCTGTGTAAATATATATACTTATTTTTATTACTCCCCCCTATTTTATCATGCTTAAGTGATTTTTTTAATATGTTTTTATAAACTACCTGTGTTTTTTAGGGGTTTTTGTAAAGTTTTTAATGTTTCTAAATAAAAAAGGGTGTCCTGATCGATCAGGACACCCTCAATTATAAAAAATAAATTATTCTACTTCATCTCCGCATAGTATTTAAAGAAGTAGGGAATCGTTTCAATGCCTTTAAAGAAATTCTCCAATGGATAATTCTCATTTGGTGAGTGGATTGCATCCGACTCCAGTCCAAATCCTAATAAGATGGACTTTACGCCTAAGACTTCTTCAAAATCAGATACGATGGGTATACTTCCACCACTTCTGAAGGGAACAGGTTTTTTCTCCAGGGTATGCTCCACTGCTTTGCTGGCTGCCTGGTAAGCAGCTGTATCAATGGGTGCCACATAACCTTGTCCGCCGTGCAAGCTGGTAACCTTAACTTTGACTCCTGCCGGTGCAATTGCTTTGAAGTGTTTTTCAAATATTTCATCAACCTTTGAAGATACCTGGTTCGGCACAAGCCGCATAGAAATTTTAGCATATGCTTTCGAAGGAAGAACAGTTTTTGCTCCCTCGCCAATATATCCTCCCCAGATACCACAAACATCCATGCTTGGCCTGATTCCGGTACGTTCTGAGGTAGTATACCCTTTCTCCCCGGCTACTGTCTTAATATCTATTGCATTCTGGTATCCTTCTAAATCAAAAGGTGCCTTTGCCATCTCAGCTCTTTCTTCGATACTAACCTCCAAAACATCGTCATAAAATCCGGGAATAGTAATATGCTTATTCTCGTCCGTCAGCGAAGCTATCATCTCTGTCAGTATATTTATTGGATTAGCAACAGCGCCTCCGTATAAGCCGGAGTGAAGATCACGGTTAGGACCTGTGACTTCAACCTCGAGGTAACTAAGCCCTCGTAGTCCTGTTGTTATTGAAGGTATGTCAAGAGAGATCATTGTAGTATCAGAGATCAAAATCACATCTGATTTTAGCATCTCCGTATTCTTCTTACAGAACTCCTTTAAGCTTGGAGATCCAACTTCTTCTTCACCTTCAATCATAAATTTAACATTGCAGGGAAGTGAATTAGTAGCATTCATAAACTCAAATGCCTTTACATGCATAAACATCTGTCCTTTATCATCGTCTGCTCCCCTGGCATATATCTTACCATTCCTAATCTCCGGCTCGAAAGGTGGAGATATCCATAGGTCCAGTGGTTCAACTGGCTGAACATCGTAATGGCCATAAACCAATACTGTTGGTAAGCTTCCATCGATGATCTTCTCTCCATAAACTACAGGATGCCCTTCGGTTTCCATTACTTCTACCTTATCGGCTCCGGCCTTAAGCAGAGAGGATTTAATATACTCTGCTGTTTTCAGCATATCTCCATTATGTTCTTCCATTGCGCTGATGGAAGGAATCCTGATGAGTTCGAAAAGTTCCTCGAGGAATCGATCCTGGTTAAGCTTGATGTATTCTTTTATCTGTTCCATATTTTATGAATTTATTTATATTTTCAAGACTATTTGTTCAATTCCTTATACACTACTTCCATCTCTTCATAAAAATCCTCCCCATATGCCCTTTCGATCGCATCCTTTAAAAACCGAAAAACAGGCATATTATATTCTTTGCCCAATTTACGCGCGGGATCACAAACATCCCAGCGGTGATAATTTAGCGCAATCTGATTACCAATTTTGCTGGTACGTATAGGGTAGAGATGACAGGAAATTGGCTTCCGAAAGTCTATTGCTTCTGAAAAATATGCAGTTTCAATAGCACATCTGGCTATTCCATTATCAATAACTGAATAAGCACAATCATCCTTCCCCATCAATGGAGTCACCTTGTCACCGTCATCATCAAATTGCCAGGTACCTTTTTCCTTGATTGCCTTAATACCTTCCTTTCTTAAGAATGGAATAATCTTGTCAATATTTTTTTCCAGCTGCTCTGTTTCTTCATCTTCCAGTGGAGCACCGGCATCGCCATACACGCAACATAAACCTTTGCATTTATCGAGATGACAAACAAAGTAGCTATCGAACAGCTCCCTGCTTATTATTTTATCTCCTATCTGTATCATATATATATTATAGAGATACAAATTTGCAAAAAAAAAACACAAGATTCTTTACGCAATTGATTAATTCCATATGTTATTTCACTATCTTATCTTTGTTGAATGAGATTCAAAGTTTTAATTATAATCTTGCTTATTAGTAAAGGCGCAATATTTGGACAGGAGACAATCTTAGATAATCCGGAAATACAGGTCAAAATTCAAACCTGCTTGCAAAGTATATATAATTATGATTTTTCATTGGCAAACCAAAAACTGCTTGAAATAGAAAATCAAATCCCAGGCCACCCTGTTTGTAGCTTTCTGGAAGGGTTAAAGATTTATTGGGAAAATATGCCATTGTTATCTGAAGACCCTCAAACAGATGAGTTCTTGAAATCAATGGAAGAATCCATTTCGATAGCAAGCAATATGTTGAAGAAAAATCCCAATAGCATTGAAGGTATATTCTTTGATCTCCATGCGCGGGCTTTTATAGCAATGTTCTGGGCCGATAATGGAAAACCTTCTAAGGTGATAAAGGATATCGACAATCTCTACAGAAGAACGATGCAAGGCATTGATTTGAAAAATATATTCAATGAGTTTTTCTTCAGTTCAGGACTCTATAGTTACTATATTGATGCATATGTTGATCTGCATCCTGTATATAAACCTATTGCAAAATTGTTCAGAAAGGGAGACAAGGAGAACGGATTAAAAGAGTTACAGCAGGCCATAGATAGTTCTACATACATGGCAGTGGAATCCCTGCTGTTCATGTCTCTTTTGCAATTAAATTACGAAAAGAATATGATAGGAGCCCTTGAATATGCTGCTATACTTCACAATAACTGCCCTGCAAATACATACTACACTGGGCATTACCTGATGATTCTATTATATCAGAATGAGTTTGAACTAGCCGTTTCAGTTCTTCAGAAACTGGAGCTAAATGAAGATGATTTCTCAGAAATGATCCGTATAATAATGCAGGGTTTTATTTTAGAAAATTATCTAAATAATTCAAATGACGCTGAAGAAAATTACATGAAGGGAATTGCGCAAGCGGATAAATTTGGCCCTTTCACACATATTTACCAGGCCATTGCATATGCAGGACTTTCAAGAATTTATAATACTAGAGAAGAACCCAGACTTGCCAGGAGATATAGAAAAAAATCAAAAGCTTTGTCGAAATATGAGTTTATTCTTGCTTATCACCAGCAATCTTCATTGTAATAAGATATACGCCAAGAAGTGTTAATAATCCACCTGCAAGCTGGAGCCCGCTTGGGAAAATTCCAAGGAATATCCATGCCAGTATCAAGGTCCAAACTCCCTTTGAGCTAATTATCAGTGACGTACTTGTAGCTTCAATCCGTTTCAACGCCTGGTAAGCAAATACAATAGTTAGTAAGGTCTCAAAAATAGAACCAATAGCCATGTCTCTCCACACATGCCATTCAAAAGATATTGCCTCTTTGGACCTAAGAATTAAAACTGCAAAAACTGCAGCAAGCATCACAGATCGGATGAGAGACATAAGTCCAGGATCAAGGAAATTTTTATACCTGCGGCCGGTAATTGTAGCTAGCGCGAACAGTAGAGAAGCACAAATTACATATATAGCTCCGGGGTCAAGAAATCCGCCAAATGCCTGACCTTTGAAATTGATAACAAAAATACCAATAATTGTCACTGAGATACCAACAATCTGCCACCTGCCAAAGCGTTCTTTAAGCAAAGTAATGCCCAGGATTGTGACAAATACGGGTCCGATATTCCCAATAAAAGAAACTACGGCAGGATTCTCCATCGCCTTGATGGCTATATAGAACAGACCTGTTGCAGCCGCTTCAAGAATCGCAATAGATATAGCAACCAATAAGCGCTTCTTTGTATCAATAACAAAATACTGATATTGTTTTCGCGCAATGTACCATGCGCTGTTCCATATCACTCCCAGGGTAAACCAGACAAATCCAAACTGGATCATGCTTACACTATTCAGAGCAGATTTACTGAATACGAATGAAGCAGACAAGGCAAGTGCTGCTCCAAATGCGTACATGTAACCGCTCTTGATTTTCGAAAGCATGATTCTGTCCTAAATTGAAATTTCAGTCCGCAAAGTACGCAATTCAAACATAACCTGAAAAAATTATATCTCAAACAAAAAGACCCCTGAGAGGGGCCTTTGAAAATTACTTAGTGGTCACTAGGATTCATATTCTTTTAATATCTCCTTTACATCGTCCGGAGCAATTCTTCCATAGGTTTTATCTCCAATCTGGACAACTGGTGCCAACCCACAAGCACCCACACAGCGTAGACAACTTAATGAAAATTTTCCATCTTCACTTGTCTCTCCAACCTCAATTCCCAGCTGCTTTTTAAATTCAGCTAATACATTCTCAGCTCCTCTTACATAGCAAGCAGTACCTGTACAAATGGAAATTGGATGCCTGCCCCTGGGCTTCATGGTAAAGAATGAATAAAATGTTACCACTCCATATACCTTGGCAACAGGTATATTCATCTTTTCTGCAATTACCTCCTGAATCTCTGCCGGCAGGTAACCGAATTCTCCCTGTGATTTATGCAACACATTGATTAATTCACCCGCTTCGTTATTAAATTCATCACAAAAACCGTGAATCTTTTCTATTTGATCTTTTCTGAGTTCTATTTTAACGCTTGACATTATTTAGCTCTTTAGATTGTAACAATTATTATACTTCAAAAGTATTCTTCTTTTTATCAAAATAGTGGGTATGCAGCAGTTGATGCGCCTTATCACTCATTGGTTTATCAAGGAACTCCTCATATAACTTAATGATATATGGATTTTCATGAGACTTCCTCAGGACCTTTCCTTCATCCTCTTCGTAAATAGCCTTTGTTCTTGCGCTTAAAATTGAAGAATCTCCATGATGCAGGGGTTGACCTCCACCACCGATACAACCACCTGGACATGCCATGATTTCGATAGCATGATATTGGGATTCCCCGGCTTTCACCTCCTCAAGAAGTTTCCTGGCATTCCCTAGTCCATGTGCAATTCCAATCTTAATCTCAAGTCCATCGAAATCTACTGAACCTGACCTTATGCCATCCATTCCTCTAAGCTGTTTGAAATCTACTGACTCAAGTGATTTCCCTGTATACAGCTCATAAGCTGTACGAGTAGCAGCTTCTATTACTCCACCTGTGGCCCCAAAAATTACTCCGGCGCCGGTTGACTCTCCAAGAGGTTGATCAAAATCACTTTTCTCCATGCCTACAAGATCCATGTTTGCTTGTTTGATCAGGTGCGCCAGTTCGCGTGTGGTAATAGAATAATCCACATCTGGATTTCCATCCACCTTAAACTCATCACGCTGACATTCATATTTCTTTGCCAAACAAGGCATGATTGAAACCACAATCATATCCTCGCGTTTAATTCCAATTTTTTCAGCAAAATATGATTTTGCAATTGAACCAAACATCTGCTGCGGTGAGCGAGCTGTTGAAGGAATATCTTTCATATCCGGAAAATGATATTCAAAGAAGTTGACCCAGGCCGGACAGCAACTTGTAAGAATAGGAAGCTTGACATTCTTATCCCCATTCAAGTGTTTTGTTAGTCTATCCAATAATTCAGTTCCCTCTTCCATTATGGTAAGGTCAGCTGCAAAATCTGTATCGAATACATAATCAAAACCCAGGTTTTTTAATGCAGTAACCATTTCTCCTGTCACTCTTGTTCCTGGCTTCAATCCAAACTCCTCTCCTAGTGCAGCGCGTACTGCAGGAGCCGTCTGTACAATAACTGTCTTCTTAGGATCACTCAACGCGGATATTACTTTTCCGGTATGATCTACTTCTGTAAGTGCGCCTGTAGGACAAACTGCAACACACTGTCCACAATAGGTACATGACGAATGCTCCAGGTTCATCTCAAATGCAGGAGCAACAACTGCTTCAAACCCACGGTTTACAGCGTGCAGAGCCCCAACGGTCTGAAAATCATTACACATAGTTTCACACCTTCTGCACATGATACACTTGTCCATATCACGGATAATAGAAGGTGAAGTATCCAGTCTGTAAGTTGACATCTCAGCATATTCCTGTCCCGGGATTTCCCTGATACCAAGTTTTACAGCCATATCCTGCAATTCACAGTTTCCTGATTTAGCACAGGTTAGGCAATCCTTCGGATGGTCGCTAAGAATAAGTTCCATTATAGTTCGGCGTGCATTTAAAACACGAACGCTGTTTGTTTTTACAAGCATACCTTCTGCAACGTCTGTAGAGCATGATGGAGCAAGATTTTTTCTCCCCTCAACTTCCACTGAACAAATCCTACATCCTCCTGGTTTATTTTCAATGTTCAGGTTCTCCAGGTCCATGTAGCAAAGAATAGGAATTTCAATTCCGAGCTTTTTGGCAGCTTTATAAATAGTTGTCCCCTTAGCTACTTCAATTATTTTTCCGTCTATCGTTAATTTTATAAAATCCATCTTTGCCATTTATTTTAAGATAACTGCATCGAATTTACATTTCTCCATACAGGCACCACATTTAATACAAATATCAGGATTCACCGTATGTAATTCCTTTCTTTCTCCGGTAATAGCGCCAACAGGACAAGCCCTGGCGCAGGCGGTACATCCTACACAATTTTCTTCCAGGATAAAATACTCCATCAGGTCTTTACAAACACCAGCTGGACATTTTTTATCAACCACATGTGAATAATACTCATCATAGAAATTATCGAGTGTAGACAAGACCGGATTAGGTGAGCTTTGCCCTAATCCGCAGAGAGAAGTGTCTTTTATAACCTCTCCAAGGTTCTTCAGTCTGTCCAGATCAGCTAATTCACCTTTACCACTGCAAATTCTGTCCAATAGTTCATGGAGTCGTTTGTTTCCAATTCTACAGGGAACACACTTCCCACATGATTCTTCAACAGTAAAACCAAGATAAAATTTGGCAATTGAAACCATACAATCATCTTCATCCAAGACAATCATACCACCTGACCCCATCATTGAGCCATTAGCCACAAGATTTTCATAATCAATGGGTGTATCCAGGTGTTTTTCTGTTAAACAACCTCCCGACGGGCCTCCTGTTTGAGCTGCCTTAAATTTCTTACCATCCTTGATACCTCCGCCAATCTCAAAGATTACTTCTCGGAGAGTGGTTCCCATAGGAACTTCAATTAAGCCAACATTATTTATCTTTCCTGCCAGTGCAAATACTTTAGTTCCTTTTGATTTTTCTGTACCTATACTTGAGAACCATTCTGCACCTTTTAGAATAATTGAAGGAACATTCGCAAGCGTTTCTACATTATTTACATTGGTAGGTTTTCCATGATATCCGCTTTCCGCAGGGAAGGGCGGTTTCAAGGTTGGTTCTCCCCTTTCACCTTCCATAGAATGTATAAGTGCTGTCTCCTCTCCACAAACAAAAGCACCGGCACCATATTTAAGCCCGATATCAAAATTAAACCCGGAACCGAGTATATTTTCTCCCAGCAGTCCATATTCTCTTGCCTGGTTGATCGCAATTTTTAATCGTTCAATAGCAAGCGGATACTCTGCACGTATGTATATGAATCCTTCATCAGCACCAATACAATATCCAGTGATGGCCATAGCTTCAAGGACTGAATGTGGATCTCCCTCCAGGATAGATCTGTCCATAAATGCCCCAGGATCACCTTCATCTGCATTACAGACTACATATTTCTTATCAGATTCATTGTTTCTGGCAAATTCCCATTTTAATCCAGAAGGGAATCCTGCTCCTCCCCTTCCCCTGAGGCCTGAGTCTTTCATCAATGAGATGGTTTCTTCCGGACTTAATTCAGTAAGCACCTTACCTATAGCCATGTAGCCATCCCTGGCGATATATTCTTCAATTTTTTCAGGATCTAAAAACCCGCAGTTACGCAATGCAATCCTGAGTTGTTTTTTGTAAAATCCCATATGCTTGGTATCTTCAACTGCTGTATTCTTCTCAGGATCTTTGTAAAGCAACCTGGTTACACGACGGCCCTTAACTACATGTTCCTCAACGATGTCTTCCGCGTCTTCCGGCTTTACCTGTGTGTAAAATGTATTATCAGGCATAATCTTTACGATGGGGCCCTTTTCACAAAAGCCAAAGCAACCAGTCATAACAACCTGGACAGTCTCTTCCAATCCTTGTTTAAGCAACTCCTTTTTAAGCTTCTCAACAAGAATGTCGCTGTCAGATGATTTACATCCTGTGCCACCGCAAACAAGCATATGCATGCTATAGTTCGACATATTTAATCCTCCTTATTTTTTGAATCTATTGTTTCATAATTTACAGGGATGATTCCATCAACCAGTTCACCACCCATAATATATTTCTCGATGATCTCATCAGCTTTATCAGTGTCAACGCCACCAAATACAAGCGGTTCCTTTCCTGGCAATGTCACTTCAATAGTTGGTTCCGCATAGCAATAGCTCATACAACCTGTTTGAGTAACTACGGCCTCAACACCTCTCTTCTCCAAGTCATATATCAGAAATTCCATTGTTTCTTTTGCGCCGGAAGCAATTCCACAGGTCGCCATGGCCACCCTGATTTGTACAAGCTTTTCAGCATCATCTCCCTTATTGCGAAGATTTATGTCTGAAACCTGCTTGTCGCGAATCTTTTTGAGGTCCGCAAGTGTTTTTATCTTTCCCATCGTATCTCTATTGTTTAACTTCTTGTTTCTAATATCTAAAATTAAAGATTAAGTATTATCAATCAATTATTTCATACCCAAACTAAGGTCGTCTATGTTATTTCTAATCATTCTTTTTAAACTATCCATTACTTCAATACTTTGGAGAGAATCCAGCTCCAGGTATTCCATTACCTCATTTGAACTAATTTCATATTCACCAGTATTTGTCTCAAATTTCAGTTTAATGTCAATACCAGGATATGAACTGGCTAGCAACACCCAACATCCTTCGATATCTCCCAAAGGTTGAATATCAGGGTGATTAGCCACAAAATCTGCCCGAACCGTTGTTCCAGCACCTGCTTCCGAGTCAATAGTCAGTTTCCCACCTGTCATCTCCGCATGCTGCTTCAGTAATGGAATTCCCAGCCCTACCTTTCTGCTTGTTTTTGAAGTATAAAATGGATTTTCAGAATTGTGCTTTACCTCTTCACTCATCCCTATGCCATCATCTTCAATCCATACACTAATTATTTGAGTTGCATGATCTACTCTTATGCTTAATGTGATATTGGCCGCTCCTGCAGAAACACTATTTTCGGCAATGTCAAGAATATGTAATGCAATCTCTTTCATTCTATATTATCATTCTGCCATTTAATCCATGAAGGGCTTTACCCAGTTCAACAAAACTCTTCTCCCTCATTTTTAACTTACTGTAACTTCTCCCAATATCTTCTATGAAATGAGCATCCGAACTCACTAGCATCTGATATTTTTCAAGCTCCTTATGCTCCCGGATTATGTCATCCTTTTTTGTGTTTCTGAATATCTCTATTGCATCAACTTCCAATTTAAGAGGAAAAAAACCTAATTGTGAATACAATCCATTCACTTTCCTGTCAATATGAGCTGGAACAAAATACCCCCCGAGATGCTTAACCTTTTCGGATATCTCCTCTATCCCTTGTGATATTCCGGGATAGAGAGAATGCTTCAATTCTTCCAGGATATTTTCATTTTCATCAACAATCAACTGTTGCCCAAATACAGATGTATCATTTGCAATTTTCGGTAGAAAATGATCAATGTATTCCTGGAACAATTCCACTTGTTCGTCAGTATCAAAGAACGCCAAACAATGCACCTCCTCCCTTGAGGTAACTTCTACACCATAGACCACCCAAATCCCTTTCTTTGCGCCAAACTCACGAGTGATTCGGCAATGACCTGTATGATTATGGTCTGCTATAGCAATAATATCAAGTCCCTTTTGTGCCGCTTGATCTACAATCCGTACCGGACTCATCTCCAGGTCTCCGCAAGGAGACAAGACAGTGTGAATATGCAAATCTGCACAATAGGTGTTCATTATTTATTTAATAATTGAAACAGCTCTCCAGCAATAGAAAAAGTTGACGCTCTACTTCCAAGAATTGGAATTCCCTTCTCCTCTGCTTTCAATATTACACTTTCATCAGGGACAATATTTTTCACCAGGATTACTGCTGACATCTCCTTTAAAGAAGCAATAGCTACGACATTTAAGTGCGACTGTAAAGTAATCCAAACTTCTCCCTCGCTTACATTACCCATTACATCACTGAGCAGATCAGAAACATAAGCTCCATGTACTTCTCTATCCAGTAACTTGTTTCCACAAAAAACCTTCAATCCTAAATTTTTTACAATCTCTTCTAATATCATACTTAAATTATTTGACTTCTGTAATTTCTATTTTCACCCCAAATCCCATCATTTATCTTATTTACCTCCTCAAGTGAAATCTTATTATTGCTGATGTATAATTCCTGGAGAAACACTCACCATGATAATTCTGCTCGTCCTTGTACAATATCTTCAGCCAATGACCTACAACTAGGCGATCCACAAGCAGCACAGTCTATTCCAGGAAGTACCTTCAGTTCGTGATGGAACACTATGCCTCTTTCTTTTTCGATCAATTTGTAAGCGTATTTGCTAGTTTTACTATGGTCCCTTTACCGGGCACACTCTCAATATGAAATGAATCACTGTTCTTCTTTATGTTTGCTAAGCCCATCCCTGCTCCAAATCCCATTTCCCTCACCTCTTTTGTTGCAGTACTAAATCCAAC
Organism: uncultured Bacteroidaceae bacterium; assembly: GCA_964538375.1. GTDB lineage: Bacteria > Bacteroidota > Bacteroidia > Bacteroidales > JAUUZQ01. Next base: position 137,078 of record CAZIFQ010000002.1, on the reverse strand, counting down.
CTGCATCGCTTTTTCAATATCTACAATACCGGGACCTTTGTCTGAAACAACAATAGTTATCTCGTTTTCACTAATTTCAACTTCTATATCCCCTTCATGTGCATGAGCTGCAACATTTACCTCCGTTTCATACAATGCAACTACAACTCTCTTAATTAACTTTTGCTCAACATTCAGTTTTTTTAGAACTCCTTTTACCTGGCTGGAAGCTTTCCCCGCATTCACAAAATCACCACCGTTAATATGAAATTGCATTTTCATTAATAAACAGGATTGATACCAGCTTGATACAATAAACCAGAAATATGAAACATAGAATATTCAGACTGCAGAAGTACAATGCTGCTCTCTTCGGCAAGTGCTATCATCTCTCTATTCACCTCTTTATTCCGAGCAATAATGATATGACCAATATCCAACATTTCTGCTGTTCTAATTGCCTGAAGTGTAGACAAGCCAGTTATTAATATTGTCTGATCGTAATCACTTGTCAGAACATCACTCATCAGGTCAGAAGAAAACGCTTTGTAAATTTCAACGTTAACATCCGCATCTGATGTCAAGATTCTGGCGCTAAGTATATTGGCAATTTCTTTTATCTGCATTTAAACTATTTATTCATTTATTGTTATTTATATAACAATTACTGTCGCGTTTAAATATATTTTTAAGAGGACAAAGATAATCCTAAAACGGAAAATGATATTAATTTCTGTTATAATAATAACAATATATATTAAATCTAAATAAATTATATTTATCTACTCCAAAATGAATACTCAAGATAGCAGATTTATAACAATCTAAATAATCAACTTTCTAAAAATTGCAGTATTCTCTTCAAAAAAATATGATATTGATTACCTGGCACCATCAGCAAAAAACACCAATGAACCAAGCAATGATGTATTGGTGTGATTTTTATATATTGCGAAGCAGATTTACCCATATATAAACCTGAGGAATGAATAAAAACCGATGTAAATGGTGTCTTGGTAACGATTTATATATCGAGTACCACGACAAAGAGTGGGGAGTGCCTGTTCATGATGATAAAACTCATTTCGAATTTCTGGTTCTTGAGTCAGCCCAGGCCGGTTTAAGTTGGCTTACTATTCTCAAGCGTCGGGAGAATTACAGACGGCTATATGATGACTTTGATGTAGAAAAAGTATCTCAGTATGATGAAAAACGAATTGAGATGATGATGAATGATGCGGGAATCATCAGGAACAGAAAAAAAATAGAAAGCTCCATCAGCAATGCTAAACATTTTCTCGAAATAGTTGATGAGTTTGGCTCTTTCGATAAGTATATCTGGGGATTCACAGAAGGGAAAGTCATTGTTAATAAATTCAAATTTTTGTCAGAAATGCCCACCAATACTGTGTTGTCGGATAAAATTACAAAGGATTTAAAGAAAAGAGGATTTCGCTTTCTCGGAACTACAATTATGTATGCTCATTTACAAAGCATAGGAGTTATTAATGATCATATGGTTGATTGTTTCAGATACAAGCAGGTCTGAGTTTCTCTACTCAGAAATTCAATTTCTCCCTCATCACCTGCATCCCGCTTCTGCTCACAGGAATTTTATTTCCATCTTTCAGAATTAGAATGTAATTGGTCTTTTCGTATGGTTCAATTCGTTCTATACACTGCACGTTAACTATGTATGACCTATGTACTCGGAGAAACAACTCCTCATCCAGGTGTTTTTCAAAATATTTCATAGTTTGCTGCTTAAGAAACCTCTCCTCTGCAGTGTATATCATCACGTAGTCATCCTGCGCCTCTAAGTAATTAATATCTGTTGTTGAGATAACATGGATCTTACCTGACTTCTTTATTACTACCCGATGGATAACTTCATCGTTGCTCTCCAGGTGCTTTTTAATCTTCTCCAGTTGATTCTCTCCCGAACCAGCATTTTCCAACCTCGACATAAGCTTTGTCAGTGACTCATCGAAGCGAACCTTGGAAAATGGTTTTAGAAGATAGTCAACTGCATTTTGCTCAAATGCTTTTATCGCGTATTGGTCATAAGCTGTGGTGAATATAATCTCCGGCTTATCATCCAATAATTCAATCATTTCAAAACCGGTTAGCTTTGGCATCTGAACATCAAGAAATATAAGTTGTGGCTTAAGCTCCTGGATGGCTTTTAATCCATCAAATCCGTTATCGTATTCGCCTAGCAATTCTATCATCGGATTATCAGATATATATCTCCTAACCAGCTCCCTTGCCGGCTTTTCATCTTCGATTATTAGAGCTGATACTTTTTTCATAATCATTACTTATTCAACTTCGGAATATTCATTGAGACAATAAATTTTTTATCCTTTATTCTCCAATTAATACTCCCTTCCCTATCGTAAACGAGCCGAATTCGTTCAGACACATTTTGCAAACCAACACCAGTGCCTTTGCGTGAAGGTTGATCAGGATCGAAGTCATTTATAATTTGCAAGGTAAGATATCCATTTTGTACAGAACATGTAACAAATATTTCAACCGGATCAAGACTCTCATACACTCCATGTTTTATTGCATTCTCAATGAGTGGCTGCAGAATCATCGTTGGAACCTCAACTTCACTACATTCCTCGTCTGTTTCCAGCGTATAGATGAGCTTGTCGCCAAAACGAACTTTTTCAATGGAAAGATAATCTTCCATTCTTCCAATCTCCTCTTTAAGCGTCACATATTCACTTTCCCTATGCTTCAGAGAATAACGGATAAAATCTGACAACCTATGGATCATTTCTTGTGCTTCAGCAGGGTTGCTCATAATCAGGGAAGAGACAGAATTTAAAGAGTTAAAGAGAAAGTGTGGATTTATCTGGGATTTCAGCATATTCAGTTCAGACTCCTTTACCAGGGTTCGAAGTCTCTCTTCTGCCTGAACTCTCTCACGCAAACTTCTTGCATTCATTACGAGATAATAAACCAATATCAATACCAGGTACATAAAAATACCTGAAATAGCTCTCCATAGTATTGAATTTGATAGAAAACTGGTATAATCTTCATTAGCACTAAAAATTGTTTCTAGTAGAGCAGTTGCAACGACAATCCATACAAGAATTACTAAAAGTCCCACTGTAACATGAGCTAAAATAGAATAAACAGGAGCGTTTTTTTGAAATGGGATATAGCGGGTTGGATACCATATCATTATCCCCAAGAGTGCAAATAATATATTAGAAATAAAAGAATCCGAAAATGAAATAAGTAAAGAGAAGTCTCTCCCAAACATAAATATGAATGCATAGGCAACTATAACCAACAACCATATTAAAAGGTATATGAAAAGTGTTTTGCGATGACTGGTAATGGGATGAGCCATTTGATCAGAAATTTACGATATCACCTCCACCGAAAAGATTAACCCCTTTTATTACCAGTGTTTTGTCAGGATCAACAACAACAATACTCCTCGTCCGCTTATCAGAGAAACCACCAAAAATTGAGGTCATTTTCAACTTTATATCCCATCCTTCCGGAACAATTAATTTCGTGCCTCCAAAAAGCATAGTTAATTCTAACTCGTTAGTGCCTTCAGCCAGAACGGCCTTCCTGAAATCATATTTGGATCCACCAAAAATGTGGGTAATTCTACCCCCTTTAAAATTTTGAGAATGTATATTCTTATCTCCGCCTCCGAATATTGCTACATCATCAAGGTAATCATTTTCAGTGCCGGTGCTGTTTCGGTGAGAAAATCCGGATCCACGCCTCGAACCTGAGCGGTACCCTCCCCTGTTAAATATTATCGCTAAACCCAAAACTATAAGCATTACGGGCCAAAACAGACGTCTCCAATCGTCAGAAACACTATGAAATATTTCTGGTATTAAGAAGAATCCACCAATGGCGAGAAGAATGTATCCTGTTGGTTTACTGTCACTGCTTGATATAAAAATAACTCCCAGCGCTACAAGAAGCATTTGCCAACTGAAAATAATATTTCTAATATGCCAGTTTCCAATATCAAACAGATTAGTGATTACTGCTATACCAAATAAAACCAGGACCACACCTAATATGAGATGAGTCCTTTTATTGCGCTTGGGAGTCTCTGTATACTTCTCCATAATAAACCAAAATTATATTTTATTCAAATGTACTATTTAAGGAATAGTCCAGGAACTGGTAATCGGTGAATGGTCAGATTTTATCGGTAAAAACAAGCGATTCTTGCCAGGAAAACATAAAAAAGGAATTTAGAATCTAATTGAGAAAAAATCCGGGAGATTATAATTACGCTTTTAGTACCTGTTGAGCCACCTGTAGCGCCTGGCGCTATCACCAAATTTAGCGGCAAAAACAAACTCATGCGTTCCAAAGCTGTGCTTCATTATGCTCGACATAGAAATATCAAATGCGTAACCAAAAATTAGTCTGTCGATACTTAGTCCGGCCATTATAATTAATGCATTACCTGTGCGGTAAGTCAGGCCACCCCAGTATGTTTGATTATAATATACTTTTCCACTTATATCGGCCTGAAAAGATCCGTTTTCTGCAAATTTCAATAAAGTTGATGGAGTTAAGATAATCTTTTCATTAATCTCAAAATCATATCCGGCCAGCAAATAATAGTTACGCTCCATTTTATATTGGTCATAACCAGTATTACCCAGTTTTATAACTGATTCAAATAATTGATCAACGGAAAAACCAACATACCAGCTTCTTGCATCATAATAAATTCCTGCATCTGCATCAGGAATAAATGTTGTACCATGCGCATTGTTCCAAATATCATCATCAGGATTTTCAAGAATAATTTTATCATCATTCAACCTGAACTGATATGCGGATAAAGCCATTCCCATGGAAAGCTGAGAATTATGAAAGAACATATGATAAGCATAGGATACTTTAAACCCCGTCCTTTCTACAGCCCCATTACGATCATTAAAAACATAGCCCCCCAGGCCAACTTTACCACTCCTGGAACTATACCTTTGACGTTTCTTAACTGAGGAGCTCTTGGAAATATAACTTTTCTTTAATACCCGGGTTTGAAAACTTAGCGCATAAGTACCCGGAGCATCCTGGAATCCGATCCATTGCTCACGAGCAGTCAGATTCACTGCAGTATATCCTTCAGACCCTGCTATGGCAGGATTTAGAAGGAAACCATTCAGCATATACTGACTATATAAAGGAACCTGTTGCGAAAATGCCTGTAATGAAAATATCATTACAAGCAACACAATAAAAACCCCTCTTCTAAATAGCATTCCTCTACTCAATTTATTTCCTTATTATCTTATAACAGTAATCGTTCCAATAATTCTATCATCATCTCCAAAGTTAAAAAGAATTACAAAATGATAAGAATCCATTGGTACAAATTTACCCCTTGCATTTCTTCCATCCCACGGATCCGGATATCCGGGCTCAGATCTAAACACCAGCTTACCCCATCTGTCATATATATCAACAACAGCTCCTGAATAAGCTTCCAGCTTTTCAATTCTCCAAACATCATTGATTCCATCACCGTTCGGAGTAATCGCAGTTGGTATATCTTTGAAGAAAAGACCCGGATCACAATCGTCAATAACTATTGTATCATAATTTATACATCCAAAATCATCTTCTACAACAACTGATATCATCTTATATCCCTGGTAAACGATAATGTTTGGAGAATTTTCTCCCGTTGACCAATCAAAACTGATTGCATCATATCCACCACTAAGATCCAAATACTGCTCCCCACACAATGAGGTATCATTGCCTAAATCAACATATGGCAGGGGCTTGACCTCAAGGAATAATTCATCTTCCCAGAAACAGCCATATTCATCTGAGACCTTACATGTTATATATCCCTCCTCAGAAGCTGTATAAATTGGCAGCGTGCTTCCGTCCTGCCATTCATACGAATAATAATCTCCAATTGGGCTAAGTGTCTTAGACTCTCCATAACAAACAAAAGTATCCTCACCCAGGTTAATTTCCGGAGCGGAAATCAAGACACTCAAAGACATCGGAATACTATAGCACCCGTATTGTGAGATTTCCTGCACCGTGATTTCATATTCACCCGGCTCCATTCCCCATTCTACAATAACAGAATCACCATAATTCCTGGAAATTACACCTCCTTCAACTGTCCATTCAAAAGTTGAACCCAGAGTTCCTTGCACAGAATAATCCATAGCTGTATCACCAGGACAGACCACGTAGTCTTGACCAAAGACTACTGTGCTCCATGCTGACAGCATGACAAACAGGATTAATATGTGCTTTCTAAGGTTCATCTGTTCCTTAACTATCTATATTTAATTCAATACTTAAACCAAAAAGTATTCAAATTCACAGCTCCAATACAAGATTACTAAATCCACCTACTGAACATTAACGCTCTGATAGCTTTTCACTTGTAACATTTTTACTCGTGTTCCATATGAAAATCTGATCCATATTGGAACTGTGTTTATTAACTTCTCTTATCTATTCATTTCATCTGGCTTGAAGGCTTTCCTTCAAGCACAATAATTTTTTAATTTTTAACTAATACATGAACTAGTCATGTAACTATACTTTTTAAGCTTCAACTGTAGACTGCAATTTTACAAATTACGTGTCAGTGAAAAATCACTTACAATCGGTCCAGTTTCAACAGTTGGATGTACCGTAATTGTATATGTTATCTTATTTTGGACTACTCCTGCTCCGCTAAAATCATCATGCATTGATATCAATTCAATTTCAAAAGTTTCATCTCCTGTAGTGTTTGAGCTAATCAATCCATCAGGTAAGCTAATAGTCATAGTTGCGCCATTACCTGGTAATGAAACATTTGTTGCGTCCAGTGAATTACCTAACAGGTCTGTAAGATTATTAGCAGTTACATCATAAACAACCTCAAATCCGTTTCCAGCTCCATCATCAGGAGCACCGGTTACATTAATTAAAATACTGCCTGCAACAGCATCACCCGAACACATTTCATAGTTAGCTTCACCAGCATCAATTTCAGCAGTTGCATCGTTCCATTGACGTGCTACCATGGTTTGAAGCTGACTCGGACAACCACCTGCAAAAGTTTTCTTCTGCACGAGAACGTCTCCATCAAATGACCCAATGGGGGTTAATGATAAATCCTTATTCCAGGTAACTGTAATCTCACTTGTATTGGCAGAAAATTCAATTATTGAACTGTCGCCAACAGTGGATACAAACGCTCCATTATTAGAACCTGTAATCGTACCGCCAACAACTGCCCAACGGTATGAATCACCAGCAGTGTGATCTGCTGTAACATTGTAGATAATTGCGGATCCGGTTCTTACCTCCTCCATTGCCTGAGGAATAGGAACACTAGGGTCTGGTAGTTCCCACTGCGCATTTGCAGATACAAACATGAAAAGAGTTACTACTGCTACAAAAGCAGCTTTTAATGAATTTGAATACTTCTTGGTCTTCATAACTTTTTGGTTTTAATTGTTATTTAAGTGTTATTTATTAATTATAATCTTCTGTTTAGTTTGCTACTCGACTGAATTTCTCCCGTCGAAGGAGTAGCATTTTTATTTACGTTTATTGTATTTGAGATAGTACATCCTGAAACTGATTTAACATCAAGTGTTACTGTTCCATTTGTTGTTCCGGCCCAATCAATTGTTACATTATCATTGGTCGCTATGCCTGGAATATCACCGTCCGTCACACTCCACAAATATGTCTTACCCGCAAGTACAGTTGTTGAATAATTTAATGTTACCGGCGTACATACATCTGTATCTCCTGAAATCACAGGTGCCGTCACCTGGTTCACAATAACATCAAACGTACATATATCTGTATTCCCTCCAGGATCCGTTGCAGTATATGTTACTGTTGTCGTTCCTACATCGAAGAAATCTCCCGGATTATGTGATGATGTTAATGTAACACTACAATTATCTGTTGCAGTGGGCGCGGTCCACGTTACATTATTTCCACAATATTCATCAGTTGCACTTTCTGTAATATCTGTTGGGCATCCAGATATGACTGGTAATGTATCATCGGTGACTGTAATATTTGCTGTACACGTAACACTATTATCCGCATCATCAGTCACTGTTAGCGTCACAGGTGTTACTCCAATTCCAATGATGGTTCCTGCAGTAGGCGACTGAGTTACTGTAAAGGTACCATTGTCTGTTGCTTCAACCTCTCCTGTCAGATTTGGCACAGTACTCTCACATGAAGCATCCAGACTTTGTGTCCTGTTACCTGCGCAAGTTGTTATTGTTGGAGAGGTATCATCAACAACGTTTACTTGAACAGTACATGAACTTGTATTATTTTCATCATCTGTAACCGAGATTGTCACAGTAGTTATTCCTAATCCAATGGTTGTTCCGGCTACAGGTGACTGGGTAATTGTAGGTGCTGGATCACAATTATCAGTTGCTGTGATCTCTCCAATAAGATTTGGAACAGTTGACTGACTGCTTCCATCTGCGCTTTGGGTTTTGTTTGTTGCACAGGTTGTAATTGTGGGTAATTCTGTATCGCTGATAACTACATCAAAGCTACACGCGGCACTAACATTGCCTGCAGCAT
>CAZIFQ010000002.1:126089-128398 GCA_964538375.1 uncultured Bacteroidaceae bacterium | reverse complement strand
GATATCTGATGGACAGCCTGCAAGAACTGGTAATTCGGTATCGCTGATAACTACAAGTATACTTTGAGCAGAAGTAGTATTACAGTCACCTTCAAAACGCACATAATAAGTAGTTGATGATCCTGGTGCAGACACAGTAAGATTATTCCCATTACCTACATTTGTTGTGAATGCGGCATCCGAGTACCACTCTGCTGTAGCTCCAGTCCCCAGAGTACCTCCCGAATACGAAAGAACTATATTTCCATCATTCGGACAGATATTATTTCGGTCAGAACTGGTAGAAGTTGGAGCCACACTTGGGATGCTATTCACAACTGCGGCAACACTCGAAGAATCCTGAGGACAAGTTCCGGCTTTGACTATTGCCCTCAACCATATATCTGAATTAACAGGGCCATAGGTAAGAGTGTCAAAGGCATGACTAATAGTATTCCAGGGTCCAGAGCTACCCACTGTTGAATACTCATATTCAGAAACAATACCAGAATAGCCTGTCAACTCAGCAAAAGTATTATCTCCAACACAAACTGGAGTGGTTGAAGTGAGCGTTCCTCCTACCGCAGTATTTAAAATCGATAAAGTTACTGGAGTGGCAGAACTCTCACATCCATTGACTGTTTGTGTTACATAATAAGTGGTGACTCCAGTTGCAGTAAGTCCTGTAGCAAATGGACTTCCAAATCCAACAATAGTTGTCAATCCAGCATCTAAATACCAATTTAAATTTGTTCCTGTAGCAGTAAGATCAAGTATATTATTAACACAACATGCAACATCAGATGTAACAGGAGCTGCAGGAGCCGGGGTGACAATAAAAACTTTGGTATCACTTCCAGCAGTACAAGCACCAGCACTATATGTATAGGTCAAAGAATGCGTCCCAACGCCAGCAAGAGACGGATTAAATGTTGTACCGCTTACCCATGCACCACTGTAAACGCCACCTGCGGGATAGCCATCCTCGAGAGTATACGATGTAATACAGACACCTATTGAAATAGTATCTGTAGTCATTCGTTCACTGCCAAATGCAATAAAACCAGGTGGATTAAATTGGTTGAAATACTCTGTTGCAATCCATCCTGCCGATTTAGTTGAAAGAGAATACCTAGCTTCATCCAGCCACCCATTAAAATATTCACCACCATTATACCTGCCTAGATTCCCCTCGATAGGAACTAATACTTGTGGATCGATTATGGAATTGTCCTCTTCAACACCATCAATAAAAAAATGATGAGTAGTGCCATCAAAAGTATAAACATAATGATGCCAGATTACATGTGAAGGTGGCGTACCAGCATCTGCCAGGATATCTCCTCCCCACTTCCAACAAACTGTTTTATCATTTCTAAATCCCACCTGAATAGCGGATCCATTCGCAGCCTGAATTGAAAATAAATTTTGTACTCCACTAGGAGGTGAGGCATATTGGGCCCAGACTGAAAGAGTCTGATTCTCATCATTTTCTGTCATCCCTGTCAGAGGATTAAATCGAACAAAAGAATTGGTACCATTAAATCCTTTCCCACCTCCAATAATTCCTGAAATATCGGTGGTGTTCGATTCAGCACCATCATTCCCGGTAATTGTCGCATCCGTCACAATATTACTTAAATGCCAGACTCCCTTATAACTGCTTATCCATACATCTGAAGTGGATGGGTCTGAAGATATACTTGAATTACCATATGACATGAAAATTGTGGTAGTGGATGAATTGGATAATAAAGGAATCCTTACCCAGGCATTATACACACCTGTTGTTGCATCATAAGATTCAATTTGATGGTCCAGTTTACTATAATTCTCATCAGTAAATACAATATCAAAACCACTGGCGTTCTCTACGTGACCTCCGTTACTAACTAATCTAAGATTATCTGCTGTAACACCAGAACTAACCTGGACTAAAACAGGAAAGTCAGTTAAATCTTCAGTTCCTGTAGCAGCATCAAGTGTAATGGAGGTGGAATATTTATACCCAAAAGCAGGTAGAGACTCTACCTCAATGGTCTGATCAATGCTTCCTGCACACCCATTAATATCTGTATAGGTGTATGTAATAGTATGAATTCCCGGACCAGCAACTGAGGGATCAAACTCAGGCGAGACCGTTATCCCAATACCACTATATGCTCCCCCGGATGGAGATGCCTCTGTTAAATTGAATACGACATTATCTTCACAAACATTTGCTATTGGATTGAAAGTCAGCACAGGTAATCCAAGACAAGGATCAACTCCAAAGCAACTTATAGATATTTCAAATCCAGCTCGATTAGTCGTTGCATTTGAAGTAAAAT
>CAZIFQ010000002.1:0-125989 GCA_964538375.1 uncultured Bacteroidaceae bacterium | reverse complement strand
ACTCCCAGCCCCACCTGTATCATATAGAGTTGCTGAACAGCTTGTAATTGGACCAACATCATCAATTGTGTATTTTAGAACTATAGGTGTACAACTTATAGATATTTCAAATCCAGCTCGATTAGTCGTTGCATTTGAAGTAAAATTAAAAGTCATACTCGTACCTGAGGAGGTATAAGTTGCTAAACCTGCACCACCAGATAGATCCGCAATTAGATTTGCTGGGTCAGTAGTGGTCCCATCATATATATATAAGTGGTCACCACCTCGTATGTTAACAGCTATAATTTCAGCAGCGATAGCTATACCAGTTGCTGAAGTGAAGGTTATTGTTTCATCTTCACCATCTGAGTAGTTACTCCCAGCCCCACCTGTATCATATAGAGTTGCTGAACAGCTTGTAATTGGACCAGCATCACTTATTAAGTGTGTAGTCTGTCCATAGGAAGCTGAAACGCTGAAAAAGAAAAGTAAAAATACCATTAACCACCTCGCCGTCATAAACGAAATACCTGTTCCTAAGAACATTCTTTTATAAGTGGTTAATTGACGCATCCTTTACAATCAATATTTTAAGACCAATAAAATCACAGTTGCACCTTTAAATAAAGTTGCAAAATGAGATTTCGATCTTCTCTTTTCCCCTGTTTACGAGGAATAGACTATTTAGTTTCAAAAATAACCATTTAACAGTTACTTCCTTCTCTATTACTAAAATCAGCTGTTAATAACTGCATCTAATATGCTTTGAATTGACGAATATTTGAAATTGACAGGTAAGTATGGCATTTTATTTGATCAACATAAGGGGAAAAGTATATTAATGTTGAAAAAAAAAAGAAAAAGGGAGGTAAATCCAAAGATTCACCTCCCTATTAAATCCTATTTATAATGATTACAAATTCTTAATCTCCCCAACAAGTTTCTGAAGAGAATCCTTTGCGTTTCCAAACAACATCCTCGTCTTATCCTCAAAGAATAGAAAATTCTCAATAGCGGCATATCCTTTACCCATTCCACGTTTCATAACGATCACATTTTTCGCTTCATGTGTTTTAATGATTGGCATGCCATAAATTGGGCTCGAAGGATCATCGAGTGCAGCCGGATTGACCACATCATTTGCTCCAATGACAACCACTACATCAGTGTTTGGCATATCCGGATTAATATCATCCATCTCTATCAACTGCTCATAAGGCACATCTGCTTCAGCGAGTAAAACATTCATATGTCCTGGCATACGGCCTGCTACCGGGTGAATAGCAAATTTCACCTCCACACCCTTGTCTTCCAAAAGCTTCACCATCTCGTTGCACGCATGCTGTGCCTGGGCAACTGCTAAACCATATCCTGGTACAATAACAACCTTGCTTGAATAGCTGAGCAATACAGCTGCATCAGAAAGTGAAATTTCTTTTACGACTCCTGCTTCCCTGTCAATACCTGCTCCACCACCACCAAATGCTCCAATAATTACATTTATAAGCGACCTGTTCATTGCTTTACACATCAACAGGGTCAGAATCATACCTGCAGCACCAACAAAGATGCCACCAAGAATCATCGCCTGATTTTGATAAATAAAACCAGCCATTGCTGCTGCAATACCCGTTAAGCTGTTTAGCAGTGAAATTACAACAGGCATATCAGCACCACCAATAGGCATCACAAAAGAGACACCATAAATCAGTGACATAGCTAGCAAGGCATAAACAAGTATCTGTTTAGTCTCGACCGGTAAACCGGTGAACATAATAAAGACTACAAGGAATATAACTGCTGCCAAAAATAGCAAGTTGATGTATGTCAGCCATTTGGTAAAAATATCTTTAATTTTTCCATCCAGCTTACCAAAAGCAATCATACTTCCGCTGAAAGCAATACTACCGATGGCAAGTCCAAGTAAGGTTACAAGTGCTGAACTATTATCCGGATTTGAAAACTCAATAAGAGCAACCAGGGCCGACGCGGCACCCCCACTGGCATTAAACAGCGATACCAACTGAGGCATAGCAGTCATCTTGATTCTCCGGGCAATAAGAGCCCCAACAACAGAACCAATAGCAATGGCTATAAAAATTATAAGCAGGTTTACGGGCTTAATTGTTGAGTTATCAGCACCGCCCCGATATAAGAAGATAGTGGTTATCATGGCAAGCAACATTCCTCCCGCTGCCCAAAGGTTTCCCTTTCTTGCAGTATGAGGATGACTTAACAATTTCAAACCTACCACGAAAAAGATAGCCGCAAGGAGATAGCTAAATTCCAGAATTATATCTCCGTTCAGTAATTCTATATTATTTATCGTTGTTTCCATAATGGTTCAGAGTTACCTTTTTTTCTTTGAAAACATTTCTAACATTCTGTCTGTCACAACAAATCCTCCTACAACATTCAGCGTGCCGAAGAATAAGGCAAAAATTCCCAAAATGAGATTAAGAAGATTGGAGCCCTCTTTCAGGTTCTCAAGATCTGCATGTCCCACAAGAATAATACCTCCAATAATAATTACACCGCTAATTGCATTTGCACCAGACATAAGCGGTGTATGCAACACAGACGGTACGTTAGAAATCACCTCTAAACCGAGGAAAATTGTAAGCGCTATAATAAATATCGCTTCTTTATTTGAATAGAAAAATTCTAATATTGCATCCATAATATTCTGATTTACAGATTCATAAATTCTTTAACTCTCTCATGACGAATCTCTTTCTCGTGAGTTACCAGTGTTCCTGACACCAAATCATCCTCCCAATTGAGATTCAATTCTCCTTCCTCACCAATAATTAGTTTCAGGAAGTTGATCATATTTTTTCCGAACATCTGACTGGCATCCCTTGGCATACCTGATGGATAATTTGACTCTCCAACTATTGTAACACCATGCTCAATAATTACTTCAGCATTTTTTGTGAGTTCGCAATTGCCTCCGGTTGAAGCTGCCAAATCAATAATTACAGATCCCGGATTCATTGCTTCAACTGATGCTTTGGTAACTAAAAGAGGTGCTTTTCTTCCTGGTATCTGAGCCGTACAGATTATTATGTCTGCTTTAGCACAATGCTCATGTATCATCTGACGCTGACGCTCTTTGAATTCTTCTGTTTGTTCAACTGCATATCCTCCGGCTGCCGCATCGTCTGTAGCTCCTTCAACTTCTATAAACTTCCCACCTAAACTTTGTACTTCTTCCTTAACAGCAGACCTTACATCAAACACTTCAACTATTGCTCCCAATTTACGGGCAGTTGCAACAGCCTGCAAACCAGCCACCCCAGCTCCAAGAATCAAAACCTTAGATGGTTTGATAGTACCCGCAGCCGACATAAACATAGGTAAGAATCCCGGTAAACGACCGGCGGCATCTAGCACTGCTTTGTATCCCGATACCGTGGCTTGCGAAGAGAGAATATCCATAGCTTGAGCCCTGGTTGTCCTGGGTATTACATCTAAGCTAAACATGGAAACTTCTGCATCCCTGAATGTCTTAACTGAATCATGCTTACCGAGGGGGTTCATAGCAGCAACAACCACTTGTCCCTTCCTGAATTTTTTAATCTCTGATTCACCAGGATCATTGATCATTAATAAAATATCAGCTTGTTTAATGACTTCAGCCCTGGACATAATAGAGGCATCAACCTCCTCATACAGCTTATCAGGCACTGATGCACCACTACCGGCATCCTTTTCAACCAGTACAGAAACTTTTAATCCTGCAAGTGCTTTGGCTCCATCTGGTAACATGGCAACGCGATTCTCACCTGCGGGTTCTTTTAAAATTCCAATTTTCATACTTAAGGTTATGATTTTATGATGATTATTAGAGTAGATATTTAAGATTTCTTTCTGTAGTTTTATTTTTTAAAGATGTACAAGATACATTTAAAAAAAGCGATATTAAAAATTTTTTATTAAACAAAACCCTATAGATAAATGTTTAAAAACCTATAATATAAAGAGCAATCATAACACTAAAAAAATATTGTACTCTTCAAAAAACCAATAACTTTGGTTTGGTATAAAATTGATAACCCTGACAGCTATGGACAAATTCTCTTATGTTGGTAATATGGATCTTTCTGCCATTGAGCAGCTTTATCAGCAATACCTTAAAGATCCGGCTTCTCTAGAACCAAGCTGGCAACGCTTTTTTGAAGGATTCGAATTTTCCCGCACACAATTTGATGGAGAATTTTCTGAGGCATTTGATAAAGAATTTAAGGTAGTAAATCTCATTAATGCCTATAGAAAGAGGGGACATCTTTTCACAACTACAAACCCTGTAAGATCAAGAAGGAAATATTTTCCAACCCTTGACCTGGAAAACTATGATTTAGCTGAAGAGGATAAGGACCAGGAATTTCATGCCGGGAAAGAGATTGGAATCGGGAAAGCGAAGTTATCAGAAATAGTGAAATACCTTGAAGAAACGTATTGTGCTGATATTGGATCAGAGTATATGTTTATCAGGAGCCCGGAAAAAACTAAATGGCTCAAGAACAGAATTGAAAGCAGTCGGAACAAAACCATATTCACAAATGATGAAAAGAAATTGATCTATCACCATCTGAAAAGAGCTGTTGGTTTTGAGAAATTCATTCATAAAAAATTTGTAGGACAAAAACGCTTTTCAATTGAAGGAGCTGAGATTCTTATTCCGGCGCTTAACAAATTAATTGATTATGGCGCTGAATCAGGAGTAAGTGAGGTCACAATTGCCATGGCTCACAGAGGCCGGTTAAATGTCCTTGCGAATGTAATACATAAACCCGCCAAACATATTTTTAAAGAATTTGAAGGGGAAATATATGAAGACCGTATCGCTCTTGGTGATGTTAAATACCACCTGGGATATGGAAACACCATAACAACAGATTCAGGGAAACAAGTTAAGCTTCACCTTACTCCAAATCCCTCTCACCTAGAGTCCTCAACACCGGTAATTGAAGGGATATCCAGGTCAATCATTGAACACCAATATGATGGAGATTTTAAAAAGCTTATCCCTGTTGTTATTCATGGTGATGCGGCTATTGCCGGGCAGGGAGTAGTATATGAGGTGGTTCAGATGTCGCAGTTGAACGGGTATAAAACAGGAGGCACCATACATTTGGTTATCAATAACCAAATTGGTTTCACTACCAATTATCTCGATGCACGGTCAAGTACATATTGTACTGATGTTGGCAAAGTAATTAAAGCTCCTATTTTTCATGTGAATGGTGATGATGCTGAAGCACTTGTTCATGTGATGAAATTAGCTGTCGATTTCAGGCAGGCATTTCATACCGATGTATTTATTGATATCCTTGCCTACAGGAAATACGGTCACAACGAAGGTGATGAACCCAGGTTTACACAACCTATGCTATATAAAGAGATTTCCAAGCACCCTAATCCCAGAGATATCTACAGTAAAAAGCTCCTGGATGAAAATATTTGTACAGAAGATGAGTTACGCCTTGCAGAATCAGTATACGATGAGGAGATGGAAGATTCACTGGAATCATCCAGAAAACTAACGAAGGTACTTATCCCGCAATTCCTGAAAGAAGAGTGGAAAGGATATAAATATGCTAAGGATGAAGATTTTACAGATGAGGTACCAACGGGAGTTTCAAAAGAGAAGTTGATTGAAATTGGAAATAAAATCAATTCCCTGCCAACTGATAAATCCTTCATAAAGAAAACGCATAAGCTATTTGAAGAACGTCAGAAGATGATTGAAGAAAACCGGCTTGACTGGGCCCTGGGAGAGCTCCTTGCTTATGGATCACTTTTGCTCGAAGGTCATTCGGTAAGAATCAGTGGACAGGATAGTATGCGTGGCACCTTTTCGCACCGTCATGCCGGATTGGTCATTGAAGATACAAACGAAAACTATATTCCCTTACATCACTTGACTGATGATCAGGCTCCTTTCAATATATACAACTCCCCCCTCAATGAATACGGGGTTCTGGGATTTGAATACGGATATGCCATGGCTCATCCAAATGGACTAACCATCTGGGAAGCTCAATTTGGTGATTTCTTCAATGTAGCCCAGGTGATTGTCGATCAATATATTAGCAGCGCGGAAGAAAAATGGGGATTAATGAATGGACTTGTTCTCTATCTTCCGCATGGATTTGAAGGACAGGGACCTGAACACTCCAGTGCCCGTGTTGAGAGATTTCTGTCAGTTGCTGCACGTAATAACATGCATATAGTAAATGCAACGACACCAGCAAACTTGTTTCACTTGCTCAGAAGGCATATGAAAAAGGATTCCAGGGTGCCTTTAGTTATGTTTACTCCAAAGAGTCTGCTCAGACATCCAAAGTGTGTTTCCAGTCTTCTGGAATTTGAGTCAGGAGGATTTCTCCCCCTAATTGACGACCTGGATACAGAGCGCAAGGAAGTGAGAAGAATAGTATTTTGTAGCGGTAAAATATACTACGATCTCCTGAAAAGAAAAGAAGAATTGGAGGCCAAAGATATTGCGCTTATAAGAATTGAGCAGTTGCATCCTTTCCCTTCTGAGATGGTGAAAGAAATTATCCGAAAGTATTCCAACAGTATGTTAAACCTGTGGGTACAAGAAGAACCAGAGAATATGGGAGCATGGTACTATATACAAAACCAGATGAAATCATATGATATCATCCCGGTAATGCGTCAAGCTTCTGGTAGCCCTGCAACGGGTCTAAGTAAGCTGCACGAATTGAGTCAGAATGAAATAATTGATAAAGTTTTCAGGGAGTGCACTTGTGAATTACAGAATAAATATTGTGGTTTGCAATGTATGATCGGTGGTTCACGTAAAGAAATCCTGAAACAACACTATTACTTTGATAAGGACAAAATACATTTAAAATAAATCCCCATGATGCTTGAATTGAAAATACCCAGTCCCGGTGAATCAATAAGCGAAGTCGAAATTGCAAACTGGTTTGTTGAGAATGGAGACATCGTAACAAAAGACCAGGAAATTGGCGAAATTGAATCAGAGAAAGCAACGTTGCCACTCATTGCAGAGGATGGCGGCAAAGTTGAATTGTTGGCCGAAGTTGGTGATACCGTTCAAGTAGGATCTGTCGTGTGTAAGATTGATACATCTGTAAAACCCGATGCATCGAAAACTACTTCAAAACCAACTGAAAAGAGTGTCGCAGAGGAAAAAAGTCAAGCAGAGCCTGCCAAAGAGGAAACAGCAGGTATAAAAGTGACTCCCGTTGCCAGAAAAATGATGGAACAAGAAGGATTGGATGTCAATGATATTATTGATGGGCTTCGGAAAATTAATGCATCAGATGTTGACGCAGTATTGAAGAAAGGTTCTGTAACGAATTTCGTGAATGAAAAGATAAGCCGTGAAGAGGACCGGACAAAGTTGAGTCAGCTTAGGAAAAAGATCAGTGAACGACTGGTGGCTGTGAAGAATGAAACTGCCATGCTTACCACATTCAATGAAGTTGACATGAGTGCAATCATGGCGCTCCGCAAGAAATACCAGGAAAAATTCGTGGAAAAGCATGGACTTAAGCTTGGCTTCATGTCATTCTTTACCAAAGCAGTTACTGAGGCACTCAAGCAATATCCTACTGTAAACTCATACCTTGATGGTGATACTCTGGTTAGTCCGGCATATTGCGATATCGGGATAGCTGTTACAACAGGCAAGGGACTTATGGTTCCAATATTAAGGAATACAGAAGCGATGAGCATGGCAGAGATTGAAAAAGAGATTCTGGAATTGGCAGGAAAAGCCAGGAAAAACAGAATTTCTATGGATGATATGAGTGGAGGGACATTTACTATCACCAACGGAGGCGTTTTTGGTTCAATGTTAAGCACGCCTATTCTCAACCCTCCACAATCCGCAATTCTGGGAATGCATAATATTATCGAACGTCCTGTCGCCGTAAATGGTAAGGTGGAAATAAGACCTATGATGTATCTTGCTCTCAGTTATGACCATCGTGTTATAGATGGCAGAGACTCTGTTGGGTTTCTTAAAACTGTCAAGGAGTATATTGAAGATCCTTCAACGATGTTATTTGGCTCGGGTAGTGCAGAATCATTACTTCTTGATTTGTAAAAATATTATTTATCATGCAACAAATTGGTAAAATCGCCCTTGTATTCGGACCAACCGGCGCGGTTGGGAAAGAGCTGGTTCACTTATTATTGAACGATGCTCGCTATGAGAAAATATTAGTATTCTCGAGACGCGTTTTAGAAATTGAACATCCGAAGCTTGAAGTAATTCTTGACACCTTAACCGACCTGGCAAAATTTCATGAACAGATTAATGGTCATGATTTGTTCTGCTGCATTGGAACAACAAGCAAAAAAGCCGGAAGCAAAGAAAACTTTAAGAAAGTAGATCTGGAAATACCAGTTCAACTTGCCGAAATTGCCTCTTCAAACGGAGTCCCCAATTTTATTGCAATCAGTTCCATTGGAGCCGGAAAACCCGGACGTGGATTTTATCTTGATGTAAAAACCGAGATGGAGAACCAGGTCATTCAATTTGACTTTAAAAAGCTAAGTTTCGTGCGTCCTTCCTTACTTCTAAGCAAAAGGGATGAATTCAGAATAAGCGAAGATGCCGGGAAAGTGGTCAATTCACTAGTAAGCTGGGCGATGGTTGGGAAACTGGAAAAATATAAAGGGATAAGCACACGGAAAGTTGCATCTGCAATGATTGAAATCCTGAATCTGGATAAACCAAACCTTGTTTATGAGTCAGATGAGCTTATGGGATTAGCAAAAGTGTAAAGGTCATTGCATCGATTCCACTTCCTTAATTACACCAATTATATTTTCTCTCTCTTCATCATCACTGGCAAATTCTTTCGCCTTTTTGAATGATACCAGTGACTCATCAACCATTTCGGAAAAATACTGGCTCAGCCCAAGGTGGAAGTAGTAATCATAAGTTTCCTTCTCCCCTATACAGCTTGTAAACCATTCAATACCTTTCATTGTCATCTGCCGATTTCGTGCATCCAGAAATACGGCATCCGCAGCTGCCTTAAACAGCCATCCATGATCTCCCTTTTTAGGCCCTGCATAAACACTGTCAATATATCCGATCAAAGAATCAAAATCAGAACTGTAATGATAATAATAGATGTGTGACCTTGTTTCCATTTCTTCAATATCCAGTTCCGTCCCTTTTGCCAGAAACGGTAAAATTTTATTGAACTTTTCAGCAATTTCATAATTATACTCCTCAACAGAAGCCATTATTGATTTTTCCAGCGCCTGCTCAATAAACTCAGATAAATTGTTTCCCAGCGAATTCCTAAGTTTCTTAATGTCTTTCGTAAGCATTTCCCACTCACCTGTTCCCGGCTCAACATAAAATGCGATTACATTTATATCCTTGCCCGTAAGTTTATTCTCTTCTATATAGGCATCCCTGTAGTAACCTACAACAGATTTAGCCAGGTCATCTTTTTTCAATTTCCTCAGTGCCGCAACATACGCGGGATAATCATTCCTGGAAAGTAATTCAGAATCATATTTGCTCTGGTACAACTCTAACACTGGAAAGAAATCAATAGTATTTTGCAGAGCTGGCTCTAACTGTTCCCATGGCTGAGCACCAACCAGTATATTCATCAACTTTTTCTCAGAGTTGAATACAAATAGCGAGGGATATACCTGTAGACCATTTTTCCTGGCAAATCCTGAACCAAAATCAGAATCACCATCAATCTTTACACTTATAAAGCTTTTGCTTAAATAGTTGCCAGCTTCTTCCAGGGAAAATACATTTGCATCCAACCATTTACAGGGACCACACCAGGTAGCATATACATCAACAAAAACATTCAAATTCTCATCCGCAGCTTTTTCCCATACTTCATCCATTTTCTCACTGCTACTCACTTTTACAAAATCAACCTGTGCAGATAGAATGGCAAGCCCGGATGCTATCAATATTAGCGTAAATGATATAATTCGTTTCATTTCTTTTCTAATCAAGCCTTTAAAGATAATCTACTTTCTCTCTTTCCATATATTCTCTAATAAACCGGAAAACTTAAGTTCCTCTTTCTCCCAGCACAATTCTTCTGCAGCTACATCCAGGTTCAATCCCCAGCTTTTTCGAATAGCATCATTTTTTAAAACTGCATGAATCTGTGAAGCAAGATCTGAGGGGTCACGTGACCTGACTATCTCCCCAATCTTGTAATAATTAATCAAAGCCCCCATTTCAGGCAAATCTGAACACATCACCGGAATGCGTGCCTGTATATAATCAAATATTTTATTGGGAAGAGCCATCCTGTAATTCAGACCCAGGTCCTCCTCAAGAGAAAACCCGAGATCACATTGAGAAGTTATTTTATGTAGCATTGCAGGCGCTATTTTCCCTGGGAAAACTACCTTATCTGTAATTTTCAATTGTTTAACCAATTGCTGAAGCTCAAACCGGATGTCTCCATCTCCGGCAATCAGCAAGATCGTATCCGGAATCCATTGCATAGCACTAATCAACATTTCTAATCCACGTCCAATATTCAATGCACCCTGGTATATAATCTTATAGCGTGAATTATATAAATCGTGAAATGTGGGATCATCTTCCCGTGTCCTGTCCCTGGAAACATTTCTTATTACTAAAAACTGAGTTCCATATTTTTCCCGGTATGCTAAGGCAATGGAGTCACTAACTGTTATGGCGTGTTTGATATTTGGTAAAATCCATCTCTCAATCCGTTCCCATATCTTTTTTGTGCCCGGCCGATCTGTAAGCTCAGGCACTTCAGTAAAATACTCATGGCTATCGTACAAAAGGGGAATCTTTCTTATTTTGCTGACCAGGTAATTTGCCAGCAGTGTATCCAGGTCATTGCTGATAAAGAGATCTTGTCGTTTTCCAAAGAGTAAAAGAAAAAATAAGCGAAAATTGAAGAAAGCATAAAACAAAGGTCCCTTCTTAAATAACATACTCATTCGTTTGTAAGCATAACTGGTCTCAGGCATAGGAAGACTGTTTGGTAATTTCCTTCCAAGCAGAATTATCTCAACCTCCTCCTTCTGGAGGGTACTGATCATTCTCTGAACACGTTGATCAGTCACCAGATCGTTAATAACGGATATTGTAATTTTTTTCACCTGTATAAATCAAACATTGACGAAGTTAAAAATATTGTTTGATCTTCATTATCTTTGTTGGCAAATCCATCAAATGAGACAAGTCCACACTGATCACTCACTTCTTTCATACAATACCTTTCGCGTTGAAAGTACTGCCAGTTATTTCTCTGAACCATCAGACATCAATGAATTAAGGGAATTGATGGACTATTGCCAGCAGCGTGACCTGGAATTTCTTGTTATTGGCGAGGGAAGCAACTTACTTTTCAAAAGTAACTTTAAGGGCCTTGTCATACACCCATTGATAAAAGGGATACAGAAGATTGATGAATCACAGACAGAGATTCTTGTACGTGTCGGTGCCGGGGAAAATTGGGATAATTTTGTTTCGGTATGTGTGGAAAATCTCTGGTATGGCCCTGAGAATTTGTCACTAATACCTGGAACAGTAGGTTCAGCTCCTGTACAGAATATAGGTGCTTACGGAAGGGAAGTCAAGGATATTGTCGAATATGTTGAAGTTTTTGATACCCAAAACGGTGAGCTAACGATGTTATCTAATTCTGCTTGTGAATTTGGATATCGGGATAGTATATTCAAGCATGGTGAATCCAAACGATTCATTGTTACTTCAACTGTATTTAAATTGAAGAAATCTGCTGATCTGCTCCTCGATTATGGAAAGGTTAAGGAATATTTCGAAGAAAAGCCCAAACAAAACCTCGCCGCACTCAGGGATACAATTATTGAGATTCGGCAGCAAAAATTACCCGATCCTGAGAAGTATGGCAACGGAGGTAGCTTCTTTAAAAATCCTGTAATCAAGAAATCACTATTTGAAGATCTTAAAATGGAAAATGATTCAATACCCCATTATCCTGCTGAAGGCAATCGTGTGAAAATACCGGCAGCATGGCTTATCGATCAATGCGGATGGAAAGGACACAGGGAAGGCGATGTTGGATGCTGGCCTAAACAGGCTCTCGTCCTCGTAAATTATGGCGCTGCCTCCGGAGAGGAGATATACCAATTCTCTGAAAAGATAGCAGCATCAGTATCAGATAAATTCAACATCAACCTGGAACGCGAAGTAAGAGTCATTGACTCATTGCCTCACCTATAAATTCCCTTCTGGTTCAATGCCTTTTGATAGTCAGCTGCATTCTTATTATGTTGTTTCAGATTTCGTGCAAATGAGTGATAGCCGCTAAAATCAGATTTGGCACACATAAATATGTAATTGTGTTTTTCATAATTCAATACAGCATCAAGTGCAGAGACTGAAGGAATAGTAATTGGACCTGGCGGCAATCCTTTAAACTTATAAGTGTTATAAGGAGAGTCAATCTGCTTGTCTTCATTCAATATCCGTTTTATTGTAAAATCTCCCATGGCAAATTTCAAGGTAGGATCTGCCTGCAGAGGCATACCCTTTTCCAAACGGTTCATGTACAGGCCTGCTACTATTTCATTTTCATCATCATGTATTGTCTCCTCATCTACAATTGATGCCAGTGTGGATATCTCTTCTCGGGTCATCTCCAAACGGTTCAGTTTTTTGTCTCTTTTCTCCCAGAAAGTTTCATATTCACGAGACATCCTGTTTGTAAAATCCGTAGGACTTGATGACCAGAAGAACTCATATGTCTCAGGAACAAACATGCCTATAAATGATTCCGTTTTGAAACCATACTTTTCCGGTAACTGGCTGTCAGTAAAATGTGCCAGCAGCTCAAGAGAATCCGGCTCAATGTATTTTGAAACTTTTCCGGCCAAATCAGCAAAAGATCTTACATTGTTAAACACCAGCATAACCGGATCCTGGTTTCCTGCACGAAGCATATTAATCAATTCGTTGTTACTCATACCGTTGGTGATTTTATATCTACCCGGCTTTACTGAGATTGAATACTCTTTCTTTTCCGCAACCCAGTCAAAAGACTTTTTATCTATCAGGAAATTCTCCACCCCTAGCTTATCCTTCACTTCCTCATAGGTACTTCCCGTTGGAACATAGAATATCTTATAGTCACTATTTAATTCAACGTTAGATACGAATACGTTTTGGTAGTTTTGGAAGACTACCACAACCGTTATCATTAAACCCAGGAAAACAACCAGCATAGAAATCCAGAAATATTTTCCACCGAATCTCGATCTTTTTCTTTCAAGCATAACATTAATTTAATGATTAAAAATACTATTAATAATACGAAGCATAAAGAGAATTGTTCAATATGCTCTATTTTTGCTTTAAATTTTTATTAAATATACACAAACAGTTCTTTCAATATAGAATATGAATACAATTAAAAGAATAGCCCTTGTGGCACATGATAACAGGAAAGAGGATCTGAAAACCTGGGTTGAATACAACTGGTCAAAATTGCACCACCATGAGCTAGTTTGCACTGGCACAACCGGAAATGTTGTGGAAGCAGCATTAAAATCAAAAACAAGCATGCCCTTGTCAATTACCAAACTCAAGTCAGGGCCTCTTGGAGGAGACCAGCAAATCGGAGCATTGGTCTCTGAAGGAAAAATTGATATTATGATTTTCTTCTGGGACCCGATGCAGCCCCAGGCCCATGATGTGGATGTTAAGGCATTGTTAAGAATCACTGTTCTCTATAATGTACCTACGGCCTGTAACCGCTCCAGTGCAGATTTTATGGTTGACAGTGTGCATTTTCAGCAGGATTATACTCCGATACTAAAAGATTACAGTACATACATCAATCGATCAGTATAAAAAAGGCAGGTACCTGAAAGATACCTGCCTCATTATTTTTCTTTTCTTATTTAAGAGAGAGACGCAAGTGCATTCTTTAATCTATCCATTGCTTTTTCCAGGTTCTCATCAGAGTTAGCATAAGAGATTCTTACACAACCTTCAGCTCCGAAGGCAGATCCCGGAACAGTAGCAATATGTCCAACCTCTAGCAAATAAATACACATATCCATGGAATCGTTAATTTTCCTGTCGCCTGCAGATTTGCCAAAATAGGAACTCATATCCGGAAATACGTAGAACGCTCCCCCGGGAGTAGTACACTTAACTCCATCGATCTGATTCAGGTGACCCAGTACAAGATCTCTCCGTCTCAGGAAGGCCTTACTCATCTCTCCTAAACAGGATTGATCGCCAGTCATTGCAGCCAGGGCGGCCATCATAGCTATAGATGTCGCTCCTGATGTAACTTGTCCCTGTAGCTTGGTACATGCTTTAGCCAACCACTCTGGTCCGGCCATGTAACCAATTCGATAACCGGTCATTGCATATGCTTTAGAAACACCATTTATGATGATTACTCTATCCCTTATATTTTCAAATTGTGCAATGCTTTCATGACCACCAACAAAATTGATGTGCTCATAAATTTCATCTGCAATAACAAAAATATCATCATACTCTGCAAGCACATCTGCAATAGCTTTCAGCTCCTCCTTTGAATATACACTTCCGGTGGGATTAGATGGAGAACACAATAGAAGTGCCCTGGTCTTGGGCGTTATCGCAGCACGTAATTGCTCAGGCGTCATCTTAAATTCATCCTCAACTGTTGTTTCAATGATTACATTTACTCCTTCAGCAATTTTTACCTGCTCAGCATAGCTTACCCAGTAAGGTGCAGGAATAATTACCTCTTCTCCCTTCTCAACCAGGCATTCAATAACGTTTGCAAGCGCATGTTTTGCTCCAGTGCTTACCACAACCTGTGTAGGTGCAAAATCAAGATTGTTTTCATTTTTCAATTTATCAACAATTGCCTGTCTCAATACAGGGTATCCAGGAACTGGAGCATAGAAAGAAAAATTATCATCAACAGCTTTTTTAGCAGCCTCCTTAATATGATCCGGAGTATTGAAATCAGGTTCGCCTACGCTAAGATTTATCACATCAACGCCCTTCTCTTTCAAGTCCCTGCCCTTCTGATTCATAGCAATCGTTGCAGAAGGAGAGAGTGCCTTAATTCTGGCTGATAATTTTTCCATAACAGTCTGTTTTAAATGAATATGTAAATCGTGTTTAACAACGCAAAAATACAGTTTTAATTATAATTTCGTTAATATTGTATATACATAGTAATAAAAAATAATTAACATGGATGTTTTGCTTGAAATTCTAAAATATACAGTCCCTTCATTGATCATTTTTATTACTGTTTTTTACTTCTTAAAAACCTGGAGCCGGAATGAAGAAGCACGTAGAAATCATGAATTCAACATGCAACTTAAAGACGACATTCTGCCTGTTAGATTGCAGGCCTATGAGCGCATCATTCTATTCCTGGAAAGAATAGCACCTGAATCGATATTGTTAAGATTAAACAGAAATGGAATGACATCGGCCCAGCTTCAGTCTGAATTATTGATTACTATTCGTCAAGAATATGAACACAATCTCGCACAGCAAACCTATGTCAGCACTGAGGCATGGGAGAAAGTACAAAATGCAAAAAATCAAATCATGAAACTGATCAATGAAAGTGCTGGAGAATTAAAAGAAGAAGCCAGTGGAAGCACGCTCGGGAAAATCGTTTTAGAGAAAGTAATGGAATTAAAAACACCTCCTTCCCAGCAAACAATAAGTTTCCTGAAAAAGGAGGTGCAGGATATATTTATGAGGTAAGTGTACTACTTGATGAGATCCACACTTCGTTTCACAAATTTGGCAAGTTCTTCGCCCTGAAGCATATTATTAGCTAAAAGAGCCAGGTCAACCAATTGCTTCACAACCTTGTTGCCGGCACCGTATTTTTTCAGCTTTTCAATTCTCTGATTATCCAGATCCGTAATCTTGTTAATAAGCTCTTCCAACTTATCCTTATCAGCCTGGACTATCTCTTCCTCTTTCTTGCCTTCTTTAGCTTTCTCCAGAGCTGTCCGCTCATCGCTAAGAGCACTCTTATCTTCACGTATTTTCACAACATCTTTTCCTAACTTGGCTTCTGTTTTCTCCAGAATTTTAGCAATAAGTGAATGATCTGAATTAACGATCAAATTATACGAATCAGGCAAGTTGCCATAGAATGCAGCTCCACCTCCCATTTCAGACATATCTTTCATCCTCCTCATGAACTCGCTCTGGGTAATGATTACCGGCTGAGAGGTTTCTCCCATAGCTTCAAAACTTACAATAAAACTCTCGCTATTGTTAAGCTGAGATTGAAATACCGGGATGAGGTCAGATTTTTGCTGTGAAGACAATTTATTCTCTCGGGAATCTTCTTTGGAGATAAGTTTTTCAACAATATCAGAGTCAACTCGTGCAAATTTTGAATTCTCAAACTTCGTTTCAATATGATTAACAAAATGTGTATCCAATTGTCCGTCGAAAAGAAGTACATCATATCCTTTTGCCTGAGCTGCCTCAATATAAGAAAACTGCTTGTCCTTATCCGTAGCATAGAGATAAACAAGATTTTTATCTTTATCCGTCTGCTCGGTCTTTATCAATGTTTCATATTCTTCAAAAGTAAAGTACTTTCCATCTGCATTTTTCAGCAGCGCAAACTTTACAGCACGATCATAGAATTTCTCTTCAGAGATCATTCCATAAACAATGAATAACCTGAGATCATCCCACTTACTTTCAAATTGCTCCCTGTCATTCTTGAAAATCTCTTCTAATCTGTCTGCCACTTTTTTTGTAATGTGAGAAGAAATCTTCTTAACGTTAGCATCACTTTGAAGATAGCTCCTTGACACGTTCAGGGGAATATCTGGAGAATCTAGTACTCCATGCAGCAATGTCAGGAATTCAGGTACAATCTCCTCCACTGAGTCAGTAATAAATACCTGGTTGCTGTATAGCTGAATCTTGTTTTTTTGAACTTCAACATTATTTGAAATTTTAGGAAAATAAAGTATACCTGTCAGGTTAAAGGGATAATCAACATTAAGGTGAATATTGAATAAGGGCTCCTCTGCCATAGGATACAATTTCCTGTAGAAATCAGCATACTCCTCATCTTTCACTTCTGACGGAGCTTTGGTCCAAATTGGCTTGGTATCGTTGATAATATTATCCTTATCTGTCTCTACCTCCTTGCCATCCTTCCAGTCTTTCTCTTTACCAAAAGCAATCTCAACAGGTAAGAAACTGCAATACTTACTCAACAGTGCATTTAACCTGGCTTCCTCCAAAAATTCTGATGAATCTTTATCAATATGAAGAATGATATCAGTACCACGCTGTTCCTTTTCTACCTCTTCCAGGATAAACTCAGGACTACCATCGCATGACCATTTAATGGCCTTTTTTTCCTCTTTCCATGACTTAGTAGCTATCTCAACACTATCGGAGACCATAAAGGATGAATAAAAGCCAAGTCCAAAGTGTCCAATAATTGCATTGGTATCTTTCTTATACTTCTCCATAAACTCTTCTGCGCTGGAAAAAGCGATTTGATTGATATACTTCTCAATCTCGTCAGCATTCATTCCTATTCCTGCATCAGACACAGTTATAGTTTTCTTCTTCTTATCTACTTTCACCCTAACTGTCAAATCTCCCAGTTCCCCTTTAAAATCTCCAACTGAAGCAAGTGTTTTTAATTTTTGAGTCGCATCAACAGCATTAGAAATAAGTTCACGCAGGAAAATTTCATGATCTGAATAGAGAAATTTCTTAATTATCGGGAAAATATTTTCCGTTGTAACATTGATTTTACCTTTCTGCATTATATTCGATTTTATAATTATACTTTGTTTGTGGGATACAGTCAAAGAATATGCCAATTGTGAGTAACTGACATTAAGTCAGAAAGTGAAAGAAAAATTGGAGATTTTGACAGATCAGAAACTCATATTCCGGGCATCCACATCCTCTTCGTAAACCCAGATACCTTCAATAAAATTTAATCCGTCATATGAGCCATCCGGACCATAAAACTGATAGCTACCAACGTATAGTGGATGTAATGGAGTTAAATGATCAAAGACTATTTGGCCCAGTTGTGGGTTATATCGCAGGGACATCGTTATTTCTGATGAATATTCAAAGACCAGTCTGTTCTTGACTTCTCCCCCCTGAAAAAACTGGTCCCCTCTGAATACAGGTTTTCCTCTCTGAATGGCCATTACTTCAATCGTCTTAATAGATGAAATAGCAGTATTGAAGTCTGCTCCAAGCAAGGTATAGAATGTCTTTCTCATATATTTCGAAGTAATGACCTGGTAATAGATTTTAGCATGCCAATCATCAAGTTTCTGACGATAATCTTCATGCTCTATATTTACTTCATTCCCTGGAGACAGTTTAAATATATCTGCTTTACCTTTCCTATTTCGAACCTGCATATAGCAGGTATACTTATACTCATCCCTGGTTTTCATATATAACCAGGAATATACCTTTACTATGCCATCATCAGACTTCAGTTTTCCGATCATGTCCAATTTGCTCCAACTGTAGTCAAATGAACCTGCTTGTTCTAAGCCATACATAAATAAGGAGTCGATAAGCACATACAGTTTATCCTTATCTATTTGATTATCCATATCATACAATTGATTAAAAAGTACACTTAACTGGCTTTCAGTTTTTACTATCTCCAGGTAATGACTCTCTTGTTGGGCATATGAAGCCGACAAAAATGTAAGCATCAAAAAGAAAATAGCAACTGTACTTTTCATCATTGTTTTTTTACAAAACGGATAGAAGGATAAGATCTTATATTATTGATTTTTCTATTGCATCCATGAGCAATCCTGAAGATATTTTTACATCCTCCTCTTCAATAATCAAAGGTGGAGATATTCTGAAAGCATTCTTACAGAACAGAAACTGGTCAAGAATCAGGCCATTCTCAAACGCAAGTTCCATAAATCTCTCAAAATTAACTTTCTCATTCAGCACAACAGCCAGGAAGAGTCCCTTTCCCCTTATACTTTCGATACCGCGATGCTTCATAATTTCCCGGTAAATTATTCCCATTTTATTGGCATGGTCAGCAAGCTTATGCTCCACCAGGAATTCCTGAGCAGCAAGCCCGGCGGCACAACAAACAGGGTGTCCACCAAAGGTTGTAATATGACCCAGGGGAGGATCAAATGTCAGGGTTTTCATCACCTGTTCATTGCTTATAAATGCGCCCAAAGGCATTCCACCGCCAAAGCTCTTTGCAAAACAGACTATATCAGGTTCTATTTCGTAATGCTCAAAGGCAAATAGCTTACCTGTTCTTCCGAATCCCGTCTGAATCTCATCCAATATCAGCATAGTCCCGGTTTCGTCGCACTTCTTCCTTAATTTTTTCAGGAACCCATCCTTCGGTTCAATGATGCCAGCTTCAGCCTGTATGGGCTCAGCCACTACAGCAGCTGTTTTATTGGATATCAGCTTAAGATCGTCCTCATTATTAAAATCAATATGAGAAATACCAGGTAGCAAAGGCAAAAATCCCGATTTAAAAATATCGCTTCCTAATATGCTAAGCGCACCTTGTGTGCTGCCATGATAGGCATTCTTAAATGATATAATCTCTGGTCTGCCTGTGGCACGTTTAGCCAGCTTCATTGCCCCTTCTATGGCTTCGCTACCTGAATTCACAAAATATACATTGTTAAGACGATCAGGCAGGTGTTCAACGAGCCAATTGGCATAATTAACCTGTGGGGACTGGACAAATTCGCCATACACCATAAGATGCATATGCTTGTCCAACTGGGTTTTAATTGCCTTTATTACATCCTTATGACCATGTCCCATATTTGAAACTGAAACACCTGAAACAAGATCCAGGTATTTTTTTCCGCCAGGAGTATACAAGTAGACCCCCTCTGCTTTCTCAATTTCCAGGGACGATGGGGAACCCGAGGTCTGCCCCACATAACTCAGAAATAACTGTTTATTTGAAAATGTCATGAATTGTAAATGAAAAAACTGACCTGTT
The DNA here is from genome assembly GCA_964538375.1 of uncultured Bacteroidaceae bacterium. Classification (GTDB taxonomy): domain Bacteria; phylum Bacteroidota; class Bacteroidia; order Bacteroidales; genus JAUUZQ01. Next base: position 105,980 of record CAZIFQ010000002.1, on the reverse strand, counting down.
TATTTGATGATCAAGTTGATATCTTTCATCAGTTTCTCTTTATAGGATTTACCAATAGGAATTGATTTTGTACTTTCCTCAGTCTTTATAATTACCGAGTTATCTTCAATTACTTCAATGCTCCCGGTATTAACAATGTAAGACCTGTGTACCCTGGTAAATTTCTTAGCTGGTAACTTTTGTTCAATGGCTTTCATTGTAAAATGGATGGTGTATTTATCCTTGAAAGTATTGAAAATTACATAATTCTCCAGCGCCTCAATCCAGAGTATCTCTTCATATTTCAGACGCACCAGGGTTGAGTTTTTCTTAATAAAGATTTCATTCTGACCAAGTTCACCCTTATGATCTTCGTCCATCCTCTTCTGTACCTTATCAACTGCCTGTAAAAATCTTTTATAGTTCACCGGCTTCAGGAGATAATCCGTAACATCGTAACTGTAGGATTCAACAGCATATTTATCTTTTGATGAAAAGATAATTACCTGTGGTAACTTATTTAGACTATCTAAAAAGTCCAAGCCGTTCATTGTTGGCATCTCGATATCTAAAAAGATAAGGTCGACAGAATCGTCAGCTTTCAGCTCATTAATTCCGGCAACAGGGTCTGAGCAGCTGTGAGTTAATAACAGGCCGTCTGTTTTACTTATAAACTCTTCGATGATTCTTCTAGAAAGTTCATCATCATCTAATATCATGCAATTCATAGGCCAGTCATATTAATCAATTAAAATATTGTGCTAACCACACAATACCCTCTATTAATCAAAGATAATCAAATCTATTTAATTGTAAATAGTCAAAGAAAAAAAATCATTATAGATAGCGTTTTTTGAAATCTCTCTCGATTATTGTAGAATTTCTTATTGAATTTCGCATCCAATTCAGTCTAATATCCTCTTTCTCATCCTCTTTCAATTTCCATTCGATATCAGAATCATTCAATTTCATTCGTAGAGTTTGCAGGATAATAGCTGCCGAAACCGAAATATTCAGACTTTCTGAGAATCCATGCATAGGGATTTTCAAGTATTCATCTGCTAATTCTATGGCCTCTCCTGACAATCCCTTCATTTCAGTCCCAAACATCAAAGCAACCGGACCCTTTTCCAGGTCAAATTCATTCAGGTTCACATCATCAGTATGGGGTGTTGTGGCCACAATTCTATATCCCTTTTTCTTCAAGCTTTCAATGGCAGTCATGGTATTGTTTTCATTCCCACGGTGCTTAAAGATACTTAGCCACTGCGCAGATCCCAGTTCAATTTCAGGATTCAAAACATATTCATTCCTGTTTTCAATTATATGAACATCCTGGATTCCAAAACAATCACAGGTTCTAAGCACAGCACTGGCATTGTGTGGCTGGAAGATATCTTCAAGAAGCACAGTGACATACCGGGTCCGGTCCTGCATCACCTTTTCCAGTAATTCAAGACGATTTTCATTCACTAATTTCTCTAAAAACTCTAAGAGTGCTCTATCAGTGCTATTCATTTCACTGCAATTGTAAATTTAAATTCGAGAGCAATATTATTAAAAGTTAAAAAAAAGGCAAAAAAATAGGGGAGTAAAACTCCCCTAAAATTTTTCAGTTCAAATATTTTTACTTCACAGCTTCTCCTAATTCGCTACCAGCTTTGAACTTAACAACTTTCTTGGCTGCGATTTTAATTTCAGCGCCAGTTTGAGGATTGCGTCCAATTCTTGCGCCTCTTTCAGAAACTGAGAAAGAACCAAAACCTACTAAAGCAACACGATCACCTTTTTTTAGAGCGCCGGTAGTAGTAGAAATGAATGCATCAAGTGCTCTTTTAGCATCAGCTTTTGTCAAATTAGCTTCTGCGGCGATAGCATCTATTAATTGAGCTTTGTTCATAATAATGAATTTTTAGGGTTAGTAATAATATTTTCTAATTTGTGCCAAATACGTAATACAAATATAGACTATTTCTTTGCCCACACAAATATAAGACTCAAAAAATGCCCTATTTATTGATAAACCCGCCGGTTTTATTCATAAACTCACCTATTTTGGGCATGTAAACTTTTCAAATGAAATCTGTAAGCCCTTTAAACAAAGGTCTGCATGCCATACCAAACTCTATCCAAATATTGAAATTAGAAAAAACTTCATTTCGTATATATCTAATTATCAATTACTTAAATATTTTTTACGAATATTGGTTTTAGCATAACAAAATTTTACTAATTTTGCGCCCGGAGGAATGGCAGAGTGGTCGAATGCGGCGGTCTTGAAAACCGTTGTACCTCACGGTACCGGGGGTTCGAATCCCTCTTCCTCCGCATCCACTCAAGAACCCACTCAGCTTGCTGAGTGGGTTTCTTATAACAACTAAGATGCTTTTAATGAAGTAAATACGAAAAATAAACAGTCCGGATTCTAATTACTTGCGCACAATAATATAATTCTTAAACTCTCCGAGCCGGTGCCCGAAAAAGAGATTCTTTTCCAGCCATGAGACGATACGATATCTACTTTTATCGTGTTTATTTTTTACTGGATTCATGCTTCTTGCGGGACCGCTAAACCTCAATTGATCTTTCCAATCAAATTGCTCTATCCAGGGCTTCAGCACTGCCGGATGAGAATCCTTAAAAAAAGTAAGCTTGCCCAGGTTACCAAAATCAAAAATATTATCATACATTTTTTCCCGAATTTGCTTCTCAACCGACTCCCTGCCTTTATGATTCATACTGAAGGCCTTGATTTTATTCTGCATAACAATAGGAGGACGAACCCATCCATAGTGGTATATGTATGCTTCTATTTCTGCTACTTTCAATTTATGGGTATTCTCCTGCTGGCGATAATTCAAGTCATCAAAACCGGGTATTCTCCTGAACGACTGGGCCGATTCCCAGGAATGAATATCAGGACTGTTTCTTACTATACGGATCTCTTTCCGATACCAGCAATGTGTGTCCTGGATATGCTCATAATCTCCCCAGAAATGCCTATACTTAAATAGCAGTCCCTCCACCGCATTATCTTCGATATACTTCAAACAACTCTCCTTAATTACAGGGAGAAATTTTTCATGAACGACCTCATCAGACTGTAAATAGAACAGCCAGTCTCCAGAACACTGCTCCATGGCAATATCGGTCTGATGTGCGTGCTCCATTCCCCTGGGATACTTTTCAATATCCCATACAGTATCAATAATTCGCACCTTGTCACTCTGTATCTTCTCGATTTCTCTCCTCGTTTCATCATCCCCATCACTATCCCCCAATACAACCACAAACTCATCCACAATGGGCAGTATTGATTCAATAGCATACCGCATTGGATAATAAAGCTTGTGGGCATTTTTGCCCATTGAGAAACCGCTGATCTTCATTGGCTAAAACATTTGCATTCTATGGAGTTTTCTGTACACACCGTCATTCTTTTCAAGCAACTCATCGTGCGTGCCTTTCTCCACAATTCTTCCTTCGTCTATAACAAGAATCACATCCGCATTCTTTATGGTCGACAATCTATGAGCGATAACAATAGCAGTCCTGTTTTTCATGAGTTGTTCAATGGCATCCTGAACCAGCCGTTCCGATTCGGTATCCAATGAAGAGGTTGCCTCATCCAGTATCAGGATAGGTGGATTAGCCATCACCGCCCTGGCAATACTGATGCGCTGCATCTGTCCACCCGACAATTTGTTGCCTCCCTCACCAACTCCCGAATCAAATCCACCTGGCGATTCCATGATAAAACCATAGGCATTTGCCACCTTAGCTGCTTCCTCAATCTTTTTAATATCAAAATCATCAGATCCGAATGCGATATTATTTAGGAATGTGTCGTTAAACAAAATAGATTGCTGATTCACGATTCCCATTTGATTGCGCAAATCTTTGATCTTGCATTCATGAATTGGAACACCGTCTATCAATATCTCACCTTCAGTTGGATCCATAAACCGAGGCAACAAGTCTACCATAGTGGACTTTCCTGCTCCTGATTTTCCAACAAGCGCAACAACCTGGCCTTTCTTAATAGTAATATTGATATTTTTCAGTACATCCTCCTTATCATACCTGAATGTTACATTTCTAAATTCAAGCTGATCTTGAAACGACTCAATACTTCTTGGATTTGGATGTTCGACAATTTTCTCTTCTGCATTCATCAACTCATCAATTCTGTCGACCGATGCCATACCCTTCTGGATATTGAAGTAGGCATTGGAAAAATTCTTTGACGGAGTTATCACCTGGCTAAATACAACAAGAAAGAATATCAGACTTTCTGAGCTCATTCCATATTCTCCGGATAACACCATTGCACCACCAATCGACATTATCGTCATCAGAACAATTGTTCCCATCCACTCGCTCAGGGGACTGGCTAAATACCTTTTGCGCATTACCCGTTTGAGCAATTGTGCAAATTTATTGTTGGCTGTCTGGAACTTATCTTCCATCGGCTCCTCTCCATTAAACCCCTTAATGATACGGAGTCCGGTTAACGTCTCCTCCAAAATGGCCATTACTTCTCCTAGCCGCTGCTGTCCCCTGAATGTTCTCTTTCTCAATTTCCTCGCGATCCTTCCAATTATAAGTCCCGACAGTGGTAATATCAGCAGCACAAGCAAGGTAAGTTTTAAATTTATTGAAAAGAGGAATATCATATAAACAACAATAGTAATGGGATCCCTGAACAACATTTGAAGAGAACTCATTATAGAGCTTTCTATCTCCTGCACATCATTTGAGACTCGTGCCATAACGTCACCCTTCCTGGAATCAGAATAGTAAGAAAGTGGCAGCCGAAGCACTTTGCTGTATATATCATTTCGAATATCCCGAACCGTATATGCTCGCACTGGGGCCAGGAGATAATTGGCAACAAAAAGAAATCCATTTTTCAATAAGGAAAATATCACCACAACTACACTTACAAGCACCATGGCCATTGATTTCCCGTGTGAGATCATTAACTGGCTCAGATAATAATTGAGGGTGTGAATAAAATATTGCGTTTTAAATTCAAACTCCATAGGTTCAGTAACCAGGGGCTGATTGTCGAACAGAATTTTCAAAAAAGGAATAATCATGGCAAAAGAAAAAAGTGCAAAAAATGCCCCCAGAACATTATAGATCACATTCTGTATGACATTCCATTTATAAGGAATAAGGTATCTCAGGAGTCGGAAAAATCTTCTCATATGCCGGAATTAGATTTCTTAACTACAAGGATTATAATCCAGTATAGTTCCAGGGAGTTATGCTCTTCAATTCTTCTTTCACTTCCTCACTAATATCCAACGTATCAATGAAGTGTTTTATGGCCTTCTCATCGATTTTATTGTTTGTTCGGGTAAGTTCAAGCAACACCTCATATGGCTTCGGATATCCTTCCCTCCTTAAAATTGTCTGAATCGCCTCGGCTACAACAGCCCAGTTATTTCCAAGATCATTCCTGATTTGCTCTTCATTTACGATGAGTTTTTTCAGGCCTCTTCCCAATGAGTTCAAGGCAATAATAGTATGAGCTATAGGGACACCAATATTCCGGAGTACTGTTGAATCAGTCAGGTCGCGCTGTAACCTGGAGATGGGTAATTTTGATGCAAGGTGCTCAAACATAGCATTCGCAATACCAAAATTTCCCTCAGCATTCTCAAAGTCTATTGGATTAACTTTATGAGGCATAGCAGACGATCCAATCTCTCCCTTTATTATTTTCTGTTTGAAATAATCCATGGAAATATATGTCCACATATCCTTAGACAGATCTAATAGAATAGTATTAATCCGGGACATTGCATGGAAAATTGCTCCCAGGTTATCATAATGCTCAACCTGGGTAGTTGGCCAGGAACGTTTTAATCCAAAAGAGTTAGTGACCAGGTTCTCCCCGAATGCAAACCAATCTATTTCAGGGTAAGCAACTTTATGTGCATTCATATTCCCTGTAGCTCCTCCAAATTTAGCAGGTACAGGGATCTCTTCTAACTGCACCAACTGCTCGTCTATACGTGATGTGAATACGAGCATTTCTTTCCCTAACCTGGTTGGAGAAGCCGGTTGTCCATGTGTTCGGGCCAGCATGGAAATATCTTTCCATTCTTCTGCCAGTCCCTCCAGCTGATCGATTAACTCGTCAAGCATGTTATAATACACATGATCAAAAGAATCCTTCAGTGACAAGGGTATGGCAGTGTTATTTATATCCTGAGATGTTAATCCGAAATGTATGAATTCAGCAAACTCCTGAAGTCCCAACTCTAAAAACTGCTCTTTCAAAAAATATTCAATGGCTTTGACATCATGATTGGTAACCTTCTCTATCTCCTTGACTCTCAAAGCTTTTTCAGGATTCAGCTTCTTATATACATCTCTGAGTTTCTCATTCTTCTCTGAAGGGAATTTTTCTAATTGAGGTATCCCTACTTCGCACAGTGCAATAAAATATTCTACTTCTACCCTTAACCTGTATTTAATAAGAGCATATTCGGAGAAATACGATTCCAGGACCTGAACACCTGATTTGTATCGGCCGTCTATGGGAGTAATGGCCATTAATGCAGTTAAACTCATTTACTTGTGTATTTATCACCAAAGTTAGTGGTTTTTTCCATGCTTTGGAAAGAATTTCTTTGTCTGTGTTCATCTCTCAAGGAGTAAGTCTGACAAATCACTTTTTTATTGTATTTTTATTCCATTACTCAATTGAACTATGAAAAAATTAATAATACTTCTTATAACTGCACTGGTCTTCTCAGGATTAAATGCTCAATTCGGTATAAAAGAGGCCTTTGATGCAGACTCTCTTAAAACAGGAGAAGATGAAAAGATCCTTATTTATACTTTCGATATCCGGGAAAATATCGCGGCACCTATATGGAGATCAACGCAAAATGCGATAGAAGAAGCAGAAATGATGGAAGCGGATCTGATTCTGATAACCATGAACACTTATGGAGGGGAAGTTGCCTCCGCAGATTCCATTCGCACACGATTATTAAACAGTAAGATTCCGGTGTATTGCTTTATAAACGATAATGCAGCATCTGCCGGGGCTCTGATTTCCATTGCCTGTGACAGCATTTACATGAAACCCAGTGCCAAAATTGGAGCTGCTACAGTAGTAAACCAATCAGGAGAACAGGTTCCTGATAAATACCAATCTTATATGAGGGCCACCATGCGGGCCACTGCAGAATCAAAAGGGAAAGACACCATAATAGTTGATGGCGATACAAGCATTATTTGGAAACGCGATCCACGAATCGCAGAGTCCATGGTTGACCCAAGGATAATTGTTGTGGGTGTAATAGACTCTGGAAGAGTTCTCACCTTCACCGCTTCAGAAGCATTAGAAAACAATTACTGTGAGGCGATTGTAGATAGCAAGAAAGAAATATTTGAAAGATTAGAGATTGAGGAATATGAACTTAAACAATACAATCCATCCGGAATGGATAAAATCATTGGTATCCTTATTAACCCTTTGATAAGCGGGATATTGATCATGGTTATTGTTGGAGGTATATACTTCGAAATTCAATCACCCGGCATTGGGTTCCCGCTTGGAGCAGCCATTCTGGCAGCACTGCTCTACTTTGCACCTCTTTATCTTGAAGGACTTGCCGAGTACTGGGAATTATTAATTTTTATCGCAGGACTTATACTTATTATGGTAGAGTTATTCGCCATACCTGGTTTCGGGATAGCCGGAGTCTTAGGTATAATTGCAGTGGTTACCGGACTTGCATTGAGTCTTTTCGACAATGTTGTTTTCGAAGAAAGGGAATTCAGTGGTGAGGGTGTAAACCTACTGATGAAATCATTTGGATTGGTAATTGTGTCGGCCTTCCTTGGATTAAGTGTTTCCCTTTGGACGGCTAAAAAGCTACTTACCTCACAGGCCTTTTCCAATCTCGCTCTGAATAAGGAACAAACAATAGAGGAGGGTTATTTAGGAGTTGACCAATTAGAAGATGGAATCATTGGTAGTGAGGGGATAGCACAAACAGTTCTGCGTCCTTCGGGAAAAGTAATAGTCGGAGAAAAAATATTTGATGCTAAATCAGAATACGGCTTCATTAACAAGGGAGAAACAATAAAGGTGATTCGATATGAAGCAGGCCAGGTATATGTAACAAAAGTTTGATTTTCATGATATTCCGGGATTATAAACCTAGTGATTACCTACTGCTGTCCTCCCTGTGGGAAGATCTGGACCTCAGTAGTCCGGAAAGGGGAGATACACAGGATACAATTGAAAAAACTATCTCACATGGTGGCAAACTTATTATCATGACAGACAAGGATGATCATATTATTGGTTCCTCGTGGATGACCAATGATGGAAGACGATTATTTATCCACCACTTTGGCATCGCTAAATCATACCAGGGGAAGGGGTATGGCACTCTTCTTGCACAAGAATCCAGCAGGTTCATTAAAGAAACTGGCTACCAGGTAAAACTTGAAGTCCATAAAGAAAACCTCGTAGCCAAGCACCTTTATGAAAAGATGGGATTCTTCGCATTTACAGACTATGATATCTACATGATTCGTGAAGTGGATAATATTTAAACCAATCAACAATTAATTTTCTTAATTATGAAATACTTGGTACTTTCAATGATAACAGTTCTGATTGCTACTATTACCGTATCAGCACAAGAAGAAACCTGGGACCAATGGGATAAGGCAGTAATTGAGGAGGCAAATACAGCTAAGGATATTGGCTATTATAACGAGGTGGAAAAAGAGATCGTATTGCTTATGAACCTTTCCAGAATAGATGGAAAATTATTTGCGTCTACTTTCCTGACTCATTATATCCAATCCATGGGAATGCCGAAGAATACCTATGTCAATTCTTTATATCGTAATCTTAAATCGGTGAGCGGACTCCCCGTGTTGAATCCTAAAAAAGACCTTAGCGATATCGCAAATGGCCATGCAAGCAAATCGGGTAAGACAGGCCATGTTGGACACAAAGACATGCAGAAACGCTTCGATCCCTTACTCGGATCTGTTTACAATCACATGGCAGAAAATTGCTCTTATGGCTATGAAGAAGCATTGGATATTGTTATTTCTCTTCTAATTGATGATGGAGTAAAGAGTTTTGGACACAGAAAAAACATCCTGAATAAATCATACAATTCAGTGGGTGTAGCTAATCGTCCGCACAAAGACTACGGGCAAAATTGTGTTATCGATTTTGGAGGAAAAAGCTACTAGCTCTCGTCAATCTCCTCCATGTAATTATTGCTGAATTGTTTCTGCCTTCTGTAGGCAAATACCGACAGCAAAACTATCAAGGCCAGTATGGCGAAAGTATACCAGGGAATCACCAGGGTGGTTCCTCCCGCATATGAATGCATTCCTCCCAGGAAGTAATTCACGCCGAAGTATGTCATCAAAATGGATGAATATCCAACCAGTGAACCCAGGTTAAAAGCATACCCTCCCTTGAATCCCGGGAAGTTATGCATATGCGCAATGAAGGCATACACAAGGACAGAAATTAAGGCCCAGGTCTCTTTGGGGTCCCAGCCCCAGTAACGGCCCCAGGACTCATTGGCCCAAACTCCGCCAAGAAATACTCCTGCCGTAAGAAAATAGAGTCCAACAATAATCGACATATGATTTACCGTTGTAATCTGATCAATAACCGGCGTTATTTTTGAACTGTTATTTTTATCTTGGATGGCATAGAAAACCAGGTTGATAAAACCGGCCAGGGCACTTAATCCAAGGAAACCATATCCTGCCATAATCACTGTAACGTGGATAGTCAGCCAGGGTGATTTCAATACAGGCACAAGGTTGGTTATATCCGGATTCATCCAGCTCAAATGCGCAACCAGCAATGAAAGTGCGGACAATATTGCTGTAAGCGATATGGCGAATCCACTCTTTTTCACAAATATCAATCCGGCAAGCAGGGATATCCACGACACAAATATCATCGATTCATATCCATTGCTTAGCGGAGCATGTCCACCAATATACCATCGAAGTCCTAAAGCCATGGTGTGTAATGCAAAAGCTACAGCAAGATGGATTATACCTATTTTAAACAAATAGTTGACCAACCTCCCTGGCTTAAATATTCTCAGGAATTGCACAATAATCAGTATGATACCAAACAAGGCATAGAAAGGTGCAAGTCGGTTAAACAGCCGGAGTTTGTTGTAATAAATTTCTGCATTCTTCCTGCTTTCCTGGGGCAGGATATCACAATTCTTTTCCTGGTATTTTCCAACAAAGGATACAATTTGCGATGCCAGTGCTTCATCTCCTGTTCTGAGAGCGTCAGCATAGGCCAGGTAGACTTGTGCAATAGTATCTGTAATAGCCTGTCCGGGTTCAAACATCTCAGAAACCGATACCCAGGCGTTGTTTTCCGATTCAAGGTCAGGAAAGATCCTCAACATACCACCATTCTGAACCATGTACATGATGTTAACCCGCTCATCGAGCTTCATTACCTCTTTATCAAACTCAGTTCGTTCAGGAACTTTTTTGTTATAGGCATTGTTCACAAATTCGGAAAGAAGATACTTACCGTTGGGCAAAAAGTCATTGAAAGAAACCGTTGCTCCTTTAAAACCTAAGAGCATATGTAATTCCGGATTATCAACTTCAAACAGGGGAGCCGATTTCCATTCCTGCGGATAAAGAATAATACCCAGTAAGATCTGGTCAGCATTCAATCCATCAAGATGTGTTTCTCCGGTTACTTTCCTTACAATCTCGTTAGACAGGGTATTCACTGGCTTAAAACGGCCCTCTTTCCCCTGTGCCCAAAGCTGTCCGAATTCTTTCGCCTGCTCTTTCGACGGAGCCGGAAGCTGCTGGGCAAAAATGCTTACACTTCCAAGGATCATCAGTGCAGCAATAAGTATGGCTTTCGCCCTGGCGGCTTCATTGCCCCTCCTTGCAAGGCGGGCAAAACGATTTTTTCTGGCAAACAATGCCACAAACATTCCCAGCATTAGAAAGAAATACCCAATATAAGTGATGCTGGTTCCAACACTATCCCTGTTTACTGACAATATGGTTCCCAATTCATCCTGGTCGTATGAAGATTGATAAAATCTGTATCCCCTGTGCTTCAATACATTATTCATATAAATCCTTCGATCTTCCTTGATAGACATCTCAGGATCAATGAGCGTAACTTCACTGGCAAATGATGAAGGACTGTTAGAACCCGGATATCTTTCTATTTGAAACTCATTAAGCTTAAGCATAAAAGGGATAGGGAATTTGTGAGATCCGTAAGTACCTATAATCTCCAGGTCCCCCATCTTCACAGAGGCAGGTTCACCTGCCAGGTTACTCCTACCCGGTAAAAAAAGTTCTGATTTCATTCCTGCTACATCCACCTCCATCTTAACGACATCCATTCCATTGCCGTGAGATGCATTCTCTGCCTGAACATATTTAAGACGAGCTGATGGAAGATAACGCTGAAGCACCACCCTCACATCTCCCAGAGTAAGCAATTTACCCTGTTCTAACAATATCGTATCGCCGGGATTGTAAGACAAAATACTCCCTTCTCCCATTGAACTCACCTGTACTGGTAGGACAGAAATTGCAAATAATCCGGATGTACCTGAAAAAATCCTAAGATCTGACTGGCTATTGGGAGAATCCATGCTCACTGAAACACCCGGATAAGAAACTTCTTCTCCGGAAGCCAGCCCAATGGTATATTGCTGTTCAGAGAAAAGAACCAGTTGCAAATAAGGAGATCCCCCCGGACCTGACACAAATTGAGTAGCAGCATTTTGAATGTACTCAACTGATTTGATCTTCACCGGCATGCCATTGATTTTTTTGCTCCACCGAAATTTATTAGGTGTTAATGCGGAAAGTCGAATCTTCTTGCTGTCTGTAATCTCATCCGATCCTGATCTCAATTGGATATCAATATAGGTGTCATTGCCCATCATCGTTCCGGCAACTTCTCCTTCCCTGATATGCATCATTCCTTCGTTACTTAAAAACCTTGTAATTCCCGCTCCAAGGATAATTATAATGAAAGCGGCATGAAAAGTAAGAACTGTGAGTTTAGATTTCTTGTATAATTTGAAAATCAAGATGTTCCCTACCAGGTTAATGGCGGTGAGAAAAAAGAGCAACTCAAACCACCACGTCCCGTAAATAAGAGCCCATGCAGTATTTGTCCCATGACTGCTTTCTACGAATGTAGCTACAGCCATTGCTACGGTTAATATAACCAATAATATTCCGGCAAAAGGCATACGGAAGAGGAACATGAATTTTTTCAACATCTATCTATTCTTTTTGCAAAGGAACTCGTTTTTAAACAGGGCACTAAAATAGGGAACCGATTTGATATACACAAAAACTAGCGGTCCATGCCAGTGCTGTTGTATAAAACAAAACAAATGCCGACCACTTCCAGGATCCGGATTCACGTCCAATGGTTGCTATCACAGCAACACAGGGCAAGTAAAGCAGAACGAATAAGAGAAAACTAAAAGCAGCAAGTGGTGTATAAACCAATTGACCAGCTTTGTCTCCCTCTGTATATTCATATGTTCTTATCTTCTCCTGGAGCGAAACCGTTGCCTCGCCGTGACTATTATCCTGGTATAGAACTCCCATAGTACTCACAACAACCTCTTTTGCTGCAAAGCCCGTAACAAGACTAATACCCATCTTCCAGTCAAAACCAAGTGGCCTGATTAAAGGTTCGATACCATGACCGATTCTCCCGATATAGGAATATGCCTGTCTCTCACCCTCTTTCGCACAGTATAGCTGTGATAGCTGCTTCTCAGCAGATGATGTTTCAATGATATCGGAATCAACAGACTTATCCACTACATTCTCCTGTTCAATTAAAACGAGCTCAGCCTGGATCAGCTTGTCATAATCTTTGCTATACTCAACGTTTCTTGGGAAATATCCCAGGGCCCAGATAATAACAGATGCGATAAGAATGATTCCACCCATCTTCTTCAGGTACATCTCTCCTTTTATCCACATATGCTTTAAAACCACCTTAAGCCCGGGAGACCGATATAATGGCAACTCCATTACGAATGGGGCATCCACTTTTTTAAACAGGGTGTTTTTAAATAGTATCGCCATTAACAACGAAACTACAATCCCGATAAGGTATAGCAGGAAAATAACATTGCCTGCATTGTTCGGAAAAACAGCCCCGGCAACGAGAATATATACCGGCAAACGGGCACTGCACGACATAAACGGAATGATCAACATGGTCAGTATCCTGTCCTTCTTATTCTCCAGGGTTCGTGTAGCCATAATGGCAGGAACATTGCAGCCGAATCCCATAATTAACGGGATGAACGATTTTCCGTGTAGCCCAAACAGGTGCATCACCTTATCCATTATAAAAGCAGTACGGGCCATGTATCCTGTATCTTCCATAATGGAAATGAACAGGAAGAGAATTAAAATATTTGGGAGAAAAACAATGACCCCTCCCACTCCACCAATAACTCCATCCACCAATAGATCAGTAAAAATACCCGCTGGTAAAACATTTATAAGCGTATCACTCAAAAAATTGATACCCAAAGCAATCCACTCCATCGGATAATTTCCAAGACTGAAAGTTGTCTGGAACATAATGTACAGAAAAAGAAGAAATATAGGAAAACTAAGATATTTATTGGTAAGAATTCGATCTATACGCTGCGTACGGGTGGCACCAGGATTACTTTTACTTTTCTTATAAGTTTCTTTTAAAGCACCTGAAATAAACGCGTAACGAGCATTTGATATAAGCGTCTCACTATCATTATTATACAAGTTTTCTAATCGATAAATTTCATCATTTACCAATGCTTGAATCTCCGCGAATTCTTCCAGCTCAGAGAGAATATGCAGACTGTAATCGTCTTTCTCCACTGCTTTTATTGCCAACTGTCGAATATGATAACTCCCAGCCAGGAAAGGATAATTTTCAAGTTTCTTTTCAATCTTGGATATAGATTGTTCGAGCTCAGTTCCATAATTGATATGGGTATGCCTGATCACTGGTTCTCTATCTTCAATTACCTTGATAATCCGGTTCAATAATCTAAAGATTCCTTTACCTCTTCGTCCGATAGTCGGGACAATTGGAATTCCAATCAATTTCCCCAGCATATCAATATCCAGCTTGTCGCCTTTCTCTTCAAGATCGTCATACATATTCAGTGCCAACACTACCTGGATTCCCATGTCTATTAACTGGGTGGTCAGGTATAAGTGCCTCTCCAGGTGACTGGCATCAACTACGTTGACAACGATATCAGGTTTTTCTTTATTGATGTGGTCACGAACAATGACCTCCTCTTCCGAGTATGCTGATAGAGAATATGTTCCTGGAAGGTCTGTGAATCTGACATCATAGCCCTTGTATTCAATCGATGCTTGCTTGGAGCTTATGGTAACTCCTGAGTAATTTCCAACGTGCTCATGTGATCTGGATACCCTGTTGAAGAGGGTTGTTTTTCCACAATTTGGGTTTCCAACCAGGGCAACATTGATTACCTTAGTCTCAGCACTGCTTGAACCATTGTTTGGACTATCAATTACGAATGACCTGAATTTTTTCCCTTCTTCCCTGTGCTCACATTCTTCTTTTGGCCTCACCTCAATCAAACTTGCCTCTGCCCTTCTCAGCGATACATTCCCTGACATCACCCTGTATTCAACAGGATCTTTCAATGGAGCAGCCTTTATCACCCTCACAGATTGCCCTTCAACAAAACCCATTTCAGTAATGCGTTTTCTGAAAGCACCTATGCCGCGAATTCTGATAATTATCGCCTTTTCACCGGTATGTAAATCGTTTAATGTCAATTACTCTATTGTACCTTTATAAATATAACCTAATCCCTCTACTGCATCTTTTATCTTTTCATCTCCAATTAAATCTGATGAGATCAGAAGATATGGTGCCATCTCTTCCAGCAATACGATCAACTCAATAAAAAAGGCCCTTATATATTCTAATACTAATTCCATTGCTTGTTAGTAAAAACCATCGAATCATCAATACAGCAGGCAAAAGTAGTTGAATAAGAATGCAGTTCCATACCTATTAATAGGTAAAGTATAAACTTTTTAAGTGAAATGCTTAATCGTAAATATTTGCCAGGGAACAGTAAAACTCATAGCACTAATTGGAGGACAAAGGTAAAACAAATAATGTAGTCAGTTTGTTTTTAAACCAAGATGATGCATTTTTTAAAGTTTTTGCGAAAACACTGTCCCAAAACATCACCAATGGTTTTCAAATCATGTTCTTTCGTACTACTTTTGCAACATGGAAAAATTGTATATAACATACAACCCAAAGCTTCTCTTTATTAACGTAAAGAACAGGGATACCTACCACTTTTTCAAATAGACAGACAAACTCAGCCTGTCTTTCTTTATCCAACTTTTAAGTCTTATTCACAAGTGTCGAACCGTTTTCAAGCTTCAAAGCTTTAGCGAAAAAGTTCAAACCTTCAAACCGTATAATTATGAATTTACCATACACAGAACCATACAAAATAAAAATGGTCGAACCCATGCATCCTAGTACCCGCGAAGAAAGGGAACAATGGATCAGGGACGCAAAATATAACCTGTTTAACCTGAAAAGCGAGCAGGTATTTATCGATTTACTAACCGACTCAGGAACCGGGGCTATGAGCCAGGAGCAGTGGTCTGCACTTATGAGCGGCGATGAATCATATGCCGGGAGTGCCTCATTCTATGAAATGAAGAATACCATTACTGAATTAACGGGATTTGAGTATGTATTGCCCACCCACCAGGGAAGAGCCGCTGAAAATGTACTTTTTTCAGTCATGGTTAAAAGCGGTGATATTGTACCAGGGAATGCCCACTTTGATACAACAAAGGGTCATATTGAATTCCGAAAAGCAAGTGCACATGATTGCACAATCGACGAAGCTGCCGATACATCCATTTACCATCCTTTCAAAGGAAACCTGGATATCAGGAAGCTGGAAAATGAAATTGAATTATATGGTGCCGAAAAGATTCCAATGATCATAGTTACCGTCACCTGTAACTCAACAGGCGGGCAACCGGTCAGCATGAAAAACCTCAGGGAAGTTCGGGCTTTCGCCGATAAGTACGAGTTGCCTGTTATTTATGACTCCGCACGTTTTGCAGAAAATGCCTATTTCATTAAACAACGTGAAGAAGGTTTTGCAGACAAGGATATCCGCGAAATCGTAAAAGAAATGTTCTCATATGCAGACGGGATGACCATGAGTTCAAAAAAGGATGCTATAGTGAATATCGGCGGGTTCATCGCTATGAATGATGAGCAATTATATAAAGAAGCATCTACCTTCAACATCATGTTCGAAGGATATCTTTCATATGGAGGTATGACAGGTAGAGATATGGCAGCACTGGCACAGGGTTTGCGCGAGGGTACAACTTTCTCCTTTCTTGAGAGCCGCATCAACCAGGTACATTACCTTGGTCAACTTCTGAAAGATTTTGATATCCCGGTGCAGGAGCCCTTTGGTGGCCATGCCATCTTTATTGATGCTAAAAAGTTTATCCCTTCAGTTCCACAGGAAGAATATATCGGTCAAACACTGGCCATCGAACTATACCTTGAATCCGGCGTAAGATCAGTGGAGATTGGCACCTTGCTGGCAGACCGCGACCCTGAAACCAGGGAGAACAGGTATCCGCGCCTGGAACTTGTCCGACTGGCCATACCACGCAGGGTGTATACCAACATGCACATGGACTATATCGCTGCAGCTCTTCACAATGTCTATGAAAGAAGAGAGAAAATAAAAAGCGGGTACAAAATCATCGAGGAAGCACCAATCATGAGACATTTTACAGTTCAGCTTGAGCCAGTTAGCAGTGGGCAGTGATTGTTTAGATAGAAATATAATTCTTGTGTTTTATAATAAAAAATATACGTATATAAACACGTATTTATATACGTATATTTTATTGAGACGCGCCAAATGGCGCGTCTCAATAAAAACAATTCCCTCCCTATAACGTTATCTCCTTGTATTTTACATGAATAATCCGACCTTTGTGCCCTTAGTATAAAAAATGCAAGATTTTACCAGCGGAAAAATAGGAAGACAGATCTTTGCTTTTGCACTGCCGATGCTGATCGGACAGATGTTTCAGCAGCTCTACACCTTTGTAGATCAGATCATTGTTGGAAACTTCATTGGTAAAGAAGCCCTGGCTGCCGTAGGTGCATCCTTCCCTATAATCTTTACACTGATTGCCTTTGTAATTGGGATCGCTTCGGGAGGAACAATCGTAATCTCTCAATTTTTTGGCGCAAAGGATTTTACGAAGGTTAAGCGGGCGATTGATACACTATTTATTATTCTGGCTGGTGCATCGGTCATACTCACAATAGTCGGACTATTATTCTCTGAGGATATTTTCAGGTTGTTGAAACTTCCAGAAGAGCTCATGACTCCGGCAAATAGTTACCTTAAAATATACATTGCAGGTCTATTCCTATTCTTTGGATTCAACGGGGTGGCTGCAATCCTGAGGGGACTTGGGGACTCAAAAACACCGCTCTATTTTCTTATACTATCTACGGTCCTCAATATTGGACTGGATCTGCTTTTCATCTTAGTCCTGGAATGGGGAATTGAAGGAGCTGCATATGCAACACTAATCGCACAGGGTGTCTCATTTATCGTAGCTGTCATCTACCTCAACAGAACCCATCCCCTGATAAAATTCAATATCCGGGAGTTCTCTTTCGACCGAATAATTTTCAAGCAGAGTTTGAGAATCGGGTTACCTACCGGATTCCAACACACCTTTGTAGCCCTTGGCATGATGGCGCTCATGGGCATTGTAAACACCTTTGGAACCGATGTTGTTGCTGCCTTTACCGCTGCAGGCCGCCTGGATAGCCTGGCTATTCTACCTGCCATGGTTTTTGCCCAGGCATTGTCAACATTCGTCGGACAAAATATGGGAGCAGGAAACATTACTCGCGTTAAGCAAGGCATGTGGAGAACGCTTATCATGACTTCGCTGGTATCTGCTGTAATGACGGCCTTCGTTATTATCTTTAAATACCCTTTAATGGGCATGTTTACTGAAGATACAGAAGTGATCAGAATAGGAGGAGAATACCTGACTATCGTCACCTCGTTTTACCTGATTTTTACAACGATGTTTATATTTAGTGCAGTGATGAGAGGGGCCGGAGATACATTGGTTCCTATGTTTATCACATTGTTTGCCCTCTGGTTTATCCGTATACCTGCAGCAGTTTTCTTTAGCAAGCACATGGGTGAGGCCGGTATATGGTGGTCCATCCCCTGTGGATGGACAATTGGTATGATTCTATCCGTCATTTACTACAAGATGGGAAGATGGAAAAACAAAGTAGTGGTAAAACCTTCGGTTATAGCTTAATACAAAGAGTGCTCATCTAAATTGCTTATCAGTTTTTGGAAATAATTCTCCATTCACATCTACAACTTTCTTTCATTTTGTAATTGTTGTTTAATTTAAACGACAAATAGATTTATTATTGAACAAAGCTTAGATTATATTGTATTAAATACACACATGATAAGCTCCCTGAAAATTAGCTTAATTTAATCTTAACATCTCAACAAATGAATTTGGATCTTCTAGCTCAATATAAAAACATACGCCTGCAATCACTGTTAATGTGCGAACCACTTTTAACTGAAGATTTTGTTCCCCAGGTGGCTTACTTTGCAAGCCCTCCAAAATGGAACCTTGCGCATACCACCTGGTTTT
This sequence comes from uncultured Bacteroidaceae bacterium, assembly GCA_964538375.1. Lineage (GTDB taxonomy): Bacteria > Bacteroidota > Bacteroidia > Bacteroidales > JAUUZQ01. Next base: position 87,182 of record CAZIFQ010000002.1, on the reverse strand, counting down.
TTGAAGAGTTTATTCTAAAACCTTACTACAAAAATTACAAGGAGTTCCATTCACAATATGCTTACCTGTTCAATAGCTATTATGAAGGAGCGGGGAAAAGAACTTCAAGGGACGAAAGAGGAACATTCAGCCGTCCAACTGTTAAAGAGATATATGATTACCGTACATATGTAGATCGCCATATGGAACAACTCCTTAAAGCAGAACAGGGAAATGAGTTAACAGACCTGGTTATACTTGGATTAAATCACGAACAGCAACACAATGAGCTGTTTTATACAGACCACAAATATAACTTAAGTAGAAATCCACTATATCCGGCTTATGGAGATGATCCATTTGCTGAATCTGGTAAGATGCCTAAACAGGAGTATATCAAGCATGAGGGAGGAACGGCTGAAGTGGGATTCGAAAACAATGGTTTTGCTTACGATAACGAAAAACCCAGGCATAAAGTCTATATTGCTCCATTCGAGATCAGTAATCGATTGGTAAGTAACGGTGAATTTTTGGAATTCATCAATGATGGTGGCTACAGCAATTATGAATTCTGGCACGAAGAAGGATGGAAGTGGGTAAATGACAATGAGAAACAACATCCATTATATTGGAAAAAAGAAAATGAAACCTGGTTTCAATTTACCCTTGCCGGATTAAAAGAATTGAAAAAAGATCACCCTCTCACCCATATAAATTATTACGAGGCATTTGCTTTTGCCCAATGGAAAAAGATGCGTCTTCCTACAGAATTTGAGTGGGAGGTAGCTTCAGATAAATTTCACTGGGGTGATCGATGGGAATGGACTGAAAGTTCTTATCTCCCCTATCCTGGGTATAAAAAAGCAGAAGGCACAGTTGGAGAATACAATGGCAAGTTTATGGTCAATCAAAAAGTGTTAAGAGGCGCCTCTGTTGTCACTCCAAAGAATCACAGTAGAAAAACCTATCGGAATTTTTTTCATGCCCATCTTGCATGGCAATTTACCGGTATAAGATTAGCAAAATAATTATGGAAGCAACTCAAGTATCAACCCCTATTTTAGAAGAAGTAATGCAAGGTTTGTCCGACACACCAAAACATATCTCTTCAAAATTTTTCTACGACGAAAAGGGAAGTGAAATTTTCAGAAAGATTATGAGGATGCCTGAATATTATCCTACGATAAGCGAAGCTGAAATATTCGAGATACATAAAGCTTCACTTACTGATTTCTTCTGCAAACAATGTGAACATGTCGACCTGGTTGAGCTTGGAGCAGGAGACGGTGCAAAAACCAGGATTCTGCTAAAATACATGTATGAGAATAATATAAATTTCAGATATATTCCTGTGGACATATCAGTTGAATCGAACAGGAAATTAACCGCTGAGCTGAAGGCAAAATTCCCATATTTAACTGTTATTGAAAAGAATGGCGACTATTTTGACATGATTGAGGAGTTAAGCACAGAGTACAAGAACAGGAAAATAATCATTTTTCTTGGATCAAACCTGGGCAATTACAATCGTGAACAGAGTATCGAATTTCTGAACCACATGTCAGGAATGATGTCGGCAAACGACAAACTATTAATTGGACTTGATTTAAAAAAAGATCCTGAAGTAATTTTGAGAGCATATAATGACCCGAAAGGTCATACTCGTGATTTCAACCTTAACCTGCTGGCTCGATTTAATCGTGAATTGGGTGCAGATTTTGACCTTTCAAGCTTTAAACATGTTCCTGCTTATGATCCAATTGATGGTGCTGCGAAAAGCTACCTGATCAGCTTAATGAAACAGGAAGTGCATTTTAAAAAAGCAAACCAAAGCATACGATTTGACAAATGGGAACCCATATTTACCGAGATGTCACAGAAATATGACATGAAGATGATAAACGACTTTGCCAGGGAATCTGGGTTTGCTATTGAAGAGAATTTCTTCGACAGCAGGGGGTATTTTGTGAATTCCCTCTGGAGGAAGAAGGGAAAAGGATTGGAATGACGGGCAATGGCTGAAATGATAAAATAAGAGATTTATAAAAAAAATAAACACACTATGAAAGCCATTTGGAAAGGTAAGGTAATCGCAGAGAGTAAGGATACAGTTGTTGTGGAAAGTAACCAGTATTTTCCACCATCATCAATAAATCATAACTATTTTAAATTCAGTGATTTGAAAACAACATGTCCATGGAAGGGTGTGGCCTCCTATTATCACATTGAAGTGGAGGGAGAGATCAATAAAGATGCCGCCTGGTATTATAAAACTCCCTCTGATGCTGCAACGCAAATAAAGGATCATGTAGCATTTTGGAAGGGTGTAGAAATTACAGGATAAACACCAATAGCATTTCCAGGGCAGCTGTTAAAAATCCTTAAATTCAGTCAACGACCTAAGCTGTAGTTGAAGAAACAAGGAATAATACGTAATTTGTGTCTTTGTTTCACGTTTAATATGCTGGATGCTGACCCTCAACATCAATATCAAAACTTTTATTTTATGTTTTCTGCTCATTTGCGGCTTAACAATCAGTGCGCAAAATCAAAATATCAATTTCGATAGAATCACCATCAACGATGGCCTGTCTCTGAGCTCAGTATATTGTATATACCAGGACAGCAAGGGCTTCATGTGGTTTGGGACCGAAGATGGATTGAACAAATACGACGGAGTAAATTTTGTCATATACAACAACCGGCCGGGAGAAGCGAATAGTTTATCTCATAAATGGATTGAGCAAATTACTGAGGACGAAGATGGAATGATCTGGCTGGGATCCCGGGGCGGTCTTACACGACTAAATCCGAAAACTGATGAAATGAATCAGTATACAATAGGATCTGCTGAAAAAAGCGCATTGTCTAACGATACAATTACTTCCCTCCTCTCCATTGGAAAATATATTTGGGCAGGAACACAAAATGGATTAAACCGGGTCAACCTGCAAACTCAGAATACAAAACAATATTTTCCGGGCAGCAATTCTGGAAGTAGCCGAATACATGCATTGCACAAGGATAAGAAAGGACGTCTGTGGATTGGAGCATCAGGTGGCTTATTCGTTAATCTGCCTGGATATGATAATCTTATCCAGGTTCAATCTGCCCAGAAATCTATTGATGTTCGCTCTGTTGAAACTCATGGAGATACGCTCTGGCTTGGTTGCAATGATGGCATCCTAAAATTTCTTCTTGAAGATAAAATTAATGTTTCTTTCCGCTACCCGGAAATAAGAACACATACAGAGGATCCAGTTACCAACATCTATAAGGATAGCAAAAACAGGTTATGGATCCAGACCTCGGCAGGACTCTTTCTTCAACATAAGAATAAAGAGCTAAGTTTGATCATTGATGCCCCATTGCAATCCCCCAGTCTTTCTGTAAAACCCATAAAACCATTGATTGAAGACGAGGAAGGAAACCTGTGGTATGGAACCTTCGGCAATGGTGTATACGAATTCCTTTCCACAAAAAATGATGTTGAAAATTTCAGGCATAACGACGCAAATCCAAGCAGTCTTTCCGACAATACCATCAACTGCCTATTTCAGGATCGATCCGGAGCTATTTGGATAGGGACCTTTGGTGCGGGTATTAGTGTTCTCGATCTGCAGGCCAATCTTATTGAAACCCTGAAGCATAATGCATTTGATCAACAAAGCATGTCCAGCAGCTTTGTCTGGTCCATCATGGAAGACCGCAAAGGCAAGGTCTGGATCGGCACCAACCAAACAGGCATCAATGTATATGATCCAAAGCAACAAACCTACGTTTATTATAACCACGACCCAAATGATCCAGGATCCTTACCTAATCCATCTGTAAGAAAGATTTTTCAATCATCCAACGGCACTGTTTGGGTTGGTACAGATGGAGGCGGCTTAAGTAAGTTCAATCCAATTGATGGAAGTTTTAGCAATTACACTACTAATCCCAATGATCTAACTACTATTTCGAATAACTCTGTAAGAACCATTTATGAAGACTCAACAGGTATCTTATGGATCGGTACAAGAAATGGGCTGAATAAGTTTAATCCAAAGAAAGGCACCTTTAACAGGTATCTTCACGATCCTGAAAATACTTCCTCCTTATCGAATAATTTTGTCTATTCTGCCATATATATGGACCCACAGGGATTTGTATGGGTTGGAACTTACGGAGGAGGACTAAATCGACTGGACACAGAAACAGGTTCATTTATGAACTTCCAGTTCGACCCTGATGATCAATCCGGAATATCCGATAATGTTGTGTTTTCAATATATGAAGATGAAAAGGGATATTTATGGGTAGGGACAAACAGCGGACTCAACCTGTTTAATCCCTCGACCGGGAAATTTAAGCGATATGGCATCGAAGCCGGACTGCCAAATGAAACTATCTATGGCATAATGCCCGATCACCAAAACCGACTCTGGATGACTACCAATAAAGGTATTTCACGATTGGACCTTACCGAATTTGAATTTAAGAATTTTGATGTCAAGGATGGTTTACAAAGCAATGAATTCAATGGAGGGGCATTTCATGCAGGCAAAAGTGGACTTATATATGGCGGAGGTGTGTATGGAATGAATATCATTGATCCGGCTAAAATTATTCCTGTAAAAAACAATGCCGAGATCATTATCAGTCGGCTCGAAATAATGGGGAAAGAAGTTTCCGTAATGCCTGAAATGGCCTATCTAAGCGAAGAAGAAAATGAAGAAGATGCTGATCAGCTGATTGAAATGGTAGATAACTATTACCTGCCAATTCATGTTACTTACCTCGACGAGATTAAACTTAATTATCAACAGCGCTTCTTCTCCATTGATTTCACCGCATTGAATCATCATATGCCTGAAAAATTAAATTTCAGACATAGGATGTCAGGCCTTGAGGATCATTGGAATATTGCAGGAAATCGTAATTACGTGACCTACGCAAATATGAAACCGGGCGTGTATACCCTGGAAGTAGACGCAAGTAACACCGACGGATTCCTGACAAATAATCCGGCTAAACTAAAAATCGTTATTACTCCGCCATTCTGGAGAACAAGTTGGTTCATCCTGCTTGAAGTGCTGGCGGCCTTCGGGGTAATTATTTTTATCTATCGTTTTCTGCTTCACCAGAGAACCAATAAGATACTTAAGGTTCAGTACAAGGAAATAAAAAAGGCGCATAAGCAACTTCAGATCTCTGAAAACAACCTGGTGGAGCTAAATGCAACTAAAGACAAATTCTTCTCCATCATCTCCCACGACCTTAAAAATCCGTTCGCCAGCGTTCTATCAATCAGCGAATTGCTTGATGATAGTTTTGACAGTACCAGCTCAGATGAGATCAGGTATGGTGTGAAGAAAATCCGGGAAACGAATAAACACATCTATACCCTGCTTGAGAACCTGCTAACCTGGTCAAAATCTCAACGAGGAAGGTTAATCATTGAAAACAGCAAATTTAATCTTTCGAAAATCATCGAAACAAATATCAACCTTCTTAAAATGGCTGCTGAGAAGAAGAATATTACCATTGAAGGAATATATGAAGATGAGGTATGTTCTTTTGCTGACAGGGAAATGATCAGTACTGTAATACGAAACCTCCTGACAAATGCGGTTAAGTTTACAGAACCGGGAAAATCTATCCAAATTAAGGTTGTTGAAAACGAAACAAAAAACAAAGTTTCAATTATTGACCAGGGAGTGGGTATAAAAGCTGAAAACATCGAAAGGTTGTTCCGGATTGAAGATAAAATAAAAACCGAGGGTACTGCAGGTGAGAAAGGAACAGGACTTGGACTGATTATCTGCAAAGAATTTATTGAGAGTAATCATGGAATCCTTGAAGTTTCAAGTGTTCCCGGGGAAGGGAGCACATTCAGTTTTACTGTACCCCGATCAGACAGCGAAAATCCTCCAAGCTGTTAGTCCTCCATATTTTTCTCTCCTTATCACTCATTTTATTACATTTGCATTGAATAATAAAATTGTCACATGTTAAAATCAATGACGGGATTTGGCAAAGCTGAATGCCTGCTCTCCACCAAGAAACTAACCATTGAGGTTAAATCACTCAACAGTAAGCAAATAGATACCAGCACGCGCCTGCCGGCAATATATAAAAGCAAAGATCTTCAGGTACGTCAGCTCATTGCTGGAAAGCTGGAAAGAGGGAAGGTGGAGTGTTCCTTTCACTACGAATTCATAGAAGGAGCATCTGTACAGATAAATACAAAAATTATAAAAGAGTATTTTCTGCAACTTAGCCAGCTTTCTGATGATTTAGGCATTGAGAGTCGAGAACAATTGCTTAGTTCCATCATGCGACTTCCTGATACCGTAACCTCCGAAAAGGCAGAACTGGATGAAGAAGAGTGGAGCAAAATAATGGAAGCATTGAAAACCTGTCTGGAAGAACTGGATGGTTTCCGCATACAGGAAGGGGCCTCACTGGAAAAAGATCTCAGGGGAAGAACAGCATCTATACTGGAAAAGCTAAGTGCTGTAGAGCCATTTGAAAAGGAAAGAATTACAAAACTAAAGGAACGTATTTATTCAAACCTTGAGGAGATGAAATCCAAAGAGGAGTTTGACCAGAACAGGTTCGAGCAGGAACTGATATATTATATGGAAAAACTAGATATATCAGAAGAGAAAGTGAGACTCAAAAACCACTGCGACTACTTTTTAGAGATGCTCGAAAAAGGTAGTCCAAATGGTAAAAAACTTGGCTTTATAAGTCAGGAAATGGGAAGAGAGATCAATACCCTGGGCTCCAAAGCAAATCACGCAGATATTCAGCGCATTGTTGTAGAAATGAAAGATGACCTGGAGAAAATCAAGGAACAAGTATTGAATGTATTATAGATTCTAAAAGAGATAATTTCCTGAACGAAACAGAGATAAATGAAGGGAAAATTAATTATATTTTCTGCTCCCTCGGGATCGGGTAAAACAACCATTGTAAAGCATCTTTTACAATTAGATCTTGGATTGTCATTCAGCATCTCTGCGACATCCAGAAAAGCAAGGTCAAATGAAACAGACGGTAAAGACTACTATTTTCTCTCACCTGAGGATTTCAGAAGTAAAATTTCTACCGGCGATTTCCTTGAATGGGAAGAGGTATATGAAAATCAGTTTTACGGAAGCCTGAGATCAGAGACGGAAAGATTGCGGAATAAAGGAATACATGTCCTTTTTGACATCGATGTTGTTGGTGGAGTGAACCTGAAGAAGGAATTTGGAGATGACTCACTTGCCATTTTTGTACAACCTCCTTCCCTTGAAGAATTAGAGAATCGCCTTATAAATCGCAATACTGATTCAGATGAGCAGTTGAACAAGCGTCTTGCCAAAGCTGAGGAGGAAATGGGCTATTCTAATCTCTTTGATCATATTCTTATTAATGACCACCTGGATACAACACTCGCAGAAGCTGAACAGCTAATTAGAAAATTCATCAAAGCATAGATCCATCCAATGTAAGATTCTTACACCATTAGATGTTTTTTGTAACTTCGTGATATGATAAAAACAGGTTTATTTTTCGGCTCTTTTAATCCAATTCACATCGGCCACCTTGCCATTGCGAACTTTATGCTTGAGTTTTCAGACCTCGAAGAACTCTGGTTTGTGGTTAGTCCGCAAAACCCGCTAAAAGAAAAAAAAACACTGTTGGCAGATTATCACCGGCTAGAGTTAGTAAGAAGAGCAATTGAGGAGGATGAGCGTTTCAGAATTTCTGATATTGAATTCAGTATGCCTAAACCTTCTTACACAATCGATACCCTGGCCTATCTCAGCGAGAAACATTCAAACAATGAATTTCAATTAATCATGGGTGCAGATGGGTTGAAAAATTTCCATCGATGGAAAAACAGTGAGCAAATTCAAAATAAATTTCACCGACTGGTTTATCCAAGACCTGGAGTCTCCCGTGAAGAGATATACTCCCATAAAAACATCACGCTGATGGAAGCGCCATTGATTGATGTAAGTTCCAGCTTCATCAGGAAATCTATTAGCGAAGGGAAAGATGTCAGGTTTTTCCTCCCGGAAAAAACCTACACCTATATCAAAGAAATGCATTTTTATGAGAAGTAGGCCTTATTCCAACAAGATTTTTATCTCATTCAGATGAAGTGTCAGATGCGACACATAATCAACGATAATATCTTTTAGAGTAATGGGGTCCGTAATACCATCGGTCCATGAATTATCTAACCAGCTATGATCGGTGTGTATGATCGTATGGGCAATGTGCAGATTAAAATATTTCCATAGCTGAAGCATCTCGCTCCAATCCTCTTCCTGGTGTTGCTGTATGCTTATCCACAAATCGTTCTCCCTTTCAAAATTAGGAAAGACCAGGTAGGAAGTATACTGCAGGCGAACGATCCGTTGATGGTTATTTGAAGCAGAATCGATCATATGTCCAACGATCTGTTTGATATTTCTTCCTTGTCGGTTGAGCCGGGTTACCAAAACATCTTCCGGGAGATCTCGTAATTTCTCTTCCCACTCAAAAACCAACCTCCTGATATCCTGCGCGATATGATTTAATGTATTTTTCAGATTTTCAAATATTGATAATCAGTAATCTTCCTACTAAAATTATTGAATTATCTCCATCATTACAACTCAAACCGGGATTTATGACATCAGGAATATCATTAACTTTATGATCAAGCCAATAATTGTGATCAACACACATTATTCTTCTGTGAAAACTCAAATATTTCTTTATTGAATATTAGTTTAAGCCCGTCACTTACAACTATTTCAACCTTTATTCTTGCTTTTAGATGCAATTCATCTAAAAAAAGAAACACTCAGCACACTTTCCAATGTCTTTTGAGATTTAACTACCTGACTTCAGTAACAATTTCCATTCCCCGGGTAATGGCCTCTTCATTGGCCGGTATCAGGTGATGATGGCGCTCAGGGAGTGATTTTTTAAGTCCTTTAATCACATTCTCAAGTTCCACAACGGGATGGAGCTTCAAGTACGCTCCTAAAACGATCATATTGAAAGTCTTATTTGAAGATAATTTGGCTGCTTCACCAACAGCATCTACTTTATAAACACTAATATCGTCACGCTCCGGAGGTCGGGATATTCCATTGGGATCATAGAGCAGTAAGCCACCAGGTTTCACGGTAGACTCAAATTTATCCATCGATTGCTGATTCAGGATAATGGCGGTATCATAACTTTGCAGGACGGGTGAGCTTACCCTGTCATCACTTAAAATCACGGTAACATTCGCGGTTCCTCCTCTCATTTCAGGTCCATAAGAAGGCATCCAGCTTACTTCCTGTTCTTGCATAATTCCTGAGTAAGCAAGTATTTTACCCATTGAAAGGACTCCCTGTCCTCCAAATCCTGCTATTATAATCTCTTCAGTCATAGTTTTTAGTATTAATTCCCGACTTATTATTTCAGACCTTCAAGTAAATCTTTCACAATTTTTCCGTCGACTTTTATATCACCCAGTGGAAAAAATGGGAACATGTTCTCTTCCATCCAAACATTTGAATCGTTTGGCGTCATACGCCATCCTGAATTACAATTGGAAACAACTTCGATAAATGCCAGGCCTTTCTTTTCCTGCTGTATCTCGAATGCCTTCCTGATGGCCTTCTTTGTTTTCCTGACATTTCCCGGCTTATGAACCGCCTGCCTGGTAACAAAATGAGTTCCAGGAAGCTGAGCAACCAACTCCGTCATTTTTATTGGATAACCCATTGTTTTTACATCCCTTCCGTAGGGTGAGGTTGAAGATTTCATCCCTTCGAGGGTTGTTGGAGCCATTTGTCCACCTGTCATACCATAGATCCCGTTATTGACAAATATGATAACGATATTCTCTCCCCTGTTACAAGCGTGGATTGTTTCTGCAGTACCAATGGCAGCAAGGTCACCATCACCCTGGTAAGTAAATACTATTTTATCCGGCCAGGTTCTTTTAATTCCTGTTGCCACAGCAGGAGCCCTGCCGTGAGCAGCCTGGGTCATATCGATATCCATAAAATCGTACGCCAACACAGAGCAACCCACAGGAGCCACACCAATTGTTTCTTCCTGGAGTCCCATCTCCTCAATTACTTCCATAACAAGATGATGAACAGTACCATGACCACAACCCGGACAATAAGAAAGATGGTTATCAGTCATAAGCGCAGTACGCTTAAAGACCAGGTTTTCCGGTTTTATAATTTCATTTATTTCCATTTAAAATCCTCCCAATAATTTTTCGTCAATAGCTTTCAGAACATCATCCGGTGAATGAATCTTACCACCCGGAGTACCAAAATGGTGTACAGGAATGCGACCATTTACAGCAAGCCGCACATCATCTACCATCTGACCGGCACTTAGCTCAACAGCTAGAATTCCTTTTACCTGTTTCGCAAGTTTTGCGATTGCTTCTTCCGGAAATGGAAAGAGTGTTTGTGGACGTAAAAGCCCCAGTTTCTTTCCCCTGCTGCGAGCAACGTCAACAGCTTTTTGACAAATCCTGGCGCTTGATCCGTAAGCCACCAATAAGAATTCAGCATCATCAGTATCGAAGGTCTCGTACATAACATCATCCATCATGGCCTTGTACTTTGCCTGCAGCTTGAGGTTATGTTCATACTGCAGTTCAGAGTCCAGGTTCAATGAAGTAATAATATTTCTCTCACGATCCTTGGTCTTTCCCGTTGTAACCCAGCTTTGATCAAACTCTGTCACCCGTTCTTTCTGGTCAGGTAATTCAACCTTTTCCATCATTTGTCCAATGAGCCCATCGGATAAAATCATTGTTGGGTTCCTGTATTTAAAAGCCAGTTCAAATCCCAGGTCCACAAAGTCTGCCATCTCCTGAACTGACGCTGGCGCCAGAACAATCATGTTGTAATCTCCATGACCACCTCCCTTGGTTGCCTGGTAATAATCTGCCTGCGAAGGTTGAATAGTACCCAATCCGGGGCCACCACGAACAACATTCACTATCAGGCAGGGCAATTCAGCACCCGCGATATAACTAATCCCTTCCATCTTCAAACTGATGCCAGGACTCGATGAAGAGGTCATTACTTTTTTACCTGTTCCTGCAGCTCCATAAACCATATTGATCGCGGCTATTTCACTTTCAGCTTGCAATACTACCATTCCTGTGCGTTCTTCCGGACGCTCCATCGTTAGGTATTCCAGCACTTCAGACTGCGGTGTGATTGGATATCCAAAATACGCATCCACACCTGCTCTGATTGCTGCCTCGGCAATAGCTTCATTGCCTTTCATTAATCGAAGTTCACTCATGTAAAAGTTCTTATTTGTTACACTTTAACCCTGTAAACAGTTATTGCCCCATCGGGGCAAACAATAGCACAATTTGTGCATCCGGTACATGCCTCTGGATTCTCCATATATGCATAATGATAGCCCTTACCATTTACCTCTTTTGACAAAGCAATAGTATCGGTTGGACAATTAACCACACATACTTCACATCCTTTGCATCTCTCAATATCAACAACTATTGCGCCACGCATTTTTCCCATAACTAATAGTTTTATTCTAAACTCAATTCAGTATTTCTTTTCTTATCCATAGAATGAAACCAAATTTTCATTCCTGAAAGTGTCTTATTCGAAATTATGGGTGACAAAGTAGAGAAAACCCTACGATAATAAAAAAAAGTTATCCCCATAATAATCTATTCATCCCTTTTCGTTCTATTTTAAAGTAACTATAAATAAGTGCTCCTTAAAGAGGATGATTCTCAGAAAAACACTTTAATCTATGCTCAAGATCACCAAACTGGTCTCTGCTAACCAGTGATACACAAGCCCTTAACCCCTCATTGTAGGCGCTTCCTGTAATATTGAGGGAGATCGCACTGATCCCGTAAAACAGCAGTTCCTCAACCAATTCCACACCGTCAAATCCCTCATAGGAGATTGTAAAATAAAAGCCATCAGCAATGGGTTCATCCAGGTCCTTATCGTATACAATCTGAAATCCGTATTTGGTGAAAAGCTGTTTCATAATTTTGGCTTTCTCACCATATTCCTTCACTACTTCCACAAAATTATATTCCCCATCATTTACTGCTTTCAGTATTGCTGCCAGTGCAAACTGAGGTGTATGTGCAGCTCCAGCTGACAGGGCATACAAGGCCCCAAAAATCATGGCATGTCCAAATTTTTCTGAAGAATAGTATCTTTTCAGGTCTGGAAATTTCCTGTTGAACAATGTCGGAGAAACGATCATCATTCCAATCCGCTGACCAGCATAACTGAAGGCCTTTGAACTGGATATCAGCAGCAACCAGTTATCAGTATATCTTGCCACTGTGGGTTGGTAAGGCGGCTTCCCCGGCTGTGAAAGGTCATTGCGGAAATCCATGGCAAAATAGGCCAGGTCTTCTATAACGGTAACATCGTATTTCCTTGATATTTTCCCAATTACCTCCAACTCTTTTTCCGTCAGACATATCCACGATGGATTATTTGGATTTGAATAGAGTAATGAAGAGTACTTACCCATATTGAGTTCCTCTTCAAGCTTTGCTTCGAGTTTATCTCCCCTGAAATCGTAAAAATCAAAAGATCCGAATTCATGACCTAAAACCAGGCACTGTTGTTTCTGCACCGGGAATCCAGGATCGAGGAAAAGTGTTCCTATGCGGTATTGATCAGACCTGTTCACTACCATAAATGAAGCCATACCACCCATCATTGATCCAACCGTAGGAATACAGCATTCCTCCGGAACTTCAATATTCATAAACAGCTTGATGAACCTGGCAGCTTCCTTTTTCAAGGAAGGAATACCTTCGATGTTTGGATATTTTGATGCCACGCCGCTTTTCAGTGCCTTTATCTCTGCTTCAACGCCCACAGCAGCAGGATCGAGCCCGGGAACACCCATCTCCATCCTGATAAACTTTTCTCCTGTGATACGCTCGATATCATTGACAATTTTCACTATCTCACGAATAGAGCCTTTACCAACAGGATGAATACCGAAATTATTGATGACTTCTGTGACAACTTTACCGTCGATTGGAGTCTTAACCATTGATACTTTTTTCTTATGCAAAATTATAAATTGTTAGCAATATAAAGGGTGTCGAACAGCATAACAATAATGTGTTCTTCAGCGATTTTTCAAAGTCAATAATTGCTATGAGGAATTTACCATCCAAAAAAAAACTTTATCTATTTATCAATTCTCACCCTCGAATCTACAACCACCACCTTGTCTCCTATGGCCATCAAGGGATTCAAATCAAGCTCCTTTATCTCGGTGGCATACCGCAAAACGGTAGATAAGCGAACAATGATATCTGCATATTTCTGTATGTTAATCCCTTTCTCTCCCCTGATGCCTTTCAACAGGCTATAACTTTTCAATGACCTGATCATGGTATTGGCCTCAACATTTGAAAGTGGTGCCAGTCCGGTTGCTATATCCTTCAATGCCTCAACATAAATTCCTCCTAAACCACACATGACCACATGGCCATAATCCGGTTCATAGCTTGCACCGGCAAAGAGCTCAAGTCCGCTCAACATTGGCTGTACCATCACTGCCTGGTAGCCCTCAATTTTTTTCATCCGCTCAAACTCAGCAAGAAGCTGATCCTGGTTTTCGATATTCAGCGCTACACCACCCACATCAGTTTTATGAACAGGTCCCACGACCTTCATTACCACTGGAAAACCTGTTTCTTCCACCTTCTTGCATAGCTCGGTCTCTTCTGAAGTAACGATTTCCCTCACCCTCGGAATTCCAGCAGCATCGAGGATGTCCTGAACTTGCCCAGGCAAGAGATAACCATTCTCTGACTTTTCAATTACGTTTCGTATTGCCTCAATGTTGATCCCATTTAAGCTGACTGTCTCACCGGCAGGAACCGGGGTATTGTGAATTTTCACCAGGGCTTTGCCTAGCAGTACTTCATCGGGGAAATTGACACGGCCATAGCCAAGAAAATGCTCCACTTCCTCACGTGCCGTGGTAACAGACGGCAATACCGGAAACACAGGTTTCTTTGCAGTAAGCATATGCTGGTGCAGTGCATCATACACATCAAACACAGGAGCCAGACCTGGTGTCCCGAAGATCAATATGGTTCCATCGATCTCCTCAAACCTGTCTTCGCAATATTCCAGGCAAAGTTTTACATGCTCCGCTGTTCCGGTAGCAAGAATATCCAATGGATTTGCCGTTGAAGATCCGGGAAAGAGATGAGACAACAATTCATCTGCTGCCTCTCCCTCGAGATGTGGCACATCCATTCCTCCTTCTGCCAGGATATCGGTTAGCATCACTGCTGGTCCGCCGGCATGGGTTATGATCGCATAATTCTTTTTAGGTATTTCAGGATAAAGTAACACCGCTGCTACATTGGTCAGCTCCTCCCGTCCGAAACACCTGATGATGCCTGCTTTGCGGAACAATGCATCCACTGCACTATCCGAGCTTGCCAGGGCGCCGGTATGTGACGATGCAGCCCTTGAACCGGCAGAGGATGTACCAGCTTTGATCGCCGCTATCCTGCATCCTTTTCTAATTAAGCTGGTAGCATGCTTCAATAATTTATCCGGGTTCTTTATGGCCTCAAAGTAGAGCACTTTTGCCCTTGAGCTAACTCCTTCTTCGTAAGTCATATCCATATATTCCAGCACATCTTCCACACCATTTTGCGCAGAATTTCCAACTGAAAATACGCTGTTAAATTTCAATCCTTTCTGCAAGCCCGCCTCCATAATGAAGACTGCTGTTGCCCCACTACCTGAAATGAAATCACATCCGGCAGGATCAAGTTTGGGGATAGGCATGGTAAATACACCCTGGTATCCTGGTGTCATCACACCAATGCAATTGGGACCAATAAGTGCTGCCTCATGAACATTACAAATCTCCGTGATTTTCCTTTCAATTTCTTTCCCTTCCTCGTTCTCCTCGCTGAAACCGGCAGAGATTATTATAAATGCCTTTGTGTTCTTTTTCGATGAAAGAAATTCTACAGTATCTGTACAAAATTTTGCAGGGATGGCCAATATGGCCAGATCAATATCGGGCAGATCCTGTAAATCCCTATAAGATGGTTGACCCTGTATTTTATCCTCTTTCGGATTCATGGCATACAACTCCCCGGTATATGAACCATTCTGGATACTATGAAACAATTTTCCTCCGGGTTTTTGAATATTATTGGAGGCGCCGATAACTACAATACTTTGTGGATCAATTAGTTGCTTGGTAATCATTTGCTAATATTTTGAGAATCAAAGATAGAAAAGGTGAAGGAAGGGAAGACATAAAAATGACTGTCATTAAACATAATAAATATGTCCTGCGGTAAGGTAATGGCTGGATGGCTAATGGACTGCGGAACCACTACTGCAAATTATTTCCCGGCAGAGAAGACATAAAGATCACTTTTCCAAAATACATGGGAAACATTTATTTCCAAATCGTTCAGAAGTTTTTTATTGTATTATGTCCGGGAATTCGGACCAGTTTGTGGAGAGAAGTAAAATAAGGCAGACTGCTACACTCCCTAAAACCCTCAAAAAGATACGCAGTCTGCCTTGCACCCCAACAATTACTTTCAACAATAATAACCCGTCAGCTCTAAAAAAGTTGTTAAAGAGAGCTTTTTTAACAAATTAGCAGGCCATTTTTAACAAATTGTCAGTTTGCAAGCACAGATTTTATTCTCACTCCATCTAATTTACCAATTTTACCGGTAAGCGAACCCAAATCGTCTGTTGTCCCTTCAAGAACCAGAGATATCACAGAGAAACCTCTTTCACGCATGGGAAGTCCCTGTCTGCCTAATATCATTCGGGAATGATCAGAGATGATCCTGTTCAGAATAGTATTCATACCAGAATCATCAATAATAATTATAGCAGTTCCAATTCTCGTTTCCATAGTATTTCTCTATAGGTTAATAGACATATCTTTGGGATACTTAACAGTATATTTCAATGGAATCTTCACAGTCTCGCCTGGCGCTAATTTAAGACGCCATGTCACTTTTCCTGTGGCTTCATCAACCACACCATCACTACTTTCCTCCATGTCCACGGTTATCTCGCTGTTGGATGAAACCGGAAACTGGTCTTCAAGAACGAGATCTACTCCAATGGATTTCGTATTTCTTACAATGATCTCATAAGCGTAGCTTTTTCGGACATTTGAACCTATCACTTTCGAACGAGTAAAATCTTTCACAGATTTGCGTTCCACGACTAATCCTTTGTCTTTTCCTAAAGATAGCTGCATGGAATCCAGCGTCATGGAAGTATTCAGGTAAGTTTCTCCAATGAAGGTTTTTGCATAATAGATATTTGCAGTACCATCCACCAGTTCAAATCCTTCCCAGTCTTTTATAGTAGCCATCAGGTAGGCAGCTTTGTTCATTTTGGGCACAGACTGATAGTGGTATGATGCTTCCATCTCCTCAGTTCCGACAGAAAACAGGTATTCCTTATTATCTGAAGGGATATTTGCCTTTGATGCTAAAGTAAATTCAAGAATGGAGTTTTTTGATGAAGATACGGTGCTCGCTGCAGCTCCATCCATATCGTAATCATCTAATTCAGACATTGACTCCTTTGCCATTTCCATTTGAGGGGCAGCAGCTTTTGATGCCATACCTCTTATCTGTATTCCTTTCGACTTGCTCTGATTATAATTGTAATTCGGATAATACACATTCAGGTACCATGGATTCAACACCGGAACCATTTGCTTTTCCTGTGGGTTTCCGGTAGAGAATGTCATCTTCACATCCACCCAATCTTCTCCGCTGGATTGCACAACAGAGGCCTTCCTGATCAGCTGTACCGGTTTCCCAACTTCTTCTACTCTAATGTCATATAATGGCCTCCATCCAGCTGTTGTAATATAATAATCCAGCAAGAGACTTACGGAACCGGCTTTCTCCATTTCAACGGAAATTTCCAGGGTACTGGTTGGCCTGTTTTTCTTGTAATTGAGCTCTGATAGCTGTTTATTAATCTTTCCTTTCTCCTCATTGAGATCTTTTACCTTCCTCTTTCCTTTCATGACGAGTGTTTCAACTTCAGTAAGTCGCGTACGGTAGTATGCTGCTCCTTCTTTAATTTGTGCCACGCTCACCCCGGTGTTCTGCCCTCCTAATTTCATATTTGTAGTCAGAAAGTTTCTTTCCTGTTCGTAGACCTTCATCTTCATGTGTTCGTCTTCAACCTGTTGAGTCAATAACTCCAGTTTTTTATTGAGCATTTTGATAAGTTCATTGCTCTCCTGAAGGTTGAGATAATCTGTTTTCTTAACTATCGTTTGTATCACCCCTGTACCTTTAATCCCTGCTCTCACACTATTTTCTATAAGCGATTGCTCCAGTCCTTTTACAAGAACCGTAGTTTGTCCAAGTGGTAGATTTACAGCCGACGTTGTTCTCTCAACCTGGGCTCCCTGGAAGAATACAGTAACCTGGTGAATTTTCGAATCGGTTTCTTTCTCTGAAGACTGTGCATCTAAATTGATGCATAATGATGCTACCAGGAGCAGCACAATATGAGTAAATTTCATAATGCTTGATTTTAATATTAGGAGGGAAGTTACGAAATCGATTTTTGTGAATCAATAAATCTTACGAATTTACCGACTCACTTTGCATTTTCACAAAATAGGCCACCTTCTCTAGTGAGGTTACCATATCATATTCATCGATATATACATCCGGAGAAACATTCAATGGAACGGTAGTGAAATTTAACATCCCTTTTGCGCCTGCCATATATAGATTTTCAGCTACCTCCCGGGCCTGGTCAGAAGGAACAGTAATTATTCCTACAGAGATATTTTTCTCCTGAACAATTTCTTGTAATTGATTGAGTGAATAACATTTAACACCTGATATCACCCTGTCAATTTTATTTGGATCCACATCAAAAGCAGCGATAATATGAAGCTTCGATCTTTTACCTATAAAATAGGTTGTTACCGCCCGGCCCAGGTTACCCATGCCTATTACAGCAACGTTTAAGCCATCTTTTGAATCAAGAATTTCACCAATTACATCGATCAGATCACTTACATCATATCCCTTTCTTTGCATACTGCTGTATCCAATAAACATGATATCCCTTCTTACCTGCACGGCAGTATTGTGATGAAGCTGGGCCAGTTCATGCGAAAAAATATGAGTCTTGCCATTGGAAAGACAATTCAGCAAGGTCCTTCTGTAGGCGCTGATTCTTTCAACTGTTCTTTCTGGTAATTTCATCTCTAAAGCAATTAATTCAATTTACAAATATATGACTATTTCAGAACCTTTCTTTCTGCATAACTGGTATGAAGTATTTGCCTGCTCTCTTCAGACCAAGGTGCCTTTGCAAACTCTTCATACATTTTTCTAACAGCCAGGTTTTTATGAGCTGCATTTAACGATTCATTTTTATCTGTATCGTATATCATCTTCATCCTGGTCTTCACGTCATGTTCCGTGAGCGGAATGGGTTGTCCTCCCCCACCTACACACCCATCCGGACAAACCATGATTTCAAGCAGGTCATAGCTTTTCTTTCCATTGGCAATATCTTCAAGGACCTTTATTGCCTTTTTTAATCCACTAACAGATGCCACTTTCAGCTCCCTGATGTGTGTGTCAACAGTTACTTCTCTTACATCTCTTGTCCCCCTGAATTTACTCATTCTGATTTCAGGCAATTCTTTGTTTTCCAATATGTAGTGAATTGTTCTCAATGTTGCTTCTGCTTCCCCACCTGCAACAGCAAATAATTTCCCAGCCGAAGTTGTTGCATGAAACGGCCCGTCAGCAGGTTCATGTTCAAGTGTCTGGAGATCTATGCCATTCAGCTTAATCAGACGAATTAACTCCCTCGTAGTAAGTACAACATCAATATCAGCATCTTTGGCTGACTTATTATCCGATTCATGTGCCTCATATTTAGCAGCGGTACAAGTAGATATCAATGTAGAATGTACCTTTGATGGTGCAAGGTGATTAAGTTTGGTGAACCAAGTTTTTATCAAGCTTCCAACCACCTGGTGTGGTGACTTTACCGTTGCCAAATTTGGAATCAGGTCGGGTCGGAATTGTTCTATGTATTTAACGAATGAAGGACAAGAAGTCGTAATCATTGGTAAGTTCTCCTCTTTCTTAAATCTCTCTGCGAATTCAGAAGCTTGTTCCATGACCACAACGTCTCCACCAAATGAGGAATCAATTACATAATCGAAGCCTATCCTGTGCAGAGCTGCATTCAACACTCCCTTGACATCAGTTTTACCTTTCAAGTCAAACGCTTCAGCCAGGGATACAGAAACTGCCGGTGTATATTGTAACTGAGATCATTTCAGCATCATACAAGACCTCATCCAGGTGGTGAAATTCAGTTTTTTCAGTCAATGCCCCTGTAGGACAATTTAGTACGCATTGTCCACAATCGATACAGTTTGAAAAGCCAATAGGATTCGCCATGGCAGTATCAATCGCAAGTCTGTTTCCCCTATTCACAAAATCCAGGGTTGAAACGCCAATTATTTCTTCACAAACCCTTACACAGCGGCTGCAGAGTATGCACTTCTCAGGATCTCTCACAATACTAAATCCGGAATAATCTGTTTTGAGTTCTTTTCTAACTCCGCGCATATGTCTTTTTCTTACATTCAGATCTTCAGCCAGACTTTGCAGTTCGCAGTTGCCATTTCTTTCACAATATAAACAGTCATCAGGATGATTCGATAAGAGCAATTCAACATTGGTCTTCCTGGCCCGCAATACACGGGGAGAATGGGTTTTTATCTTCATCCACTCACTAACAGGAAATGAACAAGCCGGAACAAGCTTTTCATGGCCTTCCACCTCAACAACACACATCCTGCAAGCTCCTGTTGGCGATAATTCTGCCATACTGCATAATGTAGGTACGTGTATCCCGCAATTATTAAGTGCCGACAAAATTGTCT
Source organism: uncultured Bacteroidaceae bacterium (assembly GCA_964538375.1). Lineage (GTDB taxonomy): Bacteria > Bacteroidota > Bacteroidia > Bacteroidales > JAUUZQ01. Next base: position 67,214 of record CAZIFQ010000002.1, on the reverse strand, counting down.
CACCTTTTCTCGCTTCCACAGTCCTGTTATTAACCTCAATTTTTATCATAGTAATCCAATATCTTTCAATTATAAAATACTGCACTGAATTTGCATACGTCTTTGCAAATTCCGCAACCGGTGCACTTCTCCGAAACAATGAAATAGGGATGTTTTTCAGTTCCTATAATTGCATCTTCAGGACACTTCTTTGCACATATTGTGCAACCTGTACATAATTCCACATCAATGTAATAGGTCCTCAGTTCCTTGCACACATTCGATGAGCAGTTTCTGTCAAAAATGTGCTCCTCAAATTCCTTTCTGAAATATTTCAAAGCAGAAGTTAAAGGATTTGGAGCCATTTGTCCGAGACCACACAAAGAGGTGTCCCGCATAACTTCTGCCAGGGTTTCCAGCCGTGTAAGACTCTTGAACCTTTCCAGCGCATCCTGATTATCATCTCCTACTGTTTTTCGGGTGATATTATTCAGAATTTCAGACATTCGTTTTGTTCCTTCGCGGCAGGGAATGCACTTCCCGCAGCTCTGCTGCTTCATGAAGTTCATAAAATAGGTTACCAGGTCCACTATACACACCTTTTCGTCCAGAATGAGTATTCCTCCTGCCCCCATGATAGCTCCGGCCTTTTTTAATTCTTCAAAGCATATTTTAACATCCAGTTTATCAGCCGGAAGGAGACATCCAGAAGGCCCCCCGATATGAATAGCCTTCAATTTTCTTCCCTCTCGTGTTCCCCCTGCAATGTCAAATACAAGCGTTTTAAGATTCGTTCCCAAGGGAATCTCAATCAGACCAGTATGCATGGCTCTTCCCGAAACTGAGAAAATCTTAGTTCCTGAACAGTGGCCTTTTCCAACACCAGCAAACCACTCCGGACCATTCACTACAATGTGAGGCACATTAGAAAGTGTTTCAACATTATTTATGACAGTTGGTTTACGGTGAAAACCCATGCTTGAAGGATATGGAGGTTTTGATTGGGGCATTCCCCGCCTGCCTTCCATACTGGCAATCAATGCAGTTTCCTCTCCACAAATGAAAGCCCCCGGTCCTTTCCTGATAGAAATGCTTAAATTAAATCCACTATTAAATATATTGTGACCCAGCAAGCCATAATCCCGGGCGTCTTCAATGGCACATTCAAGTTTACGTATAGATTCAAGATATTCAGAGCGTATATAAATATATGCCTTTGTGGCCCCGATTGCATAGGAAGCAATACAAATGCCTTCAATGAGCTGGTGTGGATTCCCCTCCATCAGTGCACGATCCATAAATGCGCCAGGGTCACTCTCCTCGGCATTGCAAACCAGGTATTTCTGGTCAGAGGAAGTATTGTATGCCTCTTTCCATTTTTCTCCTGTCAGATAAGCGCTTCCGGATTTCCCTCTAAGTCCGCTGTCCAGCATCATGGTGCATACCTCTTCATAAGTATGGTACCTGATTGATTTCAGAAAACCCCTGTAGCCACCCCTGGCAATATATTCGTCAATTGAAAGTGGATCAATGGTCCCGCAATCTCTTAACAGCAATCGTTCCTGAAGGGCAAAAAATGGAATCTCATCTATAAAAGGCACATCCATCCATGGATCATGTTTTTCATTTCTAATCTGCCCGAGAATTTTCTCTTCAGGAATGATCTGGTGAAAAATATCATCCAATATGATCGGAACATCTTCTTCATTCAGACCGGCAAAAAGAATACGTGTTCGCCCCGGCATTTGAATACTCAGTATCGGCTCTCTCGAAGCCAATCCTATTGCACCTGTCTCAGCCAGCTCAACATCCAGATTTCTTTCTGTTACATACTCTTCCACTGCATCCTTAACGCGGTCCCCTCCAGCTATCCGCCCTGAAGTATTCAGGCCAATCATAATCAGTGGTCTTTCAACCCGCTGTCTGCTCAGCAATTCAATGCTTTTCGATAGTTTTGCATCGTACTCAGAAGACTGTTTTATGGCGACCTCCTGAACCAGCTCCCTGAGTTCCCGTGTATTAATTGAATTCACCATATCAACTATATTTCATTTTTGTTGTTTCAAGGATATCTTTTATCATCCTCGGCTTAACTTTTGGATAGTATACTCCATTGATAGCTATTACCGGCGACTGTCCGCAGGCACCGATACAAGCCAAAACTTCCAGACTAAACATTCCATCCCGCGTAATCTCTCCGTCACTAATTCCCAGTAGTTTATGCAATTCCTTCAAAATGGCTACTGAGTGGTCAAGGTGACACGCGGTACCATTGCAAACCTGGATGTGAAATTTTCCTGTTGGAGAAAAGCGAAACTGGTTGTAAAAGGTAGCCAATCCGTAAATTTTGCTGGCTGGCAAATCCAGGTGAATCCCAATTTTTTCAATGGCCTCTTCTGTGAGAAATCCAATTTCATCCTGAACTGCCTGAAGCATAGGAATCAGTACATCTCTCGTAACCTGGGGAAATTGATCAAGAATCTCTTGTGTTTTGTCCATTATCTTTAATCATCTAATTTGAAATATGCTTCACTTTAAGTAAGCTTATTGTTATTTCTAAAACAATGTTATAAATATAACATATATTACAACACTCATTCTTAAAAATTAACAAATTTAGCTCTATATATACTGATTCTAAAGTAATTAGCCGATAAGTTACTCTTGGAGAAAAAAACATACTTTTGTCTATAATAATCTGTAAAAGTATTCATTGTGAATTTATTAACTTTGAATTCTTATTCTTACTTAAGCTATGCAAAACCGGATTGTAATAGAAATATGTTTAGGGAGTTCATGTTTCAGCAGGGGGAACGGCGGAACACTAAAAACTATTCAGAAATACCTGAAAGACAATCACCTGGAAAATGATGTTGTTCTGAAAGGAAACCATTGTTTTGGTGATTGTGCAAAAGGACCGGTGGTAAAGATTGGTGATAAATTGTATGAACAGGTGAATGCTGAAAGCATTGAGGACATACTAGAGCAAACTTTCAAATAACAGCAGGATGAATCCTTTACTAAAGATAGACCAGGAGAAATGTACAGCGTGCTATGCCTGTGTCAGGGCTTGTCCGGTGAATGCTATAAAAGTTCAACCTGATCACCCAAAACCCAGAATTGTACATGAGCGATGCATTGGTTGCGGTAATTGTCATGCTGCCTGCACTGAGAATGCTATCATTATCCGCGATTCAAAGGAAGCACTCAAGAAACTTCTGAATAGTAAGCAGGAGATTGCTGCTATTGTAGATCCGTCTATTGCAGGAGAGTTCCCGGATATCACTGATTACAGGAAGTTTGTAAGCATGCTCAGGAAACTTGGATTCAGTATCATCCAGGAAGTTGCCTTTGGTGTTGAATTGGTGGCCAATCAGTATAAGGACCTGATAGACAATAGCAAAGGGAAATATTATCTTTTCACAAACTGTCCGGTATCAGTGATGTATATTGAGAAATATAAGCCGGGATTAATTAAAAATCTTGCCCCAATAATGCCTCCATGTATTGCCACAGCGAAGGTTGTGAGAAAACAGCATGGCAAGGATGTCAAACTGGTATATATAACTCCTCTTATCGCAAGTAAAGAAGAAGCGGTCCGTTTGTCAGCTGAAGAACCTATCGATGTAGTTTTGACATTTATTGAACTCAGGGAGTTATTCAAAGAATTCAAGATCGATGAAAAGAACCTGGAATACAGCGAGTTTGACGATCCAATTGCTTACAGTGGATCACTATTTCCCTTGTCAAGTGGAATACTTGAAGCGGCCGAAATTGATCAGCACATCTTAAGCTCGAAAGTTATTACTGTTGAAGGCGACCTAATATTTGACGCCATTGTTGAATTCGAGGAGAATATCACGGAGATCAAATCACACTTCAATATTTTCTACAAGGAATTTATCATGGGAAGGGGTACTTCGCCGGGTGGAAAAAAATTTCTACGCAGAAGTCAATTGGTAAAGTATCTTAATAAAAGATCTTCAACTTATAACGATTTGGAGCACCAGGAAGTACTACAGGAATATGCTGACATCGATCTCAGCAGGAAATTTCGAAACGATGATCAGAGACTGCCTGATCCCTCAGAACAGAAGGTGAAACAAATACTTGATGAGCTAAACAATTCTGAAACTGCTGAAAGAGGTTGTGGTGCCTGCGGATATCCTTCATGCAATGATTTTGCTGTAGCCATTGCACAAGGTCTAGCTGTAGCAGAGATGTGTACCTCTTATGCCGCCCGAAGCAGGAAGGATCATATCCAATCGCTGAAAATCAGCAATGAGAAACTTGCACAGGCGAAAGAGGCCCTGAAAGAATCAGAACAAATAGCACAACGGGAGAAACAGGCAGCAAGGGAAGCATCTGAGATTACGAGAACGATGCTGCAGAAATTGCCATCGGGTGTAGTGATTCTCGATGAAACCCTGAAAATTCACCAGGCCAATCAGAGTTTTATTCAGTTACTTGGTGAAGATGCGCTGGAGATCAACGAGGTAATTCCCGGTTTGGCAGGTGCGGATCTGAAAAAGTTCTTACCGTACAACATCTATAACCTATTTACTTATGTTCTCGCTAACAATGAAAATATTACAAATCGGGATATCATTTTTAATGAATCGCAATACAGCTTGTCTGTATTTGTAATAAGGAAAGACAAAATCGTTGGAGCAGTCATAAGGGACCTTTCATCTCCTGAGGTGCAGAAAGAAGAGGTTGTCAAGCGACTTACTGAGGTTGTGGACAAAAACCTTAGCCTGGTGCAGCAAATTGGCTTTGTTCTTGGAGAAGGTGCTTCTGAAACAGAAAAGATGTTGAATTCTATTATTGAGTCTTATAAATCAAAGCAATAGGAACCACAGATGAATGACACTTTCTATATAGAATTAGTTTGTGAGCAACGAAATTACGGGAACGAAAGAATCTGTGGTGATGTATTCCTGAGTAGGAAAATTATTGAAGAAAACCGCACCATCGCTGTTTTGTCAGATGGTATGGGGCATGGGGTAAAAGCCAATGTGCTGGCAACGCTTACCTCAACAATGTCGATCAATTTCACAGCTGAGCACAAAGATCCTGAGAAGATTGCTGATATCATCATGAATACCCTCCCGGTATGTAGTGAGCGTCAAATGAGCTATTCAACCTTTACAGTACTGGACATAGAAGCGGATGGTATGACAACCATACTGGAATATGACAACCCTAAGGCCATCGTGATTCGCAACAATAAATTATTCGATCCGAATTGGCAATATACTGTGCTTCATACAGCAAAAAACGAAGGAAAAGAAATTCGCACCTGTCGTTTCAAACCACAGAAGGAAGATAGAATCATCTTTTGCACAGATGGGATTACACAATCGGGTCTCGGTACAGAAAAATTTCCTTTGGGTTGGGGACTTGAAAACCTTGAGCAATATGCGGAGAGCTTGCTAAAAAACTCACCCCATATCTCAGCTGCCATGCTATCTGAGAAAATTGTTAATACGGCGCATAGAAACGATAACTATTTCTCTAAAGATGACACAACCTGCGCCTCAGTATATTTCAGAGAGCCCAGGAAATTATTGATTTCTACCGGACCTCCGTTCGAAGAAGAAAATGATGTCAAACTAGGAAAAGCTGTAAAAGAATTTAAAGGTAAAAAGATCGTTTGCGGTGCTACAACCGCAGATATCATAGCCCGTGAAACAGGGGTTACTATTGAAGATAGCATCGACTTCATTGACCCGGAATTACCTCCTATCTCCAGTATGCCTGGAATTGACCTTGTAACTGAAGGAATACTTACCATTACTAAGGTCACCAGGATTCTGAAAGACTATTCTCCCTCATATTCGCTAGGAAACGGGCCTGCTGACAGGATAGTGAAATTGGTAAAAGAAAGTGATGAAATCAATATCATCATTGGAACGAGAATCAATATTGCACACCAGGATCCAAACCTGCCCGTTGAATTAGAAATACGCAGAACGGTAGTGAAAAGAATGGCTCGTCTACTCGAAGAGAAATTTCTTAAGGAAGTTTCTGTCACATATATTTAGAACAAATCCTTATCTTAAACGTATTATTGTTTGGCATACTTATTGTCATATAGGTAAAACCATATTTTTAAAAAACATACTGCCATTTTGGCTATTACATACAATTTGTGAAGAATGAAGAGTGAATTTGAAAAAAGTTTAGGTGATCTTTTACTACCCATGGATGAAGATGCAGAATTTATACCATTGTTGTCTGAAGAAGAAGAAGAGGATTTAAGTAAAATGAATGTCCCGGATGTGCTCCCTTTGCTTCCGTTGCGAAATACAGTTTTATTTCCTGGCGTAGTAATTCCTATTACTGTTGGAAGAGACAAGTCCTTGAAGCTGGTTCAGGACGTATATAAGAAAAATAAGATTCTTGGAGCCATTTCCCAGGTAGATTCATCTGTTGAGAGCCCACAGAAGAAAGATCTGCATAGCATTGGTACCGTAGCCCATATTTTGAAGATCCTTGAGATGCCCGATGGATCCACCTCCGTAATCATCCAGGGAAAAAAACGCTTCCAGCTTGAAGACATTCTTACTACTAAGCCCTATCACGTTGCCAAGGTTAAAACACTGGAAGACAGCTCGAAAGATCCAAAGGAGGAAGCGAAAGCAATAGGCGCAGCACTTAAAGACCTTGCTATAAAGATTATCAAGCTTTCATCAAATATTCCTACTGAAGCGACATTTGCTGTAAAAAATATTGAAAGCCCAGCTTTCCTAATCAATTTCCTTGCTTCGAACAGCGAACTGAAACTATCAGAAAAACAGAAGCTTCTGGAAATGAACAGTGTATCCAAAAGAGGCTTGTACCTCTTAGAACACCTGTCGAAAGAAGTTCAGATGCTTGAACTCAAAAGTGATATCCAATCTAAGGTAAAAACGGACCTTGATCAACAACAGAGGGAGTTTCTTTTACACCAGCAAATGAAGACTATCCAGGATGAACTTGGAGGAAGTCCGCTTGACCAGGAAATCACAGACTACAGGAAAAAATCCAAAACCAAAAAATGGTCAAAAGAGATTGAAGAGGGTTTTTTGAAAGAACTTGAGAAATTGCAACGCCTCAATCCTGCAACAGGCGAATATTCTGTACAGGTAAACTACGTTCAAACCATGCTCGAGCTACCCTGGAATGAATATACAAAAGACAATTTCAACCTGGTCCGCGCTAGTAAGATTCTTGAAAAAGATCATTTCGGTCTGGACAAAGTTAAGGAGAGAATTCTGGAACACCTGGCAGTCCTCAAGCTTAAGGGTGATATGAAATCGCCGATACTTTGCCTGGTAGGCCCTCCCGGGGTCGGTAAAACATCATTGGGAAAATCTATTGGCGAGGCACTTGGCCGAAAATATATCCGCATGTCACTGGGTGGGTTACACGATGAAGCTGAAATCCGGGGACACAGAAAAACTTATATCGGGGCAATGCCTGGAAGAATTATACAGAATCTTAAAAAAGCAAAAACATCAAATCCTGTTTTCGTGTTGGATGAGATCGACAAAGTGGGCAAAGATGCCCATGGAGACCCCGCCTCCGCACTTCTTGAAGTTCTTGACCCTGAGCAGAATGCCATGTTTCATGATAATTTCCTGGAGTTTGAATATGACCTTTCTAAAGTTATGTTCATTGCCACAGCCAATACAACAGCCGGAATTCATCCAGCCTTACTAGACAGGATGGAAATCATTGATGTTTCAGGATATATTGTTGAGGAGAAGGTTGAAATAGCAAAAAGACATCTCATTCCAAAACAGCTGAATAATCACGGGATTAAGAAAGAGCTTATTTTCTTCCCGAAAAAAGTAATCGAAAGGATGGTGGAAGACTACACCAGGGAATCAGGAGTGAGACAATTAGAGAAACGAATTTCCAAAGTATTAAGGGTTGTTGCCAAGCAATTGGCCTTTGATGAAAAGATAGAGAAAAAGCTTACCGTAGAAAGAATACTGGAAATACTCGGTCCACCAAGGTTCTTAAAGGATAAATACCTTGACAATAATTTTGCAGGAGTTGTAACAGGCCTGGCCTGGACAGCTACCGGTGGTGAGATTTTGTTTGTGGAGACATCCTTAAGTAAGGGAGAAGGGAAATTAACCCTTACAGGAAACCTCGGAGATGTAATGAAGGAATCGGCTATTATTGCGCTCGAATTTCTTAAGTCGCACTCAACAACCTTAGACCTGGAGAGTAATATCTTCTCTAACTGGAATGTACATATCCATGTCCCGGAAGGGGCGATTCCTAAAGACGGGCCCTCTGCAGGAGTTACCATGATCACCTCCATTGCCTCTGCATTTACGCAGCAAAAAGTAAAAAAGCACATGGCAATGACAGGAGAAATTACCTTACGCGGAAAAGTGTTGCCGGTTGGAGGTATAAAAGAGAAAATCCTTGCTGCAAAACGGGCAGGTATAAAACACCTGATCGTTTCCAGGGAGAATCAAAAGGATGTTGAAGAAATAAAAGAAATATACCGGGCTGGCCTGAGCTTCCAGTATGTGGAAGATATCACTGATGTATTGAAATATGCGCTCACCAATGAAAAGGTTAGAAACGCTCTGAGTATTGCATAAAAAAAAGGGCTACAAACAGCCCTTAATTTCATTTCTGATGTAAAGGATTAGCAAATAAGTAATTTTGCGGTTTCAATTCCCATGGCAGTTTTGATCTTAACAAAGTAAACACCACAGGGAAGTCCTTTTGACTCTAGTTCTGAAACTTCAAACGTCTTATTGGTTTCTGAACGGTATTTGTATACCGGCATTCCTTCCAAATTGTATACTTCGACCATAAGTAGTAGTTTAGTTATATTTAAGGAAGATATCTGCAGTAAATTTAGATTGCTTAGTTCCCAAATAAAAGAGAATGCAGACTTATTGTATGAAGAGGGGGTTTTTCCTTATGAACCCTATGGAAACTTGTATGAAGCAGAAAAATGGGGATTGTAGAAAAATAAACCATTAGAGGAATCTAAAAATAGCCCTCAAGCAATTTAATTTTCTGAGCAGGCACCTTAAGCTGCTGAGAAAGACCGTTATACTCCATCTCACATAAATTTTGGCGCCTGTCAACCCTTGCCAGGTACTTTAGATTGATGATAAATGACCTGCTGATACGAAAAAACCTATGCTGCTCAAGTATCTTCTCCAGGTTGCCAAGATTTACAGTACTGATCTCATTCTTCCCTTGAGCCAGGGTGATGTGACTGTAGTTTCCGTCAGCTTCACAATAAACTATATCATCGGGATCAACAAAGAAATACCCAGTCCGTGTATTTAACCGGATTCTTCCATGCTTTGATTTAGTAAGTATCTCAATAATTTTTGAATATTCGGTTTCCTTATCACTCTCCTTAAATGTCCTGAATCTGTCAATCGCATTAAATAATTCCATCTTGTCCACTGGCTTAAGAAGATAGTCAAAAGCCGCACTTCTTATGGCTTTAATCGCATAGTTCTCAAAGGCCGTGATAAATATTATTCCGGGGTATAATTTCTTTTCCTGGATTTCTGATATGTAACCAAAGCCATCCCTGCCAGGCATTGATATATCCAACAGTACCAGGTCCGGACTAAGCTTAGCACTTATCTTAAGTGCTTCGTCAACATTTGAAGCTGATCCAATAACCTGGGCATCGGAATAACTACGTAAAAAAATTTCAAGTAATTCTCTTACTTCTTCTTCATCATCTACAATGAGTATTTTTATCATTGTTAATCAATGAAAGTGTTAATGATTCATACGAAAAAGCTTTTCGTACAATTGATAAATACAAACTTATTATAAATTTCCATATTTGACATAATCAAGTCACTAATTGGACAGATATTTAATATAATTGAAAGCGTAAAATTGATTTTTATCACTGCTAAGCCAATAAATCATCATAAAAAAAAGACTATGGACGCAATTGATAGATTCTTTTTGTATAATTCTTACCTTTAAAGATAGTTATTGCATATATGAGCAACGGATCGCAAAAAAATAGTCCAGGATTCGGGACCGCCCCGGTCTTCTTTACTGCCATATCAACCATCCTGGGAGCAATCTTGTTTCTGCGCTTTGGTTATGCAGTTGGACATCAAGGATTTATTGGCGTTTTAGGACTCATATTGCTTGGACATCTTGTGACAATTCCGACCGCGATGGCTGTTGCAGAAATAGCAACCAACCAAAAGGTACAGGGAGGAGGTGCCTACTTTATCATCAGCAGATCATTCGGATTAAATATTGGTGCCGCCATTGGTATAACCCTTTATCTCTCACAGGCCATCAGTGTCGCTTTTTATATAATTGCATTCTCAGAAGCATTTGAACCTCTGCTTCAACACCTTCATTATGAATACGGTATCCCCTTCATTGATAAAAGGTGGATAGGAATTGGGAGTATGACTATCCTTTCGATACTCATGCTTACCAAAGGTGCCAATATAGGTGTGAAGGCACTCTATTTTGTTGTTGCCATCCTTTTCACGTCACTGCTTATGTTTTTCATGGGTAAATCAGTGGATCCACCAGAAACTATCAACTTCAATATACAAATCTCCAACCCTGACAGTTTCTTCTATGTATTTACCATTATATTTCCTGCATTTACCGGCTTAATTGCTGGCCTGGGTTTATCGGGAGACCTGAAAAACCCAGGAAAATCCATTCCAAAAGGTACCTTATGGGCAACTTTCGCTGGCCTGGTAATTTACATACTGGTGGCGTATAAACTAGTAATCAGTGCTTCTCCTGAAGAGTTAGCTTCAGACCAGATGATCATGGAGAAAATTGCCATCTGGGGGCCCATTATTCCTATTGGCCTGGCCGCAGCATCTTTATCCTCTGCACTTGGTTCAATTATGATTGCACCCAGGACATTACAGGCCATTGGACTTGATGATGTCTTTCCCGGAAAGAAAATGAATGGATGGATTTCCAGCGGGAAGAAAAACACGAATGAGCCCATCAACAGCAGTATCATCACTATTATTATTGCTTTTATCTTTGTATCGGTGGGAGATATAGATTTTGTAGCACGAATCATCTCTATGTTCTTCATGGTCACTTACGGTGCCATCTGTTTGATTTCCCTGCTTGAACACTTTGCTGCAGACCCCTCCTATCGTCCAACTTTTCGTTCACGTTGGTATATAAGTTTATTGGGAGCAGTTACTTCGTTCTGGTTGATGTTCAAAATGAATGCTCCTTACGCCATTCTTTCTCTCCTAATTATGGTATTGATATATGTCATGGTCTCCTCTTATAAATCAAAGGAGAAAGGAATTGAAAACCTGTTCCGGGGAGTAATTTTCCAACTTAGCCGCCAATTACAGGTTTTGGCACAACGAGCTGATAAAGAAGATCTTGATACGCATTGGAGGCCTTTCACCATCTGTATTACTGAGGATACTTTCCTTAGAAGGAGCGCCTTCGATATGCTTCGGTGGATTTCTTTCAAATATGGATTTGGTACTTACATCCACTACATCAAGGGATTTCTTTCAGACAAAACCAATAAGGACTCAAAAGACGTACTCCGTAAACTCCTTCACCTGGCAGCTGGCAGTAAAAACAGGGTTTACCTGGATACAATTATCAGCCCATCCTACACTTCTGCTATTGCACAGGTCATCCAGCTTTCTGGTATCTCCGGGAAAGGAAATAACATGATTCTGTTTGAGTTCTCCGAGAATCATCCCGAAACTCTAGAAGATGCATTAAATACTCATGATATTCTGCGTGACACCGGTTTTGACATATGTGTGCTAAGTACCTCCTACAAGGGCTTTGGGTACAAAAAGCAGATTCACATTTGGATCTCGCCTTCCGATTTTGAAAATGCCAACCTAATGATTCTCCTTGGCTATATATTAATGGGACATCCTGAATGGAAAGATGGATATATTAAAATATTTGCCTTATATGATGGCATGGAGATTGAACGCAAGAGTGAAGAGATCAGAGAGTTAATAAAAACCGGAAGACTCCCAATATCTTTCAAAAATATCAATTTGATACATATGAAAGAACCTGATAAAGTAAAAGAGAAGATTGCCAATACATCAATAGATGCGGATCTGACAATTATTGGATTCAACAGTGAAAAAATAAAAACTACCGGCTATGATGTATTTACCGGTTATGATAAACTGGGCAACATTCTTTTTGTAAGCTCCAACAAAGAAAAGGAAATCAAATAGCACAGTATATAAAAAACTCTTAATTTTATCCTGAAAAATAAAGATTAAATAATACCAAGATGAGTAAAATTGCCATATTTCCGGGATCCTTCGATCCATTCACCATTGGTCACGAATCAATTGTATTGCGATCATTAGACCTTTTTGACAGAATTATCATTGGCGTTGGGGTTAACTCAGGTAAGAAGGCCCTCTTGTCAGTCGAGTCAAGAGTAAAAATGATTGAAGAAATTTTCAAGAATGAGTCAAAGGTATCAACTGATTCATTTGAAGGTTTAACTGTTGACTTTTGCAAGCATGTGAATGCCGGATATATGTTAAGGGGAATCCGGACTGCTGCAGACTTCGAATATGAAAGGGCAATTGCTCAAATAAATAAAAGGATGCTGCCTGGAGTTGAATCAGTTTTTCTTTTAACAAACCCGGAACATACACCGGTAAATTCTACTATCATAAGGGATATTATTCGAAATCGCGGAGATGCATCTCAATTCCTGCCATCATCTATTGATATTAACAACTACCTGTAATGATAAAATTTCGAAGCACGATTTCTTTTTTGCTGCTGCTTCTGTCATCTTATTCCTTCAGCCAACTTACAATTATACATGGTACCTCTAAGGAATATGCAGGCATGAATATTCCTGTGGAAATGGTATATAATCCGATTACCGGAAATACCCGGAACCTGGACACTATTGTAGTGCATAAGAGCGGTTATTTTTCTACTGAATTTGAAATAAAGGAGCTTTGCTGGATAGAAATGAATCTAGGCATTTATAAGTGTGTGCTGATGGTTAAACCAGGATATATGTATCAAATATCGCTTCCTTCCCGAAGAGATAAAACTGAAGAGGAGATCAGAAGTCCATTCTTTGAGCAAATGATTGTTCACTTAAGAGTTTCTGCTGAAGTGAGTGACAAAGATGAAAATGCTCCTGATCTTAACTCGGAGATATTCAAATTCGACACCATGCTGTTCAGAATCAATGGAGAACAGCTGGTAGCCAGGACTCAGAATGTGCTCTATCCAATAGATTCACTCATAAGTTCTATTGAGGAGAAATACGATAGTATTCCCTCCACTTACTTTTCTAAATATAGAAATTATCGCTACGGGCTGATTCAGATGAATAGTGGCAATAAATCATTGAAAGGGATGTTTGACAGGTACCTGGCAGTTGACTACCCTGAGATTAATAACCCTGCTTATCTTGAACTCTTTAACAAAATGTATGAAAAGTTCTTCTACTATTTTTCCAGAACAGAGGATGGCAAAAATCTGAATCAAGTAGTAAACTTTGAACATAATTTACACTCATTGCGATATGAGCTGAAGAAGCATAGTTCTATTCCCAATGATACCATCGCCGACCTTGTTATCCTGAAAGAGGTGAATGAATCATTCTACAGAGATTTTTTTTACAAGGAGGCACTATTAATGATTCTTGATTCATTAATTGCAGACCCCAGCTTACCAATTTATGCAGATTATGCCTTTGATATTCGTGCAGGACTGACCAATTTAATGATTGGAACCAATCCGCCTGAATTTTCACTCCTCAATCAATATGGAAAAAAGATCAGCATTTATGACTTCAGTGGTAAATACATTCTTCTTATGTTTTGCACGCCTAACAATTATTCCTGTATGAAGGAATATCCGTTTCTAAAAGCAATGCATGAGAAGCATAAAGACTACCTGGAGATCGTCACGGTTATGATCACAGAATCATTTTCTGAAATGAAAGATTTCATGAAGAAAAATAAATACAACTGGACCAGTCTTTTTTATGAAAATAACGAGGAATTACTGCTAACATACAAAATTCGTGCTTACCCAACCTGCTATCTGATTGGCCCCGATGGAAAATTAATACAGTCACCAGCAACACTGCCGACGGAAGGACTGGAGCAACAATTGTTCAGAATCATGAGATCTAGAGGAGATCTCTGAGATATAGCACATCTAAAATGCTTGGGAAAGTGTTTTTCCGAATAAAATCTATATTACCTGGAGCAACCCATCTTGTATCTGTAATATTTTCTCTTTCTTCAGGAACGGGGTCTTTATCCCCACTATACCTCATCTCATACCATTTTGTCTTTTTCAGGATCATCTTATTTGCTTCCTGGTATGTATGATATGTAGATAAAATCGGTTGCTTAATTTTCATTGAATCCAGCCCGGTCTCCTCCTCCACTTCCCTAAGAGCAGCAGATTCAAAGTTTTCATTTTTTTCGAGTTTTCCCTTGGGAAGATCCCAGATATTATTTCTCTTAATCACGAGAAATTCACCCTTTCCATTAAATACAACTCCGCCTCCTGCTTCAACATATTTAAAACATGCTTTAAACTCATCGAATAAGGTCAGGATATCGTCGTGGAAAATAAAAAGTTTATCAATCTTTTTCAGGAAATAAAAAGCATGAACCAATTCAGTCAGCTCATGGATGTTGTTGTATTTATAGAATAGACCACTGTTTCTTTCAAATATCTTTGAAAAATCATCCCCAAAATATACTGTTCTGTCCTTAAAAAAAACTTTATACATTTGCTGAATGAATAAGAGACAAATAGCTGAATTCCTATTGCAAAGTAAAGCAATAAAAATAGAACCTGCAAGTCCGTTTTCGTGGGCTTCTGGCTGGAAATCACCTATATATTGCGATAATCGAAAAACGCTGTCATTTCCAGATACCCGATCTTACATAAGGGATCAATATGTTGAGGCCATAAGAAGCAATTTTGACGGTGCGGATTTAATTGCCGGAGTAGCCACAGGGGCTATCGCTCAGGGTGCTCTCGTAGCCGATCAAATGAATCTCCCATTTGTTTATGTAAGAAGCAGTGCCAAGAAACACGGCATGGAAAATCTCATTGAAGGGTTCTATGAAAAAGGCCAACAAGTTGTTGTTATCGAAGATCTTATCTCGACAGGTGGAAGTTCACTTAAAGCAGTGGAAGCTCTCAGGGAAGCTGGAATCAAAGTGCTTGGTATGGTAGCAACATTTACTTACGGATTCGATCTTGCAGAGAAAAATTTCGCCGATCACCAGGTTGATATCGTTACCCTTTCAGATTACGAAAGTATGTTGCAACAAGCACTCGATAGTGGATATATTCAGCCCGATCAGGTAGAGATGCTCCAGCAATGGAGGATGGATCCCGCAAACTGGACCGGTAAATAGAGAAGCATAATTTATACAATTCATCCTAATGAAAATAGAGAGTAAAATCGGTAAATCTGCTACTGGCTCTGAAAAGATATATAATTTCATTACCGATTTCAGGAATTTTAAAAATATCGTTCCTCAGGATAAAGTCAGCAACTGGCAAGCAGATCAGGATAGCTGTAGCTTCAAAGTTGATGTTGTGGGAAAAATAAAAATGAGAATTTTTGAAAAAGAACCATGTAGCATGGTCAAGATTATCAGCGATCCAGCAGTTTCTCAATACAATTTTACAATGTGGATACAGATCAAGGAAGTGGGAGACACTGATTCAAGAGTGAAGATTACCCTGGAACCAGAGATAAACAAGGTGTTAATCCCAATGGTGAAAACACCCTTGAAGCAATTTGTAGATTCCTTGATTGATCAAATTGAAATTTTCGATTTCGGGCATCTTAACTAATCATCTTTATCGAGTGGAACCCAAAATATCGACGTTCTCCTGAAACTTCAATTTCAAGCTCTCCTAATTCACTCACCCCTATAATCTTTCCCTCGAAGCTTTCATTCTCAGCTTGAAACATGCCGAAGGTATTTCGTCTGTATAAACAGTTAAGGTAGTCTTTATCAAGTTCCTGGTTAAGTCTCCCCTCCAATTGGCTATACCTGGTAATTAAATGTTTCATAAGTAGATCCAGCACTTCCCTTTTATCATATTGCTGACCTGTTTCATTTGCTGCAGAAGTAGCGGGAAACGGAAACCCAGGAAAAGTCGTTTGGTTCATATTCAGACCAATTCCAACTATTGAGTTTTTCAAAATCGCTCCTTGAATGGTATTCTCTATGAGTATCCCTCCCAACTTCTTATCAGCACAAATAATATCATTTGGCCATTTGATCTGAATACTTAATCCTAACTCACTCCAAGCATCAGCAATCCCAAGCGATACCGTTTTTGACAGCATAAACTGATCAGAGACTGCCAAAAATGCAGGAAAAACAATCCATGTAAATAATAGGTTTTTACCTGGTTCACTCTCCCATCTATTTTTTCCCTGACCCCTGCCATTATCCTGATAGTCAGTGATAACTACAGTATTCTCTGCTAATTCTTCACCTGCCAACAGCTTTTTTGCAAAACTATTACTTGAGTTAACTGTTGATAAATGAATAGGTGCGTATTCCATGGTATAATATTTGATCTCTGTTGCAGCGTAGTCGCTTTCTCATATTACAATGTAAAAATAGAGGTAAATTTGTTACACGGAGGCAAAGAAGCGAAATAATTAAAAAACAGTACCTTTGAGTAGGTATACTAAATGATAGACACTAAAGAAATTAATATTCAGGATAAGCTCAAAATAATTCTTGAAGCTATCAAGGAAAAAAAAGGAAAACAGATTGTATCTATAAACCTAAAAAAGGTAAACAACTCAATCAGCGATTATTTTGTAATTTGTCATGGTGAATCAACAACACAAGTTGATGCTATTGCTGATA
Organism: uncultured Bacteroidaceae bacterium; assembly: GCA_964538375.1. Classification (GTDB taxonomy): domain Bacteria; phylum Bacteroidota; class Bacteroidia; order Bacteroidales; genus JAUUZQ01. The sequence goes on along the minus strand of CAZIFQ010000002.1, from coordinate 50,337 downwards.
GCGTACAGGATAAATTGAAAAAAGAATCCAATATCAGGGCGCATCATATAGAGGGGACTAATAACAGCGAGTGGGTACTCATTGATTATTTCGATATATTGGTACATATATTTCTTGAAGAGAAAAGATCATTTTTCAATCTAGAGGACTTATGGTCAGACGGTGAGATTGAGCGCATAGAAGGTGAAAAGTAAATACTAAAAAAATCATGTCAGAAAAAGATAAAAAAAAATCGCTAAATCCTTTGGGTAAACCTGGACAAGGCAAATCAGGAAAACAAAAATTTAATTCCTATTGGATTGTAGGAATCATACTGCTTGTCCTCCTGGGTGTGCAGTTTCTTAGCAATACCGGGAACGTTACAGAAACAGATTCCAACTCCTTCTTTGAGATGCTTAAAGATGGTGAAGTAGAAAAGATTGTTATTGTAAATAAAGAAAAAGTTGAAATCTACATTAAGCCGGAGAAGTTAACGGATGCTAAATACAGCGATATAAAAGAGAAAAGCAAGAATACTGTCTTTGGACAGAGTGTTCCACAATACTATTTTTCCATTGTTTTTCCCGATGTTTTTGGGCAGGAGTTGAACGCTATAATTAACAGCTTACCCGCTGAAAATAAACCAGGGTTCACAACAGTGACCCGTAAAAATGTCCTGGGTGACATGCTTGTATGGGTCTTCCCCTTCCTACTCATTCTTGGGATATGGATATTCATGCTTCGCAGAATGGGGGGTGGTGCCGGAGGAGGCGGAGGTGGCGCCAGCAACATCTTCAGTGTTGGTAAATCCAAGGCCCAGATATTTGACAAGGAAACAAGTGTAACTATCAACTTCACCGATGTTGCGGGACTTGAAGAGGCAAAGGTAGAAATCAGGGAAATTGTTGAATTCCTTAAGAACCCCAAAAAATATACAGAACTGGGAGGTAAGATACCAAAAGGTGCTCTTCTTGTTGGCCCCCCGGGAACAGGTAAAACTCTTCTTGCAAAAGCCGTTGCAGGTGAAGCAAATGTACCCTTCTTTTCCATGTCGGGTTCCGACTTTGTAGAAATGTTTGTGGGTGTTGGTGCTTCAAGGGTAAGAGATCTGTTTAAGCAAGCCAAAGAGAAATCTCCATGTATCGTATTTATTGACGAGATTGATGCTGTGGGTCGCGCCAGGGGTAAAAATCCGAATTTTGGAGCAAACGATGAACGTGAGAACACGCTTAACCAGTTGCTTACCGAGATGGATGGATTCAGCTCAAACAGTGGCGTTATCATTCTGGCTGCAACTAACCGGGCAGATGTTTTAGATAAAGCATTGCTGAGGGCCGGCCGATTTGACCGTCAGATTCATGTTGAGCTTCCCGATCTGAATGAAAGGAGGGCGATATTTGAAGTACATGTTAAGCCCTTGAAAATGGATGATTCCGTTAACCTGGACTTTATGGCAAAGCAAACACCAGGATTTTCCGGGGCTGATATAGCCAATGTTTGTAACGAATCAGCACTTATTGCAGCAAGACATGATAAGAAGGCGGTTCAGAAACAGGACTTTCTTGATGCTGTTGACCGGATAATTGGCGGATTGGAAAAGAAGAATAAGATCATTAAAAAGGAAGAAAAACGCACCATTGCATTTCACGAAGGTGGTCACGCTACTATAAGTTGGTTGCTGGAACACGCAAACCCACTGGTAAAGGTTACAATCATTCCGCGTGGACGTGCGCTTGGAGCTGCATGGTACCTGCCTGAGGAAAGACAGATTACAACTACCGAGCAAATGTTGGATGAGATGTGTGCCACCCTGGGCGGGCGGGCTGCAGAGGCCCTTATATTTGGCAGGATTTCAACAGGAGCATTGAACGACCTTGAGAAAGTAACCAAGCAAGCTTATGCCATGATTTCTTACTTTGGTATGAGCGACAAAATTGGTAACCTAAGTTATTTTGACTCTTCCGGACAAAATGAATACTCTTTTAATAAACCGTACAGTGAGAAGACTGCTGAAATGATTGATGATGAGACAAAAGCACTTATTGATAAGCAGTATAAAAGAGCTATTGATATTCTGAAGAAGAATAAAGCCGGGTTGACCAAATTAGCTGAAAAGCTATTGGAAAAAGAAGTAATCTTCAGTGATGACCTTGAAGTAATTTTTGGGAAGCGCCCCTGGAATCCTGAAGAAGTATTATTAAGACAGCCAGAGGTTGAAAAGCCAAAAGCGAAAAAGAAACCAGTAAAAAAAGTTGCTGAAAAACCAGCAAAACAAGAAGAATCAAATAAAATCGATACATCAGACAAGAAGGATGACAAGTGACAGAGTAGCCGTTTATACGACAAACAAAATGTATGAAGCTGAGATTGTCCGACAAATTTTGGGAGATCATGGCATCAACTCATTTTTGTTGAATAAAATGGATTCTGCTTATCAATTTGGAGATATTGAGATTCATGTTCTCAGGGAGGATGTCATGCGATCTAAACTTCTAATTCAAGAGTTTGAAGACCAATGAGAACATTGATTATACGCTCGATCTCAGGTGTGCTACTGGTTGCATTGGTTACCCTTGCATTTATTCTGGGCGGCCTCTCTGCCATGCTACTTATGTTAGTGGTATTTACTATTAGTTTCCTTGAATTTAAGCGAATGTTTAAAATGGGTGATAATACCCTGTTTATGCTGCTCACCTTTCTTGGAATAATTTTGATTGTTCTGTTTTATCTTTATTTAGATCAGCATATTAGCATTGCCTGGATTACATGCTATTCAATTTTAGCTATATCCCTGTTAATTTTACTAACACTTTTCAGCAAAAAAGTTACTTTCAGGGATGTTAGTTTACTAACGCTTTCGATGATATGGATATCTGGGTCATCAATATTTGTGTTGGCAGCGGGATGGAGGATAAATGAAGGTCAGTACGAAGCTCTTTTGCCAATAATACTTTTATTTTTGATATGGATAAATGATGCCGGCGCATACCTGGCCGGATCACTGATTGGAAAAAGACAATTTTCTCCGGTTATATCCCCTGGGAAAACCTGGGAAGGTTTTATCAGTGGAATAGTCTTTACTGCTGTTGCAGGATGGTTGGTCTATGAGATAACTGATACATATTCATCTTTATTCTGGATAATCGCTGCAATAATTCTTAGCTTATCAGCTGTAGCAGGGGATTTGTTCGAAAGCAAACTAAAAAGGGAGGCCGGGGTAAAAGATTCTGGGAATCTAATTCCCGGGCACGGTGGTATGCTTGATAGGTTTGACTCCCTGTTTTTCAGCGCACCGATATTTTATGGATTACTAATTCTTTGGGAAGTATTATGAAACGTATTCACCGAGAAGGAAGACATATTCTTTTGATTTTCACAACAATAATACTGCTGCTGTCTGCCGGAGCTTTGTTGTTATTTTCACTTTTGCCCTACTTGCTGATTCAACTTGCACTGCTTATTCTTATCTTTCTTATCTTCAGATTCTTCAGAATTCCTAATAGGATATATACCATTAAAGAAAATACTGTTATAGCTCCAGCTGATGGTATTATTGTTGCTATTGAAACCGTAGATGAGCATGAATATTTCAATGACAAGCGAATCCAGGTTTCTATCTTTATGAGTATACATAACATACATATCAATTGGTATCCTGTATCAGGAAAAATCAAGTACTACAAATATCACCCCGGAAAATACCTGGTGGCAAGACATCCAAAGTCTTCTTTACTTAACGAACATAGCTCAACGGTTATTGAGCATGGAAATAAAGAAATCCTGGTCAAACAGATTGCCGGTTATGTTGCAAGAAGGATAGTATGTAATTCTGTGCAAGGTAAATCTGTTGATTTAGGCCAGGAATTGGGATTCATCAAATTTGGCTCTCGCCTGGACCTTCTTCTTCCGGTAGACTCAAAAATCCTTGTTGAAATGGGTGAAAAGACCAGGGGAGGAATAACTGAAATCGCTCTTCTTTCATAATAGAATACCTTCTTGTCTTTTTTAACATCTGCTTAACATCTAAATCTGCCTGTTTAACTAAATTGCATCATTATTAATTAAGTTAAATTGACATATCATGAAAAAAATTATAGCCATACTAGTAGTTTCATTTTTCCTGGGAGGAATTACTGCCCCCGTATTTGCTGCAAATAATGCAGAATTATTAACGATCAGTTTGCAGGATGATGATCCTAAGAAAACAAAGAAATCAGAAAAGAAGTCTGCTGATTGCGATGTCCCTGCAGAAAAAAAATCTGCTGATTGCGATGCAAAAGCAGCAAAAGATTGTGAAAAGAAATGTGATGGTTCAAAATAATTGAAATCACTTTACGATTTAGTTAGGTTCGTTACTGTCAGATTGTGAGTTTTGAAAGCTGTCTCATTTCAATGAGGCAGCTTTTTTTAATAAGTATTGTCAATGAAACATGCTTTTTACTTTCTATATTTGCATCAAATAGTATTGACAAATGAGCAAAACTGGAACTTTAAAGGTTAGTGATCGGGTTGAATGGATCGGTGTATTGGATTATGATATTATCACTTTTGATATTGTCATGGAGACAAAGTTTGGAACAACTTATAATTCATACTTCATCTCTGCCGAAAAGAAGACAATCATCGATACCGTGAAATCAACATTTTGGGATACCTATATCTCAAAGCTTAAAACTTTGGTTAATCCTGAAGAACTTGAATATATCATCTGCACCCATACTGAACCTGATCATTCTGGCTCTCTGAAATATCTTCTTGAACTAGCTCCTAACGCCACAGTTGTAGGCAGCGGACAGGCCATCAATTATCTCACTGAAATGCTTGAAAAACCCTTTAAGTGGAAGAAAGTAAAAAATGGAGATGTGCTTGATTTAGGTGATTCACAGCTTCGCATTATCGGGGCTCCAAACCTTCACTGGCCGGACACAATATATGCCTACCTGGAGCAGGAAAAGGTATTGTTTACCTGCGATTCATTTGGAGCACATTATGCCAATGACCTTATGTTTGACGATCTCGTTGGAGATTATGAAGAATCCTTCGACTACTATTTCGATGTTATTCTAAAGCCATACAGCAAATTCATGCTCAAAGCCATCGACAAACTTGATGGTATTGAAATTGATTGTATTTGCCCTGGACATGGTCCTATTTTACGTACAACCTGGAAAGAAAAGGTCGAAAGAAGCAGGGCGATTTCATCTGAATATTTAAAAAACACAGAAAAGAAAAACCGTGTCCTTGTTGCCTACGTTTCGGCCTATGGGTATACCCAGGAAATGGCTAACAGAATAGCTGATGGATTGCGAAAGGCAGGTGAATTTGAGATTGACATCGTAGATATAGAAAATATTCTCCTGGGCGAACTGGAAGAGAAACTGGTAAGGGCTGATGCGCTTATTGTTGGCTCTCCAACGATAAATCAAAATACCCTGCTACCTATATACAAACTTTTCAGCGTCATTAATCCAATCAGGGACAAAGGAAAACCTGCAGCTGTATTTGGATCATATGGCTGGAGTGGTGAAGCCGTGAAGATCATTGAAGATCATCTCGGTAATCTTAAGCTAATAGTTAAAAATACGCTCGCAGCCAAATTCTACCCTAATGGTGAAAAGGCCGAAGAATTTATCAAATTTGGCGAAGAATTTGGTGAAATGCTCAGGAACGAATCCTGAGCTATCTCACCTTTATAAAGTTTGTCCTGCTTCTTATATTCCCATTCTCCTTTATTTGAAGTATGTATGAACCATCCAGTAACAAGCTAATGTCCAGTTTTATAACTCCCTCCCTGTCATATATTTCTGAGATCATTACAACACGACCTGTCATGTCTGTTATCTCAATTATACCTTCACCAGTTGTAGCTTCTGCGAATTCAACGTACAGAAGATCTCTTGCAGGATTTGGGTAAATATGTATTGCATCTAATTGATGCAAAACTTCTCCCACCCCAAATTCAGGCACATCGTTTGATGTCACTTGCAGCACCTTATTGGTCTGCCTGTCCTGTAAAAAAGCAACTACCATTAATTCACTCTTATCTTCTTCTCCCTTGTATGTCCAGCTGTACTGTTCGCTCACTGTTTCGTCTATACCCCATCCCCTTGAATAAAGCTGACCAGCAGTACTTGGCAGCAAGGCCATCACTACATTTTTAAATTCTGTATCTCCATTTATTATTTCAGTGAATTTATCCATTGTTTTCTCAATAACCGCTACATACAATATGACATCAGTTGAATCAATATCACTCAATGCCTTAACCTCCACCTTGGTTGCTAACCTGCTGGCATGTAACTTATAAGTAATGTCCATCGCAAAAAGAGGAACATCAAGCGTAAGTTCTTTCAGGCTAATTGCAGTAGGAGTTGACGGGCTAAAATCATACTTGTAGGTAGCATCAGTTCCACCGTCCATCAAGGCATATGGAACCTGTGAAACGCCATAGTAGAATGCCCTGGAGGATCCAGGTGAAGAGTTATTCTCATTCATAGGATCTTCAAAAGGATAATGCATATGGTATTGCAGATTCGTTACATCCAGGCTATTGGCAGAGGTGAAGTTATCTATAGCATCATCTGCACTAATTGCATTAGCTGAACCAGAGTTAGTAAAATGCTCTATCAATGCCCGCTTTGTTCTTTCTCCAATATAGATATTATCAGCAGCAAAACCTTCATTATATTCTTTTACAGAACCCGATGTCGCATAGAAAAGCCCAAATATTACTCCACTCTGGTCTATTAAATCATCCAGATCAAAAGCAGCAGTGACCCATTCTTCATCTACTCCATCGACATCTCCAGACCATCCTATACTCGTACCATTCCCACCACCCGGGGTCTCAATAATTTCAAAAGAATTATACCAATTGATTCCATCAGTAGTATTACCCAGGGTTGTCCAATCCACTCCATCATTAAGTGTATACTGCAAAACAGCCCCATCACGATAACTCTCAAAACTTCCTGCTATATTGAGCCGAATCATTGGTCGTTCAGTCCCGGAAAAATCAAAACACGGACTCTGGATCCACGACCTGGTAGGCTGTTTGTATATCAAATCTGTATACCAACCAATGTTCTCATCTGATGGCATACCATCATCTAATGCAAATTCATGGTTAATTTCTCCTTGCTTCCATACTGATGTACCATAGCCTGACTCTGCTTCTTCAGACCATTTTCTCGGATCATCTGTCAGGTAATCATCAAGATCATCAAAATAAGGCTCATCTGAATTCATAAGAGGAATAGTCGGCTTCAGTGATATCACCCTAACTGTGTCATCTGAACAATCCAGGTTATTATTAACAATCAATCTTATCAAATATTTTCCTTCCTCCTCAAATTCATAATCTGTATTCAGAGGAACTACATTATCATTTGCTAATGAGTCAACTGAGGTGAGCAATATGGTGTCATGGCCGTCTATATCATAAAAGTCCCAATGGAAATCTTTCCATGGTGTTTCAGTTGTTGACTCATTTTGAATTGCTACCATGTCATCAGCCAGCCAACAGTCACTCACCCAGGTGAATGATGCCACCGGACGATCTCCAAAATCTATGAGGGAGCTATGCTTGGCAATACACCCTGAAGTTGTAAGCACTTCCAGGCTAACGTTACGTTGAGCAGGAGCAGAAAAACGATGCACATAATTATCATTGTTGTAGACGGTGTCCGTGTTCCTGTCAGCACTATTTAAATCATCAAACTCCCATCGATACTCACTAACCAAATCATCATCACTTGTAAAATTTTCAAATTCGATTGGACCCCCGTTTTCTGGTATACAGATCGCTAGTGGATTGAAGTCAACCGTTGGAACCGGATAATTATAAAAACTAAATGAGTCCGATTGCGTACACTCACCTTCAGAAGTCACTTCATAATTGATTGTCAGATACCCTGTATTAGCTGTACTGGGAACAAAATACCATCTATCATCATTAATATTATATTCCATAGTATCTGGACCTATGGTATAGATACCTGGATAGGAAGCATCCAGATTTGTTTTAAGTTCAAGTGCACCCCAATCGTTACAAACTTCAAAGCTATTGCTCTTGAGAATGTCATGATCCGCCGGCTTTAAGAATTCAACTTCAGGAATCTTTTCAAGTGTGAAGGTTTCAAAGATATATGAAGGTATTGAGTCGAGATAATTATACCAATAATACACCCGGTATTCTCCGCCTTCAAGACTGCCAGGTGAAATAACCGCATTGTCATCGGCAATAGTACCACCAGTAATTCCCTCTCCTTCTGGAATATAATAATGACCCCCATTCAAATATTCATATAAAGTGAATGTACCTGGTCCACCTTCACCTGATAAATTATTTCCGGTAACCGTCATTTCCGGATCATTGTAACAAAGTTTTGTATCTGAAAAGGTTATATTTGCCTCCGCATCAACTACTTCAAAAATTATTATATCCTGTGCTGTGCATCCTGTGATTGTATCTGTGTAATCATAGTAGATCGTATGATGTGGGGCAGTTGAGAGACCTGCCACTTTCGGGTAAAACAACTTTTCAGAAGTAACTACTCCGGGTCCGGTAAATAACCCGGGACCTTTATTTGCAGTTAAAAGTATTGAATCCTCAGTTATCTGGTATTGTTCTCTAGTATTGGTTATGCTTACATCTGGAGTAGGATGGCGTTCTACATGTGCCACTCCTGAAGACGTACCAGTAAGACCTAAATTATCTATCACCTCAGTAACAGTGTACTCAAAATCTCCAGCCCCTGAAGGACTCGCTATGAAGCTATAATTTGTTGTTGGCGCAACATGATCCACTTCCGTGCCGGTAGGATTTTCCTTAATTTTGAGCGCAAATGGGGGCTCTCCAGATAAGGTGACAAATACTTCAACTGACTCTCCCGGACATACATCTCCGCCACCGAAGATCTGTGCAATTGGTCCTGAAGTTACTATCTCAACATTATTTACAACCAGATCCAGGGTAGTGATTTGAGTTTGATTGCCAAATTCATCTTCCAAAATGATAAGCACTTCCATCTCGCCGGGGTTTTCAACCTCATCATCCTCCGATCCAACGGTATAAGTCAATGTATAAGTATTATCCAAATTACTTACCATATTTATTACTCCATCTCCCGGGCCTCCGCCACTAGCTGACACATTATTCACGTGAGAACCAGCTCCCAGCTTATGTATGATTTCGGTAGATAAAATATCTATTTCGATAATATCGCCGGGTTTTTTCACTCCAGTTGTACTTACCGAAGCCGAAGTAATAACAGGGTAGTGTGCATCGATTTTAGGACTGGTGCCGGAAATTGTTTGGTATACAGAATTTTCATTGCCAACAGAATCTTTCATTACAACATCTACAGCAATATCTCCTGAGAAAAGATCTGGGTTTGTGCTAGCAACAGTGTAATATAACTGGTAGATCCCTGATCCTGACTCATTGCTTGTTACATTAACAGCACTGAGCGGTATGGTATTGATCTTGGTCAAATCTTTATCAAATTTCAGACCAATCTCTGTTGCATGGATAACAGCTGTTACCTGCTCACCAATTTTATATTCCCCATTGTTAAAACTTATAAGATCGACTACCGGATAATCTGTATCGATAGGGTCATTTGCCTGCTCAATCAAATCAGTAAATGAGTCCCCGTCATAACCCATATTGTTTAATATCAGATTTGTGACTGGGATATCATCACCTGCAAAATATTCAGTCGTACCCTCAAGAACTGTGAAGTAGGCATGATATTCAAAAGCTGATACTTGTTCAAAATCAGTAAGAATACGATCAGCAACAGTTCCACTGGTATAATCAATATCACTACCTGCCTTATCAATAATAATTGTAATCTCTACGTAATCTCCAATTTTCATAGAATCATTAAGAATCGATACTGAGTTAATTACGGGTAAAACTAGAGCGGAGACTCCAATAACATTACCTGGTTTATTTTCAACATTATCAGTTCCGGGTAATTCATTTGCGTCAATCTCTAATCCAAAATCAAAACCCACAGTAATATTCCCGTCTAATCTGATACCAATTCTCAGTGAATCATCCCCAATAAGTGTATAGGCAGATGATGGATCCACTTTAAGTTCAGTAGGGACTCCCGGATCAGGTGTAAAGGTAAAGTTCCCATCATTGAATGTACTGTTAAAAGTATCCTCATACAGGTTGACGATTAGTATTGCATCATTTACTTCTGGTTCTAACAATGGTGATGGCGGATCTGTGGTGATAACGATATAAGGTTTTATGCGCTCAATTGTTGTAAAAACACCAGTTGAAAGGTCTGTTGAAGTTGTCTCAAAAAGCGTTCCAAGCACATCAGTAAAGCTTAAATCAATACTTTGTGTGATGTCAAAATCGCTTATCACCGGTACGGCAATGGTAACTTTTGTTCCATCTCCCGAGCGAACAACATCACCCTCTGCAATGATGGCACTAATAAGAGCTGTAAACCCAGCATCTGCAGGGGAACTGGTGATGCTGTTAATAAGCGCATCACGGTTCGCAGGATCAGAAATAGTAGCAATCCATGTATCCTCTGAAATGCTCAATTCAATGACATAGCCAGGGGCAGTCCTGAGATCACCCTCACTAAGCGTAGTTGCAAAAGTACCTCCAGGAGTTAATCCTGCCGGCGACGCAGCAATTGTTTTCGTACCGGTAGCATCAATATTGGCGCCAGTAGTATTTGCCAGATTAATCGGGTCAATACTGATTTCAACTGTTTCATTCGAAGAAATTTCATAAGTTAGCTTAATAGGAGTGGTAACCTTAATCAAAGTATCATTTACTCTTAGAATAGTTAAATCATTTCTGATAATTGCATCCCATGCTCCGCCACTTGAAATTTGATCTTTAAAATTCGCGTCAAGTGGCTCTTCCCAAATATCTCCAGATAATGTTATCAGGAAAGATACAGCTTCATGTTTAATTGTGTATTCAGTGATTGTCGAGTCTGAAATAGCTATCACCGGAACCTCATTACTAACATCAAAAGTCGCTAATGAGTCAGCATATTTCTCGCTGTATTGTAGCAAGGTCTGTCGTGCTTCAACAGATACAGTTTCTGTTGCTGGAATATAGAAGTTGTCATCTTCATCGAATATAATGGTCAAAACATCTGAACTACCGTTCAAGCCCAGATCGCCAACTGACAGGGCACTGACTTGTCCTGCAAATTCCGAGCCCCCTGACACTGAGAACATGGACTTTACAATACTTAATGCAGCAGCATCAGCAGCCCCCCATTTGTTGTTTGTAAGTGTTAAGATTAAAGTATTGTCACCATTCCTGATGTCTGATTCATCCACGCCACCAGATAAAGTCCCGCTAAAGCTAACGCTTGTTTCCTGGTTATTGATAATTAGACTATCAGGCAATTGGATCACCCCAGTCCCTGTCAGAGAACCAGCAGGTATTAGAAATCCAATGGAATCATTTTCTATAAGATAATAAGCAAGCTCTTGCTCAATTCGTATTGTAGCAACTGAATTTGCCGCAGATAGAGTTATATCAGCGGCATTAATGGAGCCCAATACGTTATCCCAGGCTGTACTAAAGCCAGACATTCCGTCTACCAGGTCTGCAGCATCGCCATCGACACTTTCAACTGTGGCGCTAAATGTTTCATCAGTCAATACAACAACAATTTCATAGTCTGTACTATTCCTGACTTCTGATTCGTTGTTAAAATCCTTTGTCCACGTGGCACTTTGGCCAAAAGACGCCGAAGTAATTCCCAGTAAAGCAAATAGCAGGAAACTTTTTAACCTGGTTCTCATGGGTATATGTTTTTTTATTTTTTACTAAAATGCTCCCTTTGCGTCTGTTTTAACAAGAGATACTACACTATTTCCTCCCAGACCATTCGATCCAACGAGGACTAATCCACCATCGAGCGTTTTCTTTATGCCATATCCTGACTGGACCCCTTCCTGGCCAAAAAGAACTTGCTCACCAATGGTTGAACCGTCAACAAATTGCAGTAGCATACTTCTGATGTCATTGTTAACTTCATACCTGTCACCAACCACAGCAATGTTTCCATTAGAGCTAATAACACAAGCCTCTCCTGTAAAGTCTATTTTTGATTCAAAAATGGTTGCAATCTTCGTTGCATTTTTGATCAAATTTCCTTCGAGAGAAAATGTATAGAGGCCAATTTCATCATATCCTCTGACTGTATTATCTGAATTTCCCATCAGAAGATAGGCCCCATTATAGACTACAATACTTTTTGCAAAGTCATCGAAGTCAGTCCCCATGGCTATTGCATCAAACAGGTTACAATTCTCATCAAGGTTCAGAACCATATTATCTTTCCCCTCAAAAGCACCATCATTATAGGTACAAGCCACTAGATAGCTTGTTCCTGTATTATGAATAAAACACGCCTCATCATCCTCTTCCTGGTTGTTACCGGTAAATTCGGATATCTTGTTTCCGTCACTATCAATCATGATAATCCAAAGGTCCTCCTGCAGCTTAACACCATTATTTACTTCCGACTTTCCTGCAATGACATATCCCCCACTGTTGCGTTTAATAATATGTGCCGCAGTTTGCTTGTTTGCTCCTCCGTATGTTTCAGACCATATTACTTCACCGGAAGCGTCTGTTTTAACAATGAAGACATCAATACCCATGCCTAATGTGTCAGAAATTTCTCCTGCTATAAGGAATCCTCCATCGTCAATCTCAAGAATACTATTCCCAGATGATGCCAACTCACCTCCGTAATAATTTGGTGAATTCTCGGTCTGATTGCCGAATTCATCTGTGATAATCAGAAACATTTGAGGAATTGAATCCGGGATCATACATCCAGTCAAGGCATACCCCCCTCCGGACAATGGCACTACATCTTTCCCAATATCTGTCTGGTAACTGCCATAAAATTTTATAAATGATTTTTTCTGGTAGTCTGACAATCCTTCTGAGCAAGAATTCAGAAAGATTGCAAGCAGAAAAACGCCCATATACTGAAATGTCTTTTTCATCTTATTAGTCTTTCTTTTTAGGTCTGTAAAGAGGAAACATATAACCGGCCGTAACAGTTAAATTATTCAGGAAGAACTCATCGTTTGCATAATAAATTTTAAATGTAAGGTCCGGAAACATAAATGGATCGCTACCCGGCTTTACCTGGTTGAGCAAATTCATATAATACCTCAGGTCGAGGAAAAAATTTCCCGGTCCGAGCTTATAATTAAAGCCAGCACCAGCAAAAGCCCAAAGGTTAATAAATCTTCTGCCGTTCATAATATCTACATTGGCAACTTCCAGTGGGTCAAGATAAGTGTTACCTGTGTTGATGTATGATCTGTTTGCTTCCGCCTTGGCAACAAGCAAGATAGCTGGAACAATTCCTACCCTCACATAAGGTTTAAAATCCGTTTCAGTAAAATTATATGACACGCTTATTGGTAACCTTATCTGGGTTTGAGTTTCGTAGTATTCGATAATTGAAAAATCGGTTATCTCTGCGGATGGTTCTATTATTTCACTTTCATCATCCAGGTAGGTATCATATAAAATATTAGCAACACCCAGCTCACCCAACAGGTTAAGATTTTGAATTAATTCCCTCTCAACCATAAAACTCCCATGAAATCCCGCACCACCGGGAGCAAGATTTCCGCCATGAAGCAAATTGTTATGTACTCCCATCTCTTCTCTCATAATCGGGAATGAGAAATTAGCACCTACACCAACTCCAAGCATCAAAACAGGATCAGTATTATAGGTTTCCATCAGCGCAACAAACTCTCTTGGGTCAGTAGCTACTGGTTCATATGACGGAAAGTCGGTCAGGAATTTCAGCATGGATTCATCTGCCATCTCTACATTATCATCAAACAGGTATGAGAGAACAATTAACTTGTGGGCCTGTAGGAGTTCCTCATTTGTAAAACCGGTTTTCAGACATCCCGCCAATTTATCAGGAATGGTTTCGATCAATCCGGCATCAAACATCTCCTGAGCTTCCTGCAATACGAAAGCGCACTCCTGTTGAGCCATCATATTGACTGAGAAAGCAGCAATTGTAAGAATAAGTATAAATTTTCTCATTGGAGCTTAGTTTTCTGTTACTAAAAGCGGACATGTTTCTGAATAGGGAATATCAACACCAACATACACATCCCACTCTTCCTTTGTAAAATTCCTGTTTATCATAGAACAAAACCCTTCTATCAGCAGGTCGGCACGAACGGGTCTGGCAATTAACCTGCTTCCCTCGCTACTTCCACTCACCATTATTTTTTCATCAGGGCTAAAGTCAACTGCAAGTGCGCGTCCCTCATTATCTTCCATCACAAATGGAGAACTGTTAAGATCTGCCATTTCCCACATCAATACCTGTCCATTATTTCCTGTAGAAGCGAGGTAGTTACTGCGCGGACTAAATTTCACATCTACGACCCTGGCTTTGTTCCCTCTTAAACTATTGATTTCCTTCCAATCTTCTGTGTCAAAAATTCTAACATTATTGTTGCCATCTCCTGCTGCCAGGAACTTGCCGTCGTTGCTGAAATCAAGTGAAAAAGTGACATTCGCTTCTGTTCCGGGAATAATGACAGGTTCTGCAGGGTCAAACTTAGAGATCACGTAGATGTTACCAGATCTGTCACATGCACAAATAATCTGACTATCAGGGGAAACAGAAATATCATTGTACCTGAATTCGGAGCTGGAAAAGACTTCCGAAGAATTCCTTGAAATATTCCATTTCAATATTTGCTTATCTATCCCGATTGAAAACAACTCACCGCTGGCAGCGAACTCCAGGTCACGAATGATCCCATCATGCCCGTTAAGTTTTAACGGCAACTTCGAAGGATTCTCAGTTTCATAAATCATAATACCGTTCCGGTCAGTACCCACTGCCAATTTCTCACCATCTGCACTTATTGAGAGTGCTTTTAGCAAGACCGGAGTTTGAGAAAGCACTTCAAAAGATTTCGAGGTATCAGCCAGTGACCATTTAAGTAACTGACCGTCTGTTCCTGCTGTGTAAAATTCATTTTTCGATGGATGGAACACCAATCCATAAATGGACTGGGTATGCCCTCCATACACATTGTATTGATCACCAAGCAAAGTCTTCCTGGCGCTATACAATCCGGCATAAATATCTGCTTCATGCATAGGCCCGCCAAACTCAACATTGTAATTATATGCCTGGTAAGCAAGGAGTGCCTGCAAATCAGGATCGTCAGCAATGGTCAATGACTTCACCGCCATTGATTTGGCGATAGAGAGCATTCTCCTTTTGTTTGCATCCTCACGTGCTTCTTCAGCCGCTATTCTCTCCTCATTGGCAGTTTTTTCATTCGCCACAGCTATTCTCTCCTGTCTTCTTGCCTCCTGCTGATTTCTCAGGGCCTGGGCTCGCTGGTAATTTGCCTCTTCCAGGGCAACAAGGGCTTCTTCCTTGGCAGTATCTGCTTCATTTCTTGCGACTTCTGCGAACATCTGTTGCTGTATTGCATTAGCAGCTGCTGAATCAGCCAGGATTCTCTGTCTTTCAGCTTCCTCACTCTTTGTAGTGGCAATAGCCTCCGATGCAAGGGCATCAGCAGCTGATTTTTCCGCCTGGCTCTGCAGGTCCCTCGTCCAAAGGAACAATCCCATAGCCAAAACCGCAATTCCACCCAGTACAAGGGCAAACGACCTGGTTATCTTCAGCCGCCTTCGCTGCAAACGTATTTTATTTTCTTCTTCTTTCTTAAATTCCTTATCACTTGTGTCTAGATAAACCATTGACCTCTCAAAGGCAGGATTATATTGGACACCCCAGGTAGCACTGGGCTTTTGTTTATTACGCCAGTTTAAAGCCAATTGAAGATCCGGTGGTCTCCACAATCCTGTTTTTCCCTCCTGGTATAGCTCTGATGCCTCAGACAACCTGCTGTACATATGCACCGAAGATGCCTCTTCATCAACCCATAGACGCAAGCGGTCCCAAATTCGCATAAGCGATTCATGAGAAATGTCAATGGTGGTATCCTCAGTAATTTCAACCGGCTTGTATGGGGTAAGAAATGTTCTACCTTTTGTCCTGAACAGTTCAGCGATTTCCACGATCTCCTCAACAGTACATTTAGAAATCTCCGCCACTTTTTTAACAAGGTTAGGGCGTCGTACTCCCCTGTTGTCTCCTCCCTTTTCTGTAAGTGTTTTGAAGATATTCTCGCAGATTACCCGCTGGTTTTCGTTGAGTTCATCATATGCCTCATTGGCATGATCTGAAAGGGCTTTTTCCATCCTTCCGATGGCCTCATAGTCACCGATAGAGATTGGTTTATTGGAGTCGTTTTGTAGTTTCCAGTATTCCCATGTACGCATAAGAGAGTGCTGAAGTACGGGCAATTGATCAGTATTATTACCAACCTCATCCAGCAATTGCTCAAGAAGCTCGGAATCAATGCTGGCACCACCAATACCAATTGGCCCCTCAATGGCATTCCTGAAGTCATCCCTTGTCATTTGAGGTATCAGGTAGTTGCTCTTATTTATTAATTCTGTCAGGTTTTGAAATATGGCACATTCTCCAATAAAGTCTGAGCGCATAGTCAGAACGATGAATATAGGCATAGATTCAGATATTGATCCGCTATAGATCAAATCAACGAATCGGTTAATCTGGGTTACCAGGTCTTCAGCAGCACCTGCTCCTGTAAATCTGAAGATCTCTTCAAACTGGTCTACTATAAGCAACAAAGATTGGTCTCCAAGCTTCTTCCCTTTTAGCCAATCTTGCAGTTTTAGATTTCCATCCAGGAGGGCTTCTTCATCCTTTGCTTCAAACTTTCCAGGAAAAGCTGCAGAAAAAGATTCGACAAGGTTTTTCAACGGTGTCGATCCCGGCCTTGTTGTTACCGTAATCCATTTTTTTGAAGACTGCTTTTCTAGCTCAGGGACAACTCCGCAATAAATTAACGAAGATTTTCCACTTCCGGAAGCACCAATTACCGCAACAAACCTATTGTTTTCTAAAGAGTTAAGAACAGATTTACTCTGCCCTTCCCTCCCAAAAAACAAGTGAGATTCATCCTGTGTAAAAGGGCGCAAACCCGGAAAAGGATTAAAATTGGTCCCTGTTTTTCCGACAGATGACGGCATATCACTCATATTATATAGATTAAACTATTCTAAAATTTCACACCAATGACAAGTATATCATCTATTTGCGGTTCCTCTCCTCTCCAGTTAATCAATTCATGATCAAGCTTTTCATATTGCTCCTCAAGTGACAGATGATGAATACTTTGCAGGAATTTTACAAATTTCCCTGACATATACTTTTTACCCTTTTCTCCCCCAAACTGGTCTGCATACCCATCAGAATACATGTAAATTACATCTCCTTTTTTATACTCAAATTCATGATTTGTGAAACTCTTTTTCTCTTTTACAATATGACCTCCAATAGCAGTTCGATCTGCCTTAATCTTCTCTACTTCCCCGTCACGAATCAATATTAGCGGGTTAAACGCACCAGAATATTGTAATATTCCGGTCTTCTTGTCAATGGTAACCATAGCCAGGTCCATTCCATCATGGACTGATGACTCACTCTGGGTTTGACGAAGCGTATCAGAGACTCCCTGGTCGAGGTAGGCAAGAATTTTTGATGGCTGGGTAGCATTCTTGACATTCAATGCATAGTTCAGGGTATTATTACCTACAATTGACATGAAAGCACCAGGAACACCATGACCGGTACAGTCAACTGCTGCAATAATCACCTTATCGTCTTTCGCTGCTACCCAATAGAAGTCACCACTCACAATATCCCTTGGCTTATAGAAGAACACTGCGTTTGGAATTACCCTTTTCAGATAATCATCCGGCGGAAGTATTGCATTTTGAATCCTGCTTGCGTAGTGAATGCTATCCTCAATCTCAGTATATGCTTTCTGCAGGGATTCGTTCACTTTTTCCAGCATATTCCGTTGTTCCTGCAAAGTATCTCTCTGTGCTTCAATCTCTTCT
Source organism: uncultured Bacteroidaceae bacterium (assembly GCA_964538375.1). Taxonomy (GTDB): domain Bacteria; phylum Bacteroidota; class Bacteroidia; order Bacteroidales; genus JAUUZQ01. The sequence goes on along the minus strand of CAZIFQ010000002.1, from coordinate 32,339 downwards.
TTCTGAGCAACAACTTCAGCTGTACGTACCCGAACCTTCTCTTCCAATTCATTATAGTAACTCTCCAGCTGGGCAATCATTTCATTGAATTGCTCAGAGAGTGAAGTGATTTCATTATTACCAATCACATCAGCACGCTCATGCAAATGACCTGCTGTAATTCTGTTTACATTCGATACAAGATTCTTTATCGGATCTGTAATAACTTTTGTTTTCCTGTAAAGAAGAATGATGACAATTACTACTGTAACAAGAAAAATGAGAAGAAATTTGAACAGCTCTCTTCTAACAACAGAAATCTCTTCACTTGTATCAGAGATGATCCTTATTACTGACTCCTTATACAAACTGGTGTTCTGCCTGTCCATAAAGATGTAATCCCTTCTTACAGGAGGTTTTGAACTTCTGTCATCAATTGTTTGCCTCTCATGTGTCTCCATCACATTCTGATATACATCAAGGTATTCATCTTCAATTTGTCCTTCTCCATTTAATGGAATAGGATTTTCCTTACTAATAAAAAGGTGAACCGATATAATATTCTTTTGTCCTGAAGACATTGTATTCATACGTTCCTTAACAAAATCGATGATACTATCGGCTTTAGCTGAATAAATACCCAGCTCAATAAGGTATTCTCCATCCAGGGTAGGGATATAGGTAAATTTCTTTAAGCGCCTGGTTGAATTTTCAATGGTGAACTTTTCGCTTATGAATTTATCATTATGCCAGACTGCTTCAAGCATTTCCCTGTGTTCCTCTCCAAATGCAAATAAATTCAATCCCAGGTCCTTTTCAAAAGTGGAGTTCACTACTACCCCTTCACGGTTGATTATGTATATATCCTCATGAGCAGGATTCATGCCTAATTCTAATCGGATATCATCTAAATTTGCAGATTCAATTTCTTTTGATGTTCTAAACACCTCATTTACAAGTCTCTTACTATTGAATTCAAGAATAGGATCTATCTGTTGTTCAAGTATCCGCATGGCCATATCCTGCAATTCATGAATCTGACGGATCTCTTCGCTGATAATTGTGCTTTTATTCTCACTGGACTCAGACAATATGCTCCAGGTTTGTTGAACATTAATAATACCCAATGCCATCATCGCCAGGATAGCCGGAATAACTACATTCAGAATCAATTGCTTAAATATGGTTGTTCTTTTATCCAAACCGCTTAGTTTTAGTCTTCTTGTTTAATAAATATTTGCTCTATGCTATCTTTTAGACACATACTAGTAAATGCATCCAGTAAATCCCGATTGTCAAACACCAACTCCCGAAAAATATCTTTGTCAATCTGAAATACAGCAAGCTCTTTCTGATTCATCATCTCTGTGAACTGATTGTCTAATCCGTGATAGTCTGCAGCATAAACCGTCAAACCGTGCTTCAACGATCCAGGTAAACCAGGCATATCAGAATGCACAAAGGATACCAGTTTCTTGTCAGCAAAATCTGCTTCCCTGGAAATCACAAAGTTCTTTGCAAACAGAAACAAGGTCTCCAATTTCACAGATGAAAAGGCAGGCCATTTTTTCAAGGTGTCTACAATTATCATCAGGAGGTGCATTCCTTTTTGATCACCATTCATTCCAAAAGTATCAATCCTCTCCTCAGGAAAACGGGAAGCAATGTCCTTCGATAATTCTTCATTCTTCATGGACAAAATTGTAAAGGCAGAATCGCTGAGAATCTCGTGTGGATGAAAAACCTGTGCCGCCAGTTCGGTGCTTGCATCCAGTTCATTGTTCATGCCGATGGCATTAATAGCACATAGTCTTGGATAATTTCCGCTATACAAACTATCACGACTTATCAGATCAGTCAAGAGTGTCTCATACGGCAAGATTTCCACCGGCATTTCATTCTGAAGTTTCCTTACCTTATCAGGCACTGCCATCTGCTCAAAATATGGCTCGAGATACGCATAAACCTGGTCATCAACAATCAGATTTAACAATTCAATTGCGAAACCTGTGTCTTCATTTTCAGCATCCATCAAGCTACTTTTCACATGATCGATGGCGTGCTTGTCATAAGTAATTGCAAGGAGAGTAAATAGCAATTCATTGATCTGCTGCATTTCTTCACTAATGGCCTCTAATAAACCATTTTCAGGATTATTTTCGTGAACAACAAATTCTGCAGTCATGGTCCATGATCCTGCGAGTGCAGCATCATAAATAACTGATTGAAGAATTGGAATCTGCTGCTCATTTGCCTTAAAATCATTCTTATATAAACCCTGTATAGCTGCCTCACGAATGAATCGCTGGTGATAGTTGATTTTTGTAAAGAGGTATTCATTCACTTTTTCACCCCCAATGGCAATCATAGCAGAGATAATTCTCTGTTGTACTTTCTCCGGGGCTCCAGTCTTATGAAAAGCATTCTCCAGGTTCTCCAGGATACCCTCTCCCATTTTTACAAGAGATGACCATGTAATAGCATATAAACTAGGATGACCCAGATAATCGACCAGATAGCCCCCAAGTTCCCTGGCATTCAACAGCCCTGCAGTTTCTATAGCGGCAGATCTAAGGATTAGGTCCCTGTCTCTTAGAAGTGAAATTATATGAGGAACATGCTCTTTTTCCTTTTTGACCGCAGTCTGAACAAGAGCTGCAAAAATCTCATTTTTATCCGTCGAACGAAATGCAGCATCAATGTCTTTATTTGAAAGGTGGTTCCTTCTCAGATAATTATCTATCAAGCCAATCAGTTCCTTGTTTTTTGTCTTGTCCTTAATCTTTTTCACTTCACTTTCTTTAAGGGAATAAAGTGTATTGGATATGACCTCCCAACCCAACATCTGAATATCGATATTGGAATTCTCAAGCATTCCATCCATTTCTCTTTCTGAAACAACATGATAGAAGTAAGGATTTAACTTTATCCATTCATTATAATTTGGTATTTGAGATAGGGAAGGAAGTTCCGTCTCTTTTTCCTCATCGGTACTTTTAACTGATGATCGGGCAGAAGCCAGGGAATCATTCAGGGTTTTCCTGTATGACTTATATAACCACACGCCTAATATTACCCAAAAGAAAAGGATAGCAATTAGGATATATGAGAAGTGAATAACCTTTACAAAACTTATCATCAGCAATCCGGCCATCAGCAGGCCCGCAGTAAATGCAGTCATCTCATTTACGATACCGTCAATTCTGGCCTGGATATCATATCTTTCGCTTGAATCAAGAGATTGATAAAGAATCTTCATCGAAGGGCTTTCGATGGCATCCTTCAATGATTTGTTAAAGAGTTTTGAAAGAGATATCACCAGGAAGAACAAAGTAAAACTAGCTGCTTCTGCAGTGTATCCAAATATACCACCTACCAGTGCAGCAATCACAGTAAGAATAAGAAGCAGGGCAGGGGAGATGAGCAGCGCCACACGCAAGCCATAGTTTTTCATTAACCATCCATATAGTGTACTCTTAATGATCACCGTAAAAATCATCATTGTACCAAAAAACGCACCAATAAATCCTGTTAATTCCTTGCTGTCAGAATAATTTGCTTCAGTGGCCCACATAAAGGAGTAATGAATAAAAAATGCAGTTATTACACTCATTACAACAAAAAGGGCCATCAGGGAAGTATACCTTTTCCTGAATAAGCTAAAAAAGCCAGTTCGTTTCTTTTTTTCCGAAGTATCCTTTTTTGCAATGGCCAGAAATTTGTGTTTCCTGACAAGTATAAGCTGAAACAACAACGCAGCAATCAGACTTACCAATCCAATCATGAGGGTATTGTAAACCTCGAAGTTAAACTGCATTAAAACCGGTACAGCATAAAATACAAGGATCATTCCTACCACAGATCCGGTATCTATAATACCAAATAATCTTTTCCCTTCCCTTAAGGTAAAATACCTTCCTGCTGTACCCCAAAAACCAAGCATACTTATAATAATAATTGGTCCCATCATAACAAATACAGCAAATGCCAGCCAATCTGCTTCTATGTAAGAAAATCCAAAACGCAATGCAGCCATGCATGCTATAGCCACAAAAAGATTGATTATAGTAAAGAATTTAAATGGGATTTTCTTCTGCAAGAATGCATACATGGAAGTAAAAATAATTCCCACTATTCCCGATAATGTAAATGCCTGGGGAATCAGATCTGCACTATATTTCTCAAGAAACAATGCATTAGCACCAACATCAAGTGCCCCTGCGAAAACTCCAAGGAAAACCGATTGAGTTAGTAATAAAAAAACAACGCTTCGCTCCTGTTTTTCAATATTCAGAGCCTTGGCAATGTTAAGAGCCATACTTTAGATTTAGGCATTTTTATAGGACAAAATATAAACTTTATCCACACTAAATAACCCGGAAAAAAACTCCTCCGGCTGAATTAATGGAGTAATTTAAGAAAATTCAAATAAAAAACAGGCCTCAAACTAAATATTTTAATACACTCTAGCATTTACAAAAGCATCAGATTATTGATTTTAATCCATTAATTTTTCTGCTATTCAACAAAAACTAGTTTCATATGTTAAATATTTTAATAATTTTAAGAAATCAAACCCACAAACATTAAATTATGTTTGGAGCCGATGAAGTCGTAGATATAAAAATTGCTCAGAGACGAGAAATTGTTTTTATTTTTCTGGCGGGTATATTCTTGGGAACCCTTGCTGTGTTTAATGTTTTGGGAATTTCAAGACAACTTGATTTTTCATTTAATCTTGGTAATACTCACATTCCTTTTGTAGTCTTTGTTGGTGTTCTACCCTACCCGATTACCTTCCTTTGTACAGACTTTATCAGCGAGTTATATGGCAAGAAAAGGGCAAATATGGTTGTTTGGATCGGCTTAATCCTCAATATTTGGGTGCTTTTTATTGTCTGGCTCGGTGGTGCGCTACCCCCTCATCCGGAACTAATGGAGAATGGTTTACCAGCCCTGGATGATTCAAATTATACCTTCTTCAATATCAGGAGGTTAACCGGACTCGCAACTGTTGGATCAATGATTGCCTACCTGACTGCTCAGTTTGTAGACGTTCAGATCTTTCACTTCCTGAAAAAAATGACCAAAGGAAAAGCCTTGTGGCTCAGAAATAATGGTTCTACATTGATAAGTCAAATGGTCGACTCAGTTGCAGTAATACTAATCACCTACCATTTTGCGGATACCATTACCATCATGAAAGGAGAAACTATCCTTCATGGATTAATGATTTTGATTTTTTCAAATTATATGTATAAAATGGTGTCTGCACTTCTTGATACCGGACCTTTCTATCTTGGAGTGAGGCTTTTATCAAAATATCTACAGCTGGATCCCACCAAGGAGTACCGCGACAAAGATGATGATGATAAAAACCTTTTTGATAAGGATTTGATTCTCAACCAATAAAAAAAGGGAGACTGTTTGCACAGCCTCCCCAAGGATCGCTTTTTTGGATGAACTTATTTGGTCAGCTTTCCTATTTAAATGAAATTTCAAGATTAGCGATTGACTTAGGATTATACGGTGACAATCCTGTAAGTCTTTCAGCAACTGCGCTGTACTCATCACCTGGAAGTATTCCTCCTTGAACAAATCCATTATCATCGAAGAAACCAGGAGACTCAGTATTGGTTAACCACGCTGCAATTAATTCATCACTTGCAGAAGGCCATACGGTTTTAACTTCATTTGTAAATACATTCTTAATTGAATACTCTTCGAGAAGAACTGCACGCCCTGTTGCATCCAAAGTGCTGAGCGGAAGTCCAACCTCAGCTGCTGCAACATCCCTGTTATCTTCGCCTGAAGCAACAAAAGCCCAGTTGTAACCAGTTGTGCTTGTCAAAAACTTAGCATTGGGATGGCTTGAGTTTCCATATACATCAACATATTCACCTTTCTTACCCACAAACATCTTCATAGCATTCATTGCAAATGGCTCCAACAAAGGATCTATTGATGGAAGATCGAAGATAGAAACTATCATGTGTGCATCGTAACCCATCTCTCCTGCCTCACTGTAATCGATGCGGAACATGGCATCCAGAAAATTTGCTCCAGTACGGTCAATATTGTACGGCTTTAATATGGAGATGCCCTCTCGTGGACTTTCATTCCAGAAAATCTGAACGGCTTTACCACCATCTTCATTTACTTCTGATTCTGCATCAGTAATGGTCAAACCATAATCCCAAACCCTGTCTTCATATTCAGAGACTGCCTCTACCACAAGATTTTTAATTCTGCCATCATCTTCACCTTCATATGTGAGCGTGATAATACGATCGATGTCATACATACTAATCCCTCTAATAATTCCTTCAACAATTTCAGCCGCTTCCTCTCCAACATGTATGAAAAAGGTAAGGTGCTCATAAACGTTATTGCCTTTCATGGTATCTATGGCAACGCTTTTCTTAGATGAAATTTCCTGTGAAATAGCATCAGGAATATCAACAGAAAATTTGTCGGGAAGAATACTGTTGTCAGGATTTTGTCCTAGCGGGTCAGTTTCGCAAGAGGTAAAAAATAATACTCCGGCTAAAAAAATAAAAATGGAAATTAAACTTAACTTTTTAGTTCGGCCCTTGGCCTTACTGAACTCAACTTTGTTTCGGTTCATGATCTTAAATTTTAATTATTACTAAATTTTTGTTTTGATTTCAACTTTTTAAGCGTCTTCATCTATAGCACACGGCGGGTGGGGGGAGACCCCTACGTAAAAACATAAAAAAAAAGAATATTTTTTTATGTATTTGATTATGTGTGAGTTATGAAAATGGGGTGATGTACTGATGGGGAGATGGGAAGGTGAGATGAGGAGTTCGGAATCTGGACACCAGAGCTACGGCACAGATTTTCAGAGAGAAACACGAAGGACCATAGGGAACTATATACCAGGAATGAAGGTGATAGTATCTCTTAGCACCGAGGTGGCTGCAAAATAGCCAATGGCGCCTGCACTGAGATTGGAAAATGGATCGCCGGGTTTTACATCAAACATCCCACCGTTCCATGTAGTTTCTGACAGCATGCCTCTCAGATAGTCCTGGTAACCTGCTGATAAGGACTCCTTTGTAATTATAACCTGGGTGCCAGGCGGAAACCTGACCCTGTCGTGATTTGAGGCAAACAACTCATTCGCATCCACTGTCAGCACACTGAAGTAATATCCAAAAACAACAGCGTGATTTTCTTCACCCGGCAAATCTTCATAGCCCTCAACACCAGACCAGTCAAGCTCCAGTTTAATAACGGAAGGAGCATCACTTCCTCCGAAATACACCTCGTATAATTCCGGATCATTAGAAACCTTATAATAACCCGGATAGTTAATAGGTGTTACTCCCTCCATCTTTGCCAGTGCCCAACATTCAAATCCTTCCACTTTTATGTTAAGTGTATAGATCTTATTCACGACCCCTTGCACATCCGGCTCGGTCAAATACACACCCGGGCGCAGGGGATCTTCATTAAGTTCAATGGGATTATCACCATCAGACAAGGTTACATCAGCCCTTCTCACCGGTTTTGACTCACCATTAATTTCATATACTGGCAGTGATAATTTTACTTCGTGTGCTTGCTTTTCATTTGTCAACTTTGCATCCACAACAAGGCGCAATTCGTTTTCCATTTCCAGCTCCCAATCTATTTTCTCCTGGCATGCGGGAAAAATGAAAACGATGATGAGCAACAGCCGGAAAAAAAATTTCCTTCTTTGCTTCTTACCTATATCTTTATTTAATCTTCTTCTTTCCATATCAGAAACTAAAATGATAGCTCAATGAAGGAACCATCCTGTATATGTAAAACTGTGTCGGAATAAGTTTTGGCGATTCATAATAATTGTAAGGAACAACCAGCTGTCCGGACTGATTTTCAATTTTATTAAAATGTATGGCAACCGGGTTTTTTCTTGCATATACGTTGTAGATGGAGAAAATCAGTTCATGGTCAAATCTCCCCTCCTTCTTCCGCAAATCACAGGTCAGAGCCAGGTCTAAGCGATGGTAATCTGGTAAGCGATCGTTGTTCCTCTTAAAATAAATAGGCACCTGGTAGTTCTCATAATAGTAAAATGCTGTTGGCGTGGTGAAGGGTGCTCCGGTCATGTAGATAAAGTTTCCCGACAACTCAAGTGAGGGACTTATCTTATAAGACAAAAACAAAGATAAATCATGGGGTCTGTCACCATATGAGGGGTATGGGTCTCCTCCGTTTATATCTTCAACAGTGAGTATTGACCTGGAATAGGTGTATGAAATCCAACCGCTTAATCCTCCGTATTTCTTTGACAACATCGTTTCCAATCCATAAGCATTACCCTCTCCAAAGCGCAGTTCATTTTCCACAAAAGGATTCATGAGCATTTTAGCATGATCCCGGTAATCGATTTGGTTTTTCATCCTCTTGTAATAGAGCTCCGCCTCAGCCTGTATTCCACTGCCAGCAAATTTGTGGGAATAACCAAGCGTTACCTGGTCTGCTCTTTGCGGCAAGATATTCGGACCACTTGGCAACCACACCTCCAGGGTAGTAAAAGGACTAATAGAGTTTGTGATAAGATGCTCAAACTGACTGGTTTTGCTATAGCTAAGCTTCAATAAATCATTGTTTCCCGCTCTGTATACCAAGCTCAAGCGCGGATCTATCCGGACATAGGTATTATATAACTCGCCACTCTGGTAATGTATAGAGTCATAGGGCAAAGCATCATAAGAGTACTCAACAGCAGGCCCAACACTGTTCCATGCAGTAAGCCTGATTCCTGCACGCAAGGATAAGCTGTTCGAAAAAATTACCTGGTCGCTCAAATATAGATTACTCTCATTAGATCTCTTAGTGGATATAGCATATGGGAGTTGAAGAAGTGTATGGTTATCGTAATAGTTCCCTGGATTTATGAAATGCTCAGCCAGCTTGGCACCGAAACGCAGGGTATTCGATGGACTGATATACCAGGTGAAATCTGTCTTCAAACTAAAATTATCGATATGCGAATTCCAATAGTCACCCTCCATGAGATTCGTGTTTAAGTATGTATCATACCTGCTTGCATACATTGTTGTATTTGAAAAAAGTTTATCGCTGAAGAGATGGTTCCAGCGTAAAGTGGCCGTTCCATTCTGCCAATTGATCCCGGCTATCCGACCAGAATTATCATATGCTTCGTAGTTATCAACGCTATTATAAATAGAAAAGAAGAAGCGATTTTTATCATTGACCCGATAGTTCAATTTAAAATGAATGTCGGCAAAATGCAGATCTTTTAAATTTTCAGCTGCCTTTTGAATTGGTCTCAAAATATATGATCGCCTTCCCGAAATAAAATAAGAAATATGATCCTTCCATAGTGGCCCCTCAACAGACAGCCGTGAAGAGAGCAGTCCCATACTGCCATCCATCCCAAATTGTTGCATGTTGCCATCTTTTGTTCTGATATCAACCAGGGAAGATAATCTACCGCCGTAATTGGCGGGAAAGTCTCCTTTAAACACCTGTATCTCCTTCACCGCATCCGGTACCACGGTTGAAAAAAAGCCCAACAGGTGCGTGGGATTATAGACAGGAGCTTCGTCTATGGTGATAAGGTTCTGGTCCCGGCTTCCACCTCTGACATAGAAAATAGTTGATCCGTCACCAAAAAATTTTACTCCGGGTATGGCCGCCAGCGACTTAATCACATCTTTTTCTCCAAAAAGGGCTGGCATTTTTCTTACTTGCTCAGGCCTGATCTTCTGCTCTGAGCTCCTTGAAGTTTTGATGAGATCCTCAGAATCTGAGGCATAGATTACCACTTCTTTAATGGCCGTCAGCCGCTCCACCAGCTGAAAAGAGATTTGTGCATCCATACGAGTTACATGCTTCACCTGGCTCAGATATCCAATGTAGGAACAAATAACTGAATCGACAGGCCCGCTGAATGTGAGAGAAAAAAAGCCATAATTATTAGATATGGTCCCCAACAAGCCCCCATTTGCAGAGATAGTGGCCCCAATTAATACTTCTCCTGTTGAGAAATCTTTGACATAGCCACTAATTGTATACTGCAGCACTTTGGCCTGTTCAGTGACTCCTTCACCAGCTATGATTTTGTCTTTTCGCCTTTTTCTTTTCAGAACAACTTGTTCCTCAACAAAACGGACATTGATCTCCATATCCTTAAACAGAATCTTTACTGCTTCATCCAATGTTTGTTGATCCATATGCAGTGAGCTAAGCAACTGATCATCGACAACTCGGCTGCTGTATGAAAAGATGAGTCCTGACTCCTTCTCCAGGACATCAAAAATTTGTCTCAGCGGGACTTGATCCACATGAACCGTAAAACGCTTCCCGCCATCCTGAGCTTTTAAGATATGTGGAACTATTGAGAGTAGAAGAATACAAAAGATGATATATCCCCTTTTTAAAATCATTATTCAGATTCAATGATTATTTGCTCACCGTCTTTTTCTATTTTCAGGTCAAGTGTACTTGCCAATACTTTTAAAACGGCGTCGAGCTCCTGCTTATTGAATGAAACGGTAATTGTATAATTGGCCAGACTGGGATCTTGTATAACAATCTCTGACTGGTAGGTGTGATTCAATACTTCAATAACTTCTTCAAGAGGCGTATCTGTAAACTCTAACTTTTGAGTTAGCCATGCATTGGCATTTACTCTTCCTGAAACAATAAGCTTCAGTTCATCCCTATTCTTGCTATAAATTCCAGTATTTCCCTGATTTAATACTATTTGATTTCCATCTTCATGTAAGCTAGACATGGCAACCAACCCGGCACTCACAGTTACCTCCACGCTCTTATTCTCTGGATAAGCATTAACATTGAAACTTGTACCCAAAACCTTAATTTGGGCCGGACCCGCATCAATAATAAAAGGTCGGGTGGTATCTCGTGTAACCTCAAAAAATGCCTCCCCATTCAGTTTTACTTTTCGATAGTTTAGCGATTCATTCCTGGTATATTTTACTGTTGATCCACTGTTAAGCGTTACTTTGGTCCCATCAGGCAGTTCAATAAGCTGCGTACCTGTTTCTACGGCAACCCGGTCAAACATTAAGAGCTCTCTTCCCCCATACCAACCGGCAACAACAAGCAGTCCAATCACCAGGATTGCGGCAATGCGCATCACTGTCATCCTGATTGAGCGAGCGGGAGAATATTGTTTTTCTTCAGAGAAATCTATCTTGCCGGCTAACACTGACCACTCACTGTCCATGTCATATTTTGTTCTTGCAGCCAGCTGATCAACACCTTCCCAAATTTTCCGGAACTCTGAAAATTGAGACAAGAGTTCCTTATCAGCTTCTAACAAATGCTCAAACTGCTCCTTCTCAGAAACAGTCATCTCTCCTGCCAGGTATCTGGCAATCTGACCTTTAAATTCGATATGTTGTTCTTCTTGTCCCATAACGTTCAACTATATCACACATGAGGTGACGTTTACCCCTATAACCACCCCGTCCATCTGCGATGGACACCCCTCCTTCAAAAGGAGGGGAAGTAGATCGATTCTTTATAGCTTTTCAATAAATGTAGAACTTCTAAATTAGTTCAAGCCATTCCATAAGAGCCAGACCACCAAAGCCAGGTAATCTGCCAATTTTTCTCGCAATACCCTTAAGGCCTTCGACATCTGGTTTTCCACTGTTTTTACTGAAATACCCAGTTTGTCTGCAATCTCATTGTATTTTAATCCTTCAAAGCGGCTCATCTTAAATACTTCCCTGCATTTCTCAGGCAATCCTTGAATTACCTGGTTGATCCTGTCTTCCAGTTCCATGGCATCCATCTGTGAATCAATATCTATATCGGAAGCTACATCAGGAACTTCATCACTGACAAATTTCTTTCTGTCTCTTATCACATTTAAACTACTATTGTGAACCGATCTGAAAAGGTAGGATTTTAATGATGTTGATGTATCCAGCGAGTTTCTTTTTTCCCAAAGCTTGATAAACACTTTATGGACCACCTCCCTGGCATCATCCTCATCGGACAAAAACTTTCCCGCAAATGACATCAATGCAGGGAAGAATTTTCGGAAAAGCTCCTCAAAAGCATGCTTGTCAATTTCACCATGGATATGTAATTCCTTCTCTGCGACCATGAATGTAAAGATATATTTTTGATAGCATTGTGCAAAGTGCCTCATTGCCCTTCGCATTAAAATAATTAATTTGCAGCCCCTTTATAAAAAAGCATGCAAAAAACATTTTTAAAAATATACTCCGTCCTGGCATGGATAGCCATGGCACTTACCTCAATAATTATAACTCCATTCTTTCTTTTGGTTTGGGTTTGGACATTCTGGTGGGATAAAAGAAGAATCTTCAGTCACATGATGGGGACATTCTGGGCCTGGCATTATCAATCGCTCGTTATTTTTTGGAGACTAAAGCTAACAGGGAGAGAGAAAATTCCATGGAACAGGCCGGTAGTTTTGGTAGCCAATCATCGGTCATTTGTAGATATCCTTGCGCTATATAAAGTGAGAAGACCTTTTAAATGGGTGTCCAAAGCCGACAATTTTAAAATACCATTTATTGGTATGGTGCTATCACTTACGAACTGTGTTAAAATTCAAAGGGGAAATTTTCGTGCAGGCATGCAATTTATCAGCCAGGCAGAACGAGAGATGAAAAAAGGATCTTCCGTCATGATATTTCCTGAAGGAACAAGATCAAAAACAGGCAAGATGAGGAACTTTCAGGATGGGGCCTTTGTTTTGGCAAAGAAAATGAAATGCGGAATTATTCCTATTGCCCACATTGGAACTGAAAATACGCTACATCCCGGAAAACAAGCATGGATAGTAAAAAGCAAAGCCAGGATCATGATTAATGTGCTGGATGAAGTAAGTGCGGAAAAAGTGGAAGAAATGGAGGTTGAAGAGATAAAAAAACATGTTTATGATTTATTGGAAAGCGGAATTACATCATTGGAAAATCAAGAAAAAGCAAAGATAAGCTGATGAATTCAGGAGCACATAGAAAAATGCTAAGGAAGATGAATTTCTTCTCCGACCAGGAGGGAATTATGACCCGGTATTTGAGGGAAAAGACAAACTGGGATTCTCACGTTCAACACACAAAAAACTTCATGATTAATGCTCTACAGGATGAAGAAATACAGAATGTTGCTATACTGGGAAGTGGATGGCTTTTGGATCTCCCACTGGCTTATCTCGCTGAACGATTTGAGCAAATATTGCTTCTGGATATTCATCATCCTCCGCAGATAAAAAATAGCACCCAGAAATACCCAAACATATTATTCCAGGAAATTGACTTAACAGGTGGAGGGATTGAGCATGCCTGGAACATGAGAAAAGCGAAAACTGATTCTCTTGAAAACCTTCTCAACGATTTTGAACCAGTCATTCCGGATTTAGCAATTGATGTTGATGCTTTTATCTCAGTAAATATCCTGAATCAACTGGATATTCTCCTGGTAGATTACTTGAAAGATATTAATTCAGCTCTTACAGAGGATCATTTCCATACATTCCGAAAAAAAATACAGCAATTTCATGTCGGGTGGATCTCCAGCAAACCCGGATGCCTGATTTCAGATATTGTAGAAATGAATTTTAGAGATGGCGAAATGACAGAATCCTATGATTTGCAGCATGTAAATTTACCAGGATCCTTTCGATCAGAATCTTGGATATGGGATTTCGATTTATCCGGCTTTTACCATCGTGATCGTCAAACAAAAATGAAGGTTAAGGCCATCGAATGGTAAGCATAAGCTTCACAGTCGAAGCCCGTCATTGTTGATTTCTTTGTTAATAACTGAATAGTGCAACCCGTGCTGTTTTAACTATATTTGTGGTGTGCTGGGAAAGACTCAACTTTAAGAATTCCCACAATCATTATCAAACAATTTGAAGTAGAAGTAGATGTCAGCGAATTATTCAGAAGATACTATCCGCACGCTGGATTGGAAAGAGCATATCCGCAAGAGGCCGGGTATGTATGTTGGGAAACTTGGAGATGGCTCCTCGCAGGATGATGGAATATATGTCATTCTTAAAGAAGTACTGGACAATTCCATCGATGAATATATGATGGGGTTTGGAAAGACCATTGAAATATCAATCAACGAAGAACAAGTTTCTGTAAGGGACTTTGGTAGAGGGATTCCTCTAGGCAAGGTCCTGGATGTGGCCTCAAAAATGAATACAGGGGCAAAATATGATTCAAAGGTTTTTAAAAAATCAGTTGGCCTGAACGGTGTTGGTATAAAGGCCGCGAATGCCTTATCCTCCTCTTTTGTAATTACTTCTCATCGTGAAGGAAAAGCTAAACTGGTAGATTTCTCACAGGGAAATTTGTTGACTGACAATCCTGAAATGGATACCGATCAGAAAAACGGTACACTGATAACCTTTGTTCCAGATGAAACGATGTTTGGTAAGTTCAGATTCAATGATGAGTACGTGGAAGCAATGCTCAGGAATTATACCTACCTGAACACCGGGTTAACCATTGACTATAACGGACAGAAATTTATTTCTAAGAATGGATTAAAAGACCTGCTGGAAGAAAATATGAGTGGCGAAGGCCTCTACCCTATCATACATTTAAAAAATGGTGATATTGAGGTAGCCATCACACATGGAAACCAATATGGTGAAGAATATTACAGTTTTGTAAATGGTCAGCACACCAACCAGGGAGGAACACACCTTATTGCATTCAGGGAAGCGCTGGTAAAAACCATGCGTGATTTCTATAAAAAAGATTATGATCCTTCAGATATTCGCACATCCATTATTGCTGCGGTAAGTATCAAGGTTGAAGAACCTGTATTTGAATCGCAAACAAAAACAAAATTAGGATCAAAAGATATCGGTCCAAAAGGGCCTAGTGTGAGAAACTTCATCATGAATTTTCTTAATACAAAACTCGATGACCATCTTCACAAACATGCTGATACGGCTAACTTACTGCTGAAAAAAATTCATGATAATGAAAAAGAGCGAAAGGCCATTTCGGGAATTAAGAAGCTGGCAAGGGAACGAGCTAAAAAATCAAATCTTCACAATAAAAAACTGAGAGATTGTAAAGTACATTACAATACCAATCATGAGAAGAAAAACGAATCAACTCTCTTTATTACGGAAGGTGATTCAGCATCC
This sequence comes from uncultured Bacteroidaceae bacterium, assembly GCA_964538375.1. GTDB lineage: Bacteria > Bacteroidota > Bacteroidia > Bacteroidales > JAUUZQ01. Next base: position 17,200 of record CAZIFQ010000002.1, on the reverse strand, counting down.
GGCTCAATCACAACATCAAGGAACGTAAGTTCTCAGGCTGTTTTTAGTTTAAGGGGAAAACCACTTAACTCTTATGGACTAACCAAGAAAGTGGTATACGAAAATGAGGAATTCAATCTATTGCAAGCCGCGCTAAATATTGAAGATGATCTTGACGGATTGCGCTATAAAAATGTAGTCATAGCCACCGATGCTGATGTTGATGGAATGCACATCAGGCTATTGCTACTCACTTTTTTCCTACAGTTCTTCCCAAATCTCGTTAGAAATAAACACCTGTATATACTTCAAACTCCGTTATTCAGGGTTAGAAATAAAAAGGAAACCATTTATTGCTATTCAGATACAGAGAAGGATAAAGCTATTGCAAAACTTGGACAGAATCCAGAAATAACGAGATTTAAGGGTTTGGGAGAAATATCCCCGAGTGAGTTCAAGCATTTCATTGGACCGGACATCCGCCTTGAACCTGTTAAATTGAAGCGCGATGATGACCTGAATGATATCCTGTCGTTCTATATGGGTAAGAATACCCCTGACAGGCAGGATTTTATTATTGAAAGGTTAAGGATTGAAGAAGATGTAATTGCAAGTTAAAGATTGAAGAAGAATTTTTGATTTATGAGTGACAATTTAAACAACGAGAATATAATTCCAAACGACTATACTAGTTTCGATGGCAACTTCGAAGACGGACAGAGCAAGGAAGGTGTGAAAATCTCCGCCCTTACAGGGATGTATGAAGAATATTTCATCGATTATGCATCCTACGTAATTCTTGAGAGGGCTGTACCCCATATTACCGATGGACTAAAACCTGTGCAACGACGAATCATGCATGCCATGAAGCGGCTTGATGATGGCAGATACAATAAGGTAGCCAACATCATTGGGTATTCCATGCAATTTCACCCTCATGGCGACACATCTATTGGAGATGCACTTGTCCAGTTGGGACAGAAAGAGTTGCTTGTTGATATGCAGGGAAACTGGGGAAATATTTTTACAGGAGATCGTGCTGCAGCATCAAGATATATTGAAGCACGACTTTCTGTATTTGCCAATGATGTAGTTTTCAACCCAAAAACTACCAACTGGAAGCTCTCCTATGATGGCAGAAACAAAGAGCCACAGACGCTTCCCGTGAAATTTCCTCTCCTTCTTGCACAGGGAGCCGAGGGTATTGCTGTAGGGCTTTCATCAAAAATCCTTCCACACAATTTCAATGAATTAATTGATGCTTCCATATCTCATCTGCAAGGAAAGAATTTTGAAATATATCCAGACTTCCCCACTGGCGGGTATGCCGATTTCAGCAGGTATCACGATGGTAAACGAGGCGGGGCAATCAGGGTAAGAGCAAAGATTGAGAAACAGGATAGAAAGACACTGGTTATTCACGATCTCCCCTTTGGGAAAACAACCGGCACACTGATAGAATCTATTATCAAGGCCAATGAGAAGGGTAAAATCAAAATCAAGAAGATCGATGACAATACTGCTGAATTCGTAGAGATCCAGGTACATCTTGGTCCAAATATCTCTTCCGACAAAACAATAGATGCACTTTATGCATTTACAGATTGCGAGGTCTCCATCTCACCCAACTGTTGTGTCATTGAAGATAATAAACCAAAATTTACAGGCGTCAGTGAGGTGCTGAGAGTGAACACTGAGAACACCAAGGAGCTGCTGCAGCAGGAACTGGAGATCAGGTTAGGTGAATTGATGGAAAACTGGCACATGTCTTCACTGGAGAAAATTTTCATTGAGGAAAGGATCTACCACGACATTGAAGAGTGCGAAACATGGGAAGCAGTAATTGATGCTATCGATAAGGGATTGGATCCATTTAAGAAGCTACTGCAAAGGGAAGTAACAAGAGAAGACATCCTTAAACTCACCGAGATCAAAATCAAGAGGATCTCGAGATTTGATGTGAAAAAAGCTGACGAGCAGATCAAAGGAATTGAAGAGGAAATCAGTGAAGTCAAAAACCACCTGTCACATATTGTAGAATATACCATCAACTACTACAAGCAGATTAAGAAGAAACACGGAAAAGGCAGGGACCGTAAAACTGAGATCCGGAGTTTCGAAAATATTGTTGCCACGAAAGTAGTTGTAGCCAATGAAAAGCTATATGTTAATAAGCTGGATGGTTTTGTTGGAACAGGACTTAAGAAAGACGAGTATGTCTGTGACTGCTCAGACATTGACGATATAATTGTGTTCCTGAAAGACGGAACATACGTAGTAAATAAGGTAAGTGACAAATTCTTTGTTGGAAAAAATATTATCCACGTCGGAGTTTTCAAAAAACAGGATAAGCGCACCATCTACAATGTGGTTTATTACGATGGAAACAGTGGAAATACCCTGATGAAGCGTTGTTCCATTACAGGTGTTACAAGGGATAAAATGTACAATATTGGCCGTGCCCACAAGTACACGAAGGTCTTGTATATGACAGTTAATCCGAATGGTGAAGCAGAAACTGTAAAGGTTAACCTTAAGCCAAAAGCACGATTGAAGAAGCTGGTCTTCGAGATGAATTTCAGTGAGCTGGTAATAAAGGGGAGAAATTCAATGGGGAACATCCTCACCAAGAATTCGGTTCATAAAATCACCATGAAAGAAAAAGGTGTTTCTACCCTCGGTGGCAGGAAGATTTGGTTCGATGAAGATGTGAACCGGCTCAATGCAGATGCAAGGGGAATATTCCTTGGTGAATTTTCAGGGGAGAATAAGATCCTGGTTGTCACCAAATCAGGATACTTCAGAACCACCAATTTCGATCTCTCCAATCATTTTGAAGATGATGTTCAGATCGTTGAAAAATATCGCGCTAAGAAAATCTGGTCCGCAGCATACTATGATGCGGAACATAAATACTATTATATCAAGCGATTCAATGTAGAGCCAACGGAAAAACCTTCCGGCTTTATTGGTGACAATCCTGACTCGAGATTGATGCAGATTATGGAGGTGGAATATCCACGGCTAGAGCTCAAATTCGGTGGGAAGAATAAAGACAGGGAAGCAGAAATTATTGAAGTGGCAGACTTCATAGGTGTAAAAAGCTCCAAAGCAAGAGGAAAGAGGTTGTCGAACTACGAGGTGAAGATCATCGAACAATTAGAACCACTTATTGCAGACAGCGAACCTGTTGATGAGGATATTGTCGAAGATGAAACTATTGTAGAAGAAGTGAATGCAGACGACCCTGTTGTAGAAGAAATACCATTGGAAATTGTGGGTCAGCCAGGAGAAGACAGTCAAGAGGAGGAAGCAGTAAGCAGGAAGAAGCCGGTAAAGAAAAAACCTGCTAAAAAAATTGAAAAAAAAGTAAAGGACGAAAAGCCGGCAGCAAAAAAAGCTTCTAAAAAGGTGGCTTCTGAGGCAAAAGCTCCAAAAAAGAAACCAGATTCAAAACCCGAGGAAGAGAAGGACGATACGGAAGGATCTAACGGACAGATGAGTATGTTCTAGAATCCCATCCCCTCACTGCGTGAGGGACTTCCCCTTCAAAAGGGGAAGATGTAAACTGTTTCAAGATTAGTATAGAATTTGAATCTTCAATCATGTATACGCGTATTTTCATCATCGGCTTTATGGGTTCAGGGAAGACCACCCATGGGAAGAAACTGGCCAGGAAACTGGAGTACCGGTTTGCGGATATGGACCAATGGATCGAGAAGGAGACTGGAAAAACGGTTCCGGAAATCTTTAAAGAAGAAGGTGAAGCAGCATTCCGGAAAATGGAAACAGAAGCAATCCACGCATTGAGTAAGGAAAAAAATATCGTTATTTCAACAGGTGGAGGAGCCCCTTGTCACGCTGAAAACATGGAACTCTTAAAATCTTCCGGCCTCACAATATACCTGCAACTTGCACCAGCAGCATTGCTGAGTCGACTAAAAAATTCTAAGAGCGAAAGACCACTGCTGGCAGGAAAGTCTGAACAGGAGATGCTGGAGACCATCAAAGAGATATTAAATATTCGTGAAGCATTCTACAGTAAAGCTGATGTGATTGTAGATGGGCTGAACAATGTTGATGAGCGACTGGAGTCGATAATTCGTCGGTGAGACATAGAAACAGTGTGAAGATGTGACATTGATCAAAAGATACCTAGTCTTCTAAAGAAAAAAACGTTTAAGCTCTTCGATTGATAGGCCAATCCTTTCTAACTCAATTTCATTTTTCCGAAGGTTCTCCTCAATAAACAGGGGATCGTGGCGAATGCCTGAAAGTAGTTTTTCAAGCATAATGGTATCTGTTCTTCCCAGGAAATTACATTGAATAAAAAGCTCTTCAATAATACCACTGACAACCTTCATCTCCACAGTCAACTTCCCTTTTCCGGCAGCTCCTTCCTTTTTAAAGACATACCTGGGAGAATATCCGAAATTCCATTCCCAGGTTGAAAAACGTTCCTCCCTCAATCGATTAATTGCCACGACATCAGCATCGCTATATTCATACGCTGCTGTTCCTTCCCGGCTTTCAAGAATATGATTCATAATGGTGTCCCTGAATTCAGAAACATCCATCTCCCGTGGCAGGTAGTCACTAATATTTGTCACCTTTGATCGAACAGATTTCACGGCCTTATCACTGAAACTGCCAGGACTAGTCTTCAAGGCATTGGAAAGGTCTGCAAGGTCCGAAGAGAAGAGAAGTGTGCCATGGTGCAGAACTCGCTGTTTATATACATGACTGGCATTACCGGAAATCTTCATTCCATCAATCAGGATATCGTCTCTCTTGCTGAATGTTCCCTCTACACCCAACTTTCCCAGCACCTCAACAATTGGAGTAGCAAATTTTCTGTAATTGATAAGTGTTCCCTCTTCCCCGTTGCTGATAAACGAAAAATTAAGATTCCCAAGATCGTGAAAAACCGTTCCACCCCCGGAAATTCGGCGAGCCACCTTAAAGCCCTTTTCGCGGGCATACATCAGGTCTATCTCCGCCAGGGCATTTTGATGCTTTCCAACAACAATGGAGGGCTCGTTTTGCCAGAGCATAAAATATTCTTCTGTTGAATTCCTGAGCAGGTATTCCTCTGCTGCCAGGTTAAAATAGGGATCTGTTCTATGGTCTTTAATACAAATCATTAATCTTATGCATCAGTGAGTGGTTCAAAATTCATTTTCCATTGAGAGGGAAGCTTATTCACCAGGAACCTGAACAGTAAAAATATCAAGTATCCGCATCCCATTCCCAATATGCCACCGCCCAAAATATCAACCGGATAATGCACTCCAAGGTAGATTCTACTATAGCTCACAAGTGCAGCCCAGAAAAATATTAGCACCCAGAACCATTTTCTTCTTATCACCATTGCCAGCAGCATAGCAATACCAAAACTATTGGCAGCGTGGGATGAAACAAAGCCGAATTGCCCACCACATTTATTATTCACTATATGTACAAGTCCTTGTAATTCTGGATTGTGACAAGGTCTTAAACGTTCAAATACCTCCTTAAAGAGATGCACTGAGGTTTGATCAGTAACAGTAAGAGACAGGGCAATAAAAATAAGCAGGGGGATCATCTGCCATTTGCGTGTCCAGGTAAGGAAACCAAGTAAAAGGAGATAAAATGGCCACCAGGTAATCTTCCCGGAAATCCACCACATCACCGGATCCATTGCTTCAGAATGCAGGCCATTGAGAAACAAAAACAGATCTTTGTCGAGTGTTACCAAATTCTCTAACATAGATGTAAAGGTAAAAGGAAAAGGGGAAAGGGGAAAGGAAAAAAACATTTACATCTTCTCGGTGTCACTCTGTGGGTCTCTGTGCAATAGCTATTACACAGAGCTGCACAAAGCAACTAGCTAGGTATTCAATAGTTTCCAAACCTGGTCATTCAACTCGACCAGACCCTGGTGAGCCACAGAAGAGATAAATACATAGGGAATATCAGGCAAGTCTGGTTTGATCTCTTCAATCAGTTCCTCGTCCAGCATATCCGATTTTGAGATAGCCAACAGTCGCTCCTTATCCAGCAATTCGGGATTGTATTCTTTCAGCTCATTGACAAGAATATTATATTCTTTCTTAATATCATCACTGTCGGCCGGGACAAGAAAGAGCAACATGGAATTTCTTTCAATGTGCCTCAGAAATCTATGTCCCAGTCCTTTACCCTCACTAGCTCCTTCAATAATACCAGGTATATCAGCCATTACATAGGATTTGTCATCCCTGTATTTCACAATGCCCAGGTTCGGAACGAGGGTTGTAAAGGCATAGTCTGCAATTTTAGGTTTGGCAGCTGAAACGACTGAAAGCAAGGTTGATTTACCTGCATTTGGGAAACCAACAAGACCAACATCAGCTAATAGCTTTAGTTCAAGTATAACCCATCCCTCTAAACCATCTTCCCCCGGTTGGGCAAATCTAGGTGTTTGAAAAGTAGAAGATTTAAAATGGTCATTCCCTAAGCCACCTCTGCCACCTTCCATGAGAATAATTTCTTCGTCATTTTCAGTAATTTCAAAGAGAATTTCCTGGGTTTCTGCATCTCTTGCCACGGTTCCCAGGGGCACTTCAATTATAACATCATCACCATCTGCCCCGGTTTTTAATGACAAGCTTCCACTCTCGCCATTAGTAGCAAAAATATGTTTTCTATACTTCAGATGCAGAAGCGTCCATAACTGTTGATTACCCTTTAAAATAAGGTGTCCACCACGTCCTCCGTCACCACCATCAGGGCCACCCTTGCTGGTAAGCTTATCCCGACGAAGATGCGCAGATCCGCTCCCCCCGTTCCCGGAGCGACCGAATATTTTTACATAATCAACAAAATTGGAATTGCTCATGGTACAAGGATAAAGGATAAAGGATAAAGTAAAAAGGAAAAAGTAGCCCTACTTTTTCCTTTTTACTTTTTACTTGTTTTTCTCTACTACATCCACGATTCTTTTAAAGATCTCATCGACCTTACCAATTCCATCAACAGGATGGTGAATGTGTGTTTTATCATAATAGTATGTAACCGGAATAGTCTGTCTTCCATACACATCAATTCGGTTACTTATGGTCTCCTCGTTATCGTCGCTTCTGCCTGTTTCTTCACCTCTCTTCACTAATCGCTTCATCAACTCTTCGCGTTCAACGGAAAGAGAAATTACCATTGTAACTTTTGTACGATGATCAACCAATGTATTTCTCAATTCACGTGCCTGCTCAACCGTCCTTGGAAAACCATCGAAAATAAAACCAGGAGCACTCTTATGCTCAATCAATTTCTTTTCAACCATTTTAGTTACAATCTCATCAGAAACCAATTCTCCTTTATCCATAATAGCTTTTGCCTGCATACCCAGATCGGTTTGCGCCGCCACTTCACTTCTCAACAGGTCACCAGTTGATAGATGAATTAAATTATACTTTTCAATAAGTTTCTCTGCCTGAGTACCTTTCCCTGAACCCGGAGGTCCGAACAATACGATATTTAACATATAATTTGCCGTTTAAATTTTTATAATCCTTTAATAATGTAAAAGTACAAAAGATTTACCTTCAATAACAAACAAGCTGCTTATTATTCCTGTTTTAGAAACAAATTAACTTATGTTTTTAAGAATAAACGCGATTACTTATGCAACAACAGATATATAAACGGGATAGATGAGACGCGATAAATCGCGTCTCTACAAACACTATGATTTAGTCTTTTATCAGGGTGTAAATTTCTGGAAGGTTCCTGCCATACCCGTCATAATCAAGTCCGTACCCCAAAACAAACTCATTGGGAATTTCAAATCCTACATAATCCAGTTTAACCTCTCTTTTTGTTGCTTCAGGTTTGTGCAACAAAGTGGCAACCAATATCTCTTTTGGCTGGTAACCGCTAAGCTGGCGGACAATGGTATCAAGGGTTATCCCTGTATCAACAATATCCTCGAGTACTACAACTGTTCTATCCTTTAATTCCTGGTTGATTCCAATCAACTGTTTCACTGTCCCGGTAGTCTTGGTTCCCTCATAGGAAGCCAATTTTAAAAATGTAATCTGGCAGGGAATTGTAATCTGCTTGAAGAGGTCGCTGGCGAACATGAAAGCTCCATTCAGAATTCCCAGGAAGATAGGGTTCTTATCTGCAAGATCATTATTTATCTGCTCCCCGATTTCTTTCACTCTTGCATGAATTGCTTCTTCAGGAATGGATGTTTCGAAGTTCAGGTCGATAACCCTGATTTGATTTTTAGGCATGGGCATGAAAATTTAGGCGAAGATAAGGATTGTTTGTGAAAGTGGAAAAAAGTAAAGAGCCCAATATCAAGCATCCAGATCCTGGTATTCAGTGCCTAATATCCTGAAACAAGAAAATAAAAAGAATTACATAATTAATTATGTAATTAATTACGTAATTAATGAGTTTTATCTAATTGTTTTACTGATGTTTAGAAAAATATATATTTTTCATTTTTGAACTTTTTTTGATAAATATTTGGCTCTTTTGCCTTGCTGATATATATTTTTCATCAAAAAATCCGAAATTTGTCGCTTGAAAGTGCGATAATTTATACTTTCATCACATTAAGGGGTAAAGTAGGAGAAGTGCCTTGAGTACTTGGAGTGCCTAAAGCTATTGATCGCTGAACGCTGAACTTTAAACGCTAAACACTATGACACCAAGAGTAAGTATTATAATGGGATCCACATCTGATCTGCCCATCATGGAGAAGGCAGCAAAGATCCTCGACGAATTTGAAATTCCATTCGAAATCAATGCATTGTCTGCACACCGCACACCGCAACAGGCCATGGACTTTGCACGTGGAGCATACGGACGTGGAATACGAGTGGTAATAGCTGGGGCAGGTGGAGCAGCACATCTACCTGGTGTAATTGCAGCACTCACTCCTATCCCGGTAATCGGAGTGCCTATCAAGGCATCCATATCATTAGATGGATGGGATTCACTGCTTTCCATAGTACAAATGCCTCCTGGAATACCAGTTGCAACGGTTGGAATCGATGGTGCACAAAATGCAGGAATACTGGCTGCACAAATCCTGGCTACAGGTGATGAAGACATACTTGAAAAAGTAAAAACTTATAAAGCAGGACTGGAAACAAAGATCGTGAAAGCGAATGAGGAGCTGAAAGAAGTGAAGTTTAAGTTTAAAACGAACTAAAAAGCATCTATTTATTGAATACAATTGCTCATTGACTCATTGACTCATTAACTCATTGACTCATTAATACAAACAATATGAAAAGTCCATCTAAACAATGGACATTGAGAAGACTGGGAATCATCCCGGTCTTTTTTTTGTCTCTATTTCCGGGGTGCTATGCTCAGTTGTACAACACAGATGCGGCGAGTATTGCCCTAGCCGGGTGCTATTCTATCGGTGCCGGAGGCCAGGCAGGAATATACAATGAGGCAATTCTCGGTTACGAGAGTTCAACAATATTCCAGGTTTCACATGTTCGTCCATTTGTGATCAAGGAACTTGGAGTAAGCTCAGTCAGTATGCAATTTCCGCTCTTCCCCGGGAATATGCATATCGAATTACAGCAGTATGGAATTCCTGGATACCAGCAAGTAAATTCTTCACTTGGCTATGGGCTGAAACTTTCAGAAATAATTCTCGCAGGAGTAGGATTCAGGTATTACAATACTATTTCGCAAGGTGAGTTGAGCTATCTAAGGGCCATAGGTTTTTCCGGTGGAGTAGTTGTTAAAGTCAGTAAGTCAACTCTTCTGGCAGCACATATTATCAATCCGGTAACGATAAGCAACTACCCGGCTTACGGCAGCATTTTCCCTTCAATCATCACCTTCGGCCTTCGAAAAGAAATCTATGCATCTTCCTTTCTTCTAAGTGAAATATCTTATCACTCAGCATCGGGTTTACAAATTCACATAGCTGCAGATTACCAATGCGTTGATAAGCTGGTATTACGTGCGGGCTATCGCTCCAATCCCATGTGGCTCTCCTTTGGAACAGAAATCGTCTTTGCACCAGTTTCCGTTGCTTTTGCTATGGCATACTCCACCAGGTGTGGGGTCATACCCGCCCTGACCGTCACTTATCCTGCTGGTAAATGAGAAAACTTCTCCTCATATCACTTTTCGCAGGATGCTCCGTCCTTTTAGTAGCGCAGGAAGATATGCTATTAGAAACCCTTACTTCCTTAGCGGTTGAAAATGATAATGAACGGGGCACACTGGATTTACAGGAAACAATTCAGGAGCTTCTCCAAAATCCTGTTAACCTGAATTCGTGCAATGAGCAAAAGCTGCTTGATTGTGGACTTTTCACTCCATACCAGGTTTTTGGAATTCTTAAACACCTCCAGGATTACGGACCTTTCTTTAGCATATATGAACTGGCAACTATACCCGGTTTTAAAAAGAGCTTCCTGGTGAACATCCAATACCTGGTAGTTTTCGAAGAGGAAGAATCTCCAAATAAAAAACACAAGAACAGTAAGGGAATGGTATTAACGAATATTCAGCAGAAGTTTCCTGAATCCAAGGCTTATCTATCCAATGATTCAATACAACCTGCTTTTCCCGGATCACCGTTCAAGATAAGTAGTCGTTTCAAATACGAAATTGGAAAGAATATCACGCTAGGTGTTGCCTATGAAAAGGATGCTGGAGAAAGAATGTTTCAAAACAAAAAACCGGAACATACCACTGGCTATTTCAGATATGCACCAGGGAAGATTCTGAAAAACCTTACGCTTGGCAATTTCGGAATTCACACCGGAATAGGATTGGTACATGGATTGGGATTCAACAGCAACGGAAACGGAGTGCAGCTGAATGGTTTTAGAACCTCCTGGTCCAAACCAAAGGCCTCCACTGCGGAGTATAATTATTACAGGGGTGTTCTGGCGGAGATTGGAATAAAAAAGTGGAGTTGCACCGGCTTCTACTCTTGTAAACTTGAAGATATTTCCCTGTTTGGTATGAAGGATTCAAACCAAACTAACAATTTACTTGAAGCAAAACGGGAAACTGGTTTGCACAGAACCGCTTCAGAGTTAAATGGAAGAGATCTGGCATGGCAACATGCTGCAGGAATATCCCTCAACAGGAATCATCTCCATGTAAACTATGGAATATCTGCCTCCGGATCTAAAATGAAAACCACTAAGGTTCTGAGAGATTCAGTCCCATTCATCACCAAAGCAAAAAACACTTCAGGGAACCTATCGGTATATGCCATTGCTTATGGAGAGAAATTTGAAGTTTATGGAGAATATGCCATCAATGAAGAACTTACTCCTGCGCTATTGATAGGCGGTAATATTGAGTTAAATCCAGCGCTCTCCATGTATTCCTCATTTCGCTATTACAACCCGGACTTCACCAGTCAGATTCCAGGGGCCTATGGAACGGGCTCAGAAATAAATAACGAGATTGGTCTGAACACAGGGTTGCTCATCATCCCCTTCAGGAATGCAAAAATTATGCTGGACAATGATGTTTGTTATTTTCCGGCGGCTTCCTACTATTTGTCTACTCCGGGTTTCAATTACAGAAGCAAAGTAGAATTCACCTACAAATTCAAAGGCGGTCAGGAAATCACTGCAAAGTATAGCATCAAAAGCAGGGAAGTTGATGCCCTGCGAAATTCACCGGGAACAAAAATAACGACAATAAAAACCAGGGAGCAATGGCGCTTACATTATTCATATGTTGTCACTGAAAATTTTACACTTTCAGGAAGAACAGCGTTGGCCGTCTCAGGAAAGAAAGACTATGGATTCCTCATGTATCAACAGGTTAAGGTTAAGTCTAGCGACTGGTTATCTATGACATACAGGATTCTTCTTTTCGATATAGATTCCTGGGATAATCGGATATATTGCTACGAGCCCGGCTTGAGATACAGTTTTTTGTTTCCCTCCTATTATCGCACGGGTTTAAAAAATACGCTTGTCATCAGCAGCAAATTTAGCAGGTGGATAAGCCTCAGATGCAGGCTGGGACACATTCATTATTCAGATAAATGGGAGACTGGTTCAGGGGTAGAAATCCGTGATGGCGATCAGGTATTCGATATCGAATTTCAGCTACAGCTGACGTTTTAATCGAATTTTATATCCCTAATATTGAGTTGGGTTGTAACGTGTCCTTTGAATTCATTTTCTTCCACGGAATAGCAGATGTCGAAGCCCTTGCCACCCTGCATCTTTTCGAATTTCTTTCCTTGCTGAAATGCGATGGCCGGAAATACGTGATATGGATTTAACTCCTGCACAAGGTTAAGCTTCAGGTGCTCGCCCCCACCACCAACTTTTTTACCGTATCCGTTATCACCCACATTTTCAGTGAGAAATACCGGAGCCATATTTTCTGGTCCGAAGGGTTGGAACTGTTGCAATACTCGCACAAATTTATCATCAATATCCTGTAGTTGGATCTCTGTATCGATCTCCACCACCGGCACTAACTGATCGGGGTGGATATTCTCTTCAACGTAGGCGTAAAAACGCTGGGTAAACTCTTTGATGTTACTCACCTTCATGGTAAGTCCAGCCGCATATTTATGACCCCCAAAATTCTCCAGCAGATCGCTGCAAGCATCAACGGCCTGGTAGAGATCAAATCCATTTACCGACCTGGCTGAGCCAGTTGCGAATCCGTTTGATTTTGTCAGAATAATAGTTGGACGATAGTATGTTTCAAGCAGACGAGAGGCCACAATACCAATCACTCCCTTGTGCCAATCCGGGTTATAAAGGATCGTTGCCTTTTTATCCTGAAGTGATTTATCTGTCTTTATCATATCAATGGCCTGCTTCGTGATGGATGTATCCACATCGCGGCGTTCGGTATTGATAATATTGATGTTTTTACTGGACTCCAGGGCCTCGGCATCCTCCTGGCTGGTTAACAGGTCAACCGCCATTTTTCCTGACTCCATTCTTCCGGCTGCATTGATGCGTGGTCCCAATTTGAAAACGATATCTTCAATCGTAATTTCTTTCTGACTTATACCGCAGATATTGATGATGGCCTTCAGTCCTGTTCTTGGAGCTTTATTCAATTGCTGCAATCCGTAGTATGCGAGTATCCGGTTTTCTCCCGTAATTGGAACAATATCTGAGGCAATACTTAACACAACCAGGTCAAGGAAAGGTCTTACTGCTTCAAAGCCAAGATCTAATTTTTGAGCCATGGCCTGTATCAGTTTGAACCCAACACCGCAACCGGACAGTTCATTAAAGGGATAAGAGCAATCTGCACGCTTTGAATCCAGTACTGCACTTGCACCTGGCAATGAGTCTCCGGGATTGTGATGATCACAGATAATGAAGTCTACTCCCAGCGATTTTGCATAGGCAACCCTGTCTACTGCTTTGATTCCACAATCGAGAGCAATGACAAGACTAAAACCATTTTTAGCTGCATAATCGATACCTTCTTTTGACACCCCATAACCTTCTGAATACCTGTTAGGAATGTAATAATCAATCTCAGCAAAATGATCTTTCAGAAAGGAATATATCAGGGAAACGGCCGTGGTTCCGTCCACGTCGTAGTCGCCGTAAACGAGTACCTTTTCATTGTTAGTTTTGGCCGCTTCAATGCGTTCAACTGCCAGGTCCATATCCTTCATTAAGAAGGGATCGTGAAGATCATTCAGGTCGGGACGAAAAAAGGATTTTGCATCATCAAAAGTCCGTATACCCCTTTGTACAAGGAGGTTTGCCAGGGGCTTGGCTACGCCGAGTGACCTGCTGAGAGCGGTTGTTTCCGCTTCGGCTCCCTGTGATTTTATGACCCAGTTTTTATACATTTATAGTAAGAGACAAAATTAGCATTATTGTTCAGCTTTAGTGAGCTATGTTTACTTTTCTTTTGAGTACTTCGAGTACTCAAGGCACTTCCTACTCCTTAATGTGATGAGTTGCTCAATTATCGGACTCCAACACATTTTTTTTCATTACTTCTCCAACTCCAAGTACTTAAGGCACTCCAAGTACTCAAGGCACTCTAAGTACTCAAGGCACTTTTTTACTATCTTTGCACCGTCATTATAATTAGTCAATTCAATGAGTCAGATAGAACACTCCGAACAAGAACAGATAAGAAGAAATTCTCTTGCAGAGATCCGCAAACTCGGATACGACCCGTACCCGGCGGCGGAATTTAAAGTAAGTCATAAGAGCCAGGAGGTAAAAGACAGGTTTGAAAAGGAGGAGTCAATATTAAAGGACATGACCCTGGCAGGAAGGATCATGAGTCGCCGCATAAGTGGCAGTGCCTCTTTTGCAGAAATACAAGATGAATCCGGAAGAGTGCAAATCTATCTGCGGAGAGATGATATTTGTCCGGGAGAAGACAAAACTTTGTACAATATAATTTTTAAGCGTCTGCTCGATATTGGTGATTTCATTGGTGTCAAAGGTTTTGCTTTTCGCACTCAGATGGGTGAGATCACTGTTCATGTACAGGAATTAACCTTACTTAGTAAATCAATAAGGCCCCTTCCTATTGTAAAGGAGAAGGATGGAAAATCGTTCAATACAGTAACAGATCCGGAATTCAGGTATCGCCAGCGCTATGTAGACCTGGCGATTAATCCGGATATCAGGGAGGTTTTCAGGAAAAGGACGCAAATTTACAACTCTCTGAGAGAGCTATACAATAGCAAAGGTTACCTGGAAGTGGAGACACCAGTTCTTCAGCCCATACCCGGAGGAGCTGCAGCACGACCTTTCATTACGCACCACAACACGCTTGATATGCAACTCTACCTGAGAATAGCTAACGAGCTCTATCTCAAGCGGCTCATCGTAGGTGGATACGACGGGGTATATGAATTTTCGAAGGACTTCAGGAATGAAGGGATGGACCGTGCGCATAATCCGGAATTCACGGTAATGGAAATTTATGTGGCTTACAAGGATTACAACTGGATGATGGATTTCACCGAGGAGATGATTGAAAAAGTGGCCCTTGATCTGCATGGAAAAACCAGGGTACAAGTGGGTGATCAGGAGATTGATTTCAAGCGACCCTATAAACGTATATCCATGCTTGATGCGATAAAGGAGTATACGGGAATTGATGTTTCGGGTATGGATGAGACAGGTTTAAGAGCGGTGGCTAAGAAGCTTAATATTGAGCTTGATGATTCCATGGGAAAAGGCAAGATCATTGATGAGATTTTTGGAGAAAAATGTGAAAGTCATTTTATCCAACCAACCTTTATCACAGACTACCCCGTGGAGATGTCGCCATTGTGTAAGAAGCACCGTGACAATCCTGAGCTAACTGAAAGATTCGAGTTAATGGTTAATGGCAAGGAATTGTGTAATGCTTACTCTGAGTTAAACGACCCAATTGATCAGTATGAGCGCTTCAAGGAACAGATGCAGCTCTCCGAAAAGGGAGATGATGAAGCCATGTTTATTGACCTGGACTTTGTCAGGGCACTGGAATATGGCATGCCTCCAACATCCGGAATGGGCATGGGTATGGATCGGCTGGCGATGCTGATGACCAACAATGCAAGTATACAGGATGTGTTATTTTTCCCGCAAATGAAACCGGAGGCAGGGAGACAGGGAGACAAGGAGACGGGGAGACAAGGAGACGGGGAGACTGGGGGACTGGGGGACAAGGAAACCGAGGGACCGGGAGACGTGGAGACCTCAGACATTGAAATGACAGATGAGGAAAAGCTGGTTCTGAATCTTCTGAAAGAGAAGTCACCTGTTGACCTGAATGAATTAAAAGGACAAACCGGACTAAGTGGCAAGAAATGGGATAAGGCTATAAAGGGGCTGACCAAAAACGGATTCGCTAAGGTGGAGAAGAATGATGAAGGATTGTGGGTTTCGGTGGTGTAAAGTATAAGGAAAATAATCTCAATTCAATCTAGCGCAAATACTATGAGAATATCACAAATTTAGGTATTCCATAATAAGCCTCTTTAGCTCAGTCGGTAGAGCAGCTCATTCGTAATGAGCAGGTCGGGGGTTCGAGTCCCCTGAGAGGCTCAATAATTAAAGACAATGATTAAGTTCATAGGCTTTTTTTGTCCCTTAGTTGTCCCTGAGATTATCACATAATTACCTGCCAGATCTAAGAGGAAGCTGACAGCATGTTGTATATGAAGAAATTACAAACACATATTGCATTATAAGTATTGATGATCAGTTGACACGTGTCTATCAATGACGTAACTTGTGTGAAACTAATCAATTACTCTTTAAAACCTTCATCATGAAAAAAAACTTATATTTATTTATCATTGCTGCAGTATTTATGACTGCCTGTCAGCAGACACCTGAAAAAGTCTCTATTGATATTGAAACTGAAAAAGCTGCTATTGAGGATATGTTAGGGGAATTCCTAAACGGTATGGAGGCGCAGGATGTTGATGCCATGGCATCATTTATCCTTGAAGATGCACTGGCATGCGGAACCGACCCTTCAGAATTCTGGAATAAAGAAGAATTTGTAGATGTATGGAAAGAGATGCTGGCGGAATCTCCAATTGAATACAAACATATTGGAGACAATGTGATAAAGGTTGCACCCGATGGGAATTCTGCAATTGCAGTTGAGCAGTATTATATTCCGATATATACTCAGAATATGCCATTGAGAAATGTATATTCTTTAGCAAAAGTTGAAGATAAATGGATGATTTCCTTCTGGAGTATTGCCCTTATTCCCAAAAATGAAGAATTAGGTGCGATCAACAAGGTATTTGCTGCTGAAGAACCAAAATAGTAGTCCGCTAATCAGTAAGATGTTATATACAGGATAAATGTTATTTTGCGAGCCGGATTAAGATTTTCTGAGGGCCAGCTATTCTTCTTTTACTCACATTTATTTACATTAAATCAAAACTGGATATCCCATTCAGGATTAGCCTATTATCCTTTGGTTTGTTCCTGTTGTCCCATATATTGGCTCCAACATAAGAGCATGAAAGTACATCTCAGAAAACGCAAACTAAGGATCAGTGTCAGCAGCAGATATAAAGGAACACTTTGACAACGCAATGTCAAGAAAGACCATCTTTAATAATTTGAACAAATTGCAGGATGAGGGGAAAATCGAGAAGCTGGAAAAGGGATTATATACATGCAGTGTAGCTAAAAATGACTTATAAACTATATACATTACATACACTTGTAATCGGTAAATAACAATACACAGTTTTTCGCAATTAGGAGTGCACAGGTTT
>CAZIFQ010000001.1:263196-319967 GCA_964538375.1 uncultured Bacteroidaceae bacterium | reverse complement strand
AACCTGTGCACTCCTAATTGCGAAAAACTGTGTATTGTTATTTACCGATTACATCTTGCATTACCTTTTGATTTTGAAAAACAATGTGCTGTATATAAAGCAACTCATAATATAGAGAAAAAACATTGTTATAAGGGCTACGTTGTCTATGCTACAGCTGATAATGAGAAGAAGAAGAGTAATTATGAGATAAGGTATAAAATAAGAAATTGAGAATAATCGAGTGTTTAGAATAGTTGTTTGAGAAAGAGATTGTTACGATTAATTGTCAATGTTTTACTCAAATTTCCACCTGTTTAAGATATTCATTAAATAATTCCACCTTCTTCACATTCTTCTGATCAATAAGAAACGGTTTCACATCCTCAGCAATCTTTTTTATTTCCAAGGTGTTGGTTTTGTTCAGGATGGCTTCTTTCAGTTGATCGAAATTCTTAATAGATGCCTTTTGAGTAAGAAAATCATAGTTTGGACGAATGTCTTTTCCTAGCAAGAATACTACATCAAAAAAGTCTCGCCCTTTACTCTGTTTCCTTTCAAGGATAGTAAGAAATTTTTGAGCCAAAAGTATATCGACAGGAGTAACTTTAATTTCTGTAAAAACATCGAACCGGTTTAAAAGAATTCGTTCAGGAGTGAAATCGTAATGCTGTGCTTCAGTATCTAGTCTGATAAAGATTTTTTCTTCAGCATGTCCAGAAAGCTTATTATCAAACAACAGTTTGGGAAATCTTATGTAGCAATGATATGCAGCCTTCGCAACAGTTCTGAAGTCAACTACATATCCTTCCAATTGAAGGCCCTGTTTAATCACTTCTGCCACTTTCGAAAATTCCTCTTCTGAGAGGTTAAAATTGTCAAAATCCAGGTCCTCAGAAAACCGGTTGTTGCCATGGACGATCCTGAGGGCCGTTCCGCCGATAAACGCAAATCTGTTAGAATAATCACTTTCAAAGAGTATCTCCAGTATCTTATACTGTAAGTATTCTCTCAGCATGAACCGTTCAAACCCTTTCAGATTCTCAGGATAATACTGTTTTATCTGTTCAAGACTCAGCATATAAAAAGTTTAAAAAAAGTTTTACACGTTTTTCCATTATTCGGGAGTGATATAGATACAAATAATTCTCCAGCGTATTCTTGTCAATAATTTCCCTGGCAATCGGAAGATTAATTCTTAATGCTTCTAACTCCAAAAGAGTATTGATCAATTTTAAGTAGAGGGTGTCAAGTATAGCTTTCTCAGGAGATGCAATTTTAATTGTGTAATTGCTTCTTTGAATTAAATCATATCCAAAAAACAGTTCCTCCTTAATATTTCTATACCCAAAATTTCCCAGCGAAGTCTCAAATGAAATTGTTTTTCTTGTAGATATTCCAGTAATCAGATACACTGCTTCAGGAATCAGGTTATAGAAGGCAAGTGCTGAATCAAGTGAGATATAGGATGGCTTATAGATATTGTTTGACAAATGCTGGAGCATAGATTCATTTATCTCAGTATCCTGAAATATGTAGTATCCATTTCTAATTTTCCTGATATAGTCTTGTTGCTGCCACTCAACAAGCCTGCGCCTGTCAAATGCCGGGTCTACTTTCAGTATATCCGGATAGGAAAATACCGGGAAAGCTTTTAGTGCATTTCTAAATTCAAGAAATCTCATATATTTCTAATTGTTGTCAAATATAACAACAAATGGTAACATATACAAATATAGGATAATCACAATTTTAGACAGGTGTTAATAATTCTAAATTGAATTCTTCAATCTTCATGGTTGATTTATAGGATAATATAAACCTATTAAATCAATCCATTATGAAAAATGTCACCGCCAACTCAGTTCAATATACTGGTACGATAAGGCAACTCTTGTTAAGGTCTGATGAGTTTAAAAGTTCGTTAAAGGGATATGAACAGTGGTTAAGGGTATTTGGATTTGCAGAATCCACTGTATACTACTCTCCTGCATATGTTCGTTCGTTTTTCTTCTTTCTGGAAGAAGATGGCTTAACGCTGCTTTCTGAAATAAACAACTATCATATTAAGTCCTATATGCAGCATTTAAGTCAGAGGCCTAATTTTAGAAATGGAAGAAGATTGTCCCATAACTACTTGCTCAATAACTTAAATGCGATCAAGCTTTTTGCGAGGCATATTTCTGAAAGCAAAAGCATCTTTCTGGATTCCTCATTCAGATACTCCAGGGGGCAAGGGTCTGAACGAAAATGGATGAGCAGGAAAGAAATTGATAGACTGTATGAAGCATGTGGCAAAGGGAACAAGGGTGATACAAACAGGATGATTCTCGGCATATACTATGGTCTCGGATTGAGAAGATCGGAGGGTATAGGCTTAGATGTGGGAGATATACAAAGAAACAACGGTTTGGTAATGGTAAGACATGCAAAATTCAACCAAGTACGCTTTGTTCCTGTAGGACCAAGGATCCAATATGATATTGACAATTATATTAGAAGGTATCGAAAACCTCTTCTAAGAACCGCTGGGAAGCAAAACGAAAAAGCATTGTTATTATCTGAGCGAGGCAAAAGGATGATCGGTAATTCAATTTATTTTAAGCTTCAGTATTTAGCAAACAAAGCAGGTATTGCCACCCCCTTATCAATTCACACATTGCGGCATAGTATCGCTACTCACTTAATGGAAAATGGATTAAACCTGGAAAGTATTGCTGGTTTTTTAGGTCACAAAAGTCTTGAAAGCACGCAAATCTATACACATTTAGGACACAAATTATAATAATATCATGAAAGATTATACAGAATACCTTTATTTACTTGGATACAGAGCTTCAACAATACAACAATATAACAAATCTCTAAAGATCTTTACAAATTGGCTTGAATTAAATTCAATTTCTATTGAATCATGTTTATACCAAAATATTCTGGACTTCATTGATCATGCAATCATACATTTAAGAAATAGAGCTAATCCCAGATCAACCATCAATAGAATGCTTTTGTCGATTTCGCATTATTTCGATTGCTTGATTTTAGAGAACCAAAATTTGAGTAATCCGGTCAGGAACCTAAGGATGAAAGATTCTGGTAGAACCATTGATAATCAGTTCTTACATAAGTCTGATCTTATGAATTTATACAATCAACTCGATACTTATGATCCTCGGTCTGTCAGAAATAAAGTATTGTTGGGATTGTTGGTTTTTCAAGGCATGACAAATGGTGAATTACATACTATTGCTCTTAATGATCTGAAATTGAGAAAAGGAACATTACTTATCCGAGGGGATCGGGGAAGCTACTTTAAGAAAGGATCTTCAACCAGAGAATTGAATTTAGAGGCACTCCAAATTATTGATTTGATAGACTATATTAAAAATATTAGACCAAGGATTCTTGCTGGATCATACCGAAGTTTACCAGGAAGGAATACTGAAGAATGTAGAATAAATTACAAAACTAACCAGTTACTTCTTAGCCTCAGTGGATCTGAAAATATCAAAAGTAGTATGTTTCACTTGTTTCGCAATTTAAAGAAACATAACCCTCAACTGAAGAATGCTACACAAATAAGGCAGAGTGTAATTGCCTCCTGGCTGAAAAAGTATGATTTGCGTCGTGTACAGTACATGGCAGGTCATAGATATGTTAGTAGCACTGAACAATACAAGCAAATTGACTTAGAAAAACTACGAAGAAAAGTAATTGAATTTCATCCCCTTAAATAATATAGAAATTGCTATCTTTATTATAATGAAAATGGTTCTTTGAATTATATTTTTTGAGCTAGGGTATGTTATGATTACGGGGCTAGGTTCTACGATCCGAGCCTGGGGAGGTGGCTTCCCTTGAATTCAGAAACAAACTATGTGATTATTTGGGTTATTTGGAGCAATGCTTTCATCCTGCATAATAATTTTTCCTCTTCTTAGTTATATTTATTAAATCTTCTTTATCTACGGTAAAAAGAGGTTTTCATATATTTGTAGATCATTAAAAATCATTGATATGCCTGAAAAGAAATCAAATGTTGGAGTATTGTATGGTGTTGTTGGGCTTTTGGTTGTGGTGCTTGCCGTTGCCATTTATATGCTCTTGGATCTGAAAAAGGATTATGATGTTACCAGCGAAGAGCTGCAGCAAAACAAAGTTTTTTTCAAAATGGAAAAAGATTCCCTCGAACGGGAGCTGCATTTTATATATACCGAGTATGATTCCCTCGAAACAGACAATGAGAAAATTCAATCAGAAATGGTCCTCCAGCAAGAGAAAATTGATCGCCTGATCGCTATCCAGGCTGATGATGCCTATAAAATAAAAATGTACCGAAGAGAAATGGAAACCCTTCGAACTGTGCTAAGATCCTATATCGTACAAATTGACTCCCTGAATTCTCAGAACCAGGCCCTGATGGCTGAAAATATCCAGCTAAAACGTTCTGAGCAAACACTACAAACACAGAAACAGCAGCTGGAAACAGAAAAAGCAGACCTGGAAGATATCAAGGACCTGGCTTCATCGCTTCAGGCATCGGATATGCTAATAGTGCCTATTAATGGAAAAAACCGTCCTAAAAAGAGGATTAAGTATATTGATAAAATTCGTGCAGATTTTGTTATAAGGGCAAACTCTGTGGCGCTGCCGGGCGAAAAAACCATCTACCTGCGATTGATTCGTCCTGATGAAGTTGCCCTTGGTACCCCGGAACTTGAAGTAATATCATACAATGATGAAGAGCTTCCCGTTTCTGCTTCCCGAACAGTAACATACGAAAACGCTGATTTGCCTGTTTCTATCTTTTGGACAAACAATGGCGAAATTGTACCTGGTGAATATGTGGCTGAACTTTACTGTGAAGGAAAACTAATCGGAAACACTACGTTTGTTCTGATGTAATTGTTTCCCTGTAAATAACTTTTTGTTCCTTACGTGAACATCACCACACAACTGGAAAGCGTTAGTTTTTCATTCGTAGATTCGTGGATAAAAAACAAAGCACAACCATAAAAACCCTGGAATCCGGGGACAAATAAATATGCCCCCCCCAGCGATCTCTCCCTTAATATCAGTGATTAAAAAATATTCCTTAATTTTAGATTATAATTAATCATTGGTAGACACAAATTATCATGAGAATAGGAATTATAATTGGTAGAATAGGCGGTGTCGATGGCGTAGCGCTTGAAGCTGAAAAATGGATAGCTGTTCTTAAATCCATGGGCCATCAGATATACATTATTTCTGGCCAGTATCAGGAACGCCCAATGAATCCGGAATCGGAAACACTGGTTCCCGAGATGTCTTTTTTCTCCCCGGAAAGCTACTGGAGTCAGAAAAAAGCATTTTTCCATCCGGAAACAGACCCTGATGAGCTTATTGAACACCTGAATCTCTATTCGAAAGTCATTTATAAGAAATTATTGAATTGGGCGAGAATCAATAAACTCGAGCTGCTAATTTCAGAGAACGCCTCTGCCCTACCCTCACACCTGGAAATGGGCCTGGCTATAAACAAAGCCGTACATAAACTTGGTCTGCCTACGATTACGCACGACCATGATTTTGCATGGGAGCGTGGTGACCGTTATATGTCTCCCCACGAAGAAATTAATAAGTTTGTAGAAACAGTTTTCCCCCTTCAGGCGCCAAACTCTATTCACGCAGTGATCAACTCAAATGCGCAAAAATCTTTGAAAGAACGCTTTGGCCGCGACTCAGTCAATGTGCCCAATGTGATGGATTTTAACATGGGATTTGGTATCAAGACAGAACGAAATGCAAACCTACCAGAACATCTTGGCTACAGCCCTTCTGATCTTTTCCTCTATCAGATTACACGAATCGTAGGAAGAAAAGGTATAGAAGTGGCCATCGACCTTGTACATAAACTCAATGATAAGAAGGTCAAATTAATCATTACCGGCAACTACGCAGATGACGCAGAAAGCCAGTACTATAATGAGCTTGTGGAGCAAATTCACGAACTTAAGTTAAGCCAACAGATTCGTTTTGCTTACCACCTTTTTCATAACAAAGGGCTTTCAAACACCAAAGGCGAAGTGCGGTTTTCACTATCAGACGGATATGCCAGGGCAAATGCCTGTACCTACTTCAGTACCTATGAAGGATTTGGAAATGCATTTGTAGAAGCTGTGCTTGCCCGCCGGCCTATCTTTGTCAATAATTATGAACCTGTTTACATGCCGGATATTGGTAGCAAAGGATTCAAAACCGTGATGCTGGAGAAAAACGATCTTAATGACCAGGCAGTAAAAGATATGGCAGAGATTATTTATAATCCTAAGCTGGCAAAAGAAATTGCTGATTATAACTATGCGCTCGGGAAAAAATACTTTTCTTATAAAACGCTCGAAGAAAAACTGCAGGAATTAATTGAAAAGGCCTTTGCCCTGGTTAAATAAATTATCTCGGGCTAAGAAAATACTATTCAATCAAATCCCGTATAATCATGTCGGCTTTTAACCAGTTATCGGGGTGTATTGTTAGTTTTTCCTGCTTGCACTGCAGCAATCCACTTTCAATATGTTGATTCGCTGATAGCATAAGTTTTTCATACAGAGATTTTCCAAACGCTGTTTTAATGTATTCCAGATCCGCTCCTCGCATTGTTCGCAGCGAAATAATCAGGTAATCGTTAAAACGATTCATCTTTGTGAGATTTTCTCCTTCATTAAAGCTTCCCCCGGTATTTATTTTTTCAATATACTTCTTCACTGAAGATACATTCCAGCTTCGTTCTTCTCCATTATAAGAATGTGCTGCCGGGCCCAACCCCAGGTAGGGTTTGTTTTCCCAATAAGATGTATTATGCCTTGATTTATGTCCCTCTTTTGCAAAATTTGAAATTTCATAGTGTTCGTATCCATTCTTTCCGGTAATCTCCCTCAACATTTTATATTGCTCAATACTGATGGTCTCGTCCACCTCAAAGAGCTTTCCGTTTTTTCTCCAGTGATCGAAAATTGTTCCTTTTTCATAGCTCAGGTGGTAGGCGGAGAGGTGTTGAACGGGAAGGCCCATTGCTGCCTGTAAATTTTTGTCCCACTTTTTCATGCTAAGACCCGGGACCCCATAAATCAGGTCCATATTTATGTTGTCAAATCCCGCTTTGGAGGCATTCAAAATACTTTCCGTGGCTTGCTTTTCCGTATGTGAGCGCCGCATCAAACTAAGCTCGTCCTGGTGGAACGATTGTACCCCCACGCTCAGGCGGTTAAAGCCAATTTCCCGGATTCCTTTGAGATAAGATTTTGATAAATCATCCGGATTAGCTTCAAGGGTGACTTCAGCATTGATAGATAACATAAATTCTCTATGCAAAAGTTTGAGTATGCGCTCCAGGTGTTTTTTCGATAAAACAGATGGTGTTCCTCCTCCAAAATAAATCGTTTCGATTTCTTCTTGTTCCAGGTAGTTCTTCTTTAACACGATCTCCTTCAAAAGAGCGTCCACATAATCGTCGACGTATTTCAAACTTACCGTGAAATAGAAATCGCAGTACCGGCAGGCCTGTCGACAAAAGGGTACGTGTATATATATTCCAGCCAAAGTCTTGTGTTTTTAGATTGTGCCCAGGTGTGGTTTATTCCTCAATATACCCGATCACAGCGTTTGACACGGCTCTTGGTTCGGGGGGTAAAGAAAATACATTTTCTTCATACCTGTGGTTATAGGGGGAGATGTTCATGGTTTCGCCGTTAATAACAAGCGTACTGCTGCCACCGGGATCGAAGCCCATGGCTGTATGCATACCGTATTTCCTTAAAATTTTTGCCATATCCACATGCGTCGCACCGACCGATTCTCTTATTCTTCCATTAATGGTTAGCACAGCAAGTTCTCCCTCAGTATTCATTCCAACGGCTATTTTCGGACCACGCATATCTGTATAATCCAGCCGCGCAGCTTGTGTGGCAATGGAATTCACAGTTTTCCATCCCTCCTCTTTCATGTCAAGAGCCAGCTCATTATCTGCCAGAAGCAGCGGACCGGCCTCTATGGCATGCTGAATCTCTTCGTAGCCCTTTACAAATATCTTTACTTCTTCTTCAACTGTAATACCTGTTGGAGTTTTCTTTTCGGGAAATAACAAAGTAATTCCAACCGGAATAATATTCACCCAATCTCCTTTTTTGGTTTTTATTACCTCCTTGACATGGTTCCCGGAAAAACGCACGATGGTTCTGCCATTTCCTTTGATCTTTTGTTTACTAAACATCAAATCATAGTAAGCCAATTCATCACCAGGATCTTCAATATTATAATGACTGTGCTCCAGGTTTGCTTCCCAATTCTTACCTTTAATGTGTAAGCCCTTGCTGCAACTCACTCTCTTGATTTCAGTTGTTCCGTCTTTGTTAATCAACAGGGCCGCTTTATTAAACAAGGGCGGACATTTACATATGCCATCAGAAATCAGCATTCCCAGGGGAGAGCCGATATATGATTCCGGTAAACCAAGCTTGCCAACCAATTCGGCATTAAGAATATATCCACCGTTCCATGCTATTTTGGGCTTGTGACCTGTTTCAAGTTCAAATTCCTTAACAAATACCGATACGGTTTTGGGTTTGGTGTTTGTGGTCATGGCTTTGAACTGCCATGACCCTTTCCTGGTATTTATCTTTCCAATAACCCCGTTGTATGGCATTGAATCTTGATAGATTCCGCTCACATATTCATATGTTACGAGCGTTTTCCCGGTATCTTTATTAGATAGTTTTTCCAATACATGCATTATTGGTGATCCCCGATCTTCTGCGTCTCGCTGTATAGCTTCTGTTACTTTGTCTTTTCCCAGTTTCTCCACTAATGAATGATATAACTCGCTATTCAAAGCATTATCCAAATCTTTTGCGGTTTGTATGGGACTTGGATATGCCAGGGTTGGTCGTATTCCTGCGGGAACATATTGAATGTAGCCGCTTCCAACAGGAATTCCCATCAAATTTTCTGCGGTCTGAGTTTTAACTTGTCCAATATGAAACCTGTCGATGTTCACAATGTCAGTCATTAATGCCGCATTTCTCCTGTTGGTTAAAAGATAACCTCCATCCATCCTGATTTGCCGCAGGTGTTTCAGCGCCTCTTCTCCAAGCTGTGGAAAATGAATTCCAACACTCAGCTGTAGTGTATTAATTACTCTTATAAGTTTGTTTTCGTACAAAAGCCGTAATTCCTTTGATTCTCCTTCTAAGAGATAATGTTCTATTTCTTCTTTTGTAAGTTGTTTGCCCAGGTTGTTTTGTTGAGCAAAAATATAAACCGGGGCAATTGTATCCTTGTGCTTATTTATATGTTCTTGGGTAAGCTCTTTTTCAATAGGTAATCTAAGCCGGGAACGAATCGACTGCAGGGCAAAAAACTCCAATTCGTAAGTAATAAATTCACCTGGAAAATACGCGATGGGTAAATTTTTCTTAAGGTTTTCGATTAAGTGTTTCCTGTTGTCAATGGCCAGGTATTTACACGAAGAAAGTTGCAAAAGTGCCAGGTTCCAATCTGTGAAAAACTGGGGAGAAATATTCACTTTATTCAGGGGAGCACATTTAACAATTTTCAGGTAGAGTAGATTAATCAGCCCTGTTAATTCCTGGAAAGTAAATTGTTGATATGGATAATTCAGTCGGTTCCTGTGTCGATACGACATAGAATGATCATGCCGTATTTCATCTTCCCCATCTCTTATTTTAAATATAAAGTCAACTGCGTTGTAGAAATCGTGGGTAATTTTTTCTGGTATTTTATTCAAATCTGTAACATTAGTAATTAGTTTATTGGCGAAATAGAACGCCGAACCTTTTACTCTTTGTTGTTCATTTCTGAAATAACTCGGGTCTATAAGTGATTTAAGCATCAGCATAAAATACATCTGTCCATAACCCGGCAAATATTGCCTGTTCTCCCTATGCAACAAATATTTTAGATCCTCATTACTGAAACTCACTTTTTGCTTGTACTCTTTAAGCGCTTCTCTTGTTGTTTCTGTAAGCGCTGAAATGGGTTGAAGCTGATAGTACATTTGTCTAAGCATGTACTGTATATTTTCATCCAGCGCGTTCAGGCTGTATCTTTTTTCAACAACCCTTTTGTTGTGCTTCGTTTCGTCTGCAAATTTGTGTGGGAAAAACACCCTTTCAATGATCTTGTTTACAATCTTTGTGCTAATTTTCTCTCCCCTAAATTCAAGGACTTTAAGCCGGTCTTTTTCTTGCAGATGTTCTCCAATTACCTCTGAATACACTTCTTCAGGAACATAACGACTGCAAAAAATTGGTGTTCCGCAGGCAGTTGCTTCAATTATGGGCAAGCCCCTTCCTTCTGTTTCGCTGGGCAGAAGAATTAGAGATGCAATATTGTATAATTCCGGAATTCCAATGGGGTTTTCAAATTTATTCAGGAACCTTTCTTTATCCAGTTCTCCCAATAAAAATGCAAGAAAAACTCTCTCCTTAAAAGTGGGAGATATCTTTTCCAGGAGGTCTTTAAAATGTTTCACCAGTTCCCTGTAATATTCGAAATGTCCTTCGGCAATTGGTCCGGTTATCAAGAGTGTCACCTTAAGTTTGGGGGCGTGATTGAGTTTATTGATCATTTCTTCGTTGCTCAACATCTTTAATAATAATTGGAAGCCCAATTCTATTCTCTTCCTTGATATTATTCTTGTGGGTTGAAGAAAAATAACATTCTCTGCAATAAACTCATTAACAGGCATTGTTTTCTGTCCCATCAAAATAGGCATGGGATTGTTCCTGGAAACAAGCTTGCTCTTCAATACATCCTGAACCGAATAACTTACGAGCTGCTCCTTATAGCGAGAGAGAATCTTTTCAAATTGAAGAAAGGCATTAATTTTCCTTCTTTTGTCAATTTTAGTGTATTGTTTGGTGTCAACCGCGGTCCCCACTTCCATTACACTTGCTGGATTGTGCCCATTTGTCCTGATCAAATGTTCTGTTTGCCCTTTATTGATATTTACATTGATCCAGTGTTTTGAGGACCATGGAAATAACACCTCAATAAGAGAAAAAACCTCACCAAGATGAGAGTTGGTAAAAAAGAAATCCCTTGGACCGGATTTTAATCCTTGTGATTTCTTGTCGAATTTATTGTTGCCCCCCTCCCAATAAAAATCGTGATTGTTATTTATTACAGGAATACCCATAAACTCGGAAAGTATTACCAAGGCCAGGGCTGCGGATACATTTCCCGGGTTTGAACAGACATTAACAATATATAACAAAGTGATATTCTCCTCTTCAATATATCGGCCAATCCTATCAACAATAAGAAGACATTCGTTCCAAAGTTTAATAATTAAATCATTATAAGCCACGCTGCCTCTTTCTAAATCTGTCAGGAATAATCCTTCATAAAGAGGCCATTCTCCAAAACCTTTCAATAATGGCACTTCCAGTTTTTTATATGAAGGATTAATAAGTGTGTCTGATTTAGAATGAAATTTACCTGCGATGTAATGAATGGGAATACCGGGAATATTTCTTCGCATTAGCTCAGCGTATTTTCCTATCTCAACCGTTACACCATCTATCATGTAATGAAAAGTAAGAAAAGCCGCCCCTCCTGCTGAATTTTTCTTTATAAACGCTTCGTAATCTCCTTTGAACTGTAATTCATCTTCTTCGTTCTCCTCTTTAAACCTATCGATGAACAAGCCCAAATCAAACCAGGTATTAATATTCTCTTTCTTTAATACGCTTAAGAGTTCGCTTGTAGTCATTTTTCTTTTCATCTATATATATATTAATTTCCTTCTGCACTGCAATCTCTTCTTATTTGTTGGAATATAATAAATTCTATCTTTATAGTCAATTAATAGCTTATGTTGAAACACATACTTCGTAATTATATATCGGGGATAATTTTTGGGTTTATTATATTAATTCTTAGTATTTTACCTGTAGGCACCGAGGGAAAAAGCGTCTTCTTTGTTTTTCCCGGAGCAGACAAGGTAATCCACGCTATTATGTACGGGGTTTTTTCCGGCTTACTAACAAACGGGTTCCTCCGTTCACAGGGTTTTAAATGGAAAAAGTTACTGCTCCTCCTGGCCGCAATCCTTACTTATTCAGTATTGATCGAAATTATCCAACAATATCTTACTTCCTATCGGAATGGAGAATTTTTGGATGTGCTGGCAAATATGGCGGGCATCCTGGTTGGTGCTGCCCTGGTATACACTTATCGTAAAATCAAATATTGATCCTGTCGCTGTCTTTTTTAAATTCCGAAGACAGGTCGCTGATGGTTTGGTGCAAAAATAAATTTTTCAGCTGTTGCCTTACAGCTGTAATTTTATCGTGCAAACCACATGGATGATCGTCTGAACATTCGGTGTTCCTTATCAGGCAGGTTGTAAATATATCCGTACCGTCTATTATTTCAATAATATCCATTAATGGAATTTCTTCAGCCGGCTTCGATAGTGTAAATCCTCCGCGGGGACCTTTGGTGGAATTAAGAATTTTGTGTTTAGTTAAGGTTTGTAGTATTTTTCCAAGAAATGGAGCGGGAATATCCAGTTCGCTGGAAACCTCTTTAATCCCAATCTTTTTTTTGTCAGATGCATACACAGAAATGTATATTACTGCTCTAACAGCATATTTACACGTATTTGATAACATTTATTTATGTGTCAATTTTGTTTTTTCTTCTTTCGTGTCTTCCTCCTTCAAATTTTGTGTTTAAAAATACCTTTACAATTTCAAGGCTTTCATTTATATCAACAAAACGGGCCGGTATTGAGCAAACGTTAGCATCATTATGTTTTCGCGCCAATTCAGAAATCTCAACGCTCCAGCATAATGCAGCTCGTACACCACGGTGTTTGTTTACCACCATGTTAATTCCATTACCACTTCCGCATAATGAAATTCCCATTTTATATTTTCCACTTTCTATATTTTCTCCCAGTTTATGTCCGTAATCCGGGTAATCAACAGATTCTGTGCTATTTGTGCCTAAGTCAATTAATTCATACCCTATACTTTCCAGGTATTTAATTAACTCTACCTTTGTATCAAATCCAGCATGGTCACAAGCAATTACAATTTGAGGTTTCATTAAAATATTTTTTGTATTCCAGAGATTGGTTTTGATTTTCTTTGATCGACAATAGTCGTCATCATTTAACAAAAATAGTGTTAATTTGTTGTTAATTGCTTTTTATATCGTTTCAAAAATAAACCTTGACTTTTTAAATATTATTTCCTCTTATAATTATAAACCAAACGATCAAAAATATTAGCACTTACTTTTTTTATAGAATTAAACATACTTTCAACAAATTATCTATATAAATTTGCACGTTATTTATTAACCCCTGGCTTATTAACAACTTGTTAATTTCGATCATAATTATCGGAGTATCAAAACAGAAAAAGGTAATTTATTGTTAAAAGAATGTGACTTAGTGTTGATGAATCATAAAACAGAAACTTTGATGTGTTTTTATAAACATAGTTAACCGACTATCATCATCATCATATAAGATTTAAATTTTTAAACACATAATAATAGAAAATATGGGAATTGTTAATAACGAGAATATTCGCAATGGTTTTCTTGATATTAAAGTAGACGAAAATATCGATGTAATATATGAAATTAATAAGCTAAGAAAAGTAAAAAATGCTGTTATCCTGGCTCACTATTACCAGGAAAGCGAAGTTCAGGATATTGCTGATTTTATTGGTGATAGTTTAGATCTCTCCAGGAAAGCAGCTGAAACTAAAGCTGATATTATTGTATTTGCAGGTGTGCATTTCATGGCTGAAACAGCAAAAATTCTTTCTCCCTCAAAAAAAGTACTGCTTCCTGATTTAATGGCTGGTTGTTCTCTTGCTGATTCCTGTCCACCGAAAGAGTTTACAGAATTTAAAAAGAAATATCCTGAACATACTGTTGTTTCTTATGTAAATACAACTGCAGAAATTAAAGCTTTAACTGATATCATCTGTACTTCAACCAATGCGTACCAGATAATCAATAGTCTACCTAAGGAGGAAAAAATTTTATTTGCTCCTGACAGGAATCTTGGTAATTATATAAAGGAAATTACTGGAAGAGAAAATATGGTAATTTGGGATGGTGTCTGTCATGTTCATGAAGAATTTAGCTTGGAAAGAATACTTGAATTGAAGAAAGAAAATCCGGAAGCAAAAATAATTGCTCATCCTGAATGTGAAAAACCAATTCGAATTGTTGCTGATCACATTGGATCAACTTCTTCTCTTCTTAATTTTTCTATTGAAGATAGTGCGGATAAGTTTATTGTAGCTACAGAATCGGGCATTCTTCACCAGATGAAGAAATCCAGTCCTCAAAAAACTTTTATAGCTGCTCCACCCAAAGATTCAACCTGTGCGTGCAATGATTGTAAGTTTATGAAATTGATAACTTTAAATAAAATTTACAATACACTGAAATATGAATTGCCGGAAGTACTTATGGATGATGAGTTACGCAAAAAAGCTGAAATTCCCATTCGCAGAATGCTTGAAATATCTGATAAATTAGGTTTGTAATATTGAAGTTATATTTTAATATATTGTTAAATACTACGCTGAAAAGTAACATAATACTGATCTTGTTTTTTTGTGCAAATAATTTGTTAGGGCAGATAGATATGGAAGATGGTCCGATGAAGATCTATTATCCTAATGGGCAGGTATCAAGTGAAGGAATTATCAAGGATGGTAAACCTGATGGCTATTGGAAAACTTACTATGTTACCGGAATAAGTAAATCGGAAGGAAAAAGACAAAATTATTTATTAGACAGTACCTGGAATTTTTATAATCAATCCGGGGAACTGCTTGAAGAAATTAATTACCAGCTTGGAGTGAGAAGTGGTTATGTAATTAAGTATGCTTATGACAATCCGAATCAGCCAGGAATGCAAACATTGATTTCTAAAGAATTATATATAAACGATAAGAAAGAAGGAAATTCATATTACTATTATATCACGGGAGAGTTGAAAGAATCGATATATTATTCGAACGGTAAAAAACAGGGCCCCGCCAGGGAATTTGAGAAAGACAGTACTGTAATTACCTTGCTTCAGTATAACAATAATTACCTGGTAAGCAGGGAGAAAATCAACAGGAGAGATAATGAAGGACAGAGGCAGGGAACGTACAAAGTTTTTCATGAAGATGGTTCTCTGAAAAAAGAAGAAAATTACCTGGATGATGATCTTCATGGCTATTTCAGGGAGTTTGATGAAACAGGAGATCTACTCCAGGCAATGCGATATGAAAGAGGAGCTGTTATTGAAGAGCTCGATGAAGAAGCAAAAGAGATTATTGATTTTAAAAGGACCTATGACGAGCTGGGAAGAATTGTATTTTCCGGAGCATATTTTGAAGGTGTTCCCCGGGGTATTCATCGGTTTTTTGATATAACAGGCACCATTGTTAATTCATACATTTATAACGAAAGAGGCCAAAGATTATCAGAAGGAATTGTAGATGAACAGGGAAGAAAAGTAGGAAATTGGATTGATTATTATGTTTCCGGAAAAAAGAAAGCTGTTGGTACATACCTGGACAATAAGAGAAGTGGTCAGTGGACGTATTATTTTGAAAATAATAAGATTGAGCAGAAAGGAAAATTCATCCGTGGAAAATTTGACGGTTTGTGGATGTGGTATCATGCAAACGGATTGGTTTGGAGAGAAGAATCTTATTTCAATGGAAAAGAAGATGAATACTCTACTGAATATGATATTGATGGAAATGTACTTTCGGAAGGAAATTTTGTTGACGGGGAAAGAGATGGTGATTGGATCTATGATGTTGGAGACCACAAAGAAACGGGAGCATATATTCTAGGATTAAGAGAAGGGAAGTGGACTTATTTTTTTGAAAATGGAGATGTAAAATTTAAGGGAAATTATCTTCAGGGCAATCCGGATGGAATTCAAATCTATTATTATCCTACAGGTAAAATAAGAGAGGACCAGTATTTTAAAAAAGGAGCAAGAGAAAAAATGTGGAGAAAATATGACGAAGAGGGAAATGTAATTCTGGCAATTACCTATAAAAACAATGTAGAATATCGAATAAACGGAGTGAAGATAAATCTTCCGGAAAGTGATATTAAATTTATTGAATAAATGCAGGAAAAAGAAGAGTTTGAATTAAGAGACAATCCACTTTCAGATGATGAAAAAGATTTTGAAAAGGAATTAAGACCTTTGTCATTTGGTGATTTTGCTGGACAAACAAAAATTACTGATAACCTGAAAGTATTTGTTGAAGCGGCAAAACTAAGGGATGAGGCGCTCGATCATGTTCTCCTGCATGGGCCTCCCGGATTGGGAAAAACTACACTGGCAAATATCATTTCCAACGAATTAGAAGTAAGTATTAAAACTACATCCGGACCGGTACTTGATAAACCTGGTGATCTTGCCGGATTGCTTACCGGACTTGAAGAAGGAGATGTGCTTTTCATCGATGAGATACACCGGCTTTCTCCTATTGTTGAAGAATATCTTTATTCTGCCATGGAAGATTATCGCATCGATATTATGATAGATAAAGGACCTGCCGCCAGGTCTGTACAAATAACACTAAATCCTTTTACTTTAATCGGAGCTACAACAAGATCGGGTTTGCTAACCGGACCACTAAGAGCGAGGTTTAGTATAAATTCACTATTAGAATATTATGATTCAGAGATACTTACAGGAATTGTAAAGAGATCAGCATCTATTTTAAAAGTTGATATTCAAAAACAAGCTGCAAAAGAAATAGCATCGAGGAGCCGGGGAACACCAAGAATAGCAAACGCCCTGCTAAGAAGAATACGCGATTTTGCCCAGGTGAAAGGAAACGGAAAAATAGATATTGAAATTACAAAGTATGGTCTGGAAGCTTTGAATATTGACAAATCGGGACTTGATGAGATGGATAATAAGATACTCTCTACAATTATTGATAAATTCAAAGGTGGCCCAGTTGGATTAACAACAATATCAACAGCTGTAGGCGAAGAAGCGGGAACAATAGAAGAAGTTTACGAACCTTTTCTTATTAAAGAAGGATATATAAAGAGAACCCCCAGGGGAAGAGAAGTTACAGAAATAGCATACAGACATTTAGGAAAATATAAGCCAGATCAAAACTTATTATTTTGATATTTTGTATTATATTTGGCATGAAAATTAAAGCATCACACAATGAAAGATATTCTGAAAAATCTGGGATTGATAGTTATATTGATTGGCGTTATTTTATTAAGTATCGTTGTTTTTACACAAACCCAGACTAATGCAAAATTAGCCATCAGCCTTATTCTTGTTGTAGTTGGACTTTTTAGTCATATTATTATAAATAAGTTAGTTGACTAATACTTGTCTTAATTTTAATAAGTACTTTAATCCTGGTTTATCCGGGATTTTTTATTTTGCGCCTCTTTTTTATAATTTCAATTGAACTTTATCCATAGTTATTTGATATATAGTAAAGAAATATATAAACATAAATAGATATGAAAGACAGCATTAAGATGGATTGGTTAAGCGACATGGCTTTTGAAACAGAGATAAATGGACATAAATTATACCTGGATGCAAGTGAAAACGTGGGAGGAAAGAATTTAGGCCCAAGACCAAAGCCCTTTATGATGTTGTCGCTTGCCGGCTGCGCAGGGATGGATGTTGTTTCTATTCTGAAAAAAATGAGGGTTAGTTATGAAGCACTGAATATTAGTGTTGAAGCTGATCTTGCCGAAGAGCATCCAAAGAAATATTTAGGAATGAAAATGATCTTTACCTTCAAAGGCAAAGATCTTCCAATGGAAAAAATAGAAAAAGCAGTTAATCTATCGAATGATCGATATTGTGGTGTATCAGCAAATTACAATGAAGCTTTTCCGGTAAGTCACGAGATAGTTTTAGAAGATGCCTAGAATTTTTTTTGTAAGAATTTACTTTTCCGCTTGTAAATTTACTTTTTAGAAGTTAGGTCTTTTTATGTTAAGAGCACCCTTAAGGAATTTGATCTTAGGAGGGTTTAGCTATCTAAAAAGCTGAAGAGAATTGTTCAAGAAAACGAACATCATTCTCGAAATACAGACGAAGATCTTTTACCTGGTATTTCAACATAGCTGTGCGTTCAACGCCCATTCCAAATGCGAAACCAGTATATTTTTTACTATCTATTTTACTGTATTCTAAAACATTGGGATCAACCATTCCGCATCCAAGGATTTCGAGCCAACCAGTATATTTACATACGTTACATCCTTTACCACCACATATTTTACAAGAGATATCCATTTCTGCGGAAGGCTCAGTAAATGGAAAATAGGACGGACGGAACCTGATTTGTGTTTCTTCACCAAACATCTCTTTGGCAAAATACATCAGGGTTTGCTTTAAATCAGCAAACGAGACATTCTCATCAATAAATAAACCTTCAACCTGGTGAAAAATGCAATGAGCTCTTGCTGAAATGGCTTCATTACGGAACACTCGGCCCGGAGAAATAGTACGAATAGGGGGTTGAGTATTTTCCATTACCCTGACTTGTACCGAAGAAGTATGGGTGCGAAGTAGCACATCCGGGTCTTTTTCTACAAAGAAAGTATCCTGCATATCCCTGGCCGGATGCTCAGGTGGAAAATTCAGAGCAGAGAACACATGCCAGTCGTCTTCAATTTCAGGTCCTTCAGAAATATTATAACCCAACCTGGTAAAAATGTCAATGATCTGATTTCTTACAATAGAAAGCGGGTGGCGAGCTCCTAAAGAAATGTTCTTACCTGGAACGGTTAAATCAGGAATTGAAGGGGTGGTGTCAGACTGAGAAAGCGCTTCTTTGTGAGACTCTATTTTTTCAGTGATAAACTGTTTGAGCTCATTAATTTTTTGTCCAACTTCCTTTTTCTGCTCATTAGGAACAGATTTAAAATCAGCAAACAAGGAAGCGAGGTGACCCTTTTTTCCCAGGAATTTAATTCTTAATTCTTCAATAGTTTCAAGGGATGAAACATCGAATTCTTTGGCTTCTTCACGTAGCGCCCCAATCTTCTTTAGCATACTTTTATTTTTGAAGCTGTAAAATTAATAAAATTAGCAGATTACTAGTCGATTGTAATGGTATAAGTTATGTTTTGAAGAGGCCTGTCATAAGAATCCGTCGGCTCAAAAGTAATTTGATCTACAATTTCTAAACCCTCAATAACTTCTCCAAATACAGTATAAGCCCCATCAAGGTGCGGTGTTCCACCAATAGTTGTATAGGCATTTATTTGAGTAGTAGTTAGCGGGGCACACCTGCCCGATTTTACCATACCGTTCAATTGTTCAATTGTAAACACTTGTCCTTTAACAATATAAAATTGCGATCCCGAGGAACGTTGTTCAGGATTTACATTATCTCCCTGCCTGGCAGCAGATAACGCACCCTTTTTGTGAAAAAGTGTAGGTGAAAATTCTGCCTCAATGGTATATCCCGGTCCACCTGTTCCTAAACGTTGTCCTCTTTGAGCATTAACACTATGGGGATCTCCACCCTGGATCATAAAATTTTCTATTACCCTGTGAAACATTTGACCATTGTAGTATCCTTCATCAATGAGTTTTAACATATTCTCCTGGTGCTTCGGGGTTTCATCGTACAATAGAACACGAATATTTCCCATTGTGGTTGCTATGGTTATTGTTTTACCCGGGGGAGTTTGACCTTCCTGCGCATTAGCTGTTAGTGCGATCATTAGAGACAGTGAAAATAATAGGGTAAGTTTTTTCATTTGCTTCATTTTTAATATTTCAAAATTATAAAATATCTCGGTATTCTTCCCATTTCCCCATTTCCATACCCCATTTCCCCATTTCCATACCCCAATAAACCACTCTACCCCTATAAACACCCCCCTTTCTAATTGTGAAAAAAACACCATTTATCTCCCTCGAATTATGCTTACTTTTACGTGATTGTCTCAAAGAATGAATTATCAATAGATGGCAGCGAATCCAATTAAGCAATTATTCGGTCAAACCGCGGTATATGGAATGGGTGTCGTTCTTCCCCGATTTCTGAATTTCATAGTTCTGACTCCATTTTATACACGTGTTCTTCCACCGGAAGAGTATGGTGTAATAACAGAGTTGTACGCTTATGTGGTTTTTCTGCTGGTTGTATTGACATATGGAATGGAAACGGGATTTTTCAGATTTGCCAGTAACAGCAAGGAAAAGGAGAAAGTTTATACCAGCGTTCTTACTTCGGTATTCACAAGCTCGTTGATTTTCGCTATCCTGGTAATATTGTTTTTAAAACCCATCTCCACTGGCATGGACTATGAGCAATATCCAAAATATATACTTTGGCTAGCAATGATTGTTGCGTTAGATGCTTTCACTGCCATTCCTTTTGCCCGCATTCGACTATATAATAAACCGCTTAAATATTCTCTTATTAGAATTGTAGAAGTAGTTGTAAATGTAGGACTTATATTATTTTTTCTTAGTTACGCGCCAAAACACGTTGAGCATTCTCCGTGGATTGCAAAAATCTATAACGACCAGCTTGGTGTGGGCTATGTGCTGGTGGCAAACCTGGTTGCTTCATTTGTAAAACTACTACTACTTTCAGGTGAAATCTTTGCAGTTTTCAAAGGGTCATTGGATATGCAGTTACTGAAAAAAGTGCTAAAATATTCCTATCCACTGCTAATCGCCGGACTGGCCGGTGCTGTAAATGAGGCACTTGACAGGGTACTGTTGAAACACCTGCTTGATCCAAATGAAAACCCAATGGCTCAGCTTGGAATATACGGTGCAAACTTTAAGATTGCAGTATTGATGTCTCTCTATGTTCAAATGTTCAGGTACGCAGCAGAGCCCTTCTTTTTCGCCAATTCCAATGAGAAAAACGCAAAGGAACTCTATGCCGATGTGATGAAATTTTTCTTAATTGCGGGATTGCTGATATTCCTGGTGGTTACTTTGTATATCGATTATTTTAAACTTTTTATAGGTCCCGATTTCAGGGAAGGGATCGGGATAGTACCCGTGATACTCATGGCAGTACTTATCATGGGAGCGTTTTTTAATTTATCGGCCTGGTATAAACTGACAAATAAAACATTGATCGGTGCCCGACTGGTTATCATTGGCGCCTTGATTACAATAGTTATCAATGTATTGTTTGTGCCAAGGTTTGGCTATTACGCCTCTGCCTGGGGACACCTTATTTGCTATTCAGTGATGGTAATATTATCATATTTATGGTCGAGAAAACACTATAGAATACCTTATGATTTTAAGCGCATCTTGTTCTATTTTGCTATTATTGTAGCTTTCTTTTACATTGATCACATATTAAGCGTGAAAGAACTATCGTTTGTAAATTATGTTAAACCTATAATGGTCATTGCTGCTTGTTTTATTTTCTATAAGGGAGAGATTGGAACTTTCATGAAATACAAACCGGTAAAAGCAAATAAGTAATATCAAAAACAGAAGATTAAGCAATGAAAGTAAAGATTGTAAACAAATCCATGAATGTTCTTCCATCATACTCAACCGCACATTCTGCCGGAATGGATGTACGAGCTAACCTGGAAGAGAGCATAACATTAAAACCTCTTGAGAGAAAACTGGTTCCAACAGGATTATTTATCGAATTACCAGTTGGTTATGAAGCTCAAATCAGACCCAGGAGCGGACTGGCCCTAAAACAGGGTTTATCAGTATTGAATACTCCGGGAACAATCGATGCCGATTACCGTGGAGAAATTGGAGTGATTGTTGTAAATCTTTCATCTGAAGAAGTAACAATAGAACACGGGGAAAGAATTTGTCAAATGGTAGTAAACAAGCACGAAACAGCTGAATGGCAACAAGTTGAAAGTTTGGAAGAGACAGACCGGGGAGCTGGCGGATTTGGGCACACAGGGAAAAAATAAGTAATTGTTTTATTATCTAACAAACACTGATGAGAAAGAGTTTTATATATATAACTGTTATTCTGCTATTTATCGTACATGGGAAAGGATGGGCGCAGGAGGGAAGTAGCGATTACCAATATGCACTTATAGAGGCGGTAAAGCAAAAAAATCTTGGTAATATTCCGGGTGCTATAGAGCTTTATAAAATGGTTATTGAAGCAAAAGATTCCGTTGCCATTGCTTATTATGAATTGGGCACCCTGTACATGATTGCCAACCAGCCTCAGCTGGCAGAGAAAAATTTCAGGCGGGCCTATCAACTTGACAATTCTAATGAATGGTACGTAAATGGCTATATCGATGTTTTGCTTATGGAGGAGAAATTCAATGAGGCAGAACAATTAGTTGAAAAGACAATCATTACAGATGACAATGAAATAGAATATAGTTTTAAAAAGGCAAACATATATTTTCTTGGAGGGAAGAGCAGGAAGGCAATCAGAAGCCTGAACCGGCTGGAGAAAAAGTACGGTGTTTCAGATAAAGTAGTCCTTCTAAAAGCGAATATTTTTGAATCAGAGGAGAAATTTAGCGCTGCCAGGAAAGAAATAGAGAAATTGATTGAGTTCTTTCCAGAGTCACTACAGTTTTTAGTTGTGGCCGCTGAGCTGGCATTAAAAGACAAGCAAAATGATCTGGCTAGCAAATATTACACAAAAGTATTGGAATTGGATAGCACAAATATTTATGCATTAACTAACCTTACAGATTATTACAGGGTAAAAAAGGAGCACAACAAGAGTCTTTATTACCTGAAAAAATCCTTTGAGAGTGATTATATTGAATTCGACAGGAAAATGTCGATCCTGAGTTATTATTTAACGGATCAGTATTTTTTAGGGAATCATTCTATACAACTGAATGAGCTGATTCAGACCTTGATAAAAAAGTATCCGGACGAAAAGGATGTCAAGTTATATGCTGTAGATTTTTATATTCAACAAAGGAAATATCCAGATGCTTTTGCTTTATTAAGGCCCTTACTGACTATGAACGTAAAAGACTATGAATTGTGGAGACAAGGTATACTGCTCGCCAACGCTCTTTCAGAAAACGAGGAATTATTGCTCCTGGCGAATGAAGCGTATAAAATTTTTCCTGACAGCTCGGAAGTGGTATATTTCAAGGGTATTGCAGAATACGAAAACAAACTGTTCGAAGAAGTGATAGAAACGTTTAGTAATGAGGTTATTACAAAACATTCTAATAGAGAACTTGTTTTACAAACTCAACAAATTATGGCGGAGGTATATCATAAACTTGAGTTGTATGAAGAATCAGACAAGTTGTTCAGAATTCTTATTGAGCAAGAGCCGGATAATTCTTTGGTGTTGAATAATTTTAGTTATTACCTGGCAACAAGGGGAGAGTCTTTAGATGAGGCAAGGGCGATGAGTTACCGAACAATTTTAGAGAATCCGGAAAATGGCACTTTTCTTGACACCTACGCCTGGGTGTTGTTTAAGGTGGGAGAGTATAAGGAGGCGGAACTTTACATAAATAAGGCACTGCAAAAAGGCGGACTAAATGATCCGGATGTGAATGAACATGCAGCAGAGATTCATATGAAACTTGAAAGCTATCATATTGCACGCTCATTTTATGAGAAAGCGATTATTTTAGGAGGGGATAAAGAAAAACTAACAAAAAAGCTGGAAAAACTTGGTCCGGGCAATGAAAAGTAAATACTATATTATCTTATTAAGCTTGCTTGTAAGTAGCTGTTTCACTTCAAGGAAGCTTACCCAACTCACGGATGATACCGAAATACCCGGTGTAGATTCCTTGTGTTTGAACATGGAACCATACCAGTCGCTTTATATGAATAAGATTAAAGCGAGAGTTATTATGGATGGAGAAATCTATGATGCAAAAGTTTCGCTCTATTATCTTCCTGATTCTGTAATTTTTATAAGCGCAGCAAACACAGGATTTGAAATCGTAAGGGTTGCCATCACGGCAGACAGCACCGTATTTATTAACCGCATAGATAAGCTGGTTTATATTTACAGGGAAAGCAAGCTGGGATATAGGCCGCCTGTGGAGTTTGAGAACCTGGAGTATTTGCTGAACAAGAAACTGGCTTGCGAGGAAATAAGATCTATAAACGGAACAGCGCAGAGAGAGATAATAGATTTTTCTGTTCAGGACATTACCAGGAAAATCACATATGATCTAAACACTTTGAAAATCAACAAGTTCGAATTTTTTCACACAAAAACTAATGAATATATTGTTGGTGAAATTACGTCTTCAGACTCCCTGTCTGTTTTCTCTAATTATATCTTTGAAAATGTGGAAATTATGGCAGCTGGCGGTGAAATAACTTATAATAAGGAAATTTTTGTAGATCTATCTTTCAATAAGAACAAGTACACGATATTAGAATATTAATGAAGCAGTTTTTTTCCATATTGTTTTTGATTTTTCTTTCCGCAAGCTTGCTGGCGCAGACAAGAAAGGAGTTGGAAAAAGAGAAAGAAGAAACGCTTAAGGAGATACAACTCTCAAAGGAACTGCTTGAGCAAACAAAAGCAAAGAAACAGTCTTCTATTCACCGGGTTTCCATTTTGAACAGGGGGATAAGATCAAGGGAATCTCTGATCACCACTATAAGCGCGGAAATTAATCAGATCGAGGATGAAATGGATGATATAGAGATTGAAATTAATAAAATATCGTCTTCAATCAAAAAAGGGAAGAACGAGTATGCTGTTATAGTATATAGTATCTATAAAAGCCACACAGACCATGATAAATTGATGTATTTGCTGGCAAGTGAGAGTATTAATCAATTCTATCAAAGAGTTAAGTATATGCGTTATTTAACCGCTTACAGGGAAAAGAAAATAAACGAACTGGAATTATTAATCAGGAATTACGAGGTAAAGAAAGCTGAGCTGGAAGAAATTAGAGAAGTGAAGGTTTCTTTGTTGGGACAAAAAGAAAACGAAAGCCGTACATTGGCCAGGGAAAGGAATCAAAGAAACAACCTGATACGGTCACTCGCCCAGGATGAAAGGAAGTTGAAGCAGAAGCTGGCTGAAAAGGAACGCATAAGGAAGGAGCTGGAAGATGAAATTCGTAAGGTCATTGAAGAGGAAGTAAAAAAGAGAAACAGCAATAATTTATTTAATACCCTTACACCTGAGCAAAAATTGGCAGGAAGAAATTTTGCACAGAACAAAGGTAAATTACCATGGCCGGTAGACCGGGGAATTATTACAGCAGATTTTGGATTGATTAATCACCCGGTTTTAAGAGGCGTGAAAATTCAGAATAATGGAATTGACCTCAGCAGCGCTCCAAACACAAAAGCAAGAGCTGTTTTTGATGGTGAGGTCACAAAGATTGTAGCCATACTGGGAGCTAATTACACGGTTTTGCTTATGCACGGTGAATATCTTACTGTTTATCAGAATCTGGTAGACCTGAAAGTCAAGGCAGGGGATAAAATCAGTGTTAAGCAGGAGATAGGCACGATTTATACAAACCAGGAAGAAAACATGGCTGTTTTGCACTTCCAGGTTTGGAAATCAAAAGAGATTTTAAACCCCGCTTTATGGTTGAGCAAATAAAACGTAACCTTTTTAATATGTTTACGTATAAATTAGCGCGAGTCAAAGCCATATGAGAAAGGATTTACATAT
Organism: uncultured Bacteroidaceae bacterium; assembly: GCA_964538375.1. Classification (GTDB taxonomy): domain Bacteria; phylum Bacteroidota; class Bacteroidia; order Bacteroidales; genus JAUUZQ01. Next base: position 294,321 of record CAZIFQ010000001.1, on the reverse strand, counting down.
TTCGTCGAATGTTCAGAACTTGAGATTAGTTGAGAAGCTTATAGATGAGCTTCAATTTGAACTGGACTTAAGTGATGAATCCTATGGTAATGTTTTAGTAGCGACCATGGAAGCCACAAACAATGCAATTGTTCACGGTAATAAATCAGATCCGAATAAAACAGTGATAGTTAGGTTCGAAAAAGAGGAGAATGAATTGCTTGTAAACATCACTGACCAGGGTCTTGGATTTGACTATAAATCTGTTCCGGACCCAACAGCACCGGAGAACGTGGAAAAGATCAATGGAAGAGGAATCTTCCTCATGGAAAGACTTTCCGATGAGATCAATTTTTCCGATCATGGTAGGATTGTTGAACTCAAGTTCAAAGTGTAAAAGGTGCCCACATTCTTTCATACAGAAAGCATTCGCTTTTCTTTTAACAGGCGCCGGCTCTTCAAGAAATGGATTAATAGTGTTGTAGAATCGCATGGTAAATCCATGGGAACAATCAATATCATTTTCACTTCTAACAATTATTTACTTTCCATTAATAAGCAATATTTAAACCATCATTACAATACGGATGTTATTACTTTTGAATACAATGAGGATATACTCATTTCTGGTGATATCTTTGTAAGCGTAGAACAGGTAAGTATGAACGCCGAGAACTATGAAAATTCTTTTGAACAGGAATTGAACAGAGTTGTTATTCATGGTGTTTTACATCTGTTAGGATTTAAAGACTCTTCTGCTGAAGAAATTAAAGAGATGAGGGAAGAGGAAGATAAAGCTTTGAAGCTTTTAAAATTGGTGGAGTAATGGAGAATATTTACGATGTAATTGTTGTTGGTGCAGGTCACGCCGGCTGTGAGGCCGCTGCTGCTGCCGCCAACCTGGGAAGTAAAACACTTCTAATTACCATGGACATGACAAAATTTGCGCAAATGTCATGTAATCCAGCCATGGGGGGCATAGCTAAAGGTCAGATAGTTAGGGAGATAGACGCTCTGGGGGGCTATTCCGGAATTGTATCGGACCGCTCAATGATCCAATTTAGATTGTTGAATCGTTCTAAGGGACCAGCTATGTGGAGTCCAAGAGCTCAATGCGATAGATCTATCTTTACTTTAGAGTGGAGAAAGGAGTTGGAGGGTATTGAAAACCTTGATTTCTGGCAGGATAAAGTAAGCAACTTGCTTATCGAAGAAGGCGCTGTTTGCGGAGTGAATACCACTATGGGTATAAAATTCCATTCTAAAACGGTTATTCTTACTGCGGGGACATTCATTAACGGATTGATTCACGTTGGTAAAGTTCAGATGGAAGGGGGCAGAATTGGTGAACCACCTTCATCTGGCATTAGTGAGCAGCTGGCAGAACATGAATTTGAAGTGGGTAGAATGAAAACCGGAACACCAGCCAGGATAGATGGCAGAAGTGTCGATTTCGAAAAGCTTACAGAACAGGAGGGAGACAAGGAGGGACGAAAATTTAGTTTCCTTGATTATGAACTGGAATATGAGAATCATAAAAGCTGCTTCATTGCTTACACAAATTTGTCGGTTCACGGCGAGCTTGAAAAAGGATTTGAGGAAAGCCCCCTATTTAATGGTTCCATTGATGGAATCGGTCCGAGATACTGCCCAAGCATCGAAGATAAAATAGTTACTTTTTCAGAGAAGGATAAACACCAGCTATTCCTTGAGCCCGAAGGTTTGTCTACCATAGAATATTATATCAATGGATTCGCATCTTCATTGCCTTGGGAGGTTCAATATAAAGCGCTTAAAGAAATAGAGGGTCTGGAGAATGTTAAAGTCTTCAGGCCGGGATATGCAATCGAATACGATTATTATCCTCCAACCCAATTGAAGCACACGCTTGAAACAAGAAAGCTGAACAACTTGTTTTTTGCAGGACAAATAAATGGAACAACTGGCTATGAAGAGGCCGCCGCACAAGGTATGATGGCTGGGATTAATGCGCATTTAAAAATTAACGGTGAAAAAGAATTTGTGCTGGGCAGAGACCAGGCGTATATAGGGGTTTTGATTGACGACCTGATCACAAAAGGTGTGGATGAACCTTATCGCATGTTTACCTCGAGAGCAGAATACAGAATATTGTTGCGGCAGGATAATGCCGACGAGCGACTTACTCCATTAAGTTATGATATTGGTTTGGCCGGTAAAGAAAGGATGGATTTACTCGAACGGAAAAGAACGGGGGAGAGGGAGCTTACAGATTTACTTAGCAAAACAAGTGTTAAGCCAGATCAGATTAATGACTTTTTAAAGAGCCAGGGCACATCTGGAATAAAGGAGAAAACAAAATGTATCAGCATTGCTAAGAGGCCGCAAATAGATATTATAAGTCTATTAAACGCAATGGAAATAAAGTTTGAACCAGAAAATTTGTCAAAGGGGGTTGTTGCGGAGATTATTGAATCTGTAGAAGTAAGGATTAAATATGAAGGATATATCTCGAGGGAGAAATTGATGGCTGAGAAAATATTACGCCTGGAGAAGATTAAGCTTGATCCAAAGCTTGACTATGAAAAACTAAAAAGCATATCTACTGAAGCAAGACAAAAATTGGTAAAGACCAGGCCGGAAACTATCGGACAGGCATCAAGGATTTCAGGCGTTTCACCAAGTGATGTTAGTGTTTTATTAATTTATATGGGTAGATAATGTTCCACGTGGAACATTTCGAATTGTTCCACGTGGAACATTAACGGTGCAAACCGACGCTTTGCTCATTTTTTTTGGATTAAATAGCATAAAATGAACAGATTTTCTGTACAGGCAAACCTGGTAGATATTATCGAAAGAGAAATTTTCCCTGCGGAAGTTACAATCGAAGAGGGGAAAATTATACGAATTGAGAAAATTAGTGGTACCCCGGATCAATATATTTTGCCTGGCTTTGTTGATTCTCACATCCATATTGAAAGTTCTATGGTTACACCAGTTGAGTTTTCACGAACTGCGATTTCTCATGGTACCGTAGCTACAGTTTCAGATCCTCACGAAATTGCAAATGTTCTTGGTAGAAAGGGTGTGGAATACATGGTAGCGAATGCGAGTTTAACGCCGATGAAAATATTATTTGGAGCACCCAGCTGTGTTCCGGCAACAGACTTTGAATCTTCCGGAGCGAAAATTACTGCTGCAGATATTTCAGAAATGCTTAACTGGGATGACATTGGTTATTTATCGGAAATGATGAATTATCCGGGGGTTATATATAACGACGATGAAGTACACAAAAAACTGGAAGCAGCAGCCAAAAAGGGAGTTCCTATTGATGGACATGCACCTGGATTAACAGGAGAAGATTTAAGAAAGTATGCAGAAGGAGGCATTACCACTGATCATGAATGTTTCACTATTGAAGAGGCAAGAGAGAAAATTTCTTATGGGATACATATTCAAATTAGAGAGGGGAGTGGCGCAAAGAATTTTAACAACCTGATTCCTTTATTGAATGAATATCCCGAAATGGTGATGTTGTGTTCAGACGATCTGCATCCGAATGATTTAATTAAGGGGCATATAAATCTCTTGGTGAAAAGAGCGCTACAGATGGGGTACGATCTTTTTGATGTTCTAAGGTCAGCTTCATATAACGCGGTCCTACATTATAAGCTAAATGTTGGATTATTAAGAGAGGGCGATCCTGCAGATTTCATTTTAGTTGATTCTATTGAAGACTGGAATATTAAAAGTGTTTGCATCAACGGTTCTTATTGTTTCGAAAATGAAGAAGTAAATATTGATAACAGCCAGGAAGAAACCCCAAGTATTGTTCAGCATACAGAAACCCCAAATAATTTCCAGGCAAAAGAGATCACAGAAAAAGACCTTATCGTAAGCGCAAAAGGAAAAACACTGAAAGTAATTCAGGCCATAGATGGAGAATTAATTACAAGAAAACAATCCTTTGTTTATGAAGGCGAGAAACGCAATGTAAGTTCAGACACAGGAAAAGATATATTGAAGCTTGTTGTCGTAAATCGTTATGAAAACAAAGCTCCGGCAATAGGATTTATAAATGGCTTTGGCCTGAAAAAAGGATCTTTAGCTTCAAGCATTGCTCACGATAGTCATAATATAATTTGTGTGGGGACTTCCGACAGAGACATAAAAGAAGCAGTAAATTGGATAATTAGAAATAAAGGAGGCATTGTTAGCTTTGATGGAAAAGATTTCTCAGGACTTCCATTACCGGTGGCTGGAATAATGACAAACAAACCAGTAGCCCTCGCTGCTGAAACATATGAGAAGGCCTCAGAAATGGCAAAAAGGATGGGCACTGGTTTAGCCGCCCCCTTTATGACCTTGGCTTTTATGTCTTTGTTGGTTATTCCTGAACTAAAACTTAGCGATAAAGGATTGTTTGACGGAACAAGCTTTAGCTTTACACCATTATTTGATGACTAGCAATGGAAACATTTCCAGATCATATATTGGAATTATTGCGATTACTGCCAGGAGATCCTGGCGTTTATCAATTTTATGACAGCAAGGATAACATCATATATGTTGGAAAAGCAAAAAATCTAAAAAAACGAGTTTCATCCTATTTTCAAAAAAAGAACCACGATTCATATAAATCAAAAATACTGGTTGGCAAAATCAGGGACATCAAACATATTGTTGTGAGCAGTGAGTCTGATGCGCTTCTTTTGGAAAACAATCTAATTAAGAAATACCAACCCAGGTATAATGTACTGCTTAAGGATGATAAAACATTTCCCTGGATCTGTATAAAGAACGAACCTTTCCCCAGGGTTTTTTCAACCCGTAATGTCATCAACGACGGTTCAAAATATTTTGGACCCTACACCTCTGCCCTCATGGTGAGAACCCTGCTTAATCTTATTCGCCAAATTTATCAACTAAGAACCTGCCGACACAATCTCTCCTCAGAAAATATTAAGATCAAAAAATATAAACTTTGTCTTGAATATCATATTGAAAATTGCAAAGGACCATGTGAAGGATTACAAAGTGAAAAAGAATATGACGAATCCATTTCTCAAATAAAAAATATACTAAAAGGAAACCTTAACGAAGTAATTTCTTTCCTGAAAAATCAGATGAAAAAATTTTCTGATGAATTCAGATTTGAGGACGCTGAAAGAATAAGACAGAAAGTTGAAGTGCTTGACAAATTTCAAAGCAAATCTACTATCGTTAACCCATCTATAAACAACGTAGACGTATTCAGTATCGTGGATGAGGATAAATATGCGATTGTCAACTACTTGAAAATAACAAAAGGAGCTGTAATTCAGGCACATACGGTGGAAATTCAGAAAAAGCTAAAAGAACCAACCAGGGAAATATTACGTTTCTGTATCATTGATTTGCAAAAAAGAGTGCACAGTGATTCGAAAAATCTGATTTTGCCCATGGACCTGTCAGACGAGCTCCCTGGATATAAAATTGTAGTTCCTCTTCAGGGAGAAAAGAAAAAATTACTGGAACTGTCGGAGAGAAATGCAAAATTGTACAAATTTGAGAAACAGAAAAAAGCAACGGAAAAAACAACGACCTATCCAGCAGAAAGAATTCTGGAAACACTGAAAAAGGATTTGAGATTAAAATCTCAACCGATCCATATCGAATGTTTTGACAATAGCAATTTACAGGGTTCAAATCCGGTTGCTGCATGTGTGGTTTTTAAAAAAGGCCGCCCGGCAAAAAAAGAATACCGTCATTATAATATTAAAACCGTTACCGGGGCCGACGATTTTGCCTCGATGGAGGAAGTTATCTTTAGAAGATATCGCCGCTTACTGGATGAAAACACAGGAATTCCCCAATTGATTATAGTTGATGGCGGAAAAGGACAACTAAGTGCTGCTTTGAAAAGTCTTGAAAAATTAAAGCTTCGAAATAAAGTAGCCATTGTTGGAATAGCAAAAAAGCTGGAGGAAATATATTTTCCTGATGATCCTGTACCTCTATATATAGACAAGAATTCAGAATCCCTGCGGATTATTCAGTTTTTGCGCAACGAAGCACACCGTTTTGGTATCGAATTTCACCGGCTAAAAAGGTCAAATTCAATGATTAATTCACAACTCTTAGCCATCGAAGGATTAGGTGAAGTATCTGTAAATAAGATACTTAAGCACTTTAAGTCCATTGAAAAAATCAAAAATGCCAGTGAACAAGATATTGCTGCGATATTGGATAAGGGAAAAGCAAAAAAGGTCCTCTCTTTCTTAAAAAGCAGCGAAGAAAACACTGGATAAATGAAGGAAATTGATGGGTTCTATTTGGATCGGTCTATGGTAAATTGAAGAAGATCCAGGAGCGATTGTCTTGCGTCACTTTCCGGATATTCATGGAGGATATTATCCGCATTTTTTTTGTACTCCAGCATCTTTTCTTTGGCATATTCCAGCCCTCCTTTTGATTTCACAAATTTGACAATATGATCAATCTTTTTGTTATCCATACTGCCATTGCTGATCAGCCGAATGATATTTTTTTTCTCTTTTTTATCGCTATTGTCTAAGGAATATATCAAGGGCAGGGTGAATTTCTTTTCCCGCAGGTCGTTTCCTGTTGGTTTTCCAATAACACCGCGTTCCTGGTAATCGAAAAGATCATCTTTTATCTGAAAGGCAATCCCAATGTTGGTGCCCAGTTCATGCATGTGATCGATAACTTCCCGGGAAACACCGGAAGACTTTGCTGCGCCAGACGTGCAAGAAGCAATCAATGTTGCTGTTTTCTTGCGAATTACCTCGTAATAGTCGTCAATAGTGATATTTAAACTACGGGTTTTTTGTAGTTGAAGAAGCTCGCCCTCAACCATTTCTTTCATTGAATCTGAAACAATGCTAAGTAAATCGTGATCGTTATTCTCAACTGCCAAAAGTAAACCACGGGAAAGAAAATAATCACCCAGGAGAACAGATGTTTTGGATTTCCAAAGGGCGTTAATAGAAAACATGCTTCTACGCTCATACGATTCATCCACAACATCGTCATGAATCAGTGTAGCTGTATGCAGTAGCTCAATTAATGAAGCAGCCGTATATGTTGATTCTGTGATATTGCCAAGCATTTTTGCCGTCAGAAAAACAAACAGCGGACGAACCTGCTTCCCTTTTTGGCGAAGCGTATAGGAGGTGATAATATTGAGTAATGAAACATCACTATGAACCGAAGCCTTGAATCTTTTTTGAAACTCCTTCATTTCCTCTTCAACAGGCCTTCGTATTTCTTTTAGTTTCCCCATTTATTTGTATTACAGCTCCAAATTTATAAATAATATAACGACATCCATATATTATTGTGTTATTGTTCCCCTATAATTTTTTTATAAAAAACGTACAATTCTCCATGGAAGTAGTATGAACACGCTGTTGTGAATTTGTCATAATATGACATATCTGACCAAATACTCCGGCAAAAATAATTTCCATTCATTTAAATATTGATATATTTGTATACTTAGAATAAACGAAACAGAAAGCATATTTGAAATAATGAAATTTACGGACTTACAAGCAGAGCAGGTCGAGAAAGCGGCCAACATGGTGAAAGCGATCGCTCACCCAATGAGACTGGCAATTCTGGGACACTTAACAGAAGCCAATGAACTGACAGTCACAGAGATACACAAGTTAATTCACGTTGAGCAATCCACGGCCTCCCACCATTTAGGAATTTTAAAAGACAAAGGGGTTTTGATCTCAAGGAGAGAAGGAAAGAACACAATATATTCTTTGAAAAATCAAAACCTGACGAAATTAATTGTTTGTATAAGCGAATGTGCTTGTATTGATTAACAGATATGAGAAACATAAGGGTTACCAAAGAGTTTACTTTCGAGATGGCACACGCCCTCTGGAATTACGATGGAGCTTGTAAAAACATTCATGGCCATTCATACCGGCTCTTCATTACAATTATTGGAGAACCCTTAGATAATGAGGATAATCCAAAGTTTGGAATGGTGCTGGATTTCAAGGACCTGAAGAAAATTGCCCAGGAAAATATTGTAGACGTGTTGGATCATTCGCTGGTAGTTTACAAGAAGGCAGAAGGGGAAAGCCTGGATGCTGTAAAATCTATGTATCAGAAAGTGTATTCATTTGATTTTCAACCTACATGTGAAAACCTGGTTTTGTATATTGCCGATATACTGAAAGAAAAATTACCTTCCGTAGTTAATCTGCATAAGATTAAATTATACGAAACAGCCACCTCATATGCAGAATGGGCGGCAGCAGATAACCAATAAAAGATGGCCGAAACAAAAAAACTATTTTTACTGGACAGCTATGCCCTGATTTTCAGGGCTTACTATGCTTTTATATCCAACCCTATGCGCAATGCAAAGGGGATGAACACCTCCACCGTATTTGGCTTTACACTCGCACTAGACGAGATTTTACGAAAGGAAAACCCCACCCATATTCTTGCTGCCTTTGATGCATCTGGCCCAACATTTCGACATAAAGTTTATAAAGAATACAAGGCCAACAGGGACGCTACACCTGAAGATATTAAGGAAGCATTGCCCTGGATTAAAGACCTGCTGGCAGCATACCAGATTCCTGTGGTTGAAAAGCTTGGTTATGAAGCTGATGATATAATTGGAACACTGGCTAAAAGGGCAGAAAAAGACGATTTCGAGGTGTTTATGATGACTCCCGATAAAGATTTCGCCCAACTAGTTACAGAAAAAATTTCTATGTACAAACCGGGAAGATCCGGAAATCCGCCAGAGGTGCTGGGTGTACAGGAAATAAAAGATAAGTTTCAAATCAAAGACCCGATTCAGGTAATTGATATCCTGGCCCTGTGGGGAGATTCAGCTGACAATATACCCGGGGCGCCAGGGGTTGGAGAGAAAACTGCCATTAAACTGATCGAAAGCTATGGATCCGTTGAAGGAGTGTATGAGCATATTGATGAGCTTAAGGGTAAACAGAAAGAAAACCTGGAAAACTCAAAAGAGCAGGTTACGCTTTCAAAAATGCTGGCCACAATCGTCCTTGATGTGCCCCTGGAAGTCGATTTGCAGGAATCAAAAAGAAAAGGAATCAAAAAAGAAGCCCTGGAAAGGATTTTCAATGAACTGAATTTTAAAAATCTGGGTCAGCGGATTTTATCTAATTCCCATGATTTAACATCTTCAAAACCCGAACAACAAACATCATTATTTCAAGAACAAAATGAACATGCTTTTGAGGAAACAGTAAAGCTCGATACAATCGACACTATTGCGCATGATTATATACTGATAGAGCAGAAAGAGGAGCTGATAAAGCTGATAGATCAACTCAAAGAGCAGGATAAATTTTGTTTTGATAGTGAAACAACGGGATTGAATCCAATTGACTCTAAGATAGTTGGGCTTTCTTTTTCCTGGGAAGCACACAAAGCATACTACGTAAGTTTTATGGGAGAGAATTGTGATATCAACAGCTGGATTAATCTGTTAAAACCCATTTTCGAAGACCCGAATACTTTGAAAATCGGCCAAAATTTAAAGTATGATAGCCATATCTTAAAAAATTATGGGATAAACGTTAAAGGCAAGTTATTTGACACAATGGTTTCACACTATCTGTTGCAAGGGGATAAGAAACATAACCTGGACGCCATCGCGGAGGATTATTTAGGGTACAGAAAGATAAAAACAGAGGAACTCATAGGGAAAAAGGGGCGAAATCAACAAAATTTTGCAAATATTGACCCGCAGAAGGTTAAAGAGTATGCCGGGGAAGACGCAGATATTACATGGCAGATTTATGTCTTATTAGCGAAGGAAATAGAGAAAGAAAATCTTATCTACCTGGCAGAAGAGATAGAGATGCCGCTGGTAAGTGTGTTGATGGAAATGGAACATGCTGGTGTATCACTTAACACCAGGGAGCTAGTAATCTTTGCGGAAGAATTAAGAAATGAGCTCATTGAGATGGAGAGAAAAATATATGAATTTGCCGGGCAGGAGTTCAATATAAATTCTCCAAAGCAATTGGGAGAAGTGCTCTTTGATAAAATGAAAATTGAATCAGGGGGAAAACAAACGAAATCAAAACAACATTCTACCGCAGAAGAGGTTCTCATCAATCTTGTAGATAAACATGATATCATCCAGGAAGTGCTTAATTACAGGTCGGCAAAAAAATTGCTATCCACCTATGTTGAAGCCCTGCCAAAAATGATAAATCCCAATACCAATAAGATACACGCGTCTTTTAACCAAACCCTGGTTGCAACCGGACGACTGTCTTCAAACAACCCTAATTTACAGAACATCCCCATTCGGGAGGAAAGGGGGAGGGAAATTCGCAGGGCCTTTACCCCGTCTTCAAAGAACCATGTTTTTCTATCCGCCGACTATTCGCAAATCGAATTACGGTTAATGGCTCACCTGAGTGAGGATGAGAATATGATCAATGCTTTTATCCACGGAGAAGATATTCATACCGCCACGGCTGCAAAGGTGTATAATATTGATATAAAAGATGTTACAAAAGAAATGCGAAGCAAGGCAAAAACGGCAAACTTTGGAATTATTTACGGAATCTCTGCTTTTGGCCTGTCGCAAAGGATGCGCATACCACGGAGCGAAGCAAAAGAACTGATCGAGGGATATTTTCTATCTTATCCGGGGGTGAGGCGCTATATGGATGAGTGTATAAAAGTAGCACGGGAAAAAGGTAAGGTTGAGACCATGTTTGCACGCAAAAGATTATTACCAGACATTCTCTCCAGAAACCAGGTAGTAAGAGGAAATGCCGAACGAAATGCTATCAATACCCCTATACAGGGAAGTGCGGCAGATATTATTAAAATAGCAATGGTGAAAATTCATCGGGCCCTGGAGGAAAATAATTTAGAATCTGAAATGATTATCCAGGTACATGATGAATTAAACTTCAATGTATTAAGGTCCGAACTTGAGCAGGTGAAAGAAATCGTTCGCACAGAAATGGAATCAGCCGTGACACTAAAAGTGCCCCTGATAGTTGATATGGATTCCGGTAATAACTGGCTTGAAGCCCACTAGCTATTTCTTTATAGCCAGGGCACCTTCTGTTCCGTTGAGAATATTTTGAACCTGTACAGGATTTCCCATAAGTTGAATGGCTTCGTTTATCGATTCATCTTCATCTATTTGTGCTTGTATCCTGCCCGCCTGAAAATAATATCTACCCACAATCTCTTCTTCAAGAAAACGCTGTATTTCAGGTCTGTACGTTTCCAGGTCTTTAAGATTGCTGTGCGCTAATTTCTCTTCCAGGGCAAGAAATTCCTCTTCAGATTGCTTGTAATATTTTTCTTTCTTAGCGGTCTCAATCAATTTATTGAAGGCAACTTCACTGACTGTTTTATATTTAAAATCTTTGGTCAGGATAAAACTTTTGAAATTTTCATACTCCGCATCATCTAGGATAAATTCTGTGGGAGAGTCAATCGCATCATGCTGATTTCGGTATTTTGTAGCATAATCAAAGAAAACACTTTCGGTATATAACCTCACAGCAATTTCACTGAGAAATTCTGATTCAACTTTAATATCCGGCTGAACACCTCCGCCATCAAATACAGGCCTGCCGTTTTTTGTTGCATATTCGCTAATTAAAGAATCCGGGATGGAACCAACGCTTCCGTCATCATTTCTATGTGCATAATCCAGCATTTGAATACATCTTCCTGAGGGGATGTAATATTTCGCTGTTGTTACCTTAAGCTGGGCGTTATACTTCAAGGGCCTGGTTGCCTGGACCAGCCCTTTTCCAAAGGTTCTCTGTCCAATCACAACGCCCCGGTCAAGATCTTGCATTGCTCCGGCAACAATTTCAGCTGCAGAGGCAGAGGATCGGTTTACCAGCACAGCAATTGGAATTTCAGTATCAATTGGTTCGCGACTGGTTTTGTATTCGCTGTCCCACTGGATAACTTTCCCCTTTGTGCTTACAATAAGCTCGCCTTTATCGATGAAAAGATTACACGTACGAACGGCCTCTATTAGTAAGCCCCCGGGGTTGCTACGCAGATCCAGGACAAGAGAATTTAACTCATTGTTAGCATCAAGATTTTTATATGTAGCACGCACTTCGGCCGCTGCATTAGTTGTGAAATTACTTAAGCGAATATATCCGGTATGATCATCCAGCATGCCAAAATATGGAACATTTTTTACAGTTATTTGCTCTCTTTCAAAAACATGAGAAATGATTTCTTCCTCACGCTTAATTTTGATTTTAATCTTCGTTCCCGGCTTGCCCTTAAGTTTTTCACTAATGGCAGTAATGCTTAATCCTTCAGCATTTTCTCCGTCAATCTCCAACAAAATATCTCCGGGACGTAAACCCGCCCTGGCTGCCGGAAAGCCGTCATAGGGCTCAGCAATAATGGTGTGGTCTCCTGATTTTCTTATCAGGGATCCAATTCCACCATATTCCCCGGTGGTTTGAAAATTGAAATCATCCATCTCACTTTCAGGAATATATGTTGTATAAGGGTCAAGAGATTTCAACATCGAATTTATACTGGTATTCACCAGTTTTTCCGGGTTAGTTTCATCAACATAAAACATATTTAACTCTCTAAAAAGAGTGCAGTATATATCAAGGTTTTTAACGATATCCAGATCCTTTGTCTTGATCGTGGTAAAGCCAAGCCCCAGAAACACAATCACCAAACCGGTAATAATTATTCTTTTCTTCATAATAACAATTTTCATTTTTCTCAATGCCGACAGCTTACAGCAACATAATTTTATTCCGCAAAGACCATGCCCGAAAGCACAAATATATCTCAAAATCCGGTGCGTTCAACCCACTGAGCAACAAGCGGGTATTTAATTAACATTTTTTAAGCTTTAGAGTTTATTATCTTTGCCCCTGAATTCGCAATATTATGGGGTACACGCAGGTTAGGGATACTATTTTTTCAGATTCTATCAGAATGGATAGCGTATGGAATGATTCTTTAATAGGGACTATTCAACCATTTCTGTCCGGAAGCATACCTTACCAGGCCACCGAAGTGTCTCAGCAGGCAAACCCACACCTTTTAGCGAATCAGCCCATTTGGTTTTTTATCGTCATATTCTCTTTAATTGTGTCTATTGCAGCATCCCAATTATTCTTTGGAAAATTATTAAAAGGGACATTTCAAGCCGCGGCCAGATATTCGGTTACAGTCGGCATGTTTAATGACAACAGTCAGATACAGAGGCGAAAAGACAATATTCTATACGCGGTGTATTTTGTCTCTCTTGCTTTTTTTATGTTGTTAATGGAAATGCGATTTTCTATATTTCCATTTAGATTATTTGGCTTTGTACTTTTCTTGTGTAATATTGCCTTTTTGGTAGTGATCTTCTATTTAAGAATCATTTTCGCCAATCTGGCGGCCCATATTTTTAATAAATATGCTCTTTTTCGTGAATACCTTTATCATAATTTTGCAGTAAATAAGCTATTTGGACTACTCCTGATTCCCCTTATTTTTCTTCTTACTTATACAAGGGAGACCATTAATGACGTGTGTTTTTGGGTAAGTATTTCACTTTTTGGAGCAATGCTTGTAATGAAAATCTTTAAGGGTATTATTTTTTCTTTAAAGAAACATGTTTTTAGTTTCTATTTGTTTTTATACCTTTGTGCCCTTGAAATAGTTCCAATATTGTTGATATACAAATGGATTAGCTCAGTTGTATAAAGTTTATTTCTTAACCTGAAAGAAGACTATGAGTAGAATAAAGAAGATATTGGTTTCACAACCCGAACCTGAAAACGAGAAGTCCCCCTATTTTGATTTAGCTGATAGACACAATTTGAAGATTGACTTCAGGCCTTTTATACATATTGAAGGCATTTCAAAACGGGAGTTTAGAAACGAAAAAGTAGATATTTCAAAACACACGGCTGTTATATTTACCAGCAAAACAGCAATTGATCATTTTTTCCGGATTTCTGAAGAAACCAGGGTAAGCATTCCAGACACGATGAAATACTTCTGTATTTCTGAATCAACAGCTTATTATCTGCAGAAATATATTGTGTACCGGAAGAGAAAAATTTTCTATGCAAACGGAAAACTGGATGATTTAATGGATGTTATGGTGAGGCACAAAGAGGAGCAGTTCTTACTACCCCTGTCAGCCGCTGCAAACGAGGAAATTCCAGAACTTTTGAACAGGCACAAGTACAAGTATACAAAAACCACTTTGTACAAAACAGAATGTAGCGACCTGTCTGATCTTGCAGATGTAAATTATGATATCCTGGTGTTCTTTAGCCCATCCGGAATAAAATCCTTACTACAGAATTTTCCTGATTTTAAACAGAATAACACGAAAATAGCCGGCTTTGGATCAAAAACAGCACAGGCAGTTGCAGAAGCCGGACTGAGGCTGGACATTAAGGCCCCCGACGTTAAAGCGCCTTCAATGACGATGGCTATTGAGAACTATATCGAGGAACACAATAAAATAAACGGAAAGAGTTAAAAAAAATAATAAAGAACCAAGGACGACGAGCTCACGGGATCCTCTCGTTCGAGTATAATTGAGGGGGATAATGTCCCCCTTTTTTTATGAAAAAAAATTCATTCCATAAAACAGAAAAATTAAAGAGCAGGAAATCCATTGAAAAGCTCTTTAAGGAGGGCTCAGTTCACAAGGCCTATCCTTTTATTTTATTATATCAGGAAACTGAGAATTCTGAGTTTCCTGCCCTGATGACTGTGGCCGTGCCAAAGAAACAAATAAGAAACGCGGTGGACAGAAACCTTATTAAGAGAAGAACCCGGGAAGCATATCGTCAAATGAAAAACGATCTCTACATTTCCCTGGAATCACAAAACAAGCAGGTAGAACTACTTTTTTTGTTTCAATCAAAGCAAATCGTAGCGTATAAAACCATCGAAAAAAGCATCAAAAAACTACTCTCCAAAATCTCCTAATCACCGCACTCTTCTCACGCCCGCAGGGCTTCTCTCTATCCCCCCCCTAACTTATCGGCAAAATCAAAAAAATCGTTATATCCCAAACTACATGTGAAATTATATTTACAGCGATGGATTTGAACCTGTAGTACATCCATCCCCAAAAAAGGCCGGCAACCATTGCCGCCATAACCAGCATAAAATTGCCTGTAAGCACATGTACAAGGGTATATAATAGTGTCGCTATGATAAAGCCATACACGGGCTTAAAACGCCTCATAAGCTGGTGCTGTAAAAATCCACGCCAGAATAACTCTTCCCCGGGGCCGATGACCAGGAGCAATAGAGCAAAAATGCGCAACTTGCTGGCATCTCCCTTGAAATCATAAATGCCCGAAATTTCAATATCTGCAGTAGAGAATAGTATATTGGAAAAGAAATTACCAGCAAAAAAGACAAGGTAAAGAAAGACAGCAGACAGTAGACCCCACATCAATTTCTTTGGAAAATTACTACTGAAATCTGCTAATGCAGAGGGTAAATATTTTCTAAATATTAGCGCAGAAATACCGATTATCATGACCAGGTTAGCGCTCATCCACCACCAAAAATCAAATTTTCCTATTTCCTGCATGACAAACATGACAGAGAAAGAGGACAGTGCAAAAAGAATAATTAGAATCAAGGCACCACTTTTCTTTGTCATTGTCATTGCTATACTGTAAGATGAGTAATCAGAAGGTTTGCTAGCATGGCTAAAGTACAAAGGGCCCCAAATTGAAGATTAAACTGTGCAGTTTTGCCATCCAGCACAATAAAATCCATCGGATTCTTTGAAGTTTTTCTTTTCTTCGCAAGCCGCCATAATTTAATGGCAAGCGGCAACGCAAGCAAGGTTAAAAGAAAAGTAAGAGGCATGGCGGGAATGCTCTTAAAAAGCAGCAGGGGTAAAAAGATAAAAAGTAAAATTAGTACAAAGGGGCCGAAAATCAGGAAGCCATAATATGCCTGCGACCCCTTATCTCCTAAAATTGAAGCCATCGTTCTTATTTTTCCTTCTGTATCTGAGGAGATATCTCTCCAATTATTTGCATGCAGAATAGCAATTACTAGCGTGGCCATGGGAATAGTCCAGATTACAGGAATCCAGGATAATTCGCCCGCCTGGACATACCAACTTCCTAAGGCACCGAGAATTCCGAAATTAAGAAATACAGCCAGATCTCCTAAACCATGATATTTTAAAGACAAACGTGTTTCTGTTGTGTAAAAAATTCCCATCAACACCCCCCCGATACCGATAAGCAATAGCCAGATTCCAACCAGGTATGTTAACAATAAACCCAGGGAAACACCGGTAATAATGAGGATAGCTGAGGCCCGTAAGGCCTCTTTTTGAGTTATTATACCCCTAACCACGCCACCACTAACCGGATTTGGCTCTTTGTCCAATCCTTTTTTAAAGTCAAATACATCGCTCAAAATATTGGCCCCTGAATGCAAAATTACCATGGCTAATAAAGCCAGAACAAATAAGCCTGGCTTAAAAGCATAATTTCCATACGTCACAGCCAGTACAGTTCCGAAGATGACCGGCATTGTTGAAGCCGGCAGGGCAAATGGCCGGATACAAATCCACCATTTTTTAAAAAAAGAAGGATTGTTTTCCATGTTTAAGGGATTTCTTTATGCTTGGTAAAATTATTTAAAAACACGAAATAACATAGGAAAATACATATTTAATTGTTTGAACGTAGTCCTTTAGTAAATTCTGAAGACGGGTGGTCACCAAGCGGAGCCGAGTCAATATATTATAAATAAAATTCAGCCTCTTGAGCCCACTTAAAGCTCCCCTTGAATATCTCCCCATCCTTTCATACCTTTAGTGTCCACATAAATCTACCATTTCAATGAAACGACTTCCACTCATCCTCGTCCCGGTTTTTCTCCTTGTTCTTTTTGGCTCTTGCAACCGCGCCAAGATGGGGAGCGACATAGTAGTCCCAGAATATAACCCATTGGTATCGGCCTTTACCAGCGGTGTTATCTCCGGAGAATCATCTGTGAAGGTGAGGTTTACAGAGAATTTTGCAGATTCTGTTGTTCCAAATTCTGCTGTCGAAGAAAAAACACTCATACTGTCCCCTGCTGTTGAGGGGACCGCTTATTATGTTGATCAACAGACAATTGAGTTTAGACCAGAGAATCGTTTTGATCCGGGCACTTCCTATGAAGCGGAACTGAAGCTCACTAAGCTATTTCCAGATGCCCCGGGGAATAAATCGTTTTCATTTTCATTTTACACCATTGATCAACACCTGTTGCTGGAGATTACGGGCTTCAGACCATACAACGATTACAAACCGGAAATGAATTACCTTACCGGGACCCTGACCTGTGCCGATGTGGCAGACCAGGAAGCCGTAGAAACCATTCTTTCCGCGATTCAGGATAAGAACAAATTAAGTATTTCATGGAATCACCTTGACGGCGGAACAGAACACTCCTTCACAATAGACAGTGTGCTCAGGAAAAACGAAGCCGGCACAGTTGAAATAAAATATGACGGGGCAGCCATATCGTCTGATCAGTCTGGAGTTGAGGAATTTCAGATTCCCTCTCTTGGCAATTTCAAAGTGATTGGACATAAAGTTGTGCAGTATCCCGAACAGCATATCGTATTAAGCTTCTCAGATCCGATCAGGAAAAACCAATCTCTAGATGGACTCATTCGCCTGAGCAACGACACGGATATGAAGTACATCATCGAAGGAAACACAGTAAAAGCTTATCCTGTTGTAAGGCAAAACGGCAGCCTGAAAATTTTCATTGAACCGGGGATAAGAAATACAGCCGGAAAAGGGCTGAAAACCAGCGAAAGTATTGATGCGCTGTTTGAAGAAATTAAACCCGCTATTCAATTGCTGGGCAATGGAGTAATAGTACCTACTTCAGATAAGGTTTTACTCCCATTTAAGTCTGTGAACCTCAAAGCCATTGACGTTAAGATTATCCAGATTTATGAAAACAATATTTCTCAATTTCTCCAGGTGAACAAGTTATCGGGCGATAATGAGCTGAAAAGAGCGGGTAGATTAATCTTAAAAACCACCATTAACCTGGTTGCCGATAAGCCGATAAATTATGGACAGTGGAATACTTTTTCACTCAATCTTACCAAGCTGATTAAGACAGAACCGGGAGCAATTTACAGGGTTGAAATGAATTTCCGTCAAAGTCAATCGCTTTTTCCATGTGCCGAAGAAGAAAATGTGAACGATGAACTAAACGAAGAAGAAAATTATGATAGCCTGGAAGAAGAAGAAATGTCGTACTGGGATTCATACGAAAGCTATTACAGCACCTGGGATTATTACTATTATGATGATTATGCATGGGAAGATCGCGAAAACCCTTGTAAGCCTGCGTATTACGGAAAACGACGGGTAGTGAGTAGAAATATCCTGGCCAGCAACCTTGGGATAATTGCCAAATACGGTTCAGCAAAACAATTGGTAATAACCGTTACAGATCTTATGAATGCCGGACCAAAACAGGGCGCCGGAGTTAAGGTGTATAATTTCCAACACCAGTTAATAGGAGAGGGGTCAACCAATGGAAACGGTATGGTTGAATTAACTTTGTCAACCAAACCCTTCCTGGTTGTTGCTGAAAATTCCGGACAAAAAGGTTACCTGCGACTGGTAGATGGGGGGGCCTTGTCATACAGTATGTTTGACGTTTCAGGGACCGTGATTAACAAAGGTATCAAAGGATTTATTTATGGCGATCGGGGTGTATGGCGACCGGGCGATTCACTGTTTATCAATATGATTTTAGATGACCAGGCAAATCCGCTACCAGAAGGACACCCGGTATCATTTGAACTGAAGGATCCACAAGGAAAGGTCGTTCAGAAAAAAATAACACCTGTTAATAACAGCGGATTTTATACTTTTCATACCAGCACCACGCCAGAAGCCCCAACGGGGAGTTATATCGTAAAGGCATCTGTTGGCGGAGTTAAGTTTTCAAAGGTCTTGAGCGTTGAAACAATTAAACCCAACAGGTTAAAAATTGACCTTTCCTTCGATACCGATACAATCTTTCCGGCGAAAGGACCTATTCAGGGAAAATTGCACGGTAAATGGCTGACCGGCGCGACGGCTAAAAACTTAAGGGCAGAAGTTGAGGTTCTGTTCCGATCGGTGAATACTTCTTTTAAGGGTTTTGAAGATTATCTTTTTGTCAATCCCGCAAAGAAAGTTGCCGGCTATACGACTTCATTTTATTCTGGTTACACAGACGAAAATGGTGATGCCTCCTTTACCAAGCCCATCAATATTGCCGGGGAAGCGCCGGGAATGCTAAAAGCAATTTTTACTACACGGCTTTTTGAAAAATCAGGTGATTTTTCTATCGACCAGCAATCTGTAACATGTTCACCATATAATACTTACGTGGGCATCAAACTTCCCCCGGGGGATAAAAGGGGAATGTTATTGACCGATACTACACATACGGTGAACGTTGTAACGCTGTCTGAATCCGGGGTTCCGGAAACAAAATTAGGATTGAGTGTAAAGGTGTTTAAACTGAACTGGCAATGGTGGTGGGACGCTTCTTCAGAAAGCGTTGCCTCATATATGGGAAGAAATTACCAGTCTCCCGTTTATTCAACCACGATGAGTACCAAGAATGGCAAGGGATCATTCGACTTCAGGATTGATTACCCGGAATGGGGAAGATACCTCGTAACGGTTACCGACAGGGGAGGACACAGCGCTGCTAAAATTGTATATATTGACTGGCCGGGATGGGCGGGAAGATCAAGGAAAGGAGATTCTGATGCCGCCTCTGTTTTATCCTTCAGCGCTGATAAAACAGTTTATACCGTGGGAGCAAATGCTGTGATCACCATCCCTTCTTCCATGGAAGGAAAGATTTTAATCTCACTTGAAAACGGGTCCGGTGTTTTGAAACAGGAATGGCTGGACGCCAGTGGTTCCGAAACAAAATACAACCTGAAGATTACAGCGGAAATGACACCGAACATTTATGTGTATGCGTCCCTGATTCAACCCTATGAAAACACGGAGAATGATCTGCCTGTAAGGATGTTCGGAGTAATTCCTATTCGTGTTGAGGATCCGGAGACCCGACTCTATCCCGAAATTTCAATGCCCGATGAATTGAGCCCGAAAAGCAAAGTGAAAATCGAGATTTCTGAAAAATATAATAAGGAGATGACCTATACCATCGCGATAGTTGATGAAGGATTGCTGGATTTGACAAGATTTAAAACACCGGATCCATGGTCACGCTTCTTTGCCAGGGAGGCCCTGGGGGTTAAAACATGGGATATGTTTGAGCATGTGTTGGGTGCTTTTGGAGGAAGAATAGACGGGGTATACAGCATCGGGGGTGGAATGGATGAAGAATCGGGAGAAGGGGCAAAAGATGTCAACCGCTTTCCTCCAATGGTAAAATTTATGGGGCCCTTTATGCTGAAAGGAAAGAGCAACGTACATACCATTACCATGCCCAATTATATTGGCTCAGTCAGGACCATGGTTGTAGCCGGAAATAAGGGCGCATATGGGATGATTGATAAAACAACACCGGTTAAACAGCCACTCATGCTGCTGGCTACCCTTCCAAGGGTATTGGGTCCGGGAGAGGAGGTTGCCTTACCGGTGAATGTCTTTGTAATGGACGAGAAAATTCGCAAAGTTGACCTGAAGCTTTCAACAAACGATATGCTCATCGCCGGGGAGAGGGAAAAAACACTCAGGTTTGACGGAACGGGAGATGAAATTGTTGACTTTATGCTCACGACACCTGAAAAAACGGGTGTCGGTAAAGTAAAGATCATCGCTACTTCTGGCAAGCATACCGCGGAATATGAAATAGAGCTGAATATCCGCTCTTCAAATCCACCGGTAACAAATTATATTTCTACCGCTGTTGAGGCAGCAGATTCCTATACCCATACCTTTGATTATATAGGCATGGCAGGAACGAATGAAGTGATGCTGGAAGTGTCTAATATTCCGCCAATTGATTTTGGAAGACGGCTAAAATATTTGTTGAAGTATCCACATGGATGCATTGAGCAAACCACCTCGGCAGCCTTTCCTCAGCTCTTTCTTGGAGATGTGGTTGAGCTGGATGAAGCGGTGAAACAGGTGACAGATAAGAATATCAAGGCAGCGCTAACCCGCTTGTCTTCATTCCAGTTGTCAAGCGGTGGCTTTTCATATTGGCCGGGCTCAATTAAGGCATCCGATTGGGGCAGTTCTTATGCCGGACACTTTATGATTGAGGCAAAGAACAAGGGATATGATGTTTCTAAATCATTGCTTCAAAACTGGCAGCGCTACCAGAAAAAAACGGCCCGAAGATGGAATATTAGTGGATCTACCCATGAATATGAGATCAGGCAGGAGCAGATTCTCCAGGCATATCGCTTGTTTACGCTGGCGCTTTATGGTGAGCCGGAAATGGGAGCCATGAACCGGCTCAGGGAAAGAACCGACCTTGTTTCCGAGGCAAAATGGCGACTTGCGGCTGCCTATGCCCTGGCCGGACAGAAAACAACGGCTGTTGATCTGGTTACCAATATTTCAACAGAAGTGAGCAACTACTACGATTCCCAATACTCATATGGAAGCCGGACCCGCGACCAGGCAATGATACTGGAGGCCATGGTATTAATGGATATGAAAAACGATGGGATTACCCTGCTGGAAAGTATTGCATCTGATTTAAGTGCCCGGAGGTGGATGAGTACCCAAACCACGGCTTATAGCTTGATTGCGGTCGCCAAATTTACCGGGGGAAAGACCTCGGATGATAAGCTTAGCTTCCGTTATTCATTTAATGATGGGGAAATGATGAATGCAGAAACAGGCCTTCCTCTTTCCCAGCTTATTTTTGATGCGGGCGAGGACCTTAGCGGGACGATAAACATTGAAAACAGGACCGAAGGCATTCTCTTTGCGAGGATCATAAATACCGGGCTTCCTTTGCCGGGAAAAGAAGAGGTAATGAGGAAGAATCTGAATATCTCTGTTGAATATCAAAGCTTGGAAGGAAAAATAATTTCTGTTGGGGAAATTGAGCAGGGAACAGACTTCAAAGCCATTTATAAAGTGTTTAATCCCGGAAGTATGGGTTATTTTAACAACGTAGCTTTGACAACCATCTTCCCCTCTGGATGGGAAATTCATAACGATCGTTTATTCACTACATCTACAGAATACCAGGCCTTTGAATACCGGGATATTCGCGACGATCGGGTAATGACATACTTCTCACTTGGGAGCAACCAAACGAAAACATTCACCGTTCGCCTGAATGCTGCATACAGGGGTAAATATTACCTGCCTTCTGTAAAGGCCGAGGAGATGTACAAATATGATGTACAGTGTGTGCTGCCCGGACAATGGATTGAGGTAAAAGGGAAAGAGTAAAAAAGTGCGGAGAGTGGAGTGCGGAGTTGGGAGTTTTCCGCGCTTCGCACTCTGAACTGTTTTTAATATGACAAAATTAATAAAGAAAATATACCAGCATCTTGTTGAGTTCAGGGTGCTGATTATTGCGTTTTTATTTGTCTTTATTTTCTTCTGGAACATTCTTCCCGAATCAATTTTTAATGATCCGGTTTCAACCGTTGTATATGACCGAAACGGTGAGTTGTTGGGTGCGAGGATTGCCAAAGATGGACAATGGCGGTTCCCTGGAGAAGATGCTGTTCCTGAAAAATACCAGGAGGCGTTTTTGCTCTATGAAGACCAATACTTTTTTTATCATCCCGGAGTGAACCCGGGAAGTTTGGTGCGAGCGCTAAAGCAAAACATTCAGCAAAGGGAAATTGTGAGCGGAGGAAGCACCATTACCATGCAGGTGATGAGGATGTCGAGGAAAAACAAACCGCGAACTATTGTTCAGAAACTCCTGGAATCTTTACTGGCACTGAGATATGAATTAAGCGCTTCAAAAAGGCAAATCCTTAATGATTACGCCAATAATGCACCTTTTGGCGGAAATGTGGTTGGAATTCAAGCTGCCTGCTGGCGATATTTTGGTACAGCACCTGAACATATAACCTGGTCTGAAGCCGCCCTCCTTGCTGTACTTCCTAACGCCCCATCTCTCATTCACCCTGGGAAAAACAGGGCTCTCTTAAAGCAAAAGAGAGACCTCTTACTCAAAAAGCTTTTTGAAGAGGGGAAAATTGATGAGATCACTTACTTTCTTGCTTCAGAAGAACCACTACCCGGGAAACCGCTATCGCTACCAAACCTGACACCCCATATTACCGACAGGGTCATGCTGGACCAAAAGAAAGAGAAGCGATTTAACGCTACCATTGATTTGCGGCTGCAAGAGAGGGTGATGGAGATGACGCAGGTTCGCCACGATATTTTAAAAACCAACCAGGTTCACAACATTGCGTGCCTGGTGATGGAAGTTGAGACAGGAAAAGTGCTGGCCTATGTGGGAAATTCACAAGCAGAGGAATCCGGAGAACATGGAAATAGCGTGGATATTATTACCGCTGAACGAAGCACCGGTAGTATATTAAAACCCTTGCTATTTGCCGGAATGATTGACAATGGATCAATCTTACAAACATCCATTGTTCCCGATGTGCCCATCAGGTACAATGGCTATGCCCCAAAAAATTATAACAGGGAGTATGAAGGAGCAGTGCCCGCAGCAAAGGTGTTGGAGAGATCATTAAACATACCCTCAGTTATTCTCCTGAAGCGCTATGGTGTAGACCCCTTCCTCTCGCTCTTGAAAAACGTGGGCTTTACTACTTTCAGAGAATCACATGAACACTATGGTCTGACATTAATCCTGGGAGGAGCAGAAACAACACTTTGGGAGCTTGCCGGCGTATACGGGAGCATGGCCAGGGTGCTTAATCATTATGCGGCTTCTGATGGTAATTATTCCCCGGAAGATTATCATATGCCTGTTTTGGATGCAGACAAAATCACAAAGCCGGGCAGCACGGTACATGAAGAAGGAATTTTATCAGCGGGCAGCATATACACAACTTTTAAATCTTTACTTGAAGTAAACAGACCTGAAGAACTTTCTAATTGGACATTAATGTCATCCACCAGAAATATTGCGTGGAAGACCGGGACGAGCTATGGATTCCGAGACGCCTGGTCTGTTGGGGTAACGCCTGAGTACCTTGTGGCTGTTTGGGCTGGAAATGCTGACGGGGAGGGTAGACCTGGTCTTTCCGGAGCAGTATCAGCTGCTCCACTGATGTTTGATGTGTTTAGTGCTCTTCCGGAGACATCCTGGTTCGAGGAACCGCTGGATGACCTGGCTGAGGTGATCGTTTGTCGACAAAGTGGATACCTGGCTGGACAAAATTGTCCGGATCGCGACACTATTTTGGCGGTTCCACGTGGATTGACATCGAAGCCATGTCCTTTTCATACCATCATACATCTTGATAAGGAGAAAAAGAACAGGGTAAACAGCGCTTGTTATCCGGTGGAGGAAATGCAAACAGAGTCGTGGTTTGTTCTTCCTCCTTTGATGGAATGGTATTTCAAGAAAAGAAACCCCTTTTATAAGGAATTGCCACCCGTAATGGAAGGATGCAACGATGAATCTGTTGAGCAATTTGAGATCGTGTATCCAGAATGGAACAGCCACGTGGTGATACCAGTGGAACTTGATGGTACGAGGGGGAAATTGGTGTTGGAAGTAGCTCACAGGCAGGCAGATGCGCTTGTTTACTGGCATTTGAATGAGGAGTTTATTGGCTCAACATATCAACCGCATCAGTTGGCAGTTGATATAGAGCCAGGGGATTATATCATGACAGTTGTGGATATGGAAGGGAACAGGAAGCAGGTGAAATTTGAAGTGTTGGGCAGGGAATGACTTATTGAAGAATTATCCGCTCTCCAATCTCTTTCGAAATCAGATTTTTTGATTTTTCCAGGTTACTAAGGCGGGCTACAATGTCCATTATCTTCTCATCATCTTTGTTTTTTTCCACTTCTTTTAGTTCTTTTCTCATAGTTACCAGTGCCATATTTACCACCTTCATTTTATAGAGAAGAAGCGATTTAGGGACCTCCACGCCCAGGTTTTCGCCGGGCATCTCAACATAAGACTCCTTGCGTTTCCACACCTTACTTAATTCGTATTTGGAAGTAACAATATCCACAGCCAGGTCCTGAATTTCTTTGTTGTCATGAAAGGTGAACAGTCGTTCAGATATCTTTTCTCCGGATTCAATCACATTTCTGACATCTTCAAAAACCTGCTTATAAACAAGGTTAGTGAACTCGAGGTCATCATTCAGAATTTCGCGTATAATGAACTGGGCTACAGAAATTTCTTTATTCTGCTCACTGGAAATTCTTAGTTCCTGATTACCGAATTTCAAAAGAAAATAAATAATTTCCCGTTCTTCAACCTCTGAATATATATCCTTAACAAAACCCGGTATCCTGGGTTGTTCCAGGGCAATTGTTGGCGCTTTTTCAGTTCGCTTCTTCTTCCACGATTGTTCAAGCTTATTGCGCCTGATTTTATTAACCTCCGTGTAGAGGACCCTCTCTTCAACACCCAGGAGAATACCGCATTCTTTGAGATAGACCGAGCGCTTGATGCCATCGGGAATAACAGAAACCGAATGTACAATATCCGTAATAAGATTAGCCCGCTTAATGGGGTCGTTTTGTGCATCGGAGAGCAGGGCCTGTGTTTTGAAGGTGATGAAATCCTGTTGGTTTTTATCAATGTAATCAATGAAATCGCCAGAACTGCGTCCTTTGGCAAAGGAATCAGGATCTTCTCCATCAGGAAGTAAAAGCACCTTTATATTTAATCCCTGCTCAAGCACCATATCGATTCCCCGGAAAGATGCCTTCAGTCCAGCTTCATCCCCGTCATAAATGATGGTAATGTTCTCAGTGAATCTTTTGATCAGCCTGATTTGGTCTTCGGTAAGTGCTGTTCCTGAAGAGGAAACAACATTTTCAATTCCCGCCTGGTGTAGCGCCATCACATCGGTATATCCCTCTACAAGGAAACAACGATTGGTATTGACAATGGATTTCTTCGCTTGAAAAAGTCCATACAAAACCTTGCTCTTGTGGTAGATATCAGATTCAGGGGAGTTGAGGTATTTGGCAATGCTTTTTTCCGTTTTCAATGTTCTGCCACCAAAACCAATGATATTACCTGAAAGGGAATGAATGGGAAAAATTACCCGTCCGGCAAAGCGATCAAAAACATAATCTTCTTTTTCAATGGTGAGACCGGTCTTCACCATATACTCTTGTTTATAACCCTGTTTTTTTGCGTCTTCAGTAAATGCCTTGCGTTCTTCGGGGCTATACCCAACCTGGAATTTTTCAAGGATATCTTCCCTGTATCCCCGCTGGCGCAGGTAGCTCATTCCAATAGCTTTTCCCTCTGCCGTGCCCAGCTGTTTGGAGAAATATTTTTGCGCATACTGTGTTACCGCAAGAAGTGATTCTCTTTCGTTTCGCTGTTGAATATCCTCTGCCGTAAGCTCCTTCTCCTCAATTTCTATGCTGTATTTTCTTGCCAGGTAGCGCAGCGCTTCCGGGTAGCTTAGCTTTTCGTGTTCCATAAGGAATCCAACTGCATTTCCCCCTTTGCCCGAACTAAAATCCTTAAAAATTCCCTTCGCAGGAGAAACCATGAATGAAGGAGTCTTTTCATTGGAGAAAGGACTCAAGCCCTTATAGTTCGTCCCCGACTTCTTCAAGGTAACAAATTCAGAGATCACATCTACGATATCAGCTGCCTCAAATATTTGATTTATAGTCTCTTGGTTAATCATGTAATGCTCAGGATCTCAGTTATTTTCGAAGTCTGAAATTAGCTAAAGTTTGAGAAATAACCTATTTTTGATTAACCCATTGGCCCATTAGCTCATTGCCCTATTCATTAAAACCAAACTCCAATGAAAAAGTTAGCGGTCCTATCCGGTTCAGGCATCAGCGCAGAAAGCGGACTCAAAACTTTCCGTGATATGGGGGGTATTTGGGAAGAATATGATGTGACTGAAGTAGCCAGCCCTATGGCATGGCAACGCGATCGTTCCCTGGTATTGAGATTTTATAACGAGAGAAGAAAGGCCCTTTTGGAGGCAGACCCCAACGCTGCGCATTATGGATTGGCTGAGCTTGAGCAGCAGTTTAAGGTCAGTATTATTACCCAAAACGTAGATGATCTTCATGAAAGAGCCGGATCAACAAATATTCTTCATTTGCATGGAGAGCTTCGAAAGGCACAATGTTCTGAAGATTTGCACAAAGTATATGATATTGATGGCTGGGAGTTGAAAGAGGGAGACCTTTGTGAAGACGGTCATCAGCTGCGTCCGAAAATTGTGTGGTTCGGGGAAGCCGTGCCAGCCATCGATGATGCGGTACCTCTTGTGCATGAAGCAGATATCCTTGTGGTCATCGGAACCTCGCTAAATGTTTATCCGGCCGCAGGCTTGGTTAATTACACCTCTCCCGGCACGCCTATATATGTTATTGATCCTGGTCAACCAGCCGGAATAGGAAACATGGATGTCACTTTCATCAACAAAACGGCTACCGAAGGGATTGTGGAATTGAAAAAATTATTATTGGGATAGGCGCTGTCTGCTTCAATTACTTCGCTTATCAAAATCTTCTTCCTTCTTAATTCTTTGCCTTCGAATAATCAGGAATACAACAATTACCAGGGCGATGATAAAACCAGCCACCTCAAGAAAAAGAAAAAACTGTGCAATACCAGGCATTTTATTTTAATTTAACGGCTGTTCCATAAGCCAGGAGCTCAGCAGCACCCTGCACCACCATGGAAGTTGCAAGCCGTACATTAATGACGGCATCTGCCCCCATCTTAAGAGCATCCTGTTCCATGCGCTGCATCGCCTGCTCACGCGATTCTGACTGGAGCTTCGTGTACTCTTCAATCTCACCTCCTACTATATTTTTCAAGCTGGCAAAAATGTCACGACCTATGTTTCTTGCCCTGACGGTGCTTCCCCGGGCAACACCAAGGATTTCAACAATCTCTTTTCCGGGTACGAAATCTGTTGTTGTTATAATCATATTGTTAGATTTTGGAGTTTTTACAAATATAGGGAAGAAAATGATGTGATGTCTTCCAATTATTCATTCTTGTTCTCATCTACTTGCCGAATGAACCCATCCCTCCCTTTGCTTTTTCCGCAGAATCTCCTAATTTCACATTCTGTATTCACGAAAATCATTGGGATGAAAAATCGCCTGGCATTTATAGGATTGTTGTTAGGATTATCTGTCGTTGCATTCGGACAAAAATTCCAGGGAGGTGTTTTCGCCGGATTAAATGCAAGCCAGGTTGATAATGATGGATTCGCTGGATACAAGAAACTGGGATTAAATGCCGGGGTTTTTGTTGGGAGGGAATTGGATTATGGCCTGGCATGGAAAATGGAATTGAAATACACGTCTCGCGGCATGTATCAGCCACCGACGTTAAACAATCCCAGTGAACTTGCATACAGCAATTTACAATATTTTGAAGTGCCATTGTCTATCAGCTATTTGTATAATGAAAAAGTAGAAGTTGAACTTGGTATAGCCCCGGATGTGTTGCTGAGGGAAAAGTATGAAAATGAATCCGGAATTCTGGACCCTTCATATGCTTCCGATATTCGGAGATTTGGACTAAATGTTTTCGGGGGAATAAATTACTATTTTATCGATAATATGGCTGTCGGGGTGAGGTACACCATATCAGGCCTACCTTTCTATGTGTTTGATTATTGGACGCCAAGGTATATTTCAAGCGGATTTTTTCACGACGTACTGAGCATGAGCGTTAAATATTATTTCCTTCGATAATCAGGCACATGCAACCGTAGCCACATACACTTTCATGCCTTCATATTTTAACAGCGTTTCTGAACAAGCTTCAATGGTAGAGCCCGTTGTTACAACATCATCAATGAGCAGGACAGAAAGGCCCCCTTTTTCAATATTCAAGGGCTCTATACGAAAAACATTTTCCACGTTCCGGAAACGTTCAAACCTTGACTTTTTCGTTTGTGTATCAGTAAATTTATCCCGGAAAAGAATATCCTTCCTTACAGGAATACCCATAATCGTTGAAACTCCATTGGCAATGATCTCGCTTTGATTGTATCCTCGTTTCTTTTTCTTCCTGGGATGCAACGGAACAGGAACAATGAAATCACAGCGATTAAAAACAGATTCTTTGAGTTCTGCCCCCAATAATTTTCCAAGAAATACCCCCACATTTTTGTCTCCTTTGTATTTTAATAAGTGCAGAAGCTTTTGGTATTTCGATCCCTTTTCAAACCTGAAAAAAGAGGTGGCGGCTTCAATCTTTGTCCGTCCCCAAAAAAGCTGAGCCACCGGGTTTTCCGCATCAAAAGTATAATCGGCTCGAGGCATATGCAGTTCACAGGGCAAACAGATCACCTGTTTTCTTATGGCCATCGGAAATCCACAAACCGGACAATATACCGGGAAAAAGAAATTTAGCAGATCATAAATTAATTGTCTCATACCCTCTTAATGTGATGAGACAGCCAATTATCGTACGGAAAGGGATTATTTTTCCATCTGTTTTTTCGTGGAAAGGAGACCGCAGGCCGCATAAATATCTTCTCCCCTGCTTGCGCGGATTGTTGTGGTGATGCCCTTGGCATTGAGAGATTCTTTAAAATTGCTTATTGTTTCTGCGCTTGAGGAGTCCAGGGGAGTATCCGGAATGGGATGAAAACGAATCAGGTTAATTCTGCACCTGATTCCGTTGAGAATCCTGGCCAGCTCTTCTACATGCTGCTGGGTATCGTTTAAATCTTTAAACATAATATACTCAAAGGAAACCCGACGTTGACGACCAAAATTCCAGCTTCGTATCTCTTTTAACACCTCTTCAACAGGATATACCTGCTGTATGGGCATTAGCATTTGTCTTTCGCTATCGAAAGGGGAGTGAAGGCTTACTGCCAGGTGGGCGTTACTTTTTTCCAGGAATTCAAGCATGGCCGGAATAATGCCAATGGTAGAAACGGTTATTCTTTTCGGACTCATGGCAAAGCCCCATTCAGCAGTAAAGATATCTAAGCTTTTCAACACCTCTTCCAAATTATCCAGTGGCTCTCCCATGCCCATATAAACAATATTGGAAATACTTTCCCATTCTTCAATGCTTCGAACCTGGTTTACAATCTCCCCGGCAGTAAGGTTGCCCTGGAAACCCTGCTTCCCGGTCATACAGAATAGGCAGCCCATTTTACAACCTACCTGTGTTGAAACACATACCGTAGCCCTTTCTTTATCAGGAATATATGCGGTTTCTATCTTTTTTGCTGAAATGGTATCAAACAGGTATTTTTTAGTGCCATCGATTGATTTCTGCACATCTATTGGCTCAGTCAGCCCTAATACGTATGAGGTATTAAGTTTCTCTCTTGCAGATTTAGAGAGGTTGGTCATCTGATCAATATGCGAGATCTTTTTCTTATACAACCAATCAGCAATTTGAGCAGCCGTAAAACCGGGCAGCCCAAGCTCTTTAACAAGGGCTTGTAATTCTGCTAATGTTAAGCCAAAAAGTCTCTCTTTATCCATATCAAAAATAGATCTCTGAAATAATCTTGTTGAACGGAATTCCTTTTGCGATTAGAATATCCCGGGCTTCCACTACCATTTCAGCCCTTCCACAAAGATAGTATTTATAATCCCCTGGTAGTGCAGCAACAGATTTCAGATAATCGGTCACCCTGCCATGATAAACTGCATTATCGTCTTCTTGTGAGCAGCAACGGACATATGCAGACCCAAAAGCACTGGAAACTTCCCCCTCGGTCCTGTGATCCAAATAGAGTCCCCCTCATTCAAATCCGATAAGCGCGGTGTCAGATATCCTTCATCAACCACATTGTATAATATCTTTATTTCATCATCATCATTTCCGCTGCAGATGCTGTACAAACGACGCGGTCCGTCTGCTTCCGTTGCAATCCCAAGCACCTGCCCGGGGAAGAAATCAAATGTTCTTTTAAAACTTACTAAATAAACATCTTCTGTCACCTCCTCCGAAGATGTGATAAATACTTCTGTTAATCCTGTTTCAGACATGGTTTACTGTGTATTTTTTTTA
>CAZIFQ010000001.1:34696-263096 GCA_964538375.1 uncultured Bacteroidaceae bacterium | reverse complement strand
GATAAATACTTCTGTTAATCCTGTTTCAGACATGGTTTACTGTGTATTTTTTTTAATGAGTCAATGGGTTAATGAGTCAATGAGTTAATGAGTCAATGAGTCAATGAGCCAATGAGCTAATGAGCTAATGAGTCAATGAGCTAATGAGCTAATGAGCTAATGAGTCAATGGTTTAATAACCCTTAAGTAGCTAAATTGTTGAAATATTGGTTCTCTCCTGGTTTCCTCCTCTCCTGGTCTCCCCCTCTCTCAGCCGCAGGCCATTTCTCTCTTTCTCTCTTTCTCCTCCCTCCAACTTATGAACAAATCACAAAAACCCGCTCCCTCTCTTCGCTTTTCCCTCCAGATAAACTATTTTTGGTTCTCAAACATAAAATTTTGAGTGCTGCACAAAAAAATATCGTAGAAACGCCTTTGATGAAGCAGTACAATGCCATCAAAGCAAAACATCCTGATGCAATTCTGCTTTTCAGGGTGGGAGATTTCTATGAAACATTTTCCGAAGACGCTATCAAAGCAGCGGGGATACTTGGCATTACGCTTACCCGCAGGGCCAATGGTGCGGCCTCTTTCGTTGAGCTGGCCGGATTTCCTTACCATGCACTGGATACTTATCTGCCAAAACTTGTTAGAGCCGGACAACGTGTTGCCATATGTGAACAGCTCGAGGATCCGAAAATGACAAAGAAAATTGTCAAGAGAGGCATCACAGAGCTGGTTACTCCCGGTGTAACGACCCATGAAAATGTGCTGGAGCACAAGGAAAACAACTTCCTGGCCAGCGTCTATATGGAGAGTCAGTTTGCAGGGATTTCCTTCCTGGACATTTCTACAGGTGAATACCTTGCTGCAGAAGGAAGTCTTGACTATATCGATAAACTATTAAGCAGCTTCAGCCCAAAAGAGGTGTTGATCGAAAGAAGCAAAAGAAAGCTGTTTGAAGAAAAATTTGGAGCGGGTTATTATACTTATCCGATGGAGGATTGGGTGTTCACGGAGGACAATGCAAGAGACAAACTGCTTAAAAAGTTTAAAACAAAGAACCTGAAAGGATTTGGCGTGCATCAGCTACGGCATGGAATTATTGCCAGTGGGGCTATTTTGCAATACCTTGATCTTACAGAGCATGATCGCACCAGTCATATTACCACGATATCGCGGATCGAAGAAGATCATTATGTGTGGCTCGATCGTTTTACCATCCGCAACCTGGAGCTTTTCCATGCTTTGCACGAAGGAGGAAAAACCTTGTTGGAAGTAATGGACAAGACCATTTCTCCCATGGGCTCACGCTTATTGAAAAGATGGATCGTGCTTCCCCTGAAAGATATCTTACTCATTCGGGAGCGACATGAGATGGTTGAATTCTTCACTGAAAATGAAGAGTTTACAAAAGAAATAGAAGATAATATTAAGCAGATTGGCGATCTGGAAAGGATTGTTTCTAAAATCGCAGTCGGAAAAGTATCGCCAAGGGAGATCTTGCAG
Organism: uncultured Bacteroidaceae bacterium; assembly: GCA_964538375.1. Classification (GTDB taxonomy): domain Bacteria; phylum Bacteroidota; class Bacteroidia; order Bacteroidales; genus JAUUZQ01. The sequence goes on along the minus strand of CAZIFQ010000001.1, from coordinate 261,608 downwards.
CTAAAAGTTGCCCTGGGTGCAATAAGTCCCATCCAAAAAAGTTGTGCTGAATCAAAAGAACCGGCACTGAAAAAAATTGCGGAGCAGATCAATCCCTGTACTTCAGTAAAAGAGAGAATTGCAACTGAGATAGCTGAAAACACTCCCAATATGCTCAATAAGGGTGGCGTAATTGCGACGGGTGTTTCCGAAGAACTGGATGAATACCGCGAAATAATGAAATCCGGCAAAGGTTATTTAGCAAAAATCCAGGAAAGGGAAGTGAAAAGAACGGGTATCCCGAGCTTAAAAATTGGATTCAATAACGTGTTTGGTTACTACATCGAAGTCAGAAACACCCACAAAGACAAAGTGCCGGAAGAATGGATCCGCAAGCAAACTCTGGTGAGCGCAGAGCGCTACATCACTGAAGAGCTAAAGGAGTACGAAGAGAAAATTCTTGGAGCCGAGGAAAAAAGCCTGGCGCTGGAAGCTAGAATTTTCAATGAACTGGTATTGTACCTGGCAGATTTTATTCCTGCCATACAGTTGAATGCTTCATTGATAGCCCGGCTTGATGTCTTGCTGTCGTTCAGCACCATTGCCATTGCGAATAAGTACACCAGGCCGGAGCTGAACCAATCTACCATCATCGATATAACTGAAGGCAGGCACCCGGTGATCGAACAGCAGCTTCCGGTGGACGAAGAGTATGTAAGCAACAATGTGTATTTAGACAATGATGAGCAGCAGGTAATTATACTTACTGGTCCCAACATGTCCGGTAAATCTGCACTACTACGCCAGGTTGCGCTGATATCACTCATGGCGCAGATGGGTAGTTTTGTGCCCGCTGAATCTGCAAAACTGGGATGGGTAGACAAGATTTTCACAAGGGTAGGAGCTTCTGACAATATTTCGTTGGGAGAATCTACTTTCATGGTTGAAATGCTCGAATCGGCAAGTATTTTGAACAACCTTTCTGACCGAAGCCTGATTATTCTTGATGAAATAGGACGGGGAACCAGCACTTATGATGGAATATCCATTGCCTGGGCGATGGTGGAATATATACATGAACATCCGAAATGGAAAGCGAAAACCTTGTTTGCTACCCATTATCATGAGCTTAATGAGATGGAAGCATTGTTCCCGAGAGTTAAGAACTATAATATCTCGATCAAGGAGCTGGAAGACAGGGTTATCTTCCTTAGAAAGTTAATCAAGGGAGGAAGCGAACACAGCTTTGGTATCCACGTGGCCAGGATGGCGGGCATGCCAAATAGCGTGGTAAAAAGAGCCAATGAAATACTGGGAGAACTGGAAAAAGGAGGCGAGGGGAAAGAGATAAGCAGGCCGATCGGCGAATTGGGGGTGCAACGTGAAGGTATGCAAATGAGTTTCTTCAACCTGGACGACCCCGTACTCAAACAGATACGCGATGAAATTGCCAATACTGATATTGACAACCTCACTCCCATTGAGGCGCTTAATAAGCTCAATGAAATCAAGAAATTTATCGGACTAAAGAAAGACTAACAATCTATTTGCAGAAGGACAGTTTATCCTTTATTTGTATTGTTTCATTAAATCTTTGAATCTCCCTTCGTAATTAATATACATATATAAACACGTATTTATATACGTATATTTTCATTCTGCAAATTCTATGAATAAAGGATATTGGAAAACCACCATTAAACACCCTCTATATTATCGGTAAATTGAATTATATGTTATAACTTATAGCCCGGTCATTTGTTATAGTAGCTATGGATGATTATAAACAAATATTCATTTATGTTTTAGGGTTTATCTGGATACTTTTTGCGTCAGATTATTTCGCGAAGTATTTTAAAAAAACATCACTTCCCCTGATAACCGGTTTCCTCATCGCGGGAATTTTCTGCGGTCCTCATGTATTGAATTTAATTGAGGAGGAAGCAATAAAAAATCTTGGTTTTGTAAATGATATTGCCCTTGCCTTTATTGCATTCGCAGCAGGAGCGGAGCTCTATTTGAAGGAAATAAGGAGCCAGACCAAAAGTATTACCTGGAATACCCTGGGGCAACTGGTTGTTACCTTCTTCATTGGTACCATAGCTGTATTTCTTTTAGCCAACTATATTCCATTCATGCAAAAGATGGCAACGGGACCTAAGATTGCGGTTGCCTTGTTAGCTTCCACCATCTTTCTTGCCAGCTCTCCTTCTTCAGCAATAGCTGTTATCAGTGAAATGAGGGCAAAGGGGCCTTTTACCCAAACGTCAATGGGGGTAACCGTAATCAAGGATGTATTGGTCATTATATTATTTGCCATAAGTCTTTCTTTAACAGTAAGCATAATTTCAGAATCCGACTTTAATTTTACCAAAATTTTTGTATTGTTGTTAGAGCTGGCTCTTGCTCTAACTATCGGATATCTCCTGGGAAAATTGATTTCCCTTATCCTTTCAGTACAGATGATGGTTTTTCTGAAAACGGTTTTGATCCTGGCCCTGGGATATGGGGTCTTTATTTTTGCCCATTATTTATATGAATTGAGTTCAGAATACATGAAGATTGAAATTCATGTTGAACCCCTGCTCATATCTATTATTGCCAGCTTCTCAGTTACTAATTACAGTAAATACCGGATGGAATTCAGGAAAATTCTGGAGGATACGGGCCCGGCGGTGTATGTTGCATTTTTTACGTTGGTTGGAGCGATGCTGTCAATTGACATATTGGTCAGGGTTTGGTTCGTTGCCTTGATTTTATTTTTAGTAAGGTTTGTGGCTATGTTTATTGGCTCCTATATCGGGGCGACAATGGCCGGAGACCCACCAGTATATAAGAGAGTTAGCTGGATGGCCTATATAACCCAGGCAGGAGTCAGCCTGGGACTTGTAACAGTTGTTGCAGGAACTTTTAGCGAGTGGGGAGCTGAATTTGCCACGACAATTATTGCAGTGATCGTTCTGAATCAAGTAGTGGGTCCTCCCTTGTTCAAATGGGCCATCAATCGGGTTGGAGAGGCACACCTCAGAGGCGATGCATCTACGTTTGATGGCACCCGCGACGCTATTATTTTTGGCCTGGAAGATCAATCACTGGCATTGGCCAGACAGCTTCAGAAGAATGGTTGGGGGGCGAAGATTGCTACCCTGAAAAAAAGGAAAGAAGTATCTGATATCTCTGATGTGCAGTTGGAATATATAACTGGATTGGGAATGGAAACCTTGAAAGAAATTGAAGCGGCAAAAGCTGAAGCAATTGTACTCATGCTCTCCGACAAAGAGAATCTCGGGATATGTGAATTGATATATGAAAAAATTGGAACCAGGGAAATAGTCGTCAGGTTAAATGACAGGGCTTATTTTAACCGTTTTCACGAACTGGGCGCATTAATTATGGATCCATCTACCGCAATGGTAGGACTGCTCGATCACTTTGTGCGCGCGCCTATTGCTACTTCCATTCTTTTGGGGATGGACGAGGAACAGGATTCTGAAGATTTTGAAGTGCTTGATAAACACTTGCACGGAGTGGCCATTCGTGATCTGAGACTTCCCGGGGATATCCTCATTCTTTCTGTGAAACGGAAAGGCCAGATTCTTGTAACCCATGGATATACACGGCTTAGAAAAAAAGACATTGTAACCGCTGTGGGCACTGTTGAAAGCTTAGATAAATTGAGAATAATATTTGGGAAGTAGGTTTTACATCATTATTTGAAGTACCCCCCTCATACCTAACGCCTCACACCTGATGCCTTCTTTCTGTACTCCACACCGGAGCTAACTCGAACTCCTTATTGCTCCGAGATCTTTTTCTCTTGCTTGATCTTTCGGAGGATCTGTAGTCTTCTGTTTTCCTCCTACCAATCATAATACCCTAATGAAATGAAAAACAGCCTTTGCTAATAATCTTACAAATGACGAATTTTTAAGACTGTTTTATTTAATTCTAATATGAACATAGCAATTCTGTTCTTTATTTTGTGTGATAGACTAACCATGAAAACACAAATTATGATAAGGATTAGCATACCAATTCTCTTAGGAATACTGTTTTTGTCGTCTTGTTCTTCTAAATACGAAGGTATATCTTACAATGAAAAAAGTCCTGCTGATTGGGAAAACCCTGAAGTTTTTCAAATTAACAAGGAAAATCCCAGAGCTTCTTTTGTTCCTTACTTAAATAAGCAAAGTGCAGCGAAAGAAGAATTATTTTCCTCACAACTCGTTCTTTCCCTGAATGGTGTTTGGGATTTTCACTTATCCAAGACTCCACCTGAGCGTCCTTTTTACTTTTTCAAAAATGATTATAATATCAAGGATTGGGATAAAATTGAAGTTCCATCCAACTGGGAAGTAAAAGGCTATGATATACCTATTTACACCAATGTAAAATATCCCCATGAGAATACCCCTCCTTCAATACAAAAGCACTACAATCCGGTGGGTTCTTATAAACGTGTCTTCAAGATACCTGAAGCCTGGGTGGACAAAGAGATTTTTTTGCATTTTGGTGCTGTAAGCTCTGCTTTTTATGTGTGGGTAAATGAGCAGAAAGTGGGTTATAGTGAAGACAGTAAAACACCAGCCGAATTCAACATCACACCCTACCTAAATAATGGAAAAAACACAATTGCTGTGGAGGTTTATCGTTGGAGCGATGCCAGTTACCTGGAGGATCAGGATTTTTGGAGCTTGAGTGGTATTACGCGCGATGTTTATTTGCTGGCACGCAATCAACAACACATACGAGATTTCAGGGTGATTGCTGATTTGGATAAAACTTATAAAACTGGTCTTTTCGATTTATTCCTTGAGCTTGCAAGTATTACTGAAATTGACGTTCATGCTGAGCTCTTTTTCAATGGAGAAGAAGTAAAAACGTTTAGCTCAACTGAAACTACTCTTGTGCATTTCGAAATAACATTGGAAAATGTAAATACATGGACCGCCGAAACACCGCATCTGTATGAACTCTATATTACTCTGAAAAAAGAAAATGAAATTCTTGAAGTGATTCGTCAGGATGTTGGTTTCCGAAAAATTGAAATCGCTGATAACAAGGTGCTGCTTAATGGAGAATACATTTACTTCAAGGGGGTTAACCTGCATGAGCACAATGAGCTTACAGGACATGTTCAAGATCGGGAGACAATGCTTAAAGATATTGAATTGCTTCGCCGATATAATCTGAATGCTGTTCGTACATCGCACTATCCACAGCCTGAGGAGTGGTACAAACTCTGCAACAAATATGGAATCTATTTGGTGGATGAAGCCAATATCGAATCTCATGAAATGGGTGCGACACATCAGGACCCCTTTGATAAAAGTAAACACATTGCCTATCAGCCCGAATGGGCTCCTGCACACTCCTATCGAATAAGAAATATGTATGAACGGGACAAAAACCAACCTTCTGTATTAATTTGGTCCATGGGCAATGAGTGCGGTAACGGTCAGGTGTTTTTTGATGAATACGATTATTTAAAAAGCACTGATAGTACAAGATTAGTACAATTTGAACAAGCTGAATCACCATTAAATTCTGATATTTTTTGTCCAATGTATATGCGTCCCGGAGCGATTGAAGAATATGCTCAAAACAACCCGAAGCAGCCATTGGTTCTTTGTGAATATGCGCATGCCATGGGCAACAGCGTTGGTAATCTTCAGGATTATTGGGATATCATTGAAAAATATGAGTGTCTTCAAGGTGGATTTATCTGGGATTGGGTCGACCAGGGTTTGCTGACTAAAAATGAGGAGAATGAAGAATTCTGGGCCTATGGTGGTGACTTTGGACCTAAAGATGTTCCAAGTGATGGTGCATTTTGCCTGAATGGATTAGTAAATCCTGACAGGGGGGTAAAACCACACTTGAATGAAGTTAAAAAAGTATATCAGAACATCGGTTTTGAAACAAGGGATATGCTTGAGGGGGTTTTTGTAATAAAGAATAAGTTTGCATTCACCAATTTGAATCTCTTTGATTTTTCTTATGAGATAATAGCCAATGGAAAGATGATTGAAGAAGGTGAAATAAAAGATGTTAACGCTGAACCAAACACTGCTGTACCGATTGCAATTGATTATAAAATGAAAGCTCAAAAAGGTGTGGAATACTTTATAAATCTATATGCAAAACAAAGGGTCGCAGAACGGATGATCCCTGAAGGTCATATTCTTGCTTATGAGCAGTTTATCTTCCCATATATTACAAATAAAGAAACACTGAATACATCTGATGGTGAAAGTGTAAAGATTAAAGCAGATAACATTGTGTTTGAAAATGGGAAAACAGCCGTCAGTGGAAAAGTAGAAATCTCCAATGATAAGTTAAGCGCTAATTTTGATGCAGACAATGGCACTTTATTATCGCTGAAATCAAATGGTAGAGAGGTGCTGAACGAATTCACACCCAATTTCTGGCGTGCTCCTATCGATAATGATCTTGGAAACGACATGCATAAAAGAGCCAAAGTTTGGCGAAAAGCAGGTGAGCGTAAAACACTTATTTCAAGTGTACTTACACAAACTGCTGATGCAGCTTCCATAGAATTCAGGTATGATATAAATGATTTTGAGAATAAGGCCATAGCTCAACTTACTCTCAATTATGAGGTTTTGAAGAATGGAGATATAAGGGTTTCAAATGATTTTAAAATAAAGGATGATAATCAAGCAGAGATTCCCCGTTTTGGCAACAATCTTGTTATGCCAGTAGAATTTGAAAATATCACGTGGTATGGAAGAGGACCTCACGAATCCTACTGGGACAGAAAGTCGAGCGCGCTTATTGGTTTATACTCTGGCAAGATAGCTGACCAGTATTGGGCATATATTCGACCACAGGAGAATGGGAACAAAACAGATATGCGTTGGATGGCTATATCAGATAATGAAGGGCATGGGCTAATGTTCATTGGAGATCCCACTATTGATGGAGGTGCTCATCACAATATTATGGAAGATTTTGAATCCATGGAGCGCACTGATGGGCGACAGATTGAAGGTGTTGATGTTGTTAATCGTCACACCACCGATGTAAAACCCCGTCAGCTGACTTCGGTGAATGTAGACTACAAGCAAATGGGTCTTGGGGGTAATACCAGTTGGGGTGCCTGGACACATGAAGCATATAGGCTGACAAAAAAAGCTTATTCTTATCATTACACGATTCGCTTGATTGAAAAGGGGGAAGACCCTTCTGAGCTCTATTAGAAAAGTCATTAAACGAGTAAATTTTCAACATTTATAAGTTTTTAGTCTCATGAAGAACATCATTAAAAATGCGTTGTTTGCTGGAATTCTCTTACTCTTGTTTTCTTGCTCTTCAAAGCCTTTAACTGCCGATTTTGAACTTTATAGCGATGGAGTCATCCAGGATAGCTTACTTCAACTTGCTGTTAAGATTGAAAATAATACATCCAAAACACTTGAGCTCGACATAGAGTGGCGAATAGCCACGGATAACGGAGAGACTATAAAACAAATGCGGTTCCCATATTCCATTAACTGTGATACAGTGCTCTTAGCTTATGCTCCATTGCATCACTTTAAACAATGTGGTTTCTATCGTATTGAAGCTCAAATTTGTCATGCGAATTATACAGAGGACTTATTCACCAATGTGGTAATGAATCCGGAAGATATCCACAGTCCTTTAAGAAAACCTGGTGATTTTGACGCATTTTGGCAGCGCAACATTGCCTCCTTATCCAAACTCAATACAACACCAGAAATCAAGAAGATAGAGCGTAGCAGTGATGCCAAAACAGATTTATACGAAGTAAGTTTAAAAAGTCTTGGGGATTTAAGCATAAAAGGATGGCTGGAGGTTCCTAAAAAGAAGGGGAACTATGCTACATTGTATAGGGTTCCGGGCTACACCGAAAACCTCGAACCGATTGATATGTATGATGATATGATAGTTTTCTCATTGAATGTGCGAGACCATGGCAATAGCGATAACTCTGGAGTCCGCGAGTATGAAATGTGGGTGCGGGGCCTGGAGAATGAGGAAAGCTTTTTCTATAAAAATATCTATTTAGATTGCTTTGTTGGTTTAAACTATTTGGCATCAAGGGAAGATGTAGATCTTGAACGGATTGCTGTTTGGGGTGGTAGCCAGGGTGGTGGCTTAAGCTTGCTTACGGCTGCATATGACAAAAGGATTTCTCTCTGTGTGGCTGATATTCCATTTCTAAGCGATTGGGAGCGATATTTTGAAATTAGTCACTGGTATGAACTAGATCAATGGATGTTGGAGCATCCAAATATTTCATGGAACGAAATACTGGATGTATTCTCCTACTTTGATACAAAGAACATGGTACACAAAATAGAGTGCCCTGTATGGATGGGGATTGGATTGCAGGATGATGTTTGCCCTCCGGCAACAAGTTTTGCAAGCTACAACCTGATTACCTCACCAAAGCGTTACAATATTTATCCTCATCAATTTCACTCCCAGCCACAGAGTCATTATGATGAGCGCTTTATGGAAATAAGAGCTTTTTTCAAGATGGATTGATTGCAGCCTGAGGGTAAATATCGCTTCAAGAAAAGGACATGAGATATGTTAAGATTTGTTTCTCATGTATTCTGTAGGAGTCATTCCAAACTTCTTTTTAAAACATGCGCCAAAATAGCTTTGATCGTTAAACCCTGTATTGAAAGCGATCTCAGAAATAGTCAAATCGTTCTCAGCCAACAAAAGGGCTGCTCGATTCAACCTTACATTCTTTACATATTCCACGGGAGATAATTTAGTCAACTGCTTCACTTTTCTGAAAAATGAAGAACTACTCATCCCAAAAGGCTGATGCATATCTGGTACCTTAAACTCGATATCAGACAGATTCTCGCCGAGAAATTCTTCTAATTTCTCCAGAAATTTCTCGTCGCTCATTGCTTCATTCGGTGCACGAGAAATCTTAAAATCTTCAGGAAGTGATGCCTTATTTCTTTGTTTCAGCAGTAAGGACTGTATTCTTGTCCGCAATACAGATAGGCTTACAGGTTTCGTGATATAGGAATCTGCCCCGCAATCATATCCTTTTGCTCTATCAACATCCGTTGTTTTTGCAGTAAGTAAAATAACAGGAATATGCTGCGTATCCACATTGCTCTTCAGCTGGACACATAGTTCGTATCCATTCATATCGGGCATCATCACATCGCTAACTACGATACTGGGGGAATATTTGATGGCTTTGCGCAATGCATCATCTCCACTTGGCGATTCGATGATTGTTGCAAAAGTCTCAAGATGCTTTTTTAAAATTGTTCGAAAATCCGAGTTGTCTTCTACCAAAAGGATGGAGGTGTTATTGAATGGAATAAGCTCCGTCTCTTCCTTTTCATCCTTTAGCTTATCAAGATTATCTTGCTCAAATTCACTGTCATTAAAACTTGTTTTACCAACTGGCAATTGTATCGTAAAAACAGTTCCTTTCCCAATTGTACTTGCCACCTCAATGGTCCCCTTGTGCAGTTTGACCAGGTTGTTAACCAGGGCCAGACCAATACCTGTTCCTGATGCTTGTTTTGTAGTATCAGAACGATAAAATCGATTAAAGATGCCCTCCATCTCTTTTTTAGAAATACCATAACCATTATCTTCGATACTTAGCATCAACTTATCCTTATCGTTCACCACCTTAATATTTACTTTCCCGTTTGCAGGTGTATATTTAATGGAATTTGAAATCAAATTTTGACAAATCTTATTCAGTTTGTCTTCATCAAAAAAGCAGGAAAGTTCATCTGGAGATTCAAAATGCAAGTCAATGTTTTTACTTTGCAAAAGTGGTTTAAAATTGATAATAATGGATTGTATTACTGTTACCAAATTACCTTCTCTAACTTTAAGTTTAAGATGCCCACTCTCCATTTTTCTGAAGTCAAGTAATTGCCTTAACAGTTGTTTAAGGCCTAATAAATTACGCTCCATTATATCAATTTCATCCACCCCTTTTCTGGTTTTCTTTTTTAAAATGCTAACAGCACCCATTATAATTGAAAGAGGGGTTAATATTTCATGTGAGATATTTGTAAAAAAGTGAAGCTTGTAATCATTAAGTTTCTCTGTTTTTTCATGTTGAATCTTTTCGATTTCCAGGTTTCTAATGATTTTTTGTTTTCGTATTTGGTAACGAAATATTAGTATTATGATGGATAGAAATACAAATACATAAATAAAATATGCCCACCAGGTTTTGTATGGAGCAGGCAGTATTTTAAACTCAAATGATACAGGTTCTTCATTCCAAACCTCGCTGCTATTTGCTGATAACAATAAAAAGTTATAATCACCTGGAGGCAGTTTGGTGTATCTTACATCTCTTTTTTCGGCATTGGTAATGGTCCAATTCTGATCCAAACCTTCTAGCTTGTACGAGAAGATATTTTTTTCTGATTTGTAGAATGATAAGGAAGAAAACTCGAATGTTATACTACTCTCATTGTGTCCGAATATTCTTTTGTTATCCTTTCTATGATCAAAATCTTCATTATTGATTTTTATGGCCGTAATTACGGTTGGTGCGATATATTTGTTTTCATTTATCGTTTCCGGATAAAAAGCATTAAATCCATAATAACCACCCATTAGAATACGATTATCACCCAATTTGTAAATCGAATTTGGCAAAAATCGATTGCCTTGCAAGCCATCTGAAATTGTATAGTTATCCGTTTTAAACGTTTCATTTATTTGAGTGATCCTTGCTATTCCATTATTGGTCGTTACCCATAAATTGCCTTGCTCATCATCACATATTCCGTTAATGGAAATATTCCCTAATCCTTGCAAGGCATTGCACTTTTCGAATAATCCACTTTCTGTATTGCATCTGAACAAACCCTTATCCTTTGTTCCTATCCATATGGTATGTTGGTCATCGTAAAAAATAGAATTGATCTCATCTGATACTGAATTATCCTCTTCGGAAAAGAAATTTTGAATATACCTCCCGTTTTTAGTGTCTTCTAATTTACAAATTCCATTTTCGGCGGTTCCAATCCATAAATTACTGTCGCTGTCTTCACATATTGAGGTAACTTTTATGTTGTTAAACGCTTCTATTGCCTTAACCTCTAAATTGTCTTTATTGCTAATTCTGTACAATCCATCTGTTGAGCCAGCCCAAATATTACCATCTTTTGCCAGGAATAACACCCTAATGTCATAAGAAGCTTGAAGTCCTTCTATTGATGAATAGCTCTTTGTTTGATAATCATATACGCCTATTCCATTATACCGAGTGCCCATCCACATCTTATTTTCAACTTTTAAAAAACAATTGACTGTATTGATATCACGGGGTAGACTGTTGAAACGTGGAATTGAAGTATAATGGGTGTAGCTCTTGTTCAATAAGTCGTAGTACCCAAATCCCAGGCTCTTTACCCCAACAAGGAGTTGATCCTTAGGATCCACAATGAATGTTTGTGTTGTTTGACTTTGTATCTGGGGATCAACTGGAGGTATTGTGTAACTCTCAAACACCTGGCCATTTGGATGTGCCATATTGATCCCCCCCTCAAGTGTGCCGAGCCACATGATTCCAGATCTATCCTGATAGATTTTCCAGATCTCATTATTGCTCAAGCCTTTCTCAGATTCATACTGATATTTATAACGATGAAATATTTTTTTTGGAGAGTATGGATTTTCAATAATTGAAAGTCCATAAGGGGTTCCGATCCAAATACTACCATTCATATCCTGATTGATGGAATAGATAATATTTCCAATTATACTTTGCGTTTCAGATTTACTAAATAAAAATGTGCTGTTAATTAAGACTTCCCCATGTTGATATACCGTTTTATACAAGCCATCCTCCCAGGTTCCAACCCACACAAATCCAAACTTATCCTGAAAGAGAGATTTGATTTGGTTATTCTGGTCGTTGCTCTTTTCAGCATCAAACAGTTGGAAGTTTCGGAAGGTTTTGTCAGAATGATCAAAAAGGAACAAGCCTTCATTCCATGTCGCTATCCAGATATTGCCCTTATTGTCCTCCAGGATATCCTCTATAATACACCATTCAGGGCTTGGGGAATCAAGATTCACAAGATTATAATATGTAAGACTATCCTCAGATATGTTGTACATATATAATCCGTTCTCTGTTCCAATCCAGACATTATTGTTCCTATCATACATCAGGGAACGAATACTCTTCTCGGGAAGTCGTCCGGTAGTTGAAATATCTTCAAAACTAAGAACATTGTTGCTTTTTTTGTCAAATATCACAATTCCTAGCTCTGCGGTTCCCAGCCAGATTCTGCTTAAGGAATCTTCACACACACATTCAAAAGCTGAGGTGGGGAAATTAATATCACCTGAATTTTTTTTGAACACCGTAACATTATATCCATCATATTTATTCAATCCTTCAAGGGTAAGAAACCACATATACCCTTCACTGTCCTGAAATATATTTCTTATCTCTTCTGATGACAAACCACTGTTACTGGTAATTCTGCGAAAGTCAATTTTATTTACAGAACATTCAGCTTCTGAAAATAACAGACAGAGAGAAATTGTTACCAGAAACCCTATAAACTGGTAAAATATCTTTGATGAAAATTTAAGAATGACGTGTGAAATATTCATAACGGAAATTCTCCAATTCGTTTATTTTTGTTTATGAACAATCGCATATATCTAAAATATAAAGATATACGAAGTAATTTATATTTATTTAACTAAATAATTGATTTCATGAAAAAATTAATTCACTTACCGTTAATTCTGGTCTTAGTCATTGTTGGAATAGGTTTTTTTTCATGTGTTAAAGAAGAAATACCTCCAACCATCACCTTAGATCAGGAAACCCTGGTGGTGTTCAAAGGGGGATCTGACACGATCAATGCAACAATTACACATCCAGAAGGGATCATGTCGGTCTCAGTGGAACAAGCAGCATTTAGTCTGAATCGGACTATTAATTTAGATGAGCCCTATCCAACTGAATATGATTTAGAGTATGCCTTTAATATTCCCTCAAGCCTGGATGAATCATCTTACGATATTATCATATCTGCAACAGGTTCAGATAATGGAACTGCCAGCAAAACGTTGGTTGCTCAAATATCTGATGTAGTTAACATGTACTTATTTGCAAATAATGTAACTGTAGGCGAGGCTACAGGTAACTGGTATGATCCCACAACTGCTTTCCTGATGACCCAAAGTGAAACGGAATCTCACATTTATACCATTGAAGATGCTGTGTTTGCGGGAGATGGAGGTGACGATGGATGGGGTGTTTCCCTGGCCATCCTTGGTCAGACAAAAGACGTGCTGCCAGTGAATGCAGTTGTCGACTATACAAGCATTCCAGAGAATCTGGTATATACAGATTGGTGGACCTATGGCAACAATGAATATGTGATGTGGGAAAACTATCCCGGTTATGTTGCCTACCCTGAAGGAACGACTGAATATACCTTTGAGATGATAAGTCATGAAGCCGCTTCTATCCCAACACCATGGGTAAGTGACGAAGATGAGGGTGGTTTTTATAATCTCAATGGATTGCTGTTCTACAATGCTCCGGGGACCTACAAAATAACTTACAACGCTACAGATAACACGCTAAACGTGAAGATGACCAGCATTCCAGATGCACCTGAAGAGGGATTGTTTATTACTGGTAATGGTTATCCTGATTATCCTGAAGTGAGTTGGGGGACGACAGATGTCATTGCCCTTACAGAAGGTGCAAGTGGTGAGTTTTCTATCACCGGTTTGAACGTGATGAAATATGCGGAACTTAAATTTATTGGACAGAAATCATGGTCACCAGACAATTATGGTTGGGCCACCAAGGATACCCTTGACATCCCAACAGGAGCGATTGTAAACAGCAATAGTTCTGAACCATTTGTATTTGCACAATCAGGCATTTATGATATAACCTTTAGTGAAAATGACTTAAGCTACACATTCACCAGGACAGGTGATTATATTGCCTCAATAGATAATATTTATGTGATAGGGAATGGCATTGCCGATGCAGCGGGCAATGACGCATCGGATTCGTGGTATGTCGACGATTCAAAGGCGCTTACAATGACACCTATAACTGGTGAAGCTGGGAAATTTGAGCTAACCTTTCAATTTTTAGATGCATTTGTAAGATCCAGTGAGGGTTATGATGGTCTTGGCGCATATTTCTACTTCTTGCTAAATACCAAGAGTTGGAATGCGCCTGCATACGGTGTTCTCGGTGGAGATGCTATTGATGAGAATTGGTATGTGAAAGATGCTGCTGACAATACCTTTGACATTGTTGCAGATGGTAGCTGGGCTTCATATTTCTACTATTGGAATCAGGACGGAACGTATAAAATGACTGTCGATACCAATGTTGACCCTATGACTTGCCAAATTGTTAAGCAATAATATTTCTCAATAAACTGAGCTTATTATTTGGTGTCCACGGGTGGACTGTCTTTTTCCAAAAGATTTCTGTTCGTGGACATTTTTTAAATTTCATATATCTATATCAATGAAAAGTTTTACACGTATTACTTTGCTGCTGCTTTTTCTTGCAGGAGGAGCTTATGCATTGGGTCAAAATATTTCAGGTTCTGTTGTAGATGAAACAAATGCTACAATACCTGGCGTAAACATTATTGTAAAAGGCACCCTTACAGGGACCATATCTGATCAAAACGGCAAGTACCTTATCCAGGCAGAGGTAGGGGATGTACTTACCTTCTCTTATATGGGATATGAAAATCAAGATATTGCTGTGGGTAGTGAGAATACAATAAATGTCCAAATGGTTCCAGACAACGTGCTTCTTGATGAGCTGGTTGTTGTTGGATACGGTACACAAGAGAGGTCTGCCATTACTGCAGCCATTTCCTCAACCAAAGGGGAGGAATTGCAAAAAATGACAACCAGTAACTTAATCTCTTCCCTGCAGGGCAGGGTGAGTGGTGTCCAGGTCTCACAATCAGGGATGAATCCAGGGGATTCTCCAATTATAATGATCCGGGGTATAAGCACCTTTAATAACAACACAC
The DNA here is from genome assembly GCA_964538375.1 of uncultured Bacteroidaceae bacterium. Taxonomy (GTDB): domain Bacteria; phylum Bacteroidota; class Bacteroidia; order Bacteroidales; genus JAUUZQ01. The sequence continues at coordinate 246,576 of CAZIFQ010000001.1, read as the reverse complement.
CGCTTTATGTGGTTGATGGCGCACCGGTGACAGATATAACTTTCCTTACTCCCAATGATATTGCTGATGTGCAGATTTTAAAAGATGCATCTGCAGCAGCCATTTATGGTTCGAGGGGTTCTAATGGTGTGATCCTTGTTACCACAGTTAAGGGAAATAGAGAGGGCTTATCTATCACTGCCGAAGCAAAAACCGGATTTCAGTCGTTCGCAAGAGATCCTTTGTTAGCTGATGCCACTGAATTCGAATATGCAATGGCTCAGTACAATGGCTTAGATGAACCAATTCCGGTTACAACCAATACAAATTGGTTTGATGAAGTACGCAACGATCCTGCATTAATTCAAAACTATTCTCTTGGTATCAATGGAGCAGAGAATAAAGTAAAATATAATTTTAGCGGAAGCTATTTTTCACAGGATGGAATCATCAAGGGAAAAGACTATGAACAGCTGAATGCCCGAATGGGTCTGTCAATGGATTTGAGTGATAAGATCAGCATAGATCATTCCTTTATTTTCACGCATTCAACGCAGCACCCGGGAGCAGGAAGCGAACCCTGGGATGCAATGCGCCTTTTGCCAACTGATGAAGTATATCTTCCTGTTGACCAAAGAGCAGGAAAAAATGAATACAGTATTTACAAGGCCACAAGTGCAGATGTTCCAAATCTTGTGGCCCGCATTGCCCGAAATGATCAGGAATATAATAACCTGAAAACCTTCTCAAATACCTCACTAAACTGGAAGATCCTTAAGGGATTAACCTTTAAATCACAATACAGTTTCTATTATAGTTTGTGGCAAAGCAATTCCTTTTCTCCAAAGTACTTCATTGAGGCGAGTGATAATAATCCTTCAGCATCCGTAAGCAGGGAACATAATATGAGGTTCAATTATTCCTGGAACAATACCCTCACATTTAAACGTGAAATTGGTGTACATAATTTCTCTGTTATGGCAGGAAATTCTATCGAAAGAGATAGACACGAGAAATTACAGGGTTCTGGAAATGAAGTGCCACACAATACATATGAATTACGTTACCTGGATGCTGCTGTTGATGGTTACAGAACAAGCGGAGCAGATGAAATAAGTTCGCTGGTATCCTTTTTTGGCCGTGCGACCTACTCTTATGGCGAGCGCTACTTTGCCACAATAAATTTCAGGGCTGATGCCTCATCACGATTTTCGAAAAATAATCAGTGGGGATATTTTCCATCGTTTTCTGCAGGATGGAATATAGCAAACGAAGAATTCATGGCAAATGCAGATTGGTTAAATAGTTTAAAAATAAGAGGTGGTTGGGGTCTGATCGGTAACCAGAACATATCCAACGAAGCCAAACTTACTGTACTTAGATCTCAATACAGAGATTATATCACAGGTCCTAATGGAGATCGAAGGCCAGGAGCAGAACCAGAACAGATTGGTAATCCCGATTTAATATGGGAGACCGTTGCTGATCGAAACATAGGGGTGGATCTGAAGGTGCTGAGCGGAATATCAGTGACATTTGATGTTTTCGACAGGTTGACTTCTGATATGCTTATGGAAAAAACAGTTCCTCATCATTTAGGATATCCCTCCTACAGTATTGGTGGTACAGATGGAACTATTTGGTCAAATATCGGAGGAATCCGGACGAAAGGATGGGATGCAACTGTCTCCTATTCTATGAGAAAAAACAACTGGACATTTAGTGCATCCACCAACCTAACTAGATCAAAAGCTAAAGTTGAAAAAATGGCTAATCCAGGTCAAATTATTAACGGCATTTGGGATCGCCTTGGATATATTACCAGAACAGAAGAAGGAGAAGGCGTTAGTCAGTTTTATGGATTTGAGATGCTCGGCATCTTCCAGAATGAAACGGAAATTAACAATCACGCCGATGATTTCGGAAATTTGATTCAGCCAGGCGCCAAACCAGGTGATGTCATCTACGCTGATCTCACCGGCGATGGAAAGATAACAGCTGAGGATGTAAAGTACATAGGAGATCCTACACCTGATCTCTATTACGGGCTAACCCTCACTGCACGCTATAAAGCCTTTGATATCACCACAACACTCCAGGGAACATTAGGCAATGATATTGTCAACGGAATGGGTTGGTATACCTACAATGGTAACAGGGGAAATTCCAATCTTCAGGCAGGAGCCGGATACAGGGCCTGGAATGGTGAAAACTCAACGAATGAATATCCACGTTTATCCAAGGCGAGTGAACTGGCCAACTTCCAGCGTTTTTCATCCCAGTACATTGAGAATGGTTCATTCCTGAGAATGCAGAACATCCAACTAGGTTACACATTGAACAATGTATTGGATATTAGTAGTATACGACTGTATATAACTGCACAAAACCTGTTCACATTGTCACACTACAAAGGTATGGATCCTGATCTGAGTGGCGGTTCATGGGGCCTGTTTGACAGGGGTATTGATTGGGGAGATTACCCAACACCGAGAACAATCATGGCTGGTGTAAGACTTTCATTTTAGTGCATTGAATTAAGAAATTATAAATCAAAGAAGATGAAAAACTTTTTAAAATATATAACAGTCGCTTTGATCATTGTCGTGTGTGGCTGTGACGATTTTCTGGATAACCCGCCACTTGGAGGTCAAACCATCGAAACATTTTTCACAAACGAATCGGAAGCTGAAAAAGGCTTAATGGCAGCATATTACTGGCTAAGCGGTGACGATTGGTACTATAAAGATGTATCCTATACTTTTGGTGATGTGATGTCTGACAATTCATATGTTGGATGGTGGGATTTGCCTGATTGGACCAGGATCGGAGAATTTGAAATCACGCCGCTTAATAATCATATAGGCGATAATTGGATATATACATACAAAGGAATATATAATGCCAATTTAGTAATTGACAGGGTTCCTCTTTCCGCAGAGATCGATGACCAGGCCTTCATTAATAAAGTGGTGGCTGAAGCAAAATCTTTAAGGGCATATCAGTATTATGGATTGGCTCGCTCTTATGGAGGGGTGATTTTGCTGGATCATGCTTCGACAGAGGCTGACGGGAAACTTCAGCGGAGTACAATAGAGGAAACCTGGGAATTCATCGAAAAGGATTTGAAAGAAGCGATTCCTTATTTGCCGATGAAAAGCAATCAAGCCAGCGAGGAAGAAGGAAGAATAACTGAAGGAATGGCAAGGACGCTTTTAACGAAGGTATATGTGTATCAGGATAAATGGAAAGAGGCATTGGCAATGGCAGATACGGTTATCGCTTCAGGAGAATATACCCTGGAACCACTGGAGGTCGTCTGGGATAATTCTATTCGCAATTGCAGAGAGTCCATTTTTGAACTTCAAACCTCCAATGACATTGCATACTGGTTGGGCTCTACATTTGCATTGATGACGCTAAGTCGTAATAGCGATAATGCGATCGAATCCGGATGGGGTTTTAATACACCAACAAGCCATCTTGATAATGCATATATTGGAAAGGATGGAACCACTGAAGATCCACGAAGACCTTTTACTATAATCAGGCATGGAGAAAAAAGAAACATGGATGGCAACCTTGACCCGAGTGGATCTCCATATAATGTGTTTGAAGATGGGGTTCCTGATACGGAAGAAAATCCATCCGCACGTATTTCCCGCAAGATGTTCTCCAGCAATGATGTTCGAAACGGCTGGTCAAGTGATATAGGAAACTTCAAATATTTGCGCTATGCCGATTTGTTACTGCTGGCCGCCGAAGCTGCATATCACGAAGGAGACGAGGACAAAGCCCGTCAGTATGCCAATAAGGTAAGAATGAGAGCCTGGGACAATAAGGATTCTGAGAAAATAGCTACCTCTGGTGCTGCACTATTAAAAGAACTTTACCTGGAGAGACGTCTGGAAATGGCCATGGAGGGAGAGCGTTTCTATGACCTGAAAAGGACAGGCAAGCTTACTGAAGCATTGGAAGCCTTCGTAGACTACAATATGAACCATAATACAGATTTTGATGCGAAAAATCCCACGGGAGAACTTTTTGATCCTGAAAAACACATGGTATTCCCAATTCCTCAAAGTCAAATAGACCTCTCCGAAGGAGAAGGTATTGTGCTGGAGCAAAATCCCAATTATTAATTAACAATTAAGTACAGGAAAACATCATTCGATATACAATTCATATCATATTTTTGCTGGCGATACTTTTTGGAGTAGCCTGTAGAGATAAACCCCCTTCAGGTAATGATCTACCGGATGAAGGCCTTGTATTCATTGACCTTACACAGCGTTTCCAGGAGATTGAAGGCTTTGGAGCCTCAGATGCCTGGTCTGTTCAGTATGTAGGCAACTGGCCTGATGAGAAGCGCAATAAGATAGCCACCTTGTTGTTTTCCAGGGAAATGGACGAGCTTGAAAAACCAAGAGGTATTGGGCTTAATACCTGGCGATTCAATGTTGGTGCTGGTTCAATGTCACAAGGAAACCAAAGCAACATAGGGGACGAATGGCGTAGAACAGAAGGTTTTTTGCAAAATGACGGTATTTATGATTGGAATCAACAAAGCGGTCAGCGTTGGTTTCTTCAGGCGGCTAAGGAAAGAGGTGTGAAGAATTTTATCGCATTTGTAAACAGTCCTCCTGTTCAACTTACTAAGAATGGAAAAGCAAACACTTCCCTTGCAGGCATTTCTAACCTTGCTGAGGAAAAATATGATGATTATTCAGATTTCTTAGTTAAGGTCCTGGAGCATTTTAAGCATGAAGAAGAAATAGATTTTGACCTGATAAGTCCATTAAATGAACCACAGTGGGATTGGAATGGAGGGCAGGAAGGTTGCCCATATGAGAATGGAGAAATAAGCAAATTGACCAACAGTATTAGCGCGAAACTGTTAGAGGCGAATATAAGCACCAGGATAGAATTGACAGAAGCGGGCAATATTGAATATCTGTATGATGATAATACAGATAAAAGCTCCAAAGACAACCAGATTGAAGAGTTTTATGGTGCTGGTAACAACACGCTTTCGAATTTGTCAAATATTTCACATAACATAGCAGGGCATAGCTATTGGAGTACAGATCAAAGCGAGCTTATTCCTCAAAGAGTAGCCCTTTGGGATAAAATAGAATCCACTTCATCTGTAAATGGTTATGCAATGACAGAGTTTTGCATAATGAATTATGAAGAGATACAGGGCAATGGCAGGGATTTGGGGATATCTCCGGCGCTATACATGGCGCGCGTGATTCATTATGATTTGACTGTTGCCAATGCCTCAGCGTGGCAATGGTGGTTGGCAGTTAGCCCATACGATTACAAGGATGGCTTGATATATATTGATAAATCAGAAACAGATGGCCATATCTACACCTCAAAAATGCTTTATGCTTTGGGTAATTATTCTCGTTTTATTGACAAGGGGATGTATCGGGTGAACACTTCTCAGCTATTTGGAAAAACCAACACTGACAATTATACTTATAGCCGGGTTATGACCTCAGCTTTCGCCTCAGAGGCAAATGATAAAATTGTTGTCGTGATGATCAATTATAACAATTGGGAATATACAAGTTCTTTAAATATTGGTGATGATTGGAAAGATAAGTCTATGAAAATCTATCGCACTTCTGACACTGAAGAATTAAAACTTATTGGAGTACAAAAAGTGAGCGATGAAATAGATCTTGCACCTTTATCCATAACTACTTATGTAATTACAAAATAATGATACGACTGCTACCGATTTTATTTATTCTTGTCCTAAGCGCCTGTTCATCTTGTTCTGAAGATAATGGCGAGATCAATAAAACAGAGAACCCACCAACACTCGATTATTCGCTGATCCAATACCGGGGCCGGGTGGAATTTGGAGCGGGTCATTTGTGCAGCTTTAGCACTCCGGGAAGTTCAATCAAAGTAAAGTTTACAGGAACATCTCTCTATGCCACCTTTTCTGCTGAAAATTTTGGTGGCAATGGGTATAGCTATCTTTACATCATTACAGATGAAAATGCAGATCCCTATTCACGACAAATTATCCGGGTCGAAAAAGCAGAACAAGAATACACCATTTTTAAAGACCTTAGTGAAGGAGAACATACTGTTGAAATTGTAAAACAGAATGAATGTTGGGGTGTAGTTCATTTCAAGGATTTTCGAATTCCGGATGGAGAGCTTTTGCCACTACCGGCAAAAAAAACACGTTTGATAGAATACTATGGCGACTCAAATCCTTCCGGGTGGAGCGCATGGAATGATAAGGACCAGGGGAGTGATGCTGATACAGAGGGCTATTTTACTTATCCAGGATTTACAGCACGTTCACTAGAGGCAGAATGGGTCAACAATGCTGCCGGAGGTTTTGGTATAACAGACCGAATGGGTAGTCAGGACCTTACTGATTATTACAACAAGATTCATATTTATACCAACTCACCAAATAGTAATTCTTGGGACTTTAACATTAACAACCTTGGGAAAAAGCCTGATGTTATTGTGATAAATTTAGGGGCAAACGACTATTATAACAATGCATCCCAATCAGAAATAAAAGCTGCCTGGCATCGCTTTGTAAGTACGCAATTACGCCCCGTATATCCTGATGCCCATGTTGTGTTAGCCAACTCATACGGATGGGCCTATGGTGAGCCTACAGATTATATTGCAGATGTTGTACAGGAATTTCACAGTAAAGGTGATAACAATATCTCCTTTGTGAAATTTCCATGGCTTTGGGGGCAAGACCATGCCGTTATTTCTGAACACGCTGGTTTTGCAAGCATCCTTAGCAAACATCTTGCAAATACCATGGGATGGGAAGCTAAAACTGTTCCATATTCTTCTATACCTGAAGAAAAAGGTGTTTTGGGCAATCCTTCATTCGAATCATCCATTTTAGGTATACGTCCGGATGGCTGGCGTCCGGATCAAAACAAAAGTAGTGCTCGTTGGGTTGAGAATGCAGGTGAAGCAAAAGAAGGAAACGCTTTTGTCCGTTGCTCGCAGGGGTACGGCGTTCATCAATCAGTTGATGCACAAGCCAATGAGCAATTTGAAGTGAAGGTCTGGGCAAAAGCTAGTTCCGGTAGCCAGGGAATTCTTAAATACCAATTTCGAGATCAGGCACAAAACACCATTTATTCCAAGATCAAACCCATTCCACTGACAGACGAATGGCAACAATTCGAAATCACCACGGAAAAAGCTACAAGTGGCACCTGGCAGCTGGATGTAATTCTCTTAGCAGAACATAATGCTACTGTAGATTATGATCTTATTGAGATGAATAAAATTGATATTCCTTAAACATGAAAGCAAAGTTTATATGCCTCCTATTATGTACTTCAGTGGTTTTGTTCTCACAAGATAAATATGAGCTGTGGGAAGAGGGAATGATGCCTTACCACAAGGATAACAATATAAAGGAATACGAAAAAGAAGCATGGGGGACAAAGTGTGCATTGAATGTGACAATTCCTGAACTAACTGTTTATCCTGCCAAAGGTGAAAATAGCGGGTATTCAGTAATCATTTGTCCCGGAGGCGGGTACACACTTGAAGCGATCTATCATGAGGGGCATGATGTAGCCAGGGTCCTTTCTGACAATGGTATAACAGCGGCCGTTTTGAAATATCGCTTGCCACTCAAAGAATCATCCAATCAACCTCAACTCCTCCCAATTACAGATTTGCAAAGAGCCCTGGAAATGATGCGCGAGATGTCAGATAAGTATGGGCTTATTAAAAACAAAGTTGGAGTAATGGGGTTCTCAGCAGGAGCACATTTATCTGCATTCGCCTGCTCTAAAAATTTGCAGCGTCCAGACTTTGCACTTCTTGTCTATGGCTGCCCCCGCCTGAATGAAGAAAACATAAAATGGCTGGAGAAAGACTTGTACCATAGAAAAATGACACCGATAGAGTTTGAAGAAAATAATTTGATCGAACGAGTAAATCAAAATAATCCACCAACCTTTTTAGTCCACTCGCTGGATGATGAAACCTGTCATTATAAGGAGACTACACTCTATGCGGAAGCCTTGCGTACCTATGAGGTTCCAAACGAGGTTCATCTCTTCCCTACAGGTGGCCATGGTTTTGGTCTGGGTAGAAAAGAAGACGGAACAGATCAATGGATAAAGCTGGCTATCAACTGGATAAAAAGGCTGAGGAATTAAAAAGCCCCGAACAATATCATATTCAGGGCTTTACTTGTTAATTTATGTACCCGAAACCGGAGCTAACCCGAACTCATTATCGCTCAGGGATCTTTTTCTTATACTTAATGTAGACTGGTCCTCTTCGGGCATAGACATCCTATTAAATGATTCGAAAAAAAGCACATCGTTTTTCACATTTTAAATCTCATCTAACATCCACGTATACAACACTTAACACTTCTGGAAATATAAATACACCAAATTAATATTTAGAGATATTCGAAAAAAAGTATAATGTTTCTGATGAATAATTTTATATTCGTGCACAGCTAATTAGTTTAATAGTCTTCTAGGAAAGATATTTTTTATGAATATTATAGGTAGAAGGTTAGTATTTACTAAAATAAAAAATTATGAAAAAATTATTATCTTTTGCTGTTATCATTTTGTTTTCTGTAACTATGTTCGCAGGAGGATTAGTTACAAATACAAATCAGAGTGCGACCTGGGTTCGACTTCCAGCCAGAGATGCTTCAACTTCTATTGATGCAGTTTATTTTAATCCGGCAGGATTGATGAAAATGGAAAATGGATTTCATTTTTCATTTTCAAATCAGTCAATTTTTCAAACAAAAGAGGTAACAAGCTCTTATGCCAATCTTAATAACCCTCTGTATATTGGCAATGTTTCTGCTCCTTTATTCCCTACAGTTTTTGCAGTTTATAAAATGGAAAATTTTGCTTTCTCCTTTGGATTTAATCCAGTTGGTGGTGGTGGTGGTGCTGTTTTTGAAGATGGCCTTCCTTCATTTGAAATGGGACCATCAGATCTTGTTCCCTCACTTGCTTCGCAGGGAGCATCTGCATATCGCCTTAACACGAATTTTGAGGGATCATCAATTTTCTTTGGTTATCAGGCAGGTGTTTCATACAAGATTAATGATATGATCTCTGTATATGGGGGAGCGCGGTATGTTACTGCGAAAAATACCTATGACGGCTATCTTACCGATATTGAACTCGATATGGGAGCTGGAACATGGATGCGTGCAGATGGTATTTTTACAGATCTGGCTGCACAAGCTTCCGGAGCTGCTGCAGGCATGGAACCTCTAATTGCTCCTGTTGGGGCTCTTACTTTTGCGGAAGCAGAAGGTGCTGGAGCTATTACAGCCATACAACGAGCTACATTGGAAGGCGGACTTCTTGCTTTTGGTGTTCCCCAAGCATCTATTGATGGAATGACGCTTGCTCAAGCACAGGGAACATATACTGGTATTGCCGGACAAAATAGTGCTACAGCAATCTTGTTGGGCAACCAAACTGCTGAGACAGAGCAAACTGCTACTGGTATAACACCTATCGTTGGTATAAATATTTCCCCAAATGATAAACTGAATATTGGTATTAAGTATGAATTCGCAACAAAACTCGAATTCACAAATAATACAACTCAGGAGATAATAACTTCTTTTGAAGAAGACGGAACTCCGGTAACTTTATTCCCTAACGGAGAAACTTTCAGAGGAGATATGCCTGCGATGCTTTCCGTTGGAGTCGATTATCGGATTACAGATGCGTTGTCAGCTTCTTTTGGAACACATTACTATTTCGACAAAGCTGCTGATTATGGAAAAAAGATTGACGATGTATATGTCGAAAATAGTGAAGTAATTGAAAATAATTTCTTTGAAGTTGCTTTTGGCCTTGAATATGGTGTAGGTGAGAAGATTCTCTTAAGTGGAGGATTCCTATATGCAAAAACAGGTGTGAACAATGATTACCAGAGCGACCTTTCTTATAGTTTGACTTCAGGTACCATTGGAATAGGTGGAGCATATATTATCTCTGATAACATCATGTTAAACCTCGGATTTGGAAATACAATGTTTGTTGATGGTGAAGCCACAATAGAGCATATTTTTAAAGCTACCGGAACTGTAATTCCCGTTATTGAATCATATACCAAAAGCAATATATTTGTAGCTGTAGGTCTTGATTTTAGTTTCTAGATCAAATTTAAAATTTACTGAAAACCGCATTGGAATTTCCAGTGCGGTTTTTTTAGTTACTTAACTTATCATGAACCCATTGACTTCCTTGAAGATTTTGTTGTTGGAATTGCTCTAACCACTTTATAGCTTCCTCTTCATGATCCATTTCTCTTAGAATTGTGATAATGTAAAAATAGAAGAGGCCTTCCAATGCAGGCTCCTGATTCTCATATTTTTTAAGTAGGTTTTTATAGGACAATAATCCTTGAGATAACAGCCCTGATTCAAAGTAATTGAAAGCAAGATTCATTTCAATATTGAGGTTTTCGTCGATGATTAATCCTACGAATCGAAAACAATTATCTTTACAGTTTTCAACAATATTAATGATCTTTGTGTTATTAGGAATAGGGGGGAAATACAGGTAAAATGTGAGTGTATCTCCGATTGATTCGAATTTGTGGGTTCTTGGACATTCTGGAATATTTTCAATTCTTTGAATTCTATAAGATTTATCATTTGCAATAATTTCTGTATTCTCATCAATGCAAAAGCTGCCCCCTTCATTTCTTTCATTTCTTATTGACATCTGAAATATTGTACCCTCTTCATTGCGGACGACCTTCACTATATCAAGAGTTTCGTGTGATTTTAGAATATAGTTAGGAGCTACTATGGTTTGTGAAATTAAGTGCAAACCCGGTAGCAGAAAGAGAATAATAAAAAAAGTATTTTTATTCATGTGATTTTGTATTTCTGGATATGAGCGGTGTGCATTCTACAGTGTGATTGTGTCAAGCATTACCACAAGTATCCAAGTAACAAAAAATATTCCAAAAATTTCAACACACTCCACTTAACCGTATACTGAAGTTTCTGTGGGGCATAATATCTCCGGGGCGTCCCATATATTCAGTATTAAAGACATTCTTAATGGCAAGAGATAATTTAATTTGTTCGGATATTCTGAAACCTAAAGTGAGATCAGAAAGTATATATCCGCTGTTATTATCTCTCCAATAATCATAAAATCCCGGTAAAATGACTTCTCTTGACACCTCGCTGACAAAAACATTATCAATTTCCAGTATCCTGGATTTAGCATAGAAAATTAATCCCAATTCATAATTCCCGATTCTTGTATTCCAACCCAAACTTGCTGAATGCTTTCGTCTGTATTTTAAGAATTCATCTGTATTTACATTTGTTATGCGATTGAATTCAACTGGATATAAAAAAACATATCCACCACTGAGGCTATTGTTGAAAAGTCCTGAAGAGTGATTAAGACTGAATTCCAATTCTGCTCCATACACCCTGGAATGTTCAATATTTGCAGCTTTAAATCCAACATCAAAAATTCCTGTTTCCTGATCGGGATACAAGCCAAAGACATATTCTATCATATCACGATTTTGAGAATAAAAAGCTGCAAGATCCAACATACCATTGATATTACCGAATAATAAGCCCTGTTTAACACCAATTTCCGAATTCCATCCTGACTCGGGGCGTACTTCATAATTAGGAAATACTTTTACAGATCCTAAGCTTGTAGAAGCATACTTCTCGGCGATTGAAGGATACCGGTATCCCTGTCCAAATGAAGCTCTCATAAAGGTATAATCAGCCAGCTTATAATTTAGTCCTGTTCTAAAAATAGGAACAGGTTTGTCTGGATTTCCATCTTGAATATTCTGTTCCACCCGAACCCCGGCAACAATTTTGATTCTTTTTTGGGTTTCTACATCTATCTGGCTATATCCTGCAACATTCACAGCATTGTGATCGCCATAAAAATTTGAAAACACTTTACTATAATTCTCCGACAATCCAAGATTCAGTTTTATAAATCTGCCCAGATTATGTTGATACTGGTATTCTGTATAATATGAAATTGCATCACTATTGGTTTGATTTCCATTCGGGAATTTATTTGATGTGTATTGAATGCGCATGCGCAGATCGTGATTTGCTCTGTCAGCTCTTCTGAAAACAACATAAGGATCTATGGCAAGAAAGGAACCATTGAGTTCATTTGCTGTTGATTCGCTCTGCTTGAGTGCTCCGAAAGTTGCATCTTCCCAAAGTATGAAGTCAGTCTTTTGGGTCATCCCGCTATTCAAATTGATACCAAATTTAAAACCTTCAACCTTCTCGCTATGATGCTTAAGACGAATACTAAAACGTCCCAGTTTTTCATCATTTAACTTTCTATATCCATTATCAAGCAACATGCTACCGGCTATAGCAAAATCAGTATTTCCAATTTTCCTCAGATGTGATAGGGAAGCATTTGTATATATCCGGGGTGAACTCCACCACATCCATTCTTTTCTGGCTGGCTGTCCAAATATACCGGTCTCAGCAATAAACTTTGTTCTGGGTTCAATTCCAGGTTCAGCTGTCCTGAAGTTAATAACTCCGTTCAGGGCTGATGAACCGTATAAAACAGAGGAAGCTCCTTTAATGATCTCTATCTGAGACAAATTCTCGAGTGGCAAGAACTGCCATTTAATATTTCCTGCATCAGCAGAGACAACGGGGAGTCCATCTATAAGAGCCATTACTCTGCTTCCTGCACCGTAGCTGAATCCACTTCCCCCACGAATAGAGGCCTGTCCGTCGAGAACTTCAATTCCGGATATTTTATTGATGAGTTCCTGAGAATCTGTAATGTGATTGTTGCTCAGGAAATTGGGCTTAACCAGGGTCATGGATACCGTTAAGTCGGATAACTTCTGTTCAACTTTATTGGCACTGATAACTATCTGGTCAATTTCATTTAATGCAAGCCTAAGCCCCATATCCAGAAGAAGAGTATCACCTTGATTTAGGTTAACCGATTTCGATTCAGTAATATATCCTATGTACTTAAAAGTTATTCTCCACTTGCCTGATTTGAGTTCAATACTAAAATTACCCTCATTATCACTAATGGTACCTAAACCGTTACCATAGATAATATTTGCACCTATAAGGACTTTATTAGTCTCATTATCATATACTTTACCATTAATAAATGCAGCATTATCCTGCCCAAAGGCAATAATAGAAAGACTTAGAAAGCTTATTATCAGTATATTACGCATCACTCTGCCTTAAAAGTCATACGAATGTTAGTAGGATTATCGGGATAATTAATATTAGGAAAGACGGTTGTCATTTTTAGAGAGACACCTGTAAGTTCTTCAATAATTGCTGTCAGAGGCATTATCAGCGAGTCAGAAGAGAGCACTATTTGTGTCTCTTCATAAGCAAAGTACCAACTTCCTTCATATACTCCGAAAGTACCAGTTCCATCCTCATTAAAAAGTAAAATTCCATTAAAATCTTCAAGTAATTCTCCGGGACCACCAGCATTAACACCGTTTGCAAGAAGGCTGTCTGCAGCCCAGATGTTGGATGTTAGATTACTGAAATTGGCAGTGACATCAATATCATCACATGAGAAAGCTATAAGTCCTGTTACAGTAAGTATTACAACCAATAATTTCTTCATGTTCGTTGCTTTTTTATTCAAAATTTAACTAAACACTTGAGGTAAAGATATGGTAATATTTGAACTTTACGAATGAGGAGATTGAATGGAGTATCAGGGTTTACCAAATAACATAAATGACATCCTGAACTTAGGTCTGTTCCGAAAGCAGTTTTTCAGATTTTCCATAATGGATATTATCTGATTGTATTATGATAATCAGCTGTGTCCTTTTTTGATCAGGTGGATATTCCGTTTAAACTGAGCCACCCAAAAATCGATTTCTTTTTCAATTTTAGCATATTATAATTATAAATCAGTATTCACTTTTCCTGCTTTAGTGTCGGTTTCTTCAATTATTCTCTTGAGTGCTTTCATTATTTATGGGTTCATATATATCTACAAAAAAATGAATAGGCTCGGTTTTGGTTGGTTCGGTTGGATTGTTTAAATTAGTTCTGCTATAATAAATACTAAATAATGAATTCCCGAAGATCTTTTATAAAATCAGTTTCTGCAATTTCTGGGGTAATTTCGCTTACTGGTTTACCAGCTTTATTGGGTGGGATTCCGGTGCCTATATATTCAAGAATTGGAGACAGAAAAATATACATTTTTTCCAAGCACCTGCAATGGCTTGAATATGAACAAATGGCCAAAACAGCCATGGAGGTTGGATTTGATGGAGTTGATTTAACTGTTCGTCCAGGCGGACATGTTCTTCCTGAAAGGGTACGGCAAGATCTTCCTAAGGCAATCCGTGAAATAAATAAAAACGGACTACTTGCAGACCGAATTACAACCGCTATAACTGATCCAGAATCATGCTGGTGAGATGGTGGGAGGGCCTGTATGGGATATTGGACTTATGCTGGATGGAGTTAATCCTGAATATGTCGGGATTCGCTATGACATTCGCCACGCAACTGTTGAAGGTGGGAGTTCCTGGCCTGTGGGTATGAGATACCTGGCAAATAGGATTAATAGCTTTGATGTGAAAGATTTTGTCTGGAAGGAAACGAATGGGAAATGGAAACCATTTAATGTTCAGATCGGAGATGGCATGGTGGATTTCAAGCGTTACTTTCAAATTATTAAAGAATTAGATATCCAAGGCGATTTTACACTCCATCTTGAATATCCTATCGGAGGAGCGGAGAAAGGAGCAAAAGTGTTGACAGAGTCTCCCGACATAGTGATTTCGGCTATGAAGCATGACCTGGAAATGATGCGAAATATTATTTTGTATTAAAGGAGGAAAGCATTTTAAGGTGTATTATCCTATACCTCTTTTTCGTTCCAATTGAAATCAAAATATCAACCCCAGGGCTTCATTTAATTTGCAATAAGAGACAAGCGAAAAATAAAAACGGACAACTTCATAAAAAATTGAAGCTGTCCGCTAAAGTACCCGAAGCCGGAATCGAACCGGCACGGCCATTACTGGCCACTGGATTTTAAGTCCAGCGCGTCTACCAATTCCGCCATTCGGGCAACATTATGTTGGTAGATACTATTCTATCAAATCTGCAATAAAGAACTCTTCAGCGTTTTCACGGGAATGGCGGGAGCTCAATCCCTTCGGTCTTTCGGTTCCGCCATTCGGGCAACGTGGTAGAGCTTTCGCTTTACGCGGTGCAAATTTAGCTAAAAAATCTAATTACAAAAGAGTTATTTTTTCTTTATTCTGTGAGCACCTTCATCATGTCTTCCACATCACCGGGGGAACTCATAAAAAAACCACCCCCCGCGAAGGAGGTGGTAAAAATTACGAGCGGGAAACGGGATTCGAACCCGCGACCTCGACCTTGGCAAGGTCGCGCTCTACCAACTGAGCTATTCCTGCAAGTTTCGGACTGCAAATATATAATCGAAAATTGAATTCTGCAAAACAATTTCAATTTTCAGAATAAAAGAATTTTTTATTTATTTCACTATGATCTGTCTGGTTGACAAGTGATTAGTTCCGTTTACTACTAAAAAATATGTTCCGGCAGCAACTTTTCTTCCATTGGAAGAACTTAGATTCCAGATAAAACGGTGATCTCCGGCAGAAAGGCTTCCTTCCCAAAGGACGTTTACCAACCTCATATCCGACTGGTAAATTTTAATTGACGTGCTCCTTTCAGAAGGAATAGTCATGTTAATTGATACTTGTTCACTGGCAGGATTTGGATAAGCAGAAAGCTTGTATGATACAGCTTCAGCATCTATTCCTGTGGTGGACCCTGGAGTGTATACCAGGTCCATATCTATGAAATATGTTTCGTTTGCCGGCTGGAAGGTAAACTCATCAGCCGCTTTGATGAAGTTAATAGTGGTAATCGGTCCCTGGGAGTTTGCTGAAGTGTACTCTACCCTGACAGCATAAGAACCGTCTTCAACTACACCTTCGCTTGTATTGCTGCAGTCCCATGATATATTGTGAGTTGTGTGTGTACTCAAGGTGGGTCCGGTTATGGCATCTGTGGTGCTTCCTCCGGACTTGGCATTCCATGTTAAAAGGTAATTATCTCGTCCGTTTCCCATTTTTTTGAGCGTTTTTACAAATGCTCCTGCATCATCCTCTATCCAAATCGCTAATACATGATCTGGGTGGTATTTCGCATTGTTATCAAGGGTGGTAACAGATATATCAACTGTTCCGCTGGTGGCCTGCCCCATCAGGGAAAAACTGAAAAATGTAAGAATAATGGCAATTAAAAGTTTCATGGCTTTTGATTTATTATGAATATATAAACATATATAAATACATGTCTTTTGTAATAAACAACTAAGAGTGCGAAATAGTTGTCTTTGATTTTGTGATTTTTTTTTGATTTTGTTCAGGGGGCTTTCAGCACCTTAGGGAAATTACCCAGAATTACCTGGGATTTTGATTTCTAAATACCTCAAAAAGTGAAATATCTTACATATGTAGAAAAAAACATTCATTACATGTCCGTCAGCATAAATTTCAGATTATCTGAATGGTATATTTGTTTCATTAATAATAAAAACTCCATCATGTCAAAGTTTACTAGAGAAGATGCGTTAAACTACCACAGTACCGGAAGACCGGGAAAAATTGAGGTAATTCCAACAAAACCACACAGTACCCAGATTGACCTTTCGCTGGCTTATACACCGGGTGTTGCAGAACCTTGTCTGGATATTGAGAAGAATCCTGATGATGCCTACAAATACACAGCCAGGGGAAACCTTGTTGCGGTAATTTCAAATGGTACAGCTGTATTGGGGCTAGGAGATATTGGCGCACTGGCGGGAAAGCCTGTTATGGAAGGAAAGGGCTTGCTCTTTAAAATTTTCTCAGATATCGATGTCTTTGACATTGAAGTAGACCTGAAAGATCCAACAGAATTTATCAAGGTGGTGAAGGCTATTACTCCAACTTTTGGTGGAATAAACCTTGAAGATATTAAAGCTCCGGAGTGTTTTGAAATAGAAGAAAAGCTGAAGGAGATTTGTGATATACCAGTGTTTCATGACGATCAACACGGAACGGCAATTATTTCTGCAGCTGGATTAATCAATGCAGTTGAGTTGGTGGATAAAAAACTCGGGGATATTAAGGTTGTGGTTAATGGCGCAGGAGCAGCAGCTATTTCGTGTGCAAAGTTGTACGTTTTGCTGGGTGTGAAACAGGAAAATGTATTCATGTGCGACAGCCGTGGAGTATTGAATACAAGAAGAACCGGATTGAATAAATATAAAGCATTATTCGTAAGAGATACTGATGCAAATAACCTTGAAGAAGTTATACGTGACGCAGATGTATTTCTTGGTTTATCAGTCGCAGACGTGCTGACCCCTGAGATGCTGCAGTCTATGAAAAGAGATCCCATTGTTTTTGCCATGGCAAATCCTAATCCGGAAATATCTTACGACAAAGCCATGAAGTCAAGGAAAGACATCATTTTTGCTACAGGGAGGTCTGACTATCCAAACCAGATCAACAATGTACTTGGTTTCCCTTTCATCTTTCGCGGTGCGATGGATGTAAAAGCAACAAGTATCAATGAAGAGATGAAAATCGCGGCTGTTTACGCTCTGGCAAAATTGACTAAAGAAGACGTGCCGGATACAGTAAATAAAGCATACAAAACCCAGAATCTATTTTTTGGAAGAGAGTATATTATCCCCAAGCCGCTTGATCCAAGACTCATATATCATGTGGCGCCAGCTGTAGCTAAAGCTGCTATGGATTCAGGGGTAGCGCGCACTAAAATAGAAAATTGGGATGAATATAAAGAGGCGCTTAGGAAGCGTATGGGAATTGACAATCAACTACTCAGAGAAGTGAGGGCAAAAGCCAGGCAGAATCCTAAAAAACTGGTCTTTGGAGAAGCAGGAAATTACGAGATGCTGAAAGCTGTCCAAACCATTATGAACGATGGAATTGCTGAGCCGGTTTTGTTGGGAGATAAAGAGAAAATCGAAGGCCTGATTGAGGGATATCACCTGGAGCTTGAAGGTGTGGAGATCATAGAACAGAGATGTCCGAAGGGTGATGAGATGAGGAAAAAATATGCGAAAAGATTGTTTGAAAAAAGAAAAAGGAAAGGGATGACTTATGAGGATGCCTATCGTCAGATGTTTCTCCCTAATAATTTTGGAATAATGATGGTGGAGATGGGGGATGCTGATGCCTTTTTATCCGGCTTTTCCAGTAAGTATGTTGATGTGATCAAACCTGCGATTCAAATCACCGGTACAAACAATGAAAAAAATCATATTGCCGGAATGTATATCGTACAGACAAAAAAAGGAACCTTTTTCTTTGCTGATACTACGGTGAATTTCCAACCTTCTACACAAACACTGGTTGCTACTACCCTGTTAGTAGCCGAGGCCGTGGAGAACTTTAATATTGAACCGGTTATTGCCCTGGTCTCATATTCTAATTTTGGCACTATTAAAGACGGCAGTCCTTCAAGGACAAGAGAGGCCGTGGAGTTTCTTCACAAGGAGCACCCCAAACTTTGCGTGGATGGAGAGATGCAGATGAATTATGCCCTGAACACGGAGCTTCGGCAAAAGAAATTCCCATTCAGCAAACTAGGTGATAAGCAGGTGAATACCATTATCTTTCCGAACCTGAGTTCTGGAAATATTGCGTATAAAATGATGCAGGAAATTGGAGAATCCCAGGTTACGGGACCGATCTTATTAGGAATCGGAAAACCTGTTCATATTCTTCAGATGGAAAGTTCTGTAAGGGAAATTGTAGACATGGCTGCTTTTGCCGTTGTGGATGCTCAATACCAGGAAACAATTAAGTAGAAGAGCGAGGAAAGATTTTGTGAAATAGTTGGATGAAAACTATTCCGAGGGGAAGTCCGGCAAAATTAAAGAGAAGATCTACATAGTTAAAACTACGACTCTCTATAAAGAGTTGAGATAATTCGGTTAAAGAGGCGAATAATATACCTGAAATAAAAAGCAGGTAAATTCGCTTTCTTACCGGATCAGCATTTCTCCATTGCAAGAGGAGAAAAGAAAAGAGGGTAAAAACTGACAAATGTTCAAGGTAATCCCATCGAAAATCTGAGTTTTCACTGCCTAGCTTTACAAGGCCATCATCAGGCAGGGCAGAGAAAAGAATAATCAAACAGCTCCACGCGAAGAAGAGTATTCCCCAAATCAGTCGGTTGGAATCTGGTTTTATCATCTGGCAAAAATAGAAATTTTTTTGAAGAAACTGTCAGGCAAAGTCGAGACACAATCCATCCATCGACACCCACCGTCTTCCATCATCATCCTCCTCTTTACTTGATTTGCGTTTAACAATTGCTTTTATTTGTGTAGAGATTGAATCCGCAATCCAAACAAATTTGAAACTATGGCATTCCCTGAAGTAGAGGCGAACAAGATTAGAACACTATCTCTGGATGCATTTAAAGAGATGGATTACTATGCAGTGAACAACTACCATCTTCCGGTAGAACTCATGATGGAAAGCGCTGGCACACAATTGGCCCGATTGACGGCAAGCGTGGCAAAACCTGGCTCAAAAGTACTGGTTGCGGCAGGTCATGGTAATAATGGAGGAGGAGGACTTGTGGCTGCCAGGCGTTTGGAAGCATGGGGATACAAGGTACATCTTCAGCTTCCCATGAGACCAGCGCACGATTTAGTTAACGATCAGCTTAGCCGAACCATCTCTTATGGGGTCGAAAAAGTAATGGAAGAAGCGTATGATGTTATACTGGATTGTCTTTTTGGTTTTTCCCAGCGGCTTCCGCTACCTGATAAAGTTTCGGAACTAATATCCACGATGAATAATATTGAAGCGATAAGAATTTCTTTAGACATTCCAACAGGCATTTCTGAAGAAGGAAATTCTGTACGTTTCAAGGCAGACAAGGTGCTTACCATTGCCGCACCAAAAACTATCCTCCTGAATCATATCGACGAATATGATCTCTATATCGCCGATGTAGGAATCCCAATCGAAGTATACCTGAGAAATAAAATTGATTATAATACACTGGGCTTCTACCGCGATCAGATTATTAAGTTGGTATAAGCCCTCGACTCTGGACGAAAAAAATCCGGGGCATTAATTATACCCTGGATTTAATATTATTAACCTATGTTGAACAAGCGGTTTATATGAAACTTTTCTCGCTTGTTCAGAGCTTGCGGACGCTTTATGCGCTTATTCTGTCTACTGCATAATCTTTAAGAGACTCCATTAATTTTTTTCTTGTGAAAAAGATCCTGCTTTTCACTGTTCCTATTTTAAGATCCAGCTTTTCAGCGATCTCCTTATATTTATAACCTTCTGTATGCATTAGGAACGGAACCTTCAATTCGTTCTGTAAAGCATCGATATGCTTTGAAATTTCTTTGTGCTGATATAATGAATCAGGCTTAATGTATGTTGACTCTTTTGAGTTGTTCAGGTAATACAAATCTTCAGTTTGATCTACTATAGTATTCTGTCTAACTGCTTTCCTGTAGTTATTAATGAAAGTGTTTTTCATTATTGTATAAGTCCAGGCATCGAAATTTGTGAATTCAATAAATTTATCTTTTGACGACAACGCCTTCACGAATGTCTCCTGTAGCAAATCTTTTGCCGCTTCCCTGTCAGAAGTTAAACTTAATGCAAATCTTTCAAGTCTCTCCTCCATACGGATCAGTTTGGTATTAAATTCTATTGATGTCATGCTAGTTAATTTTTGGGTGCATTTCGTAATAATTGTTTAACAAACATACAATACGATTGAACAAAAAACAAATGGCTGTAGGTCCCTAACCATTGATAGTAGTGCTATTCTAAATAAGAACAAACGCTTCGCTGCCTATGAATAAAAGAAATAAGGATACAAATATCCTATAAATCTAAATTGCGATTTTATGCAAATTTGTTTACCCGGGAGGTGAAAAAGTTTAACAGAATAGTTTTTTGATGAAATATGCTACCCTAATTTCTCTAAATACTCTACAAGATCAGGAACAGAAGTCAAATGGTGGAGATTTTTTTGCAGTTGACCGGAATCATCGACTTTGAAGCGGGTGAAGAAAAGAATCTTTTTATCTGGGAAGGCGCTTCCCAGGTCTTTCAGGTAGTTAATAAAATTGAATTCAACCTGTGATGTTGTTCCTCCCAGCAGAAGATGATCGACGTGATTTGTTGCACCAGTAGCCAGCACATCAGAATAGGGAACAGACTGCCCCAGGTAGATAAGCTTATGCCCTGCTTCCTTAATCAAATAGGATGCAAACAATAATCCGATCTCATGCCATTCCCCTTCAGGAAGGAACAAGAGAAAGCTTTGTGCATCTTTTCTAAAACCATTGGATATACCATCAACGGCCGCGATTATTTTTTGCCTGATTAAGTTTGAGACAAAATGTTCCTGGACAGGATTCACGTCTCCTGCTTGCCACATGACCCCGATCCTGTTTAAAAAGGGATAAATAACCTCGACCAAGGTATCTTTAAAACCTTTCTTTGAAACAGATTTGGCGATGATAGAGCTGAATCTTATCTCGTCTATATCAATCATTGCAATGAGCAGGGAGTCAATGGCATGATCCAGATCAGGATTGGCATCTGACACACGCATGATCTCATCTTTCAGTTCCGAATCGTTGAGCTTGGCAATGTTTGAAATCTTTATTCCATGATTATTCAGCACGGCAACATTCAGAATCTTCTTTAATTCACAGTCTGTGTAATAACGAATATTGGTAGTGGTTCGATGGGGCTCAATAAGACTATATCTCTTTTCCCATATCCGGATGGTATGGGCTTTAATTCCTGAGAGTGTTTCTAAATCTTTTATTGAATATACGGCCATCTCTAAATGTATTATTTCTTTTATATCACAAAAATAACACTCTAAACGATGAAATTGTTTAGAAATGCCCCCGGTTTTTTAAACAAAATAGCGTTTTCTTATTAGCATTAGGCCATCACGAATGGTCAGAAATACATTTTCTACACGTGGATCGCTGGTTACAATCTCATTGAATTCATGTACTTTTCGGGTCGACTCATCCTGTGTTGGGCTTTCTGCGACCTTTCCGCCCCAAAGCACATTGTCAACTATCATAAAACCACCGGGTCGTATCTTTTCTATGCAGAGCTCATAATATGTAACATAGTGCTCTTTATTAGCATCAATAAATACCAGGTCAAAGTTCTTATCCAGCGTTGGAATTAGTTCCAGGGCATCGCCAATAAGTAAATTTGTTTTTTCGGAAATTCCCGCTTCCTCGAAAAAATTTAGCACCATCTCTTCCATCTCTTCATTAACTTCTATAGTGGTAATAGCCCCTTCTTTTGAGAGCCCTTTGCTCAGGCAATAAGCAGAATATCCTGTGAAAGTGCCAATTTCAAGTATGGTCCTGGGTTGGAGCATCTGGCTCAACATGCTGAGAAATTGTCCCTGGACCTTTCCCGAAAGCATCTGTGGATGAATCGTTTTCAGGTGGGTAGTTCGGTAAAGCTCATGAAGAATTTTGTCTTCCTCTGAAGTATGATTTTCGGCGTATCTTTTTATTGCAATTGGAAACTCGAAAAAATTCATTATTCGTAGATAAGTGTGTTTAATCGTGCTGGCTCAAGAATTTCCCTGGCCACTTCCCGTAATTTTTGAGCTGAGATGGCCTCGAGCTTACGTTCTATTTCTTTGAGTGTGTCCACCTGGTTGAATACCAGGAAGCTTTTTCCTATGCTCAACATGAGGTGTTCTCCATTGTCGGAAGAGATGGCAATTTGACCCAGCAATTGTCTCCTGGCATCCTGAAGTCGTTTTTCTGGTATCAGCGTTTCGCGAAGTTTTCCCATCTCTTTGTGGGTGATGCTCATGCTCTGCTCAAAACGTTCTTTGTCACACGAGAAATAGATATTTAAGGCCCCGCTATCAGTGTATGTAATATAATGTGATTCAGCACTATAAGTATATCCTCGTCGTTCCCGAAGTGCCATATTCAATCTTGAATTCATTCCCGCCCCACCAAGTATATTATTTAGCAGGTGTAAGGCAATTCGATTTTCATCTTTATAGGAATAGGCCTCACCAGAGATGATACAATGTTTTTGAAAAGTGTTTCTTTTCATTACCAGCTTCTTGCCTAATTCACTTTCCGGTCTGTTTCGCTGACGTGTGCGTGATTTTGAGGGTATATCTCCAAAGAAACGATCAGCAAACGCAGTCATTTTCTTAAAGGAGATATTGCCAACGGAGCAAAGTACAATTTCATCGGTGGAGTAATTGTCTTGCCTGAAATTTTCTACCAGGCCATTCTGAAATCTTTTTAGTGACTCTTCTGTTCCAAGAATATTTCTACCAATGGGATGATTGGGAAACAACAACTCTTCGGCATGATCAAAGATCAATTCCGAAGGGGTGTCCTCATAATTCTGTATTTCACTGAAAATTACCTCTGCCTCTTTTTTCCTTTCTTTAGGAGAAAAGGTAGAATTAAGAAAAATATCCTGGATTAGCTCAATGGCTTTACGCATGTCTCCTTTCAGGAAAGAGGCATACAGCGCTGTTTCTTCTTTTGTGGTATAGGCATTCACTTCTCCCCCCACATCTTCAAGCCGGCAAATAATCTGGTAGGCAGATTTCTTTGGCGTTCCTTTAAAGAACATATGTTCCATAAAGTGTGCCAGCCCATGTTCTTCCTCTGCTTCGTCGCGTGTGCCGGTGTGTGCCAGCAGCCCAAAGTGGGCCACCTCAGAACGGTTCCTGCTGTGTACCAGCCGCACGCCATTCGGCAAAGTATATGTTTCAAATTGCTCTTTCATTATGGACACAAAAGTATATAAACTCTCTCACAATTAATCTATTTAGATGAGTTCTAAAGAGAAACTTCTTGCAAATTAGTTTGAGGGTTTCAAAAATGTGGTTAAATTTGCCTCGCTTTTAAGCAAAAATGATGGTGCCGAAGTCATCCTGAACTTGTTTAAGGAACAGTTGGCAGTAATTTTTAAAAGCAAAACATGATGGTGCCATAGCTCAGTTGGTAGAGCACAGGACTGAAAATCCTGGTGTCGCTGGTTCAATTCCAGCTGGCACCACACATCAAAAACTGAATCCCGCAAAACTAATGTCTTGCGGGATTCTTTATTTGTGTTTATGCAGTTTTACCGATAACTTCAATCATTATCCTTTTCAATTTCCCTGACTTCAACATCTTTTTTTAATTCTGTGATCTTCTTCTTTTCTACTTCAATAATCTTTTCCTGTTCTTGCTTTTTCATTTCAAGATCCTCGCTTTTTTTCTCCAATTCCTCAACGACTTTCATCTTTTTCTCAAACTCTTCTTCAGTGATCTCACTTGCCGCTTTTTTCTCCTCTAGCTTAACTTTAGCATCTTTAAGTTTTGTTTTAGATTCATTGATCTTAACTTCAGCCTCATCAAGTTTCTCTCCAGATTTTTCAACTTTCTCCTGTGCTTCAGCTGCACGCACCTGACCAAATTCCTTTCCCTTCAGATCGTCTTTATCTTTTCCATAAGCATTACCTTTTTTTCCTTTTTCTTTTTCTTTCTTCTCTTTTTTCTGAGGAGCTACATTCTCCTTTTTTTCTTTTCCTTTATCGGTCTTCTCCTTTTTTTGTCCATATGCATCATACGCAAAACAGATCATGCAAATAGTTAATAAACTGATTATTAATTTTTTCATTATAGGTTCATTTTACAGGTTATCAATTAAGTTTTCAACTTCAGTAGCAAGTTCTTCTGCTTCATCAGCAATTTCATTTGCTGTATTCTCTAGGGATTGAAAAGTTGTATCATCTACAATTACTTCTGTATCAACTGTTTCCGACTCAACTTTTGATGATTCTTTTGGCTGATCCGGTGTGCCGGAGCAGGCAAACAAGAATAGAGTTGCAACGAGGAGGGCTGAGATTTTTTTCATAGTGATTTATGTTAAGTTATATTTTTTAACGGACTTTGTTAATAAAGATTTGATCCAACTAAAGAATTCATAATGATAAAAGTACAAAATTATTCTAGACTTAGTTTCATTCAAGGTGTTGACGGAAGTGTTGACGGTTTTGCTATAGTGGTGGAAACCCCTATCAAAAAGTCTTTTAACGCAACCGAGGTCTACCGACTCCTCAAACGGGGTGTAATCCTTAGTGGTTTATTTTAGAATTATACTCTCACTCAAGCGAATGTCCCTGCTGGAGGCACCAACAAGAATCTCGAATTCTCCTGGTTCTGTGGTCCATGTTTTTAATTCCGGGTGCCAGAACTGAAAAGCAGATGGCTCAAGTAGTAAGGATAGCTTTTTCGTTTCACCGGCCTTCAGGAAGACTTTTTCAAATTGCTTTAGTTCTTTTACCGGCCTGGGAACAGAACATTCCGGATCACTTACATAGACCTGGACAGTTTCCTTTCCATCAACAGGGCCGGAGTTCTTCACGGTTATTTTAAATTCTATAGCTTCATTTGTAGAGAATTGTTCTGTGGAAACCTCCAGATCTGAATATGTAAAGGAGGTATAGCTTAGACCATGGCCAAAACAAAATTCCGGCTCGATTTCTTTTGCATCATACCAACGGTACCCCACGAAAATGCCCTCCTTGTAATGTACGTCATATACCTCATGTTTCATTTCTGCCCTCATCTTAAATCCTTCATAAAGCGTTTCTCCTTCAGGAATATATCCGAATGCCGGGGAATCCTCGAATCTTTTTTCAATACTCATGGGCAACTTTCCGGATGGGTTCGTTTTTCCACTGAGTATCTCTGCCGCTGCCGTAGCCCCGTTTTGTCCCATATACCAGGTGTACAAAATGGAACTAACATATTTCCACTTACTCATATTTATTCCACTTCCGGAGGTAACGAGGACTACTGTATTTGGATTATACTTTGTGCAAAATTGAACCAGCTCTTCATCTTTTTTTGGCAGGTCAAAAGGACGGTCATACCCTTCACCATCCTGTGTTCCAATGCATAAAAGGACAATATCGGCTGATTCAATTTGACCTTTTGAAGGATGCTTTACAAAAGTTACCTGGTTCCCGAATTCATTCAAAAGGGCATCCTTAAGTAGAATATGATCATATCCCTTTACCAGCGCTGCTCCTTTGCCGGAGACCCACTTATCTAAATATGTTCCTGTTGCCAGGATATGTTGTTTCTTTGATTTGTCAATGGGCAATAATTCATTGTTATTTCGCAATAAGACCATGCCTTCTCTTGCTGTATTTAGCGCCACTTCTTCCAGGTGATCATATTCCGCCTTCCCAAGGGGCACCTTTTCTCTGTTAAAAGCATCCACAGCAATTAACGTCCTCAGGATATTTTTCACCATGCGATCAAGGCCCTCTTCTGTTATACGCTTTTCCTTAAGCAGCTTATCTGCATTCTTTGTTGCCTTCCTGAAAGGCATTTCCAGGTCTTGCCCGGAATGGATCAACTTTTCACCATCCCAGACTGAAAACCAGTCTGTCATGACCAACCACTGAAAACCCAATTCATCCCTTAGCAGGTGGTTTATGACAAAATCACTCTGACCGGCCCATTCACCATTTACAAGGTTATAGGAGGTCATTACCGCAAGGGCTCCGGCATCGACGCCGTACTTGAATGCAGGCATATAAATTTCATGTAGTGCTCTTTCACTAAGCACGGAATTGCTTCTTCTCCTGTAGTAATCTGTCTGGTTGGCAATGAAATGTTTCAGTGTAGCAATGGTGCCTGTTTCCTGCAGTCCTGTGACAAAACTCTCAATCAGCTTACCCGCCAAAAGGGGATCTTCACCAAAGTATTCAAAATTTCGACCGCATTGGGAATTTCTATAGAGGTTGAACCCCGGACCTAAAAGCACGGGCAGTCCTGCAGCTCTGCATTCCTCACCAATGCTGTGTGCATATTGATAGGCAGCAGCTTTGTTCCAGGTGGCCGCCAGGAGTATTGGAGATGGGTAAGCTATAGTTTTCTTTGCTGGTTTTTTCATGCCCGGGTGAAGAATTCCCGGGTTGAGCCGAACACCTTGTGTGGCATCCACAAATGGAATACTGGGAATTTCAAGGCGCTTAATTGCTTTGGTAAAGAATATATTGTCACCACCAATGTATTTCATTTTCTCCTTCAGCGTCATTAGCTGTAGCATGGAATCAGCTTTTTGATCTGCCTCTTCAAAAGAAAGCGGCTTAAATATGCTTGGCGCTTGTGGAATGATTTTTGACAGAAAAAAGCTTGCAAACAGTATAATTAATAAATATTTTTTCATGATCATGCTTGTTATTTTATACCCGGATGGTAGAGTGACCACCGTCCCGGTTCATAAAAACCAGGACTTGCCAAAAGGATTGCTTCGGAAAATAATCCAGGAAGATCTGGAACTTGATCCCAAGGCAGTTTCCAAGCATGAGACCCGCCTTTCTGATGAGATAGTATAGATTAACATCGCTTCCGTATATTGCATTAAGCTTGAATCCTTTTATAAGAACGTATTTTATTAAAATT
Source organism: uncultured Bacteroidaceae bacterium (assembly GCA_964538375.1). GTDB lineage: Bacteria > Bacteroidota > Bacteroidia > Bacteroidales > JAUUZQ01. The sequence continues at coordinate 219,004 of CAZIFQ010000001.1, read as the reverse complement.
CTATGTGTTCAGTACCCGCTGGTTAATATCGACCTTAGTAAGACCTTTCTCTTCTGCGTACAAAATGGCTTGGTACATAAAGGCCTGCAATCTTAGTTCAATGGAAGCATCCTCCTGTCCGTCATAGGCAATATTCACATAGGGAATACCCCCCTTATCCTGTCTTAGCTGGTCTGAGACTGCGGCCACCACGGTTCCGGGCATGCAAGTAAAGGGTAACATATTGGCAATTCCGGAGATTCCTTTGTCCGCCAGGATGGCCGAGGTGCCCAGGTTGAGGGCGGGATCGCCATCATAGTGCCTGTGCACATAGGGTCCGCAGGCATTCAGCATATCCTTTACAGCCACTTCCTTGTCATGGTCAAAGATATCATGGAACGGGTTGATAATTTTTTTGGCGATTCGCTCCTGGAAATACTCTTGCAGCTTGGATTTGATCACCCCTTTAAAATCTCCTTTCCACCTGCTGTCGCGGGTATAGCGAATAGTGGAGTAGGAGAGCCATTCAGCGAAGGGTGCGATCCATGTTTCTGCACCAATTTTTTCCAGCCTGGAGATCAGGTGACCGCTGCAAAAGTCGTTATCCCGCATGAAGATCTCTCCAACCACTGCGATGACCGGTTTTCGTTTTCCATTGGAAAGGGGAATTTGTGTGAATCCATGAGCAATCCCGGCCAGGATGTCTGTGAGGTCGTCAGCCCCGTTTTCCATACATCGGACCAGGTCTGCCAGCGCATGCTTATACATTTTATCAACACTTCCTGGTACCAATTCGTAAGGTTTCCGTTCCTGTTTCAGTTTCCGGATCATATCCATCGCCACAAATCCTTTCCATGCGTTTAGCCGGAATTTGGAACCATGTCCGCCCGAAATAGACTCATAAGAGTCATCATTGCTAGGTGCAATAATTTCGGCCTTCGAAAAACCGAGCCTGTCAAAGAGGACCCTCTGGAAGCGGTTGTATTGCCCAAACCGACAGGGCCCGTTATGGTCGGGCATAAAGAAACTGACCCTGGTTGGGTCAATGCCCGGCTCCATCAGTTTTTTCAGGAAGCTGCCCGTGGTACAGATCATGGGGTAGCACTCCCTGGCGGAAGTATGTTCCCTGGCCAGGTCGACCTCCTCCTGGGTCTGCATGGGAAGCGATTCCGACGCAATTCCAAAGCTTCTGCAAACAGCTGCCATCACATAAGAGGCATCACTCATGTAAGGGAAGTAGAGAATCCTGTCCTTCATAGGAGATGAAACCATGGCTCTGGGGGTAATCACATCTTTTTTCTTGCCCGAGTTTATTTTTGAGCCTCTCAGACTATCCAGGAAGGCTTCATACCGGGTAATCATCCCGGCATCTGCCCCATGCTCATCGATCTCAAGCTCCATATAGGGTTTCCCGGCCATCTCTTCGTTCACAAAGTGAGCCAGGAAAGAGTCTGGTCCGCACCGGAAATTACCCATATAAATACCATGAAGCCGGTCATCCCTGGCAATGATCCGGGATGCTGCCAGGACTTTCTGACCATTGGGCCAGTACATCTTATTGTAATCCCTGGTAATATGCTCCTCTTCCAGGGGAAGGTAGTCTGTGGGGATGGGGAGCACCTCTAGGTTAATCAGTTTCTCCACCATACCCAGGTTAAGTGCTGGATCGCCGGTATTGTAAGGGCGTCCAATAATGACTACACACTCTTTGTCGTCAGGAAGGGAGGCCATTACTTCACGTCCCCGTACCCTGACCTGCTCTTCGAAATGCTCCTGCTTTGCATCGGCCTTCTTCATGGCCTCTACAATCTGCTTTTTGCTCAGTTTGAATCGTTTTCCGAAGTAATCATAAAGCTCTTTCTCCACCACTTTCCCGTAGTAGCGGAAGTTAAGTGCTGGCGAAAGCAGTCTTTCCTGTTGTTCTTTTGGCAGGGAAGCGCTTACCATAAAGGGTAGCGTCTGTACCCATGGGCAGCTGATATTGGAGGTGGGATTGTCCTTCTCTGCTTTGGAATTGATTATAAAGGGGGTAAATACATAGTCCACCTCATTGTCGAGAAGCTCGTATACATGGCCATGCATGACTTCCACAGGGAAACAGGTTTCTGCTATTATTTTGGTCAGGCCTTTCTTGATGATGGAATTGTTGGTTTCGTCCGATATAACTACATTAAAGCCCAATTCTTTAAAGAAAGTACTCCAGTAGGGAAACTGCTGGTAGAAGACCATCAGTCCGCGCGGGATTCCAATGGTGATTTTTTCCGGATCCGGGTTTGTTTCCGGTTGATAGCCATCCATCAGCATACCGACCCGCTCCTCAAAATAGTTGGGAATACCCTCTCCTTTCCCCTTACGGTCGTCCATTTCATACTTCTCGCATCTTCCCCCGTAAAAGAGCGGTTTTTTCTCTCCCTCTATCCGTACCCGCCTGATCTCGCACTGGTTGGAGCATGCCTTGCAGGTGAATTTATCCACTGTGTAGGGGATCTTGCTGATATCAAATCCCTTAAAACGGGTTTGTAGATTGTTTTCTATAATATGGTCCCTGGCCAGCATGGCGGCGCCAATGGCCCCGGTTACATCGAAATGGGGCGGGATATGAATCTTTTTGCCGGTTACTTTTTCAAATGCGGCCACCACGGCCCTGTTGTTGGTGACTCCACCCTGGAAGAGGATGTGGTTGCCCACCCGTTTCTTGCGGACTACCTTGTTGATATAGTTGTGTACAATGGAATAGGCCAGTCCGCCTACCAGATTCTCTTTCTCCACACCCCTTTGCTGAAAAGCGTTCAGGTCCGATTCCATAAACACCGTACAACGATCACCTAGTCCGGCCGGTTTCTTAGCCCTCAGCGCCATCTCCCCGAACTCTTCGATAATGTTGATATCCAGCTTTTCGGCCTGCTCCTCCAGGAAGGATCCTGTACCGGCGGCACACACCTTGTTCATCTCGAAATCTACCACCACTCCTTTGTCGATGCTGATAAACTTGGAATCCTGTCCGCCGATTTCAAAAACGGTATCCACCTCAGGGTCGTATGAAATGGCTGCAGTGGCCTGTGCGGTAATCTCGTTACGGATCACATCGGCCCCCACGAAATCTCCGGTTAGGTAGCGACCCGACCCGGTGGTTCCTGCACCTTTTATCACTACTCGGTCGCCCATCTCTTCATAAATTTCCAACATGCCTCTCCTGATGGCCTCTAAGGGTTTGCTGGCAGTGGGGAGGTACCTGCGTGCAATCACATGGTTTTGGTCATCGATCAGTACAACATTGGTACTCAGCGAACCAACATCGAGCCCAAGATATACTTCGTATTTTTCTTCTGATTCGGGCAATGGATATACTTCCTTGTGGATATCTGATACGGGAGCGGTGAGGGGTGCAAAGGATTTTCCCCTCGATTTTTCACCATGAATATAGTCGTTAAGCTCTTTTGTTCCATGGTATCCGTTATTGATCTCAGCGCCGTTTTCCAGGGTATTGAACACGGCTCCTATGGCTCCCATGGAGGTGTTGTGGTCGGGAATCAGAATTTCCCCCTCCTTTGCTTTAAGTAACTCACGGAAAGCCCTGACCACGCCGATGTTGGAGGAGACGCCTCCCTGGAACATTACAGGGAACCTGATAGTTTTACCCCTTCCCAGGGAGCTGATGAAGTTGCGGGCCACGGCAAAGCAAAGTCCGGCAACAATATCATGTACAGGCGTAGCGATCTGCTGCAGGTGGATCATATCGGTTTTGGCAAATACACTGCAGCGTCCTGCAATCCGGGGTGGATCTTTTGATTTGAGTGAAAGTTCCCCAAACTCATTCTCAATGGATATACCAATGCGTTTGGCTTGCTGGTCCAGGAAGGACCCCGTGCCCGCAGCACAGAGGGTATTCATTTCGAAGTCGGAGAGCCTGGAGGTATTGTCTTCCAGTTTGTCCATAAATATCAGTTTGGAATCCTCCCCGCCCATTTCGAAAATAGTCCTCACCTGAGGATAGAGCCTGGACACAGAAGTGGACTGGGCCACGATCTCGTTTACAAAGCTGCCTCCCAGTAAACTGGCAGCCAGTTTCCCGCCAGTTCCGGTAAAGCTCAGGTTTTCGAACTGTTCCCTGGAGTAGCTCTGCTCAAGTATATCTAGAATCTCTTTAAGCTTTTCAAAGGGCTTTCCGTGGTTGTAATCGTAGCGCTCCTCGATAATCTTACCGCCGTTATCCATAACAACGGTATTTATTGAAATTGAACCGATATCAAACCCAAATAGGAAGGTTGGTTTCATGGTCGTTTCATTTAAGATCAGCAGTCAGACTCCCCCAACTCTAAATATTAAGAACTTCTCCATTGATTTCAAGGTTGCCGGGGCATCGCCCAATACACCTGTTTAACTGGCTCTTACCCTGGAGAGATCACCTTGAGCATAAGTACCTACAGCCAATAAAATAGCAAGTACAGTTAATAATATTCTCCGGAGGTTTATATTACATCATATTTTTCATAAAAATAGAAAAATTATTTGTATAATGAACATATGTGCAATACATTTGTAATGTACAAAATATATATATGCCTCATTATAGGAGAATTATGAATAAATAACCTCTTACTTCAGGAAGTGGGTATATGTTCAAAGTTAATATAGCAAACCCATTACTGAATGCCAGGTATGTCATTCAAATTATCTATAGATCTGTCTGGTGGTTATGGCCCAGGAAAGAAGCATGGATCTTTTTTTCAGAAAAGGGAATATGAGTAAGCGTTAAATGATGTTTTAATGAAATAGATGTCAAACATAAGTGTTAATAATATTTTGAATCAAGCGATGAATTATTTATTCATTCATCGCACTCTGTAGCGTTTACATGTGTTGTAGTTTCTGTGGAAAGTGGTATGCCACAATTGGGGAGTTAAAACGATTTTAAAAAGAGAAGAATGCTTCTAAGCATCTCATTTAATTTTGATTTTTATCCACTTCTTGTGATAGCAGCTATTGCATGGACAACTCCCATATTATTGTCGTTATTAAAGCTAAAAAAAATACCGATTGTTATCGTTGAGATTATTTTGGGTTTTCTGGCCGGAAAATTTCTATTCGGAAATCTGAGTGAAGATAGTTTCCTTATTCTCGATTTTTTAGCACTTCTCGGTTTTCTTTTCCTTATGTTCTTGAGTGGTCTGGAAATAGATATTGACCATATTATTGAGTCATTACCCCGTCGAAGATTAACCACGTCGCGATTTCTGAAAAATCCTTTATTAGTAGGGATTACACAATTTATTCTTGCTATTTTTCTTTCGTATCTGGCCTCTTTATTCCTTGCGCAGATCATTGATATACCAAGTATCTGGTATTTCTCACTTATCCTGGTCACCACTTCGGTTTCTATAGTATTGCCCGTCTTGAAAGATCGGGGTGAAATTGGTAGCCGGTTTGGTCAGATGATCATCATTGCAGCAGCAATTGCAGACATTCTAAGTATTATATTGTTCACTTTTACAGCTTTTATAATAATAAATGGCTTTCATTATGAACTCCTTTATATCCTTGCGCTTTTTATTCTTTTCCTCGTTTTCTATAAGCTTGTTAAAAGGTTAAAGAATGAACCTTTGTATAAAAGATTAGGCAATCAGTTATCTCAGGCTGCTTCTCAAATCCGTATCAGGGGTGTCATATTGGTAATCATGATTTTTGTAGTTATCTCTCAATACATTGGAAAGGAAGTTGTATTGTTGGGTGCTTTTTTGAGTGGATTAGTACTGTCTTCAATGCTACACAGCGAACGATCACTCCTGTTGGTCAAATTGGACGGTATGGGGTATGGCTATTTTATCCCGTTTTTTTTTATAATGGTAGGTGTAAAGTTCGATCTTAATGCTCTCATGGAATTTAATGAATTACTGATTGGATTCATGTTATTGCTGCTTGTATCACTATTTGCAATAAAAGTTATTCCCTCATTCTTGTGGTGCCGTTTGTTCGGTACTAAAAAAGCTCTTTCAGGCGGTTTTCTTATGTCGTCCAGGTTAAGCCTGATTATTGCAGCTTCAGCAATAGGACTTGAACTGGATGTTATTACTCCGGGGATAAATGCCAGTATTATTATCATGGCAGTGATTACTTGTTTTGTTTCACCAGTCATTTATAACTGGATGACTCCCAGTAGTATCACTGAAGGTAATAAAACCATTATTATTGGCGGTGGCAGCACGGCTGTGTTGTTAGCACGCCGATTACATGTTCATGGTAAAAAGGTAGTTATTATTGAACTGGATAGAATGCGTTTTCGGGAAATTAAGGATAAAGGGATTAATGTAATACAGGGTAATGGACTTGAGAAAAATACTTACCAGGAATTAATGCTCAGCCCTGAGGACTATATTGTAATTGAAACTGGAGATGATGAAAAAAACCTGAAGATCGGTCAAATGCTCAGAAATGAATTTCAACATAAAAAGATTATATCGAGGATTAACCTGTTTTCACTAAAACAAAGATTTATACAATCGGGTGTTGAAACGATTGATGTTACACAGATACTGGCCACAGCCATCGAAAACCTGATTATCAGACCCACTACATATCATGCACTTATTGAATCGTTTGAGAATTTTAGTGTCGAAGAGATTTTAATTACAAATAGTACTATTGACGGATTACAGCTTAAAGAAGTTCCTTTCCATAAAGATGCCGTATTGATAATGGTCAGGCGGGAAAATAATTTTATTATCCCGCATGGTGATACTTATTTCAGAACAGGTGATATTCTTTTGGTATTTGGCACACAAACTGCTTTTGAGGATACCAGGCATAAAGTGGGATAAATCCGTATCTATCCTGAAGACATTGTACCTTTTGGTTATTATGTTGACCAGATCATCCATTTCCTGGATTTGCAGGTGGATGCCCCCGGATTCTCATCGGCACGGGTCTTTAAACAATTATAATTGTTTACTTTCGTTTCTTTTTTGAACTTTGACTACTAAATAATATGAAGAGAAAGATTATTGTACTGTTCTTTACCCTCTTTAGTGTGGCCTTGATGTACGGACAGAAATACACTATTAGCGGATACATCGAAGATGCAGAGACAGGAGAAAAACTGATTGGAGCTAATATATATACCCAGGGAAACCTTGCAGGTACTGCATCCAACAATTATGGTTTCTTTAGCTTGACACTGGAGCAGGGAGAATATAATATTGTATTCAGTTATGTGGGTTATCAATCTGACATACAACAGGTTAACTTATTAGAAGAGAAGGAACTTATCATTGCGCTTAATCCCTCTATTGGCATTGAAGAAGTAGAAATCATCGCTAACAGTCCCAGCCAATCTGTAAAATCAACCCAGATGAGTTCTATTGATATTTCCGTGGAGAGCATCAAAAAAATACCTGCACTGCTTGGAGAGGTAGATGTAATAAAAGCCATACAGTTGCTTCCCGGGGTACAATCCGGAACTGAAGGTGCAAGCGGACTTTATGTAAGGGGAGGAGGGCCTGATCAAAACCTGATTTTATTGGACGGCACACCTGTTTACAATGCCTCTCACCTGTTTGGGTTTTTCTCTGTTTTTAATGCAGATGCCATTAATAATGTGACCCTGATTAAAGGTGGATTTCCAGCCCGCTATGGCGGAAGATCTTCTTCTGTGTTGGATATCAGCTTGAAGGAGGGAAATATGAAAAAATTCCAGGGCTCCGGATCTGTGGGCTTGATTGCTTCAAAACTAACCCTCGAAGGACCTATCATTAAAGACAAAACCTCGTTTATTGTATCAGCCAGGAGAACATACCTGGATCTTATTGCTCAACCTCTTATCAGGCAGATAGGCGATGGAGATGAATATACGACCCAGGGCTATTTCTTTCATGATATCAATGCCAAGATTAATCATAAGTTTTCAAACAAAGACCGGCTTTTCTTAAGTGTGTACACAGGCCGGGATAAATTCTATCAGAACCAGGATCCTTATAAATATTTGTATGATGGCACCGTTTATTCAAATGAGTCTAAGTCCGACCTGGGGTGGGGGAACATCACGTCTGCGTTAAGATGGAATCATCAATATACCAGTAAACTTTTTAGTAATACTTCATTAACGTATAGCAATTACAACTATGGAGTGAAAAATTATACTGAGGATATTGTGGAAAATGATGCTGGCGTTACCAGTGAAATAAATTCATTGGAATTTTTATCCGGTATCCAGGATTTTGCTGCAAAAATGGATTTTGATTACCTGCCTGCCGCAAATCATTATATCAGGTTCGGAGCAAATTATATTTATCACACTTTCAAACCCGGGGCATCAGTATATAAAATTAAAAATGAAGAGGTGGGAAATCTTGATACTATCCTGGGTGAAGATTTTATTTATGCCAGCGAGTTTTCTGTCTATGCCGAAGACGATATTAAAATAAATGAGCGACTAAAAGCTAATTTTGGCTTACACTATTCTGGGTTTTATGTAAATAATAAGTACTACCATTCTTTACAACCCCGGGTTTCAGCCCGTTACCTGATCAGTGAATCATGGTCCCTTAAATCGTCTTATGCCATGATGCAGCAATATATCCACCTCTTAACAAACAACAATATTGGACTTCCTACCGATCTTTGGGTGCCGGCAACGGATAAGATCAAACCGCAAAAATCGCAGCAGATCGCTTTAGGTATTTCCAAGGCCTTTGATCAAATGTATCACCTGTCTGTAGAAGGATATTACAAAACCATGGATAACCTGATTGAATACAGGGACGGCGCTTCATTCATGGGCTCAAACACGGGTTGGGAAGATAAGGTAGAAAGCGGAAGAGGTTGGTCATATGGCGGAGAAGTGTTTTTTGAAAAAAAGCTTGGTATGCTAACCGGTTGGGTTGGCTACACCCTCTCATGGACCAACAGACAATTTGAGGAACTGAACCAGGGTGAAGTATTTCCTTATAAATATGACAGAAGACACGACATCTCTGTTGTATTAACCTTTCCTATCGATGAGAAATGGGATTTTTCAGCAAGCTGGATTTATGGAACCGGAACAGCGCACACCCTTCCCACAGAGCGGTATTTCGGAGATTCACAATATTTTAATTATGGAGTATTTTCTTCAGTTTCAGGTCCTTATTATAACTACTATGGTGATCAGACTAGTTTTTCAGGTGAACTGGAACATATAGACAGCAGAAATTCTATACGCGCAGCCGATTATCACCGCCTGGACATCAGTTTCCAGAAATCCAAACAACGAAAATGGGGGGAAGCAACATGGACCCTTGGCGTGTATAATGTTTACAACCGTAAAAATCCATTCTATTACTATGTCGGATACGATTCCAGGGGAAGCCGGGCCCTGCGTCGGGTCAGTCTGTTCCCGTTTATTCCTTCAGCAACATATAGTTTTACATTTTAAAGGCGGGGTTTAATCTTATGAAAAATATATATACAATACTATTCAGCTTAGTTTCAATATTCTTATTGAACGCATGTGAAACCACGGAGAAGATTGATGATTTTCCGCTTCGGCCATCACGACTAGTTGTCAACAGTTATTTTGAGTCAGACAGCATATGGAAATTCCAGGTGAGCAACAGTCTTTCTGTACTTGACAACGCAGATTTAAAAATTATTGATAATGCTTCAATCCGGCTCTTCAAGGGGGGAGAATTTCTTGATACAATTAGTGAAATGGATGAAGACTACTGGTATCGTTATACTGATCACCTGCCTGTTCAGGGCGAGCGGTATTCAATTGAAGTTTCTACACCGGACTTTGTCTCGGTTATTCACGCAGAAGATATTCTTCCACAAGCGGTTCCTCTTTCGAATGTTGATGTAATTGTAACAGACTCCTCATTTAATTATGAAAGATACTATGAATGGGGAACCATTCAGCGTGGTTGGGTGGAAGGGTTTTTTGAGATCACATTCCTGGACCCCGCCATGGAAGAAAATTATTACAGGATGTCCTTGTATTCTTATGATGTAGACTATGATTACGTAGATTCTACCATCAAACACATTTATAAAAGGAGTGTTTACTACCAGGTGGAAGATGCTTCAATAGAGGATCAGTTTTCTTCGGACGATAACCTACTTTTCAATGATTTTCTTTTCGACGGACAAAAATATAAGATCAAATTAAGTTTTCAGGAGTGGGATGTTTTCAAAGGACAAGAATTTTATGTTGAGCTAGAGTCCCTCAGCAGGACCGGCTACCTGTATAAGAAGTCTATCTCAGAATATGAAAACGCCAGCGGAGATCCATTTTCAGAACCCGTTCGAATATATAGCAATATCGAAAACGGTTTTGGCATATTTGCGGGGTTATCGAGGGATCAATTTGTTTTCACCCTGGATTAATATATTTTAGACAAACTGTATGAGAAATTAAATTCAATTGATTTATGAAAATATATTTTTGCGGTTCGATCAGGGGTGGACAAGAATTGATTGAAACCTATGCCCGGCTCATTAAATTGCTTCAGAATTACGGTCAGGTATTGACGGAACATATTGCCGATAAGTCAATAATTGAAAAGGAAGAACTGACACAAACAGATGCAGAGATTTATTCCCAGGATGTACATTGGTTAGAAGAAGCTGATATAGTCGTAGCTGAAGTTACCGTAACAAGCATGGGTGTAGGATTTGAAATTGGCTATGCTGTGAAACTGCAAAAGCCAATCCTGTGTCTTTATAAAAAGCAAGAAAAACAAAGACTCTCTGCAATGATTTCAGGATGTGATGACTTAGAAATAGTTCATTACCAGGGAATTGAAGAATTGAAGGATCCTATCGAAGATTTTATTTCAAGACAAAACATGCTAACATCGTGAAAAAGAAAATAGCTTTGGTTCTTTCTGGTGGCGGAGCAAGGGGGATTGCTCACATCGGAGCTATCGAGGAATTTGAAAAACAAGGGTTTGAAATTTCATCCATCGCCGGTGCTTCAATGGGAGCGCTTGTGGGGGGTGTTTATGCCCTCGGGAAGCTGGAAGAATATAAGGAGTGGATGTTTACATTGGATCGAAGAAGGGTTTTTAGCCTGGTCGATTTTACTATTAGCAAGCAAGGCGTTATAAAAGGAGATAAGGTTATGCATGCGATGAAGGAATTCATCCCGGATACAGACATTGAGAATCTTTCTTTGCCCTATGTGGCTGTGGCGGTTGATTTGTTAAAAAGAGAAGAGGTGGTTTTTAATTCAGGCAGTGTGTTTGATGCTATCAGGGCATCGATTTCTATACCCACCATATTAACTCCGGTTGATACAGGAAATAAATTACTGGTGGACGGGGGAGTGCTGAACAACGTACCGATTGATCATGTTAAGAGAATTCCCGGAGATATATTAGCTGCTGTTTACGTAAATGCTGATGTTCCAACCTTAAGCCCTGTTGCAACAAAGGCAGAGGAAGAAAAGAAAGAAAGGGCTTATCAGAAAAAGATCAAAGAGTTCCAGTCGCATCTAAAAAAAGTTACACCTCATGGAGGGGATGAAAAACTCGGTTATTTTAACCTTATCAATAAAACGATAAGCACCATGACCCACCATAATTCTCAACTTAACCTGGATCAATTCTCCCCGGACATTTTGGTGAATGTGTCAAGGAAGTCGAGTGGCACTTATGACTTCTATAGGGCTGCGGAGCTGGTTGAAGTTGGAAGGCTTGCAGCTGCAAATAGCATTAAAGCATACCAGGATCAACTGAAATAATATTATTTATTAATACTTAATGGTTTTCTTCATAAAAATCTTATCATCTACATTCAGACGTATGAAGTAAATGCCCCTGGCTAACTCAGAAAAGGAGAGTTCAAGTGAATTACTTGAGAGGTCTTTATACGAATGGGTATAGACTTTCGTTCCTGATATATTATATACATCGGCCGTGATAATTTCTGAATTTATAAAGCCATCATATTCAATTTGAAGTATATTCCTAACGGGTTGAGGATAGATTTTTATTTGGTCTGCAAGCGGTGATATACCATCCTGGATACCTGAAATCAAGGAAACAACTAAATTAAATTCTCCCGTTATATTGCCTGCACTGCCATCTACCTGTATCAGGTATTTTTCTCCTTTAACCAGGTTGGGTTTTACAGTTGGGTTGGCATTAGTGTTTGTAAAATCGTCATTAGCCTCTATTAACTCATAGTTCCCGGCAAGCAATTGTTCTGTACTTTCAGCATGATACACAGCAATCTGATTGTCCATCCCAAACGATTTGATCTCAAACTTACCGCTTTGTTCCGGGATAAAATAAAACCAAACACTGTTTCCAAGGATATCTTCTCCGGTACCAAATTCATCGCACCAGGAGTTGCCTGTGCATGCAGTAATGGACGGAACGGGCTCATTTTCTTCAATACCGGCACATTGGTTTGAATAAAGAGGAGTAGACCCAATACTTACCTCCAATGCATCCTTAATAGAGTCGTTGCTCTGCATGATCAAAGGAATGGTATAAGTTTCCAATTCAGAACAGGTTCCGTGAGAACCGGTAAGATTGAGTAACAAATCGTATGCAGCATTAGGCGCCTGGTTCATTTTTATTGTAATAGGATTTGCCGTTTCATCAACAATATAGAAGCTATTATCATCATTATTTAACTCCCACAGGTAGTCCTCAGCGCCATATCCAACTAGTTGTAGCGAATCAAAATTGGAAAGACAGGACTTCGAATTTCCAACAGGCATGATATCAATGATTAATGTTGTTCCCACGTTAATTGTGCCAGGAAATGCCCTTGTTTCGCTTCCTGCAGCATTTGTTACCGTCATACTCACATCGTAAGCACCTTCGTCTTCGAATAGCACAACTGGCTCTTTTGAATTTGCATCGCTTCCCTCCGCATAAGTTACCGTGGAGGGAGAGAAGGACCAAAGCCATGTAAGCGGCTCAAATGCGGACATACCAGTTAACTGAATTGGAGAATTGGCACATACGGTTTGAAATTCAGGAAAGATTTGCGGGTCAGGAAGATTCCCTTCGGGATAATATCCTTCTGTCAGCTCTTCGGGATTCAGACCGCCAGGATTCAGATAGTTTCCTATGTCTATCGTACCGGCTAGATTAAAAGAACCGCTTAGCTTTCCATAAAAGTCATCTTCACTTCCACCATGTAATTGTCCTATAACCTGGTGATCTGCATTGAACAAGGGAGATCCAGAGGAACCCCCGGCTGTGGCTCCATGATCAAAAAGAACCTGCCAGTGCGTATTCGCGGGCGTTACTGAGCCCCCTTCCCAGCCAATTTCTTCGTCATAGGAAGCAGTCGAATCATAATCAAGGGATATTTTTTTTGGTGTTCCCTGGGGGTGATGAATCCCTACAGAAGAAGCACTCAAATCTTCAGTAGCGTTCCACGCGGCGTAGTAGGGTTGATAGTCTGCTGCGGGCGTTTCGTTAAGCAAAAGCAAACAGAAATCTGTTTCGTCGCTATGAGAAAGAAGTTGTGCTCCGGATAAGGAAAGGCCATCAAAGGTTTCTCCGCTTCCACCGTAAGTTTCATAGTTGAAAATACTAACCAGTGTTCCCGCAACCTCATCAGTACTGATGCAGTGGTCTGCCGTAAGAAAATACGGAGTCCCGTCAGCATCTGAATTATTCAGTAAGGCCCCCGTGCATATATATCCCGAAACGCCTTCTCTAAAAGATATTTTACAGACGGCATGTTTATCATTTTGCCACTCCTCACCTTCAGGGGTGTTAATGCCCACATATCCGGATGCGTCTGCCGGAGTTCCCGACTTAAGAAAGTTTTTGTATGAAAGTCCCACTGAGCCCAACTCAATAAGCCCCTCAAATTCAGCGTCATTGGGCTCAAAATATTCTATGGTGATTTCTTGGTCAAAAAGATCAGCAATCATCAGCTGATTTCTTTTGTTGTTATTAGCTGCTGTGAATGCTCCATATACAATGGAGTGCTCCTTATTATAAATGTGGAGCATCGCCCCTTCAGGTAAGATGTAATTGTTGAAGAACAGTTGAATGGATAAAGCATTTTCACTTTCAATATTATATAACCAGAGGCGACCTTGCTCTTCCGGTAAACTAATTTCCACGCCACGCTCTTTAATGTCTATTAATACATCTTCAAAAACCGAATAGCGTACAGGCCTTTCTTTCTCCAGGTCTTCAAGCAGTAATTTTTCTATATCCAATGGATTTGTGCTTACAGTGGGCACCAGAACAGTGCTTTTAAGGGCTGAGTTTGTGAAACTGAGGGGAAGCCCTCCCTGGGAGATTTGGGCTCGGGAAACAGTGCTTATTATGAGCAATAGTATTACTAAAATAGGATAAGCCACTGCAACTTTTCTATGCTTCATCATCTGTTTTTTTTGTAATTAAGAACTGATCTTTTCTTCTGTTTTTGAAAATAGAAACACTAAAGTAAATCTAAATGACAAACTCAAATAATAAATGTTGAAAAGCACGTGTAAAAATTGACTAAAGGGGATATAAGCAGGACTGATCTCTTTTTTACATTTGCAATTGAATGTATCAGATCCTTAAATTCTAACCCCGATGATCAGGATATCATCTAATTGTTCACTTTTTCCCTGCCAGGTATCTAATTCAATTTCCAGTCTGGTTAGTTGTTCTTTCATTGGCTTAGGTGATAAACCAGTAAGCACTTGTTTAAATTGTTTGCTGGTATATTTTTTACTGAACGGACCGCCAAATTGATCCTGGAAGCCATCAGAGAAAAGGTAGATTACATCGTCTTTTTGCATTTGAATAGTATGGGCGGTAAAACTTTTCTTTTTTGGATAAAACCCAATAGGCATCCTGTCTGCTTTGTACTCTGTGAGCACGCCCTTTCTTAATAGATAAAGTGGATTATATGCCCCGGAAAATTCTATTTCCTTCTTTTTTATATTGTATTTGCAGAGAGTTATGTCCATTCCGTCATTGGCTTTCACGTTATCTCCTGACTGCGCCAGGGCTTCATTGATTTTATCTCTTAAGAGGTTAAGTATTTTGTATGCCGGTAATTTCACTCCTTCATCCTTTGTTATTTCGTTTAGAAAAGAATTTCCAAGCATACTCATAAATGCACCCGGCACCCCATGTCCGGTGCAGTCCGCAACAGCAAAAATAATTTCACTTTTTCTTTCAGTGACCCAGTAGAAATCGCCGCTCACAATATCACGGGGTTTGTATAAAATGAAATAATCAGAAAAAGTTTTTTCAAAGGCCTGTTTTGACGGAAGGATAGCTTTTTGGATCCTGCTGGCATAGGTAATACTACTGGTAATATCATCTTTTTGTGCCATGATTTCGTCCTTTTGAATTTCAATCTTTTGCTTTTGTTTCTGTATCTCCTTTGTCCGCTCTTCAACCTTAAATTCAAGAATGCGTTTATCTTTCCGCAGTTTTCTTTCCCGGATATAAATGAGAAGATAGAAGAATCCGAGAACAAAAGGAATAAGCCCGATATAGAACCAGGTATTCTGGTAAAATGGTTCACGAATTGTTAACGAAATAGTAAGTGGCCCGCTGATTTGTCCAATAAGGTTCTTTGCCCTGATCAGCACCCTGTGCTCTCCCGGATCAAGCAAAATATCCATGGAAGAATTTGTAGACCAGGTAGACCATCGGGCCATTTTTTCTTCTACTTTATATTGATAAGTGGTTGTCCCACTTCTTAAAAAAGAAGGTGCCGAGACTTCAATTTTAACTATCTTTTCTGTTGGATCGAATTCCAGGTTTTTTAAATCAAAAGCGTCTCCTTGCTCGTTGGTCACCCGCTCAAGGAAGATCTCCAAATTAACAGAACTGTCTTTTGAATATTCAGGAGAAATTTTAAATATTTTCGAATAATCATCAATAATCCAATATTCTGATCCGGTATATGAATAGAAAGCGGTAATATTTTCAAACAGGCCCCACTTCGCTTCCTGGAAATCAGAAGCATCTCCATCAAACCTCACCATATTCTGGTCGAGCTTTAACCATTGTTGCCCTGCGGTGGGTGGGAAAAAATGTAAGTTGGAAAAGTTTTGAAGTACATCTTTCCCGCTATTGTAAATAAGGAATGAATCTTTTTCGGGGGAAAAGTAACGGACTGCAGATTCTGAGAAAAGATAGAGGATATCATCTGTCTCTGCCAGCCAGAGCTCCTCGGGGAAGACAGAATTAAACCTGTATTTCTTCATAGAGATTGAATCATCTCCCAGCATCTCTGCTTTGTAGACTACATCATAAGTACTTAGCCAATATGCAGAATCACTGCTGATTATGGAGAAGAGAGGATATTCTACCGGAAGGGAAATAGGCGAGATGACGTGTTTATCATCTTTAAATTTTAAGCTGAAGACACCTTCATCACTTAAAATATAATGCATTCCGGCAGGATTTTTTTCTGAAATAAATCCAATGTTCCTTGTATCTGAAAGCTGCTCAACTTCGTGTTCTTTCACCAGGTAAAGCCCGGAAGAAGAACCAATAAGAACACCTTTTTCGCACACGACAAGCTGTTCACACCGGCTGTTCAATCCTTCTACCTTTTTAAATATATGTTCGATGGATTTTAGCTTGCTTATTTTCTTTCTAACATACTGCGTTTTGGGAGCCGGATTTTGTTTCTTTGTGGTTTTTGACGGGGCAGATTCTGTTTCGGTATCAGCTTTTTTATTTCTACTGAAAAGTCGTGAAATTAAACTCTTTTTCTCATCGGTATCCTGGCCCAGGTTGTCTCGCTTTTTTCTGCGCTTTGTCTTCTCCTCAACAATCGGTTCTTTCGCTGCTTTCTTTAAATAGATTTCAACCTCTTCATAATTTTTTACTTCTGTTAAGTAAAACAATCCTTCTGTGCTTGCCATATATAATTCACCCTGGTACCAAAGTGCATTGGTATATAAACCCTCTATGCCTGGATAATTACTATAGTCTTTAACCTTCAAATTCATATCAACCCGACAGGTCCCAAATCCATAAGTGAGCCACAGACCATTATTTTGGTCTTTATCCATTGCATATATTTCGTCATCGGGCAATCCACTTTCATAATTGAGGGTATATAAAATCTTTCCGGATCGTTTATCTGCCATGAGCACCCCGCCATATGAGGTAGAGAACGCGTATGCTGTATCATTTAAGCTGAGTCCGCCCGATAGTACATTTTCCACAAGGTAGTCAGGATTGGAAAGCTTAAATTCTACAGATTTTTTTCCATCAAACAAGAGAAGCTCCTGAGCGGAAGTTCCAAGCAAGATTTGTTTTTCATTGTGAGGAATAGAAAATAAAATCTCTCTGTTGGAATTCCATGAAGAAATCCCTGCTGAAATGAGCGTATCTTTGCTAATTTTGAATAAACCCTTTCCGCTTATATTAACATAAACTTGTTGATTCAGGGAGAAGATACCCGCAAATAGTCCATATTCTTCAGATCTGTATCGGCAAATCAATTGATGGTCAGTAATGCTGTGGCAACTGATGTTGTCTTCACCATAAAAGATAACCATAGAGTTGTTAAAACTTACATCAGTAATCCGACTGGATAGTTCACCCTGGAACGTCAGGGCTTCATAGTATTGTGCTCCAGTCTCATCACGTTCTAAAAAACCATAGTTGTACTCTGATATGATATAAACTTTGTTATTGTATGGATTTAGCTTTATTCTATGAGGAATGTCAGGAATGTTAACATATTGCCAATCAGAGCCATCAAAGCGTAACAACCCTTTTCTGCTGGCAAACAGCATAGCGTTATGGTCGTCCTGGCAAACAGCCCAGTTGTTTGATTCGTATCCTTCCCGGGAATCTAAATAACTTATGAAAGGGATGCCATTTTGAGACAGGGCTGTCTGTATAAATAGACAGATAATGCTCGAGATTAGCAGGATTCTTATTTCCGGAAATGTTCTGTGCTTCATTTTATAAGGTGACTGAAAAAATGAATTATTGCCTGTATGGAACTGCAATTTAACGCTTTTTCAAAGCCCTTCAATGGGAAATTGAAATTTATTCAGAGATTTCCAGGAATCCTCCTGTCAATCTGCTTAAACGGGTACGAGAATCAATCAGGTTGTAGATGGCTTGAAGGCGTCTTAGAGAAGCGTCTATGTATAAGAGTTGCACATCCCTGTAATTAAATGAATTGATTGCTCCGGAGCGATATTTATCCCCAGATATTTTCATGTTTAGCTCTGCGGCTTCGAGACTTCTATTGCTCACATTCAATAAGGATATCCGGACTTCGTAATAGTCGTAAAGGTTGAAAAGCTCATTTGTGAGAGCGTGTTTCATTTGATCAATCTGAACCTGTGCTACTTCTTCATTAATCTTCGCCACCTCAACAGCTCGCTTTCTGATACCACCCGTGTAAAGATCGTATGATAATCGTATGTTTCCGTAAGGAGTGTAAGAATTATAGGATGCCGCCTCTGCTCCTGAAGCTTTGCTTTTTGTTATACTATTATTCATACCTGCAGCCAGGGAAACAGAGGGATACATTTCAGCTTGCCTCAGCTTTGTCTCTTTCTGTTCGAGCACCAGGTTTGTATATTGATTTTTAAGGGTCTGGTTATTCTCAGTCATTTTCGAAATTAATTCTGCCAGCACATAATGTGATGTATCTGCCTCGAAGGCTTCATTAAAAGACCACAATTTCCCGGGGTCTTCAGAAAGGATGAAGTTGAAACTTCGAACTGAATTACGCACTTGCATTTCCTGTTCCAGGTAGGCGGCCTTGTCGCTCAAATACACATTCTCAGCTTGCAGGACATCGTAGGTCAAAGAACTTCCCAGTTCTTTCTTCTTTAATTCATAATCATAACGATCACGGGAAAGATCCATCACAGTTTTCAGAACATTCAATTGTTCTTCTTGAAGCAGTACTCCAAAATAGCTAAGATAAATATCCTGTATGGTGCTCTCCATCAGTACAGCAAGCCGTCCGGATGTCAATTCCTCCATGTTTTCGAGTTTCAGCTTGGTGGTATTTACCCTGAAACCGTCAAAGATGGTCCAGTTTAGCCCGATGCCCGCAGAAAAACTGTTTGTTAGCGTATTGTCCTCCAGGTCATAAGAATTATTGGCCGCGGCATCAAATCCAATTGAAGGATATCTTCCCGCTGTGCCCCAGTTATTATTGATAGATGCTATCTCAACATCGGCGCGGGATATTTTTATTCCATAATTGTTATCAAGGGCAAGTTCTATGGCCTCAGAAATAGTCAATGATTTCTCTTGTGAGAATACATTGAATGAGATAATAGTCAATATGATGATCAGTATATTTCTGAAATAGATCATGATTCTTCGTTTGTTTTTAAGGATCCGTTTTGCTCATAGGCCAATTTTCTCTTGTGGAATATGAGAGCAGTTTCCACGTCTTCTCTTTCCGGCTTAACCCCGGTCCACAACTTCTTTGTAAATACCCTGAAATCATTCAACAACATCATAAGTACCGGCAGGAATATCAGGATGAAAACTGTTCCGATGGCAACACCGTAAGCAAGACTGATAGCCATTGGAATCAGAAATTGAGCCTGTATACTTTTCTCAAACAGGATGGGGAAGAGTCCGACAGTTGTTGTTATACTGGTAAGGATAATTGGTCTTAACCTGACTTTCCCCGCCTCAATAATTGCTTCTCTCACTTTTAATCCTGAGATGAGCAACCTGTCGTATTTCGCCATGAAAACGATCGCATCATTAATAATAACTCCCGTAAGTGCTACCATTCCCCACAGACTCATCATTGAAAGGGGTTGTCCGTGGATGCCATGACCCCAGAAAACACCAAGTATTGAAATAGGAATCATCATGAGGATAATGATTGTTTTTTGGACACTCTTAAAATGCAGAATGAGCAACATGGAAATAATTAAGAAGGCAAGAGCGAAATAGCCATAAGCTTTATCCAGGGCTTCCCTGCTTGATTTCATTTGACCCTGGTAGACATATCTGATTCCAATAAATTGTGAAAGAAGATCCGGCATGATGTCCCTATCAATTTGCTCAAGAATCTCTGGTACAGCAGCAAAAGGATCTACCGTTTCAGCTTCAACCCTTATTTCACGTGAGCCGTTAAATCTTTTAATGGCAACCGGACCTCGTTCAAGGTGATAATCTGCCAACTCAAATAAGGGGTATTCTCCTGAACTTGTTTTGATTTTCATCTTTTCCATCTGACCGAGAGATACTCTTCCTGACTTAGGATACCTGACCCAAATCCGAAGTTCATCACGCCCAACTTGCAGGCGCTGTGCCTGTACGCCGTAGAATCCCTGTCTGACCTGTCCGGCAATATCACTTTCAGTAAGCCCAAGGAAGTAGGCTTTTGGTTTTAGTTGTAACCTGACTTCCTGTTTCCCAAGTGCAATATTTTCTGTTACATCTTTTAATTGGGGAAGCTCCTGCAGTCTTTCCATCAGGTACTCTTTTGCTTCATTCAATTCATCCAGATTAATTGACATTAAGCCAATTGAAACAGGGGAGCCCCAGCGGTTTCTTCCACCAATAGTGAACTTTCTTGCTTCCGGAACCGGGCCTATTTTTTTAGCCACCCTATTGGAAATATCTCTGCCAGAAATAGAAATTCCCTCAAGGTCGACAGGAAATACCCTTACTCTTCCGGCATGGGCTCCCGATTCCAGGCCACTAAATGAGCTTCCAATTTCTTTATTTGTCCTTTCAATTAGCGGCTCATCCAGCTCAAGTTCTTCTGTCATCTCCTCATTAACCTCCCAAATTGCCGCTTCGAATTTGTCCAGGAACGTTAAGGTTTGTTTTTCCCCATCTCCTGGTGTAAAAGCTATATTGACCTCGAAATAATCAAAGTCCACTGAAGGGAAGAAGGTGTTCTTTATATGACCGCCGAAAAACAGCCCGGCAGTAATCAGCATAAGTGCAACAGGAATCCCAATGACAATCATTCTCCATTTAACCAGCCATTCAAGCATGTGGGAATAGATATTATCTCTCAACCAGGTCAGGAATCTTTCAAAGTATCTTCTGAGTCCTTTTTTCTTTTGTTCCAGGCTCTTTTTACTTAGTGTTCGTTTATGCCCCAGGTGCGCTGGTAATACAAGAAATGCTTCGAAGAGTGAAAAGAACAGAGATGCGATCACTACCACCGCCACGTCGAACATCCCTTCCATTCTTGTGCCGGCCAGGAAGAGCAATGGGCTGAACGCAACAATGGTTGTTGTTACAGAGGTGAGTACAGCAGGAGCCACTTCCATGGTGCCGTCAACAGCAGCCTTCATGGGGGTTTTGCCTTGTTCAAAATGCAGGTAGATGTTTTCAGCAATAACAATTCCATCGTCAACCAGTATTCCGATGACCAGGATCATTCCAAACAGTGACTGAAGATTTATGGTCACCCCCATCAGGTTTGCGGCTATGAACATAGCCAGGAAACTAAAAGGAATTCCCCATGAAACCCATAGCGATAACCTGATACTAAGAAACATTGATAAGGCAATGATAACCAGGAACAATCCTACAAGCCCATTCCTGGTGAGCAAGTCAAGTCGACTCTGGATAATCTCCAGGAAGGCCCTCGTTACTATTAATTTTACCCCCTGGTTTCTAGCATTGAAATTGTCCACATATTCTTTTACATATTCTGTTATCTCATCCAGGTCTTCACCAGGGAGTTTTTCAACATTCAGAGACACGGAAGGCTTTCCGTTTGTCCACATCTTCCTTGGGGAATCAGAAAATTTCTTTTTTACATCGGCAACATCCCTGATTCTGATATAACTTCCATCTGACTGTCCTGTAAGAATAATAGATCCGATTTTATTCGGGTCAGCACTCCTTGATCGCAAACGAATTAGCAATTCTTCGTCTTCTGATTTAATCTCACCACCGGAAATATCTTTGTTGTTGTTTTGTATGGCCCTCACGATATGATCAAAGGTGAGCTTATGCCTCAGGAGTTCTTCTTCATTTATTTCTACAGAAATTTCTACCTGAGGGAATCCTGAAATAGAGATCTGGCTCATCACTCCGGAGCTGTAAAAATCTTCTTCAACTCTTTGGGCATGTTCCTTAAGAGTTAAAAGATCGAATTCAAAACCATCGTCAGGAACCATGCTTAAACGCATTGCTGGAGCCCTGGATCTGGTTTTTGCAACGATAGGTCTTTCTGCAGCAGATGGAAGGGAGGAAATCCCATCTACGGCATTTTTAACCTCCATAAGCACTTCATTGATAGGGAATTCGCCAGTTGATTCTATTGAGACTCTCGCACTGTTTTCAACACTGGTTGAATTAATTTCCTTGATGCCGACAATACCCCTGATGGCTTCTTCTATCCTGGAGGTAACTCCTTCTTCCATCTCAACGGGAGAAGCTCCCGGATAAAAAACAGAAACACTGATCATCCTGCTTTCTACCTCGGGAAAGAATGATTTTTTCATGTTCATCAGGCTTATGCCACCGGCCAGGATTACAACCGCTATGATCAGGTTGGCATAAATAGGATACTCAACAAATCTTTCAATAATTTTCCTCATGGTTTATCTCTTGCTTAAGAAAATTATTTACTTTGTTTTTTTGGCTTGCTTTTCTCTGAAGAAGAAATATTCCCCGGCCCAGGTTCTTGCTTATCAGGACCCTTAGGATCGAGACTTGTTGTTACAATGGTTCCTTCATAAACATTGATCAGTGGTTGGGTTACCAGTGTATCACCTTCATTTAGTCCATTAAAAAGGAGGGTCCTGGTATTGATTTTAACAATGTTTATTGTTTTATTCTGGAGCCGTTTATTCTCAACAATAAATACTTCATCAGTGTTAAAAACTGCATTTCTTGGAATTTCCATAACATTGTCGACAGGTATATCAGGGAAAG
Source organism: uncultured Bacteroidaceae bacterium (assembly GCA_964538375.1). Lineage (GTDB taxonomy): Bacteria > Bacteroidota > Bacteroidia > Bacteroidales > JAUUZQ01. Next base: position 196,208 of record CAZIFQ010000001.1, on the reverse strand, counting down.
TAGCGCTTAGGTATTCGCCTGACATCAATACATGGTTGGTATTATTATCGATGCTTACATATACATTTTGTGATTGGGTACTTTCGTCAACAAATTGACTTTTTCGTTTTATTACCCCGGTCCATTTAACTGCTTTATTTTCAGATATGACAACAACTTTATCACCAATCTTAACCCACGCTGCATCAAATCTCATTAAGGGAACTTCCAGCTCTAATAAGTCTGTTTGAATGGCATGGGCAACACGGCCACCCATTCCGGTATATGCCCCTGCTTCCAAAAAAACATCCGTCAAGGTGCCACTAAACGGGGCCCTGACAATATAGCGTGAAAGCTGAAGCTCGTCTTTTTGGATGGAATAATAGTCACTAAGTATATTTTTGCTTGAGAGAAAAATCTGTAGTTTTTCTTCCTTTACTTCCGGAAATGAAGGAAGTGGGTTGTCAATAGAGATAGAAGAGAAGAAGCTGGTAAATTTATTTTCATAATCCTCAAAGTCTATGGCAATATCAGGAAGCAATAAGGCAAGACTGTTCAGGAATTGACTTTTCTTTGCTTTTAATGCCAATTTTGCTTCATCAGGATAGATGGAAAAAATGACGTCTCCCTTTTTAAAAGAGGATCCTTTCTTCAGGGAAATATCTCCCCGGATAATTTTACCGGAAGCTTCAGCAGAAAGATCAATTTCAGCGAAAGATGACATTCTTCCTGGTTCAGAAATCGGCGAAAGCACTTCATCATATTTAATAATGTCTGCCTCAACGTATCTTCTTGCCTCTATGGTTCTTCTGGCAGGCGGTTCGGCCTTTTGTGAAATAAGAAAACGCATTAATCCATAGGATAAGCCAACTATAAATATTAAAGATATTACGATAACAATTCTTCTGTCGATTTTCTTCATTTTCTGCAATTAATAGGAAAAAGTGTGTAAAAGTAATAAATCCACCTCAAAATATTGCAGTATACCTATTACTAACAATGAATTCTATGGTTCTAAGAATTATTAAACGTTTAAAGAAGGAAAAGGTTTACTCCTGCCGGCCTTTTTTTGTAATCCGCCCGTTTAGGATATCACCAGGTAGTCCGCCCCTTCAACGTACCCTTTCCCTTCAAGGAATGCCATGATTCTTCCCCGATTGTTCATCTGCCTTATGTAAGTCAGAATAAACATTTCTCCTGCAGGGGGGAGATTTTCATAGTATATGATTTCACTATTTATCTGCCGGCTTTTTTTGGTGTCGATATAGCTTTGAAATTGTATTCCGTATTCTTCCAATAATCTGGCACGGCGACGAGATATTCGGCTTGCTCCCCATATTGAAACTTTAGGATGATAGGGGTTGTGTTCAACCAACCATTTTGCCAGGTATTTACTTTTTATTTTGTAAAATGCGGCATCACTATATATTTTTTGAGTTCTTGTCAGGCGTGTGTCTGAATCATACCATTTTAAAACCGGGAATGGAAGTTTTAGTATTTTGACTCCTTCATCCAGCCACCGGAGCCACATCTCATAATCCTCGGGAAAATCCCCTGCCCGGTATAATCCAAACTTGTCACCCACAGATTTTCTCCACATGGCCGAGGGATTAACGATAGGGGATTCGATAAATCTTCTGAAAAATATATCATCATAGCATTGAACCGAATTACTCCATTCAACATACCTCGAAAAACCTTCTGTGTTTTCAGAATGAGATATATATTCCACCAAGCCCGCCACCGCCCCGAATTCAGGATTGCCATCCAGAAATTCTGATTGCTTTCTTAGCTTGTCAGGAAAAGCCCAATCATCCGCATCCATTCGTGATATATATTCCCCGACAGCCAAATCTGCCCCCTTGTTGGATGCATACATAACCCCCTGTTGTGACTCTTCAGTCATTCTAATCCTGGAATCTATTTCTTCCCATTGATGTGCCAGCAACCTGCTTTTATCGGCCGAGTTATTATCAATCAATATCAGCTCAAAATTCTTAAAATCTTGATTAATAATGCTTTCAATAGCCCTCTCTAATGTCTTTTCAGCATTGTAAAAAGGTAGAATAACCGATATTTTAGGATTATTACTCATTTATTTTTCACTACTCACTGCCCATTGCTCTCCAGCCGTATATCGATTAAAAATATGGATGCGTAAATATAGTCATTCACCAAGTGATATAAAGAAACCCGGAGAACACTAGTTGTTTTCCGGGTTCTTTATAATTGAGAGTTTACTAAGCTTCTGTTCATCTTTATATAATGAATCCAGTTTCTCATCAAAGAGGAAATACTCAAAAGGCCTTGTGGGAACAAATTCTTCCCAGGTTAATTTTGTCGCGCTTAGCTAAGAGGATTTTTATTTGCCAAAAAAGTTAAAAAAACTGTATGCAGTAAACTTCTTAATCAAATAAGTTGTTGTAAGGTTTCCGAACAATATAAGTCTAAGAGAAAAAGACAGGAAGATGAAAAATTTAATATGCCCCGTTTCACCTCAAAAAGTGGATGAAAATATTGTAAGATTTACCGCTCTTTGGGTGGTGTTATTTACCGGAATAACAATTTTATTCCCTAACTTCTTTATCCCGGCATACCTGGTATTGGATTTCTATTTACGATCTTTTACAAAGGCACGCTATAGCCCTCTAAGTTGGATTTCAATGTATATAGTTAAATCTTTAAAACTTAAGCCACATTTAATTGATAAGGCGCCTAAGATTTTTGCGGCCAGGATGGGCTTTTCATTATCAGTGCTAATGACGCTGGCTGCATTGTTGAATTTTAATATTGCCTTGATAAGCATTGGTGCAGTTCTTATGCTCTTTGCATTTTTGGAATGCGGAATTAACTTCTGTGCGGGTTGCTGGGTTTATACTTATATTGTTCTTCCCTTGTATAAGGACAAATAGAGTTATTACGGAGACCAAAAATTTTCTCTTTTTGCTTCTAAATATCTGCCATATTGTCCGCATTTTTTTCTGGCTTAATATTTGGGCGTAAATAGGAAAATATGGGTCATGATTAATGTCAAAAAGATAAACTCAAGATATAACCAACTGTGTTCTCTTATCGCTTCAAAGAAGATAAAAGACGCCCTCGATATTCTGAATGAATTGATTGCTGAATCTGATTTCAGTGATTTTTTTGTGCAGCAGGAACATCTTGAATCTACCTATGAGCAAATGTTGAGGTATACCCTGGATGGAGTACATGATCCGGAACGGGAGAAAGTCTATCAAAAGCTTCAGGTTTCTATTCTTATTCTTGCCGATAAGGTGCGAGCTGCTTTACTTATGAAATATGCAGGATGGCATACTTTTACATTAAAAGATGAACTGGAAAAGAAGCAGAAACTTACCGGGAAAGGCGTCATAGAAACACTTGATGACCTCGCTTTTAGAATTGAATTGGATGAAATAATAAACGAAGATAAAACCACCCCGAAAACATCAGACTTAAAAAGGAGAGGTCTTGTGATGGAAATATTCAAGCACCTCTGGCTTACTGATAATTACAAAGAGGCGGAGAATGGTCTTGTGAACGCTTTGATTACCTGTCGGGATTTCACCTGGTATGAACAATCCATACAGGTGAGTGCCATTCTTCTTTCAGGCCTGCGTTATTGGGATGAAGAAAAGATACACCGCCTGATTGATTTTGCAGAGATGGAAAATCCACAGGTATCTGGAAGAGCATTGGTTGCTCTTGTGATCCTTCTATATCTCTATGACAAGAGATTGCGTCTATATCCATCAATAATCACCCGGTTGGAGGTCGTTAAAGACAATATTAATTTAGATAAAATTCTTGAACAGATCACCCTGCAAATTATCAGGACCAGAGATACGCTTGAATTGGGAAAAAAGCTACAGGAAGATATTATACCGGAGATGGTGAAGTTGAAACCGAAATTGGAGGATAAGTTAAAAATGGAGGACCTGGAGGATGAAGATGCAGAAGAAAAACGAAATCCAGATTGGGAAAGCGTGTTTAAGGAATCAGATGATTTGTATCAAAAGGTAGACGAATTTATGCAGTTGCAGATGGAGGGAGCCGATGTATACATGACCACTTTCTCAATGCTTAAAAGCTTTCCCTTCTTTAATGAACTTACCAACTGGTTGATACCTTTCTACGAAGAAAATCAAGACCTGTCAGAGGTTTATGCGATGGAGTCAGAAGATTTTAATCCTGAGATGTTTATCTCCGGCTTAAAAAAAATGCCATTCTTATGTAACTCTGATAAGTATAGTTTCATTCTTAATCTCAAATTTCTGCCTGATGACCAAAAGAAAATGCTATCGAATGCATTTATGATGGAAATGGAAGGTTTGTCTGAAATGGTATCTGATGAAGAATTAATGAGTGGAGATTTTGTAAGAAGAACAGTTTTTGTACAATATATCCAGGATCTTTACCGCTTCTTTAAGCTTTCGCCATTTAAAAATGAATTTGAAGATGTGTTTACCGGAAAACTGGAAATGTACCACTCTTTCTTTTTTAATTCTTTAATTTCTGACAAGCTAATATTTAGAAATATTGCTGAGTATTTCTTTGAAAAGGGACATTATGAAGAAGCACTGGATATATTTAAGTTGTTGCTGGAAAAAGATGCTGAGAATCCGGAGCTTTTGGAAAAGGCAGGATATTGCCATCAGAGAATAGGGCAGTTTCGTTATGCCCTTGAGTATTACAATACAATTGATTTGAATGGCAATCCGGGAACATGGGTCCTGAAGAACATGGGAATATGTTATCGCCGGATGGAACAATACGAGCTAGCTTTAGATGTTTACAAGCGTCTTTTATTGGAAAAACCGGATGATTCAAAGATAGAGTCATTGATCGGGTATTGTAACCTGAAACTGGAGAAATATGACACTGCGATTCAGCAATATTTTAAGATTGAATACCAGGATCCCAAAAACACCAATGTAATTCGACCAATCGCCTGGTGCTATTTCGCGCTTGGGGAATTGGATAAGTCAGCAAAATATTTTGAAAAAGTATTTGAAGCAAATCCTGATTATTACGATTATGTGAATTACGGCCATGTTAAATGGGCCATGGGAGAGAGGAAATCGGCAATAGAAAATTATATACTTTCTACAAACTACAGCAACTTTTCATTGGCTGACTTACAGAAGATAATGGAGGATGATTTACCCATTTTACTCAAGAATGGGATTGACACGGATGAGGTTCCTTTGATGATGGATTATCTGCGCTACAATCAAAAATAGGCAAAAAAAGAAGCGGTCCGATATTGAAGAAAAAAAGCCATGGAATTCAACCCGTCTCTATGAGAATGGAATTGCTATCGAACCGCTTTGCGGTAGAAGAATTTCAAAAAAAACTCTCCTTATATTTTAAAGAACGCATTAGTCTCTATGCAAATGTAATAAATTGAATTAACAATTACTAGCCGAAGTATTTAAAATCTTCTCCTTTATCATAAATCATTCCCAGTATTGCATTTGCGAGACGGCTGGCTCCGATTCGGAATTTTTCGGGATGCAGCCACGCTTCTCCGAGCACATTTTTAACAATATTGTAATATATCAGGGCTGTTTCAACATCCGATATTCCTCCGGCAGGTTTTATCCCCACCTTTTTGCCGGTTTTCTCATAATACTCCTTTATAGCCATGCACATTACGGCGAAAGAATCCGGACTGGCCCCGATACCGGTTTTCCCTGTGGATGTTTTAATAAAGTCTGCCCCGGCGTCCATAGCCAGGAATGACGCTTTTCGAACTTCAGTTAAATTTGTAAGAGAACCTGTTTCAAGGATTACCTTCAGATGATGAGACCCCATCACTTCTTTTATTAGGTTGATCTCCTCAAAGATTTCTTCATATAATCCCAACAGGAATTTTCCCACAGGCAAGACAATATCAATCTCTTCAGCACCCGTTTCTATGGCCATTTCTATTTCTTTGAGTTTTATCTCAAGGAAGGTTTGGGATGCAGGGAATCCCCCGCCTACTGCGGCAATATTTACAAGGGGGTTATTGATTTTTGTACGTGATAACATTACTAATTCCGGGTAGACACAGATTGCTGCCGGAGCAGGCAAATCAGGATAGCTTTCATCAAGCAGGTTTACCTGTTCACACAGTTTACCAATATTGTTAGCATTGTCTTTTTCGCTTAAAGAAGTTAAATCCAGGATGCTGAATAATAAATTTAACACCTCCTTATTGGGCGGCATTGCTATTCCTGATTTAATCTCTGTGAGCAAAGATTCTATTTGTTCGTCGTCAACTGAAAATTGAAATTCTGAAAAATATTTCATGTTCGCTTCCCTTTTACGTAAGTTTCATGTTCTCTTTATGTCTCGTGGAATCTCTATTGGTTTTCTTTTCCATGTTTTTGTGAAAAGCTTCCTGCAAATTGGTCCCCGTTTGATTCGCAATGCAAATTACAACAAAAAGTATATCTGCAAGCTCATCTTCTAATGATTTCTTTTCGTCCGATTCTTTATAGGATTGTTCTCCGTATTCACGGGAAATAATCCTGGCAAGTTCCCCCACTTCTTCAGTGAGGACAGCCATATTTTGCAATCCACTGATCAACTACCTCTTGTGCTTCATTTATTGTCATTATTCCCTGTTTTTAGAATCCATAATAATGGTAACCGGACCATCATTCAAGAGCTCTATATTCATGTGTGCTCCAAATTCCCCGGTAAGAACTTTCCGCTTGTCAAGATAAGATTGTAATTTTTCAACAAAGTCCAGGTACATCGGTTCAGCAAGTTCCGGATCGGCTGCCTTTATCCAAGAAGGACGATTTCCTTTTTTTGTACTGGCATGTAGGGTAAACTGGCTAACAACCATAATTTCTCCTGAAATATCCTGAACTGAAAGATTCATTTTATCATTTTCATCATTGAATATTCTGAGCCGGGCAATTTTACTGCACAACCATTCAATATCTTCCGGGGTATCCTCCTTTTCTATTCCAAGCAAAACCAGCAGCCCTTTTCCAATGCTTTTATGAGTCCATTGATTGATAGTAATTTGCGCATGTTGTACACGCTGAATAACAGTTCTCATGAAGTTAAAATACGAATTATTACTCTTTTTCCCTCAACAATAATGCCAGCTAATTTAGAAACTCCATTTTATTTTGGCATAAGCGATGTAGTTATTTTGCCGATCCATGCCGTTGAACTTCATAGAGAATCCCTGGAATATCAATGAAAATTTCAAATTGTTCATGGCCGATACATCAATAGATGGCCCAACATAAAACCCTTTCCAATCAGGATAATACATAGCGGCAAATGAAGAATTAATTAAAGGTGTTATAGGGTAAGAGATGTTGGCAAATACGGACCATTCAGTAAATCCAATAGTTTTTACAGTCATATCAGCACTCAAGATATTGAGCAAGCTGGTAATATTTTGATTTTTCGCATAAGCGGAGTAGAGGACTTCTCCTTGCAGAAATAGCGAGTTTCTAAATGTATAATCCAGGCCAGCGGAAGCGATGACGATGCCCGTGGTGTCTTTATATTCTTCCAGGTCATGAAAATAACTGGCTTCTCCCCTGAATGAAACAGTAGAAATATTCCCACTCCAGCCGGCTCCGACAACTAAATCTTCTTCTGAAAGAATACCACCCAGAAGCTGAAAATCATAGCCCCCCAGGTTAAACCTGAAGTATCCAGCGGCAGTTATTTTATTGGCACTGTCAATTTTCGCGGCTACCTCAATATTTGACGCCATGCCTGTATAATACTGTAACCTGACAGCATCTGCTCCAGGACGTTCGGGATAGTCTACATCGAAATAGGAATAGGAATTAAAAATGTCATTAGGATTCCAGGCAAAGGTTTGGCCCCAGTTGATACGTTGTCGGCCTACCGTACCGACGAAATTTCCTAAAGTAAATTCAGCATAAGCACGATCAAGCATCGTTGTAAAAACATATCCGACATCAGCATTATATGTACCGTCAGTAGCGTATGTAGCATCAATCCACCCTGCGTCTTGATCCATCATTTCGCCATATCCCGGAAAATTACTGTTCATGTTACCTTGCATAAAACGGGTACGTCCCTGGAATGAAATCTGTAACCAGTCAGCCGGATAGATGTTAAGGTTTAACCTGTTATGCAGTTGATTTTCCCACAACCATCCCAGGTCCTGGATATGATAAACCGACTGCATGTCGTTCAGGTAACCATCAATAGTTATCTCTCGTTGGCAGAATGCAGAGATTACAGTTAATTGTAGCAGTAGAAATATTGCTAATTTTTTCATTTAGAGTTTTTGTATTGTGTTGGGTATGCCCATCACTTACATTACAACCATTCCTTCATTCCTTCATTTCATCAGAAGACAGTATAAATTCTACCTCTTTTCTATCCTCTCATCCGTCAGAATTTTTCCATCCTCGATGGTAACTACACGCCTGGCTCTTTTCACAACCCTTGCATCATGCGTAGAAAAGATAAAAGTGATATTCTCTTCCTTGTTCAGGGTCTCCATGATTTCGATGAGTGTTTCGGTTGATTTTGAATCAAGATTGGCAGTGGGCTCATCCGCGAGTATAAACTTTGGCTTTGAGGCAAGTGCCCGCGCAACAGCTACACGTTGCTGTTGACCTCCTGAAAGTTTCGAAGGACGACTGTTGATCCTGTCGCCAAGCCCCACAGCATTGAGCAGCTCCAAAGTTCTTTCCTGTCGTTCTTTTTTTGGCCATTTTTGCAGGTTCATGATGAACTCCACGTTCTCTTTAGCTGTCAAAACAGGTATCAGGTTATAGGATTGAAATACAAAACCAATATTTTTCATTCTGAAATCGATCAGCTTGGAAGATTTCAAGGTAGATAAGTTTGTTTTATCCACCAGGATTTGTCCTTCTGTTGGATTGTCCAATCCCCCAATCATATTCAACAGGGTAGTTTTACCAGAACCCGAAGGTCCGACAATAGCTGTAAACTCACCTTGTTCAAAGTCTATTGATATTCCATTGACAGCATGAACTTTTACTTCTGAACTGTTGTAAATCTTATGTACATTATTTAATTCCAGTACTTTCATGATATGTTTTTTATAATGTTATTATTCTGTTCTAAGGGCTTCTGCAGGATCAAGTTTCAGAGCCTTTAAAGCTGGATATATGGATGACAATATTCCTGTAATTATGATGAGTATGGTTACTGTTACAAAAAAGGAACCGGGCACACTGGGATAGATGTGTGCGGTAAACCCCATGGCTTCCAGGCCTTCTGTTGCTGATTCAAAATTTATTCCATTGGTTGAAGTGAGTTTGAGCATCAGGGCACTAACAATCATTCCTACAATTCCTCCCACCATTGATAGAAATATAGATTCAGACATAATCATAGAAAAAACCTTCTTCTTATTCATTCCAATGGCAGTGAGCATACCTAGCTCTTTTGTTCTTTCCAGCACTACCATAAGCATAGTGTTTACAATCCCGAATGAAAGTGCAGCCAGGATCAACACCATGAATACAGTGTTAAATTTCTCTAACATACCTACCATCATCGCCAGTTCAGGAGATATTTCTTTCCATGTTCGAACCTCCAGGTCTTTATTATTTTCTGCAATCAGAGCAGCAATTTCTTTTGCTTTCTCGGGATCATTAATTTTAATGATTGTTTGATGGTAATCAGAGGGGCCTATTGCCGCTAAACGTGCTAAATCTGAGCTCAGAACAAACACATTTATTTTTTCGTACATGCTGTTTTTAATGTCATATACCCCTGCAATTCTGAACATTCCTCCCGTTTGTACATTGTTCTTATCCAGAAAAGTGAGTGTCATTTTCGACCTTGCCCTAAATGACCAGGATTCATCAAGAATTATCTTTCCATAAGAATGGGATTCCATGCTGGTAAGCGCTTTTTTCATCTCATTGGTAAAAGCTTTTTGACTCGCAAAGCGTTTTCCAATATAGGGTTCTAATTTTATAAGAACTTCTTCAGGAACTTTTTTCCGTTTTAGACTATCAATGGTTGAGCTTTCAATTTTGAATCGAATTATATTTAATTCTTTGGCAAGGTCCTGTCCAATAAATGCAAGGTTGGACCTGCTCTCTTTTTCAAAATAGCTTCCTGTTCCTGGTATAATTGATTCATTCAGATCAAGAATAGCTTTTTCCTGCTCAGGATTAATGCCAATTAGTTGAATTCCCATGCTTTTTGTGGCAGTGTTTGCCATGGCACTAATCACGATTCTATTCGCAAGCGCTTCAACTCCTTCAATTTTCATGACCTGAGAATTGATAGCTTCAGTATTTTCAAGCGTCAGGTTAATATCATAATTATCGTTGAAGTTTTTGTGGTTGATATGTATGTGTGCCAGCTCCTTATTCAGGGCTGCATCCATTCTTTGATCCAGGGTGCCAACCATAAGACCCACTGCAAAAACCCCGGCAAATACACCAATGGTGATAGAAACAATAACCACCATGCTTCGGGTTTTATTTCGCCATACATTCTTCCATGCAGTATATAGTATCATGTTAAATATATTTATGCTCTGAGAGCGGTTACAACTTCTAATCCCAATATTTTCCGAACTGGATATATAAGTGAGATGCTGACCATTAATCCCACTATAAATGCCTGCCACAGGAAATAGGAATTTATCGGTTCAAAAGCCAATTGTGCATCAAACCCATAATCTGCCATTATATAGGCCAATTCACCGGTAAAAACAAAGGGGTGATTAACTCCGTATAAGATGAGTGGAATACAAACCACAGCGGCCGCAACAATTCCCAGCAATCCGATATATAACATTTCCCAGCTCATAATAGAAGCAAGTTTCTTTTTCTGCATTCCTATTGCGACAAGTACTCCGAATTCCCTTTTTCGTTCAGCAGTCATCATAAGTACAGTGCCGAAAACGCCAAAAGAGATAACCAGGTAGAGGATAAAAAGCATAACCATACCACTTTTGTTATCGGCCTCCATTTGTGAAATCATAATCTCGTTCATCTCCTTCCAGTCGATAATTCGAGTATTTTCCGGGGCTCTTTCTCTTAGGCGATTTACCGTTTTTTCAATCGCTTTGTCATCGTTATTTTCAAGGTTAACTACTAATGAAGAAATATTGTTTCCGCATTTATAAAGCTCCTGGGCAATGTCATATGGCATATAAACTGCGCGACTATTCATTTCCGGCAAGGGCAACCTGATGAGTCCCTTGATCTCATATTTTCCTGCTGCGGTAGCTCCATGGTAACCTTGTCCCATTAATACGAGGGTGTCGCCGGTATTTAATTTCAAGAACTGGGCAAGTTTAGCCCCCAGCCAAACTCCGGGTTCACCTACTTTTATGGAACCGCTTTCATATGATGCATATTTTTTGAGTGCTGGTATATAGTTGTCAGCATCTTCAGCATTAATCCCCAGGTCAAGCAATAAACGTTCGTCATTCGTAAAGGAATAACCCATAAATAATTCAGCGAGTTTTGAAATTTTTTCAGTGAAAAGGGTATCGTTCTTAATTTTTCCAACTGCTTCAGGCGTTAAAAGGTAGATTACCTTTTTTTGATTCAGGTCAGACAGGTGAACTTCTTTTTCCGGATCTACACCCATCACCATTACTCCTTTAGTGGCCTCGCCACTTGATGCCAGGGCGAACGACTCAACACGTGGGATGGCAGCATAAATATTTTCGTCTGAAAGAAGCATGGTTTCTATTTCCTCAGTATAAGGAAAGGTATTGTCTATGGTTTTCTCATCCCACCAGTTTTCCTGCTGCAATTGTATGTATCCGCTATATGTTTCAATAGCGTTTTTATACATATAATCATAGGAACCTATCTGCAGTGATCTCATCAGAAGGGCAAAGAAAACAGCAAAGAAAACCGATGCGGCTGTAATCAACGTTCTGCGGCGATTTCTCCACAAATTCCTCCATGCATGTTTGTAATTTTTCATGATATAGTGTTTCGATTCATTTTATTTAGTTTTTTCTCATCCTACCTTACTCTTTTCATATTCTGCTGTGAGAAAAAATTATCGTCAATAGGTGAATTGAATTCAATCATCTTTATCTGGATGATAGTTTTTTGACCTTCCTCTTCCTCAGGAATTAATTCTAATCTGGTGGTAATAAGCCGGCCATCCATGGTTTTTATTTCCCTTCCCAGCTCTGTTCTTATCAGATATCCATCCTCGTCATAAAGTTCGGCTTTCAAAAAGAGGTAATCTTTTTTATCAATCCACCTAAGCTGAGATCCCCAGATCACAGCTGCATCATCATGAGCTACCATCTCGATTTTGTAACAAGATCTTCCCTCAATGAGCTCTTCTCCCACTATCTCGTGGGAGTAATCATTCACGATGGATGATTCTTTCAATATATCATCATTGGTATAATCTGAACCCATCCACCCTTGCGACATCATCGATGGCGGAAGTTTAATCAACCTGCTGATGGTAGGATTCCAGCTCCACATTTCGTTGCCACGCTTTAAAAAAGTTTGTCCTTTTTCTCCCGGTGGTGCAGTGATCAGGGTTAGTGATTTCTCTGTTCCCTTATTCCATCCCTTGAATTCAACAGTTCGCTTCCACGTAGGCCTTACAATGGTCATTGACATCACAGATATACCCGACTCTTCACCATTAAATTTATCATCGGCTTTTTTAATTATTTCTTTTGCTGTCAGCCCTCCCTGTCCGGATAATAACAGCGGAATCATTAAAAAGATGAAGGCCAGGTAGTTTCTAATTTTTCTCATTGTTTTTTGTATAAGTGCTTATTATTCTATGCTCGAATTTTTCAAAAAGATCTGGTGGTAACTCCGTAATTCCATCATAAACAACCATCATCATTCCCATTCCTTCAATGAGGATTGATAAATTTAAAACTTCAAGTAAAGGATCTTCGAATCCCTGGTCATGGAAGTAGGATTCAAACGTAACAAAATAGTGTTGAAAAGCGCCGACTACACTACTGTTTTTAAAATGATCAATGACGTTTGGCTGAATGATCAAACCGAATAATTTTGTATAAAAACTTTTGTTTTCTCTTATCAATTTAAAAATGTTCCGTATAAAAAGTTCAAACTCCTCTTCGGTGAGAATACCATCGTTATTTGGATCAAAATAGTTGATAATTTCTGTCATGCTATAATCAATCACCGATTTGAGTAGCTCTTCTTTGCTTTCAAAGTAATTGTACATAAGCCCTTTTGAAATTCCGGCGTGTTTAGCCAGGGAAGAAATAGATACATGACTATATCCTTCTTTTGCAAAAAGCTCAAGGGCAGAATTCATGATCAGCTCTTTTCGACTTTCCCTTATTTTCTCAAATTGTTCTGGTGTCCTTGGCATGATATTTATGACTGAACGGTCGGTCAAATATAAATAATTTAAAACCTGTTTGTCAAGTATTTTTATATTTATTTTCTAATTTGAAGAATGTGAATGGGCCAAAGGGCTAATGATTCAATGAGCTAATGAGTCTATAAGACAATGAGTTATTGCTTTTTTCTCGCCATAGTTTTTTTAGTTTTTTTTCATTTTATCTCAACCTTGACTTTTCCTTTGTTCAATCGCCTTCAATCCCTGGGCCCCACTCAAGTCACTCAAGTCACTCAAGTCACTTCTTCCTGTAACTTTTTGTAACTTGAACCGTCTTACCATCGGATACGTATAACTTAATGACAATTGACGACTATAATAAAGCTGTAGAACAACACGCGGATGGTGTTTACAGGTTCATTCTGAAGAACTGCAGAAATGAAGCCATTGCAAAGGATGTGGTACAAGAATCATTTGAAAAACTGTGGGTGAAAATCGAGACAGTTGCCGGCGAGAAAGTAAAGTCATATCTTTTTACAACTGCTTATCATACCATGATAGATGTATTGAGAAAAGAGAAGAGAATTACTGATTTTGATCAGACAAACGAGGGGATGCATTATCATACCGAGCAGTACAACGATTTGGGTGAAGTATTGGATCAGGCCTTAAAAATGATACCTGAAATACAGAGAACGGTTATATTGTTAAGAGATTATGAAGGTTATTCATACGCTGAGATTGCTGAGATTACAAGTCTCTCTGAATCACAGGTAAAGGTTTATATATATCGTGGGAGACTTAATTTAAAAAGCTACCTGGTTAAAATGGAACATGTAATATAATTTTTTGGAGTACATGGAGATTAACAGAGATAATTACGAAGAATATTTTCTTGATTTTGCAGAGGGGAATCTTACTGCAGAACAGGAAGATATTTTGAATAATTTCCTAAAATTCAATCCTGATCTGGAAGCAGAACTGAAGGAATTTGATCTATTGCAAATTCCTGCTGAAAAAATTACCATGCCCTCAAGGGAAAATTTGAAAAGAGAGATTCCATCAAAGCAAGATGCTGTTGGTCCATATAATTTTGAATTGTATTCCGTCGCTTATTTGGAAAATGACTTGTCAGATTATCAGAGAGATATATTTGAAACATTCTTGCTTACGGATAAGAAATATCAGGACAGTTTTAGCATGATGAAGCTTACTTATTTACATGCTGTGGAACTACAGTATCCGCATAAAGACAAACTCAGGAAGAAGTCAAGGGCTGTAATAAATTTAAGGATTATTCTTCCTTTTGCCGCAGCCGCAGCCATTGCTCTATTAATTATGGTACGCACGGATATTTTTATTATACAACCGGAGATTGCCGCCGTCCCGGAAACGGAAATAAATCCAGAAATTATTACGCTTGAATCAGTCACTAAAAAACCCCCGGTGAAGGGAAAAGCGGCAACAATTCAGATTATTCGTAATTCCAGGGGACAAGTGCCCGTATCCAACATAAAGAAAAAAAATATAATTCCTGACAAGAAAGTTGAACTCGCAGCACTAAGCCAGCAAGAATCACAACGAATTTCCAGGATAGAGATTCCCGGTGTCCGGATTCCGAATCTGTATGTTAAGGAAGATCAGATTACCACCACGACACAACCTTTACCTACAATTAATATGAGTTCTCTTGCCATAACTGAAAGAGTACGATATCAGCTTGGCAGGGTATCAAAATTAATGGATGAGGATGATGTATTTATTTGGAATCTCGCCAGCCAGGGAATAGAGGAGATAAATAAGCTGGCTGGTACCGAAATGAGTCTTATGGCTAGCCAGGACCAGGAAGGTTCTGTTTCCGGGTTCCGGTTCAAATCCCGTCTGCTTCATGTTTCAGCGCCTATTTCTCAAGACAGGTAACAGTTTTAATGTTTTCGAATTAAGATTCATCCTTGCTAACAAGATAAAATTCTACCTTTGTTAAAAATGTATGAATTTGGAAGAGGGCCTGGTCATAAAAACTACTGGTAGCTGGTACTATGTGAAATCCGCAGACGAAAAAGTAATTCCATGCAAAATTCGTGGTACTTTCAGGATCAAAGGAATTAGAGCTACAAATCCTGTTGCTGTTGGCGACAAGGTTAAGTTCAGAAGAATCAGCGATCAGGATGGAGGAGTAATAGAGAAGATTAGTGAGCGTAAAAATTATATCATTCGTAAGGCTTCAAACCTTAGCTTCGAATATCAATTAATAGCATGTAATATTGATCAGGCAGTGTTAATGGTCAGTCTTGTACAACCAAAAACATTCCTGGAGTTTATCGATAGATTCCTGGTCTCAGCCGAAGCATTCAGAATCCCTGTTATCATTTTATTTAATAAAACAGACGTCTACCAGGAGAAAGAGAATAAGGAACTTGAAAACCTCTTGCTTACCTATGGAGATATTGGTTATCAATGTCTTCCAATATCTTTAAAGAAGGGCCTGGGGATAGACCTGATTAGAGACATAATTCAATCTAAAGTAACAGTAATTGCAGGTAATTCTGGAGTTGGAAAATCAACTTTACTTAATACCCTTGATCCATCTCTTCAGCTAAAAACTAACGATATTTCTGTATCCAATAAATCCGGCAGGCATACTACGACCTATGCAGAAATGCACTTTCTTGATAGTGAAACAATGGTTGTTGACACACCCGGAATAAAGGGATATGGAATGGTAAATATATCAAAAGACGAACTGTTTCATTTCTTTCCGGAGATCTTTGAGGCCAGCAAGGACTGTAAATTTAATAATTGTCTTCATTTGAACGAACCCGATTGTGCCGTTCGTAAAGCTGTTGAAAATGAGGTTATTAGCTTGTCCAGATATCAAAGTTATATCAATCTTCTTGGAGACTTCGACAGTAAATACAGGTAATAGCACTGACTTTTGCTGAATAATTCATTATTTTGGAATCAGTGATAAAAAAATCTTAGTAAGTTTAGACCTTAAAATTTAATTATCTGAATGAAAAGGGTATCCACCATAGCAGCAATCTTTCTCCTGTTTTTAGTATTACTGAATATCTTTTCTTTTCTGAGCATTAATAACAGATTTGTCAATTTTCTAAATTCTTCCCTGGCGCAACAAACCAATCTTTGTGGGAATTACATGGAGAATACATTGATAGATTTTGAGAGTGATCTAAACAGGTTGCCTTTTGAATACCAGTTCTCTATAATTTTCAAAGACAATGAGGAATTAGATAAAACCAACCGCAGTCTGCAGGTTTTTTATTCACAATACCGCAACCTGATATCTAATATTTATATTTTTGATAATGAGCGAAACTATTTTGGTCTGTATATAAACGAAAAAGAACAGTTTGTTGTTGATACATTTCCACGCCAGAGGCAGGCAAAATTATCACCTCGTCACAAAGTAGAATTCAAAGAAGGAGCTTATCTGTACCACTATCCCTATTTTGACAATGACGAGGTAGCTGGAAATATTATTGTAGAGGTAGATTTTGAAAATTTTTCAAATTCAATTTTCAAACTATATCCCCTTGGAAAGACGATGTCCTGGCAATGGATTGTGAATGGTGAAGGAGAGATTCTGGGTGAGTCATTCCCATATAGTGCAAACGAGATCACTAATTTTGATCAAATCGTTGACAGCATCAATATGGAAAGCGAGGGAATTATTCATCATACTCTGCTCGATTCTCTAGGTCACAAAGAGAAAGTTTATTCTGCATATTATCCCTTGAGTATATTTAATCGAAGTCTTGGGATTGTATTTTCGGCGAGTCAGGATGTTTTCAATAAATTTTTCATTAACAGGAATCTCAGAATTACTATTACTTCCTTAATAGCAACATTAGTTCTTGTTATCTATATGCTTGTACTTCTTGGGAGAAGAACCAGGAGAGAGGGAAACTTAAAAATGTCGGAAATTGTATTTCGACAAATCATTGAAAATTTCCCTGTGGGTATAATGATCCTGGATTCTGATAATATTATCAGGAATATTAATAGCGCTACCCGGCGCTTATTATTCGTTGGGAATTCTGAAAATCTTATCGGGAAAGACTTTTCAAAGCAATTTTTAGTTTCAAATAAGTATTTACTGAAGGAGGATATGGATTCCATTAAAAATTCAGATTTTCTCTTTTATGAAAAAGACGGAATAGAAACAGTTATTTTCAGGTTAGAAGAGAAGACCAGGGTTGGTGGTGAGGAGCTTCGTTTGGTTGCATTGATAGATGTTTCTCCTATCGAGAGATCCAGGAAACAGGAGGTAGCTGCCAACAAAGCGAAATCAGATTTTTTGGCTTCAATGAGTCATGAAATAAGGACACCAATGAATGGTATACTTGGAATGGTGTCGAGTTTATTGGAATCCAAATTAAATAAGCCGGTTGAAGAAAAAGTGAAGATTATTAAGAAATCTTCGGATCTCTTAATGACGATTATCAATGATATTCTTGACTTCTCTAAAATTGAAGCAGGTAAAATGATGCTTGAAGAAATTCCATTTTTGCTTAGAGAGGAAATTTCATTGGTAATAAAGCTATTTAAACCGCTTGCCCAGGAAAAAGGATTGGTGATAGAGTCAGATATAATGGCGGTTGTTCCTGATAAGTTAATCGGAGATCCTTTCCGCTTACGCCAGGTAATTACCAACCTTGTAAGTAATGCCGTTAAATTCACCGAGAGAGGAAAAATTGTAATTGGAGTGGACGTGATGGAAGCATACCAAAACAGTATGCAATTATTGTTTTATATAGAGGATACGGGAATTGGCATTCCGCAGGACAGGATTAAATCGATTTTTGGAAGCTATACTCAAATGCGGGGATCGGTGAGTAGAAAGTTCGGAGGAACAGGACTTGGTACTGCTATATCTAAACAATTAGTTGAACTGATGAATGGTGAGATTTGGGCTGAAAGTCCTTCAAGAATCTCAAGTACAAATGAGTTTCCCGGATCGCGATTCAGCTTCACGATTGAAGTGTATTCCAACGAGCAAATAAAGAAAATATATAGCACAGACGGAATCAGCAGGATGGAGCAAATTACTGCCCTGTTTCTTACTAAAGAATCTAATCCGGAGAAGAACAGCATAAGGACAATCTTGACTAATTTTGGAGTAAACACTGTTACAAAAATATACCAGGACTCCACTGTAGATAGTGTAATTCATCATATTAATATCAAGCAGGATTTATATAACCTCCTGATATTATATGATAAAAATAACCTGGATGGATTTGCACTGGCGAAAAAAATTAAAGAGGGAGGGTTTTCCGATAAATTCCCAATTTTACTTGTTAGTGGCAATGATAAACCAGGTAATTATAAGATTTCTAAAAAGCTTTTAATTGACCATTACCTGATTGAGCCCTTCGAAAGCAAAGAAATTTTCGATATAGTTCAGGAAATATTTAAGGAGATTGAGGATCATCGGGCTCTTGCAAAAACGCTCAATACTTTGCCGGAAAATCTCTCCATATTGCTTGTTGAGGATAACATGATAAATCAAAAGGTAGCTCAATCCATTTTTAAGAATATTGGCTATGAAATTGAATTAGCAAAAAATGGGGCTGAAGCCATTAAGCTTACTAGCGAGAAAGAATATGATATCATATTCATGGATCTTTTTATGCCTGAAGTTGATGGATTTGAAGCGACAGAGAAGATTCGTAAGAATGGAATAAAGACACCAATTATTGCAATGTCCGCCGATTCAGGTGATGAGCGTAAGACAAATGCTATAAATGCTGGCATGGACGAATATCTTATGAAACCGGCAAAAGTGGAGACTGTGAAACTTTTGCTAATTAAAATGTTTTCAATTTCAGTTAAATAGGCTTATGAATGCGCACAAAATAGATTATAAAATCATAGGTGATGATATTCAATTGGTAGAAATTGAGCTTGATTCGGGAGAGACCGTTATTGCGGAAGCCGGCTCTATGATGTACATGGAAAGCAGCATTGTATATGATACTAAGCTTGGGGATGGATCCCAGGCAAATCAAGGTGTGTTTAACAAATTATTATCCGCCGGAAGTAGAGTTATTACAGGAGAATCCTTGTTTGTTACTCATTTTACCAACAATGGATATTCAAAGCAGCATGTGGCTTTTTCTGCTCCCTATCCCGGGAAAATAGTGCCCATGAATCTTCAAGCGCTTGGAGGAACACTGATTGTTCAGAAGGATGGTTTTCTTTGTGCTGCATTCGGCACAAAAATTGCCTTGCATTTTAATCGTAGACTGGGAAGCGGCCTGGTTGGAGGTGAAGGTTTCATCCTGCAACGTCTTGAAGGACATGGACTGGCATTTATACATGCCGGAGGCACTGTAATTGAGCGCAAACTTCAGAATGAAGAGCTAAAGGTTGATACCGGTTGTATTGTTGGATTTACACCAGGTATAGATTTTAATGTAAAAGCAGCCGGAAACCTACGGTCTATGGTTTTTGGCGGAGAAGGAATTTTCCTTGCCACACTTTCTGGAACCGGAACGGTCTGGCTCCAATCAATGCCTATACGCAAACTGGTCCAGGCACTTTCACCATATGGTAAAAACACCAGGAAAGAAGGACGCTCTTTGCTTGAAGGATTTTTAGAGTAACTCCTTCTTTTCGCAAAACCAGGTTAATTTCCGTGTTAAAGTATTTATAACAAGATTGTTATTTTCTAAGGAACCTGCTATATCTTTGTAAGTATGTTGAAGAGAAGTGATATCGAATTATTGGCACCGGCAGGTTCATATGAATCTCTTATGGCGGCCATACAAGGAGGCGCAAATGCCGTCTATTTTGGCATTGAGCAACTGAATATGAGGGCGCGTTCATCTGCAAATTTTACGAAGGAAGATCTTCCTGAAATAGTTAGAATCGCCAGGGAGAATAAGCTAAAAGCATACCTCACAATTAACACAGTAATCTATAATCATGAGTTGATACTAATGCGCGAGATTGTGGACCTGGCCAAAGAGCATGGTGTGACGGCTATCATCGTATCTGACCAGGCCGTGTTAGATTATGCTCGCAAAACCGGGGTCAAAGTCCATTTATCCACACAGCTGAATATCAGTAACACAGACTCCTTGCGTTTTTATTCAAACTTTGCAGATGTGGTTGTTTTGGCCAGGGAGCTTGACCTTGAACAGGTAAAGGAGATCTCTAAAGCCATTGAGCTGGAAGATTTGAGAGGACCATCGGGAGAATTGATTAAAATCGAGATGTTCGTGCATGGTGCTTTGTGCATGGCTATTTCAGGCAAGTGTTATTTGAGTTTGCATGAGCACAATCATTCAGCTAACCGGGGAGATTGCTTCCAGGTTTGTCGCAGATCATATACTGTGACTGACAAGGAGCGAGGAAATGAACTGGACATCGACCAGCAATATATTATGTCTCCCAAAGATCTTTCTACTATTCATTTTCTTAACAAGGTATTGGATGCAGGGGTAACGGTATTAAAAATTGAAGGTCGGGCGCGTTCCCCGGAATATGTCAAGACCGTTACATCATGTTACAATGAAGCAATTCAGGCCTGCGTAGATAATGATTTCGATAAGACAAAGATTGAGGGCTGGAAGCACAGACTTTCTTCTGTGTTTAACAGGGGCTTCTGGGATGGGTACTACCTGGGACAACGCCTGGGCGAATGGAGTGAAGTATATGGATCAGAAGCAACAACGAAAAAGTCATATATCGGAAAAGCGACCAACTACTTTGATAAAATTGGGGTGGCAGAGTTTCTGATCGAAGCAGGTGAATTATCTGTGGGAGATGAAATCTTAATTATAGGCCCGACAACAGGGGTTGTGGAAACAAAGGTTGAGGAGTTAAGGGTAGACCTGGTGAATGTCGATAAATCAGGTAGGGGAGAGAAGTGTTCCATACCGCTTCCAGAGCTTATCCGTCGTTCTGATAAACTGTATAAGCTCACGTCTAATACCAATGAGGAATAGTTTTTAAAGCAATAGCTATTCTATGTTATGAAGAATTATTCTGATAACAGTTTTAACTCCCGGTTCTGATGAAAGGACAGATATTTTCCCATTGTGATATTCTTCGACAATTCGCTTAGTAAGAGATAAGCCCAGGCCCCATCCTCTTTTTTTAGTTGTGAATCCGGGTTTAAAAATTGTTTTAAATCTCGATTTTGAAATACCTTTTCCGGAGTCTTCAATGTCAATTATAACATGATTTTCTGTCTCTTTACATATTAATGATACAGTTCCTGATCCTTCAGTAGCATCCATGGCATTTTTACAAAGGTTTTCAATCACCCAGTCAAAAAGAGTTTCATTTAAAGGGATAATTACCGGGTTCTTTGGGAAATCTGTTAAGAAGTTAATGCGCTTAGAACCGCGAGTCTTGATATAGGAGAGACTGTTTTCAAGAACCTGGACAACGTCTTTATTTTTTAGTGTGGGGGCAGATCCGATTTTTGAAAATCTATCTGCTATTTTCTCAAGTCTCACCGTATCTTTTTCCAGTTCAGCAACTGTTGACTTTTCTATTTCGTATTGTTTCAAAATTTCTATCCAGCCGAGTAATGAGGAGATAGGCGTCCCCAATTGATGGGCCGTTTCTTTTGACAGGCCTGTCCAGACCTGGTTCTGTTCAGCTTTTCGAGAGCTGCTAAAAGCTATATATGATACAAAAATAAATAGTATAATAACGGCAAGTTGAATATATGGAAATACGGCCAGTTTCTTTAATAAGCTGGAGTTATGATAGTAAAGATATTGTACACGGCTGTGGCCAAGATCAATAACAATATTGTCATTTTCACTCTTCATTTGCTCCAGGCGCTTCCTGAGATATTTATCCTGGTGAATTCTGGCAGTATCAAGGTTGCGATAACTCAATATAGAATCGCTTGAATTTGTGAGAATCACAGGAATTTGAGTATTGTTTTGAATTACATCCAACGGGAATCCAATTTCACCACCATTTAAATCGGTGTTGCCGAGTATTCGTGTCGCTTCTGCCCAAAGTTCTACTTGTTTGCGCTCATCCTCCTGGATTATATCTACCAATAAATTTGTATAGATAAGAGAACCTGCACCAATTACAATGGCAGATATTATCAGGAAATACTTCCAGCGTTGTTTTTTTTCGTAGATATTCACTTCGTCTAAGGTATTAAGTCATGTTCAATAACGAAATCAACCTTCTTTTTATTTTCCTTCTTCTTTTGCCACCACTTGGTTTTTACATCTTCTTTAGTTTTTGTGGAATCAGAAGCCACCTCGTCAGTGAATTCAAAT
This sequence comes from uncultured Bacteroidaceae bacterium, assembly GCA_964538375.1. Lineage (GTDB taxonomy): Bacteria > Bacteroidota > Bacteroidia > Bacteroidales > JAUUZQ01. Next base: position 173,643 of record CAZIFQ010000001.1, on the reverse strand, counting down.
TTAAACATCGGACTCTCATCTCGTTCAGCATTCTCTCTTACCGCATTATCATCTTCAAACACACCAAATTCTTCATTTAGTATCACTTTTAATACGTTTCGTTCTTCCCTTAAATTATTCTTAATTTTTTTGATGGCCTGCTCCTCATCAAATTCAACCTCTATACCTTTCCCTTCATCATAAAGTAAGAGGAACAAGGTACGCCTGTCATTCTCATCAAGAGCTACCTCGAACTCTTTTTTGGCTGAGCTTTGGGCCTTTTTAAACAAGTATTCAGACAAGAGAACAGAAAGGTGATATTTATAAGTTTTATCAAATGAGTGTGTTCCGGAGGCGCTCAGATTTAAAGCTGAAGATTGAATTTGCATTTCAGGAATAACAATCGAATTATCCCGAATCATTATGCTGTTTTCAATGGTTGAAAAGGAGATATGGTCCATTTTGTCGATTTTCAGGAACTTAGACATGGCGACCATGGGTTCAAAATCCTTTAATTCCCCATCTTCAATTTTGATATTGGACTCAAATATTATTTTAGAACTTTCTATGGAGAAATCAGGATTCACAGGAACAGAAAAATCAGCATTTCCGGACAGTTTCCCTTTGATGTTTTCATTAGTAAGGAATTCCTGTCTAAAATTATTAAAAACTAAAAACAATTTGTTAATATCTACCTTTTCAATGTCTGTTGACACCTTGGCGAAACTTTGTTCCAAGTTGATATTATAGAGCCCTATTTTACCGTCTATAATGCCATTCATGGCCTCGGCATGTATCGAATCAACGAAACATGTTGGGAGAGAGTAATGGGCTACTCCGCTGAGGTTTTTAGCATCGATAGTTCCTTTATTGATGTTATTGAAATAAAAAGCCAGTCTTGCAGTAATGTTTTCCGGATATTTTATGGTCAACTTTTTGTTCTGCTTTTTCTTAAAACCTTTCAGTAGATCGTCAATATTAGAAGAGGAGCTATGCAGGGATGCATTCACATCCAATTGTTCATCATTTAGGAAGTAATCCAATGGATTCGTGGATGATGTTCTTATTTCAAAATCAGAAACTCCAGCGGTTCCGCTCAAAGAAGAATGCCACTGTGAACTACCAATATCAAGTTCGCCATTCAGGGATGCAAATTCAATATTTCCATTTTTTAGAGTAAGTCCTGCATTGTGGATGGTAACCGAACCTTGTGGAATAAATGATATCCCGGGTTTTCCAATACCTATTCCTGTAATTAATCCGTTGACCTGGATATCAGAAGAGACTTTACCCTGCACATCGTTAAGAGGTAGAGCTGGGATCAGGAGGGACAAATCTCCAAGTTCAAGCTCTCCCTGGAGAGACAAGGTAAATCTTGGCAGTAGAAAATTCTGGATTGCCAGAGAACCGGAAATTTCAGAGTCAGATACAAGAGCATGGAATGATGAAATTTCTAATTTGCTTGTACTTCCTGAGTTCTGGATGCCATTATTATAACTTCCGGTGATATCCAATGATTTAATGGGATGGCCAATATCCTGAAAGTTTACCGTTGCTCCATGTGTGATGAAACTTGTCTGAATATGGGGAGCAATTTTTGAAGATGCCAGGCCGGATATTTCTGCAGTCAGATCAATTTTTCCGCTACCGCTAATTTTGTCAACTGCAGTTAATCCATTTTTTTTCAGAATGTTCAACAGCCAGGCAATATCAACTTTTTGTCCAGTCAATTTTAAGTTAAGATCTGCTGTACCTTCTTTGGAAATCATAAACTCACCGTTGATATCTGCCATTAATGTTCCCAGTTCCATTTCTCCCTTTGAAACAGAGAATACATTGTTTTTAACCAACAATGACACATCAGTATTAAAGGTTTGGTTTGACAGATATTGAATACCGTGGTTGCTTACAGAATAAATATATGCATTCCCATTCGCTTCTAAGCGATAGTTAACCCTGGAGAAATTTCCTTCCATTTGTATGTTTTTCAAGAGGAGATTTACATCGAGAGCTTTTGCCATGTTGGTGTATTTAACATCAAAGTTCTTGATGTTTACACTACTCAGGTCAAAGAAAAAAGAGTCCGGGGAATCTTTGGCACTGCTGGATATATTGTAATTGCCATCGCCATTTGAATCTGTGAGTATGCGAATTACGCCATTCCTGGCCTCCATATTTTTTATGTTATACTTTTTTCGGGCGAGGTCAATGATATTGAATTGAAGGAACACATTCTCAGCTGTAAAAAGAGTGTCTGCAGATATCTCACTAAAATCAGATCTGTTAAAGCCGTGTCCTGACCAGACAGTAACATCGTTAAAAAAAAGAGAAGTATATGGGAACTTGCGAAAAACACTAATCCCCATTTCTTTCACATATATCTTAGTATCTACCTGGTCATTTACCAGCTCCATGGTGTATTCCTTTATCTCATCGCCGTAATATTTAATTATTACTGCGCTGGCAATAACGAAAAGCAACAAAAAAATGATTAAAAATGCTGCAAGGTATTCGAGGAAAATCCTGATTCTTTTCACAAAAATATTTTGTTTGTTAATGTGCAGATTACAGGAATTCAGAGAAATCGTCTGTGTTGCTTAATTCCCGGGCTTCGTTACCATAGGAAAAAACTCTCACCGGACGGTCTCCAATTAAGCGAATATCGTCACCTTCAATCCTAAACATGCACCCTTCCCTTAATCCCAGGACCATCATCTCCTTGTTGGCAATTATGAATTCATTGATTCGGTCTTCCCTTGTCTCTCCTGCATGCCCATCAGGATTTTTGTCTTGATAATGGGGGTTAATCTGGAATTTAATAAGATTAAATGCATTAAAACTGCCTGGTTCCACCACTGGCATATCATTTGTTGTTTTAATAGTGGGGCATGTTACGTTTGAACCGGCACTCCAACCGATGTATGGGGTTCCGCCTAAAACTTTTTCCCTGACAGCGTTGATTAAATCGTTGTCCTGAATCATTTTTATCAATTGCCATGTATTTCCACCGCCAACAATGATTGCTTCAGCATTTTTAACCGCCTCAACAGGATCAGCTGCTTCATGAATTGAAATGATATCATGCCCTATCTCATTAAATCGATCTTTAACGCGGGTTGCATAATCGTCGAAGGAGACACTTACTCCCGCATAGGGGATAAACAGGCCGGTTATTTTTTTTTCTCCAAGGAATTTCTTGATTTCTAATTTTGGATAGTCGAGATATTCCTCTCCTGCATTTGTAGAATTACTGATTAATAGAAGCCTCATATTTATATTGATTTATGTTTACGGTAAAGTTAATAATTAAGTTTATCCAAATTCGAATGCTTATCAAAAGGTAATGCATAAAAAAACCGGCTCCTTTTTGAAACCGGTTGTAATAAGATTATGTAAAATTTAGAACGGTATTACACACAGTCCAATGCTGAATGGATGCAATTCAGGTGTTGCGGTCTCCGAAAAGAGTGGGGAGAGATAATAATTTGCATAAATATTAATTGCACGGTAACCGATTCTCACTGTTGCACCGTATCTGAAGGGAGAAAGACTGTAATCATCTCTTACAACACTTTTCTGCGAACCTCCGTCCTCATACTTCACCTTGGTTTTTGAGGTTAATTTTATACCCCCGATAATCCCCCCGGAAATGTGAATTCTTTTTTTCCCGGCAGGAATCTGAAATTCCAGCAAGAGCGGCGCAGTCAGGTAACTCATCTTTAAAGAAGACTTTGTAACATTTACAAAGGGATCCGGAATGCTGCTGATATTACCATCATCATCTTCCTCAATAGTGTTAGTTCCGTCAAAAACATAATTTGACCACTCGAATCCTAAGCCCGTAACAAGACCTACATATGAAGTGCCTAATCCAAATCCATATTCGAGGAAGTTTATATTGTAATTCCAGGATTTCCCGGTATTCAGGTTCATAAATCCTTGGTTAGCAATAGTATTGTCTGCTGTAAGGAAGTTGTTTAAACCTAATTCAAATCCTGCATAGTGGGGCTTGAATTTTTTCTTTTTGTTTTTCTCCGGCTTTGGATCTCCTTCATTTTCCATTTCAATTATATTAATGGAAGTTCCATCTTCTCCTTCAACAATACTTAGCCCCTTATCACCCAGTTGTATTACTGTGGTATCGCCGCTTTCTTCGATAATGAATACTTCATTTTCACCAAAAGTAACTTTAGTTTTGTCCGGTGTTTCGAAGAGAATATCCGGCTCTTCTATTTCTTCTAATTCCTCCTCAAATTCCTCCATCTGCTCATTAAGTTCTTCCATTGGCTTCTCGATTTCCTCCAAATCTTCCATTTCTTGAATCTCTTCAAGGTCAGTTAAATCCTCGGGAATGGGAATAGTATCATTTTGTGCATAGCAGGTAATGGTTAACAAAAGAGACAAGAATAGCGCTGTAAGTCGTTTCATAATATAAGCTTTTGTGTTTATGAGTACGACGGAGAGTTATGGTAAAAAGTTACAACCCGGGATAAAATATATCAGAATTTCACTCCTATTACTACGATATCATCGATTTGTTCTATGCTTTCATCCCCACCTTTCCATTGTTCAATAGTTTCATCCAGTATTTGGCCTTGTTTTTTCATATCGTTTTCACCGATACTTAACAAGAGCTCGCGGAACTGTTTTTGCATGAATTTTTTCATTTTCGGTCCGCCAAACTGATCTGCATAACCATCAGAGAATAAATAGATGGCATCCCCTTCCTTGAGCTGTATTGTATGCGGTGTAAATGGATCCATTTTGATATGTATGGCAACCGGCATTGGATCACCCTTGGTTTTTATCAACTCGCCATCTCTTATTAAAAACAAGGGGTTATTGGCACAGGCATATTTCAATTCATGGGTCTTTTTATTGAGCTTACAGATAAGCATATCCATTCCGTCTTTTGCCTCACCTTCTTGTCCCTTTTGGTTCATGGCTTTAATGATATACTTTCTTAGCTGATTCAAAATCTCATGAGGATCGATATCATCAAATTTATTGACAATCTCATTTAAAAATGCCATTCCCAACATACTCATAAATGCGCCAGGAACGCCATGCCCGGTACAGTCTGCTGCAGTGAAATATACATAATCGCCTTTGTCCTGGGCCCAATAGAAGTCTCCGCTTACAATATCTCTTGGTTTGAATAATACGAAATGATCAGGCAGGATAGTTTTTAAAAGCTTGGGGGAGGGGAGCATTGATTGCTGGATTCTTTCCGCATAGTGAATGCTATCCATGATTTCCTCACGTTGCAAGGCAATTTGATCGCGTTGATCTGTTGCCAGGTCTCGTTGAGCTTCAATTTCCGTATTCGCTTCTTCCAATTCCCTGGTTCTTTCTCTAACCTGGTGCTCGAGTTTTTCTTTTTGGGCCTGGATAGTCCGGATACGAATTCTATAGAAAAGAAATATAAACCAAACAATCAGAAGAACTAATACAATTCGGAATATCCATGTGGTGTACCATGCTTTCCGGATTGCAAACTCAAATTGTTCAGCATATCCCCAAATGTTATTCTTGCCTTTGGCTTTATATATGAAGGTGTATTTTCCGGCAGGCAGATTATTATAATATGCTTTGAATTCTTTGCCCTTGTGATACGAGGTGTAGTTATTGCTCGTTCCGCGCAAATAAAATTCGTAATCAACAGATTTTTCATCTGTAAAAGAGAGCGCCGAAATTTCGAACACAAAATTATTCTGATTGTGTTTGTACACACCTCCTGGTACGATTAAAATCTCTTCACCATTGAGCGCAATCCGCTCAATATTACATACCGGGGCATATGAACGTGAAGATTTAGCTCGAATATTGAAGTTGGAGAGTCCGTGGTATGTTCCTACCCAAAGAAGATCTTTATTGTCCAGGAACAAACCGCTGGAGGTAATCTCGTCACCGCTTAATCCGTCTTTGGTATCAATACTGAATACACTTTCATTGGTGTTTAGATTGTAATAACTGAATCCTTTATTAGTTCCTATCCATAAGTGGTTTTTGTTTTTGGCAGATGTTATACTCTTGATTACCAGGTTTTTAGAATAATTAATCATTTCCAATTGCTCGAACTGTTCGTTTTGAATCCTTCCTAATCCACAATCGGTTCCAATATATAGTACAGAATCTTCAGCGTATACAGACCAAATATTGCAAGTGAAGGTATTTATCGGCTCAAAATTTGCACCGTTGAATTTCACTAAGCTATTGTTATTCCCCCCGATTATTTGCCCTTGGTATTCTTCTATCTGAAAAACATTTGAGGTATACCTGTTTTTCAATGTTATAGGTTGACTATAGAATTCAGGGAAATAATATATCACACCGTTGATTCCAGTCATTAGAAAAATCTGACCTTTAGAAGAAACAAAGATGTTTTCCGGGGTAAGAGACATCTGGGGAAAAAAGGAATGTCTTGTTATTTCAAGGGACCTGCTGTTGACCTCGAACAGGCCATAATTATTAGCAAGCAGGATATTGCCATTTGGCAGTGGAGTACCCAGGTAGTGGTTTGTTTCCAGGCCAATCTTTGGAATATACTGTTTGAGTTGGTTGTCGAAATAGAAAATCCCGTTGTTTGAGGTAGTCCAGACACGATCATGTTTATCCTGAAAAACAGAATAGATATAACTATTGATTGTATTTGGATAAAAATTACGTAGCCCTTTTTTGTTGGCCAGTCTCTGCAAACCACCAGAAAATCCGATCCAGATATTATCTTCTTTATCTACAAGGAAAGAGAGGATCTTATTGTTCTTGATACCAATTTCCTGTTCATACACAATCGGAGCTTCGTCTGTGGATATGATCTGGAAAATTTTAGAATCGGAAATCAGCCATACTGAACCAAATTTGTTTGTGGTAATTTCTGAAATAACCTCAACTGGAAATTCAAGTCGGCTATTAAGATTATACATCTCACTTTCAAACTTGTTTTTAAGCAAAGATTCTCGGCCTGAAATCAATAGCCCGGATTTCGTTGAGAGCCAGATACTATCATTTACATCAATAAATACCGAGAAGCAATCTTTGTCATTTAGTTGCGAGACTTTATTCGTTTCGTTTTCATACAGGAAGATTCCCTGAGTAGTGGCAATTAAAATGCCATTTGATATTTTATCTTCCGTAATATTGTAAATAAATTCCGGTAATTCAGGAAATTCAGAGTTTAATGATTTATAATCTCCACTTGCAGAAACAAGGTAAACACCATCATCTCCAACGAGCCATTTATTGTTTTTTGAATCTATAAATATTTTTTTGAAAGAGATTCCTTCGAAGTATAATTGAGAAATTGAATCTCCCTCTAAAAGAGAGACACCATCAGTTGTAGCAAGATACATATTACCCAGAGAGTCTTGTTTAATATCCCTCACTGTATTAGAGGAGAGCCCCTGTTGATCATTGAAAACCAGCATCTCCCGGCCGTTATACTTTACCGCTCCGGAATTTGTCCCAAACCAGATATAACCTCTTTGATCCTGGAAAATAGCAAAGACATCTTCTTGAGGAAGGCCATCATCCGCCCCGATATTTACATAAGGAAGTTGTCCGGTTTGGAATGATTCATAATAACTATTGATAAACTCATCAGGCGACTGTAAGATATTCCCTTGTAGTGCTTTAAGTAAAACTTTTATCAGACCGTTTTCAGATGATTTCTTGATAAATTGCTCCAGCTCCTTCTTCAATAGGGGTTGGTCATCACGTATACCCCAGCATACATCGAGACCTCCGAGCGAGATTTTTGATTCAAGATCCGGGTAATTTATAAGCTCATAAAAGGAATTGTATAAAATTGTATAATCAGCTTTTGCGGCCGCAACTTCGGGCAGGAAATTATTAATTACTTCGTGGTAATAATTTGTAATCCCCCTTTCAAGGAGCATGTCTTCATATACTGTTTGTCTTCCTGTAACTCCTTTCAATTTATTCAAGTCTGCAACACTTGAGATATTCGTTTCCTTTTTTGCAATAACGGTATATTCAGAAGGGTATACTGGCACCATCTGAATCTTATTTGTTCTCCAATCGAGAGGAGCAAAAACTTCACAGGCCACATCAAAATAGTTGAACCATTCTGGCGTGTAGGATGAGTCTCTAACAAGATCTCCTGTTTCAGTTTCCCAGTATTTAGGGAAATATGGAGTGACAATAATTTCGAGAGACACACCCAGGTAATCAGCAAACTCTTCAGCCAGGGCATGCATAAACTGCTTCTGACCATTTTCACGGTATATGAAATTACGATCTCTGAGAGCCACAACCAGTTTTTTGGAAGCCAAAATTTCATCCAGGTCCCGGTTCAGCTTCTCGTAACGCATGTTCTTATTGATCTTGTCCAGGTATGATGAGTACAGGATCTCAAATTGTTGATTAAAAATTTCATCCAGAATTCCGTTATTTTCTATCGTTTCAAAGAAGCTCTCAATTTCCTGAATCAGGGGATTGTTATCTTTTTCAACTGCCCATGCTGTTTTTGTTACATCACTGATTGGATAGGCAATTTTGAATTTATAGTCAGAACGGGCATTGAAATTTAGCGCCTCATCAGCATCCAGAACAATTCCATAAGTTTGTTCTTCTAATAAAAGCATCATGGCTTCTGAACTACTTTCAACAAAATTGAGTAGTATACCACCGCCGATTTCTTTATTAATTTCTTTCAGGTTTTGTTCAAAAGTCGTCCCTCTTTGGTAAGAGATGCTTTTATCTATGAGGGCAGTGAAGTCTTTTGGCGATTCTTCTTTCTTATTGATCATAAGAAGTTCTGCTGAGTGCAGCGTTTCAGCAAAACCAAATAGTTTCTTTCTCCATTCAAGAACTGTGAATGTTGAGCAAATGATATCTGCCTTTTTAAATACGTCAGGAGTGTAAGCAACATCCGGATTTATTTGAACATCTTCAGGTATTTGACCGTTGAGCATAAATGCTTCTTCCCAGGTAATTTCAACAGGTATTAATTTGACATTCAAATATTTAGCAAATTCAACGGCGAGGGGGTAATTGATGTTTTTTAAATCATCGCTCGTAAAAGCTATACGGATTTCTCCTCTTTTCTTAATTTCGTCCAGGTCAGTTCCATTTGCCTGTGAAATGAAAAAGAAAGCCAGGAGAACCAAAATCGTCCTTTTAATAAGCATAGTTATAGGTATAAGCACATTAAAAATAGTGAATATTAATCACTAGTACTGGTTATTAAGTGTATTTTTTGACAATGTTTGAATAATACTTTGTTCAATAATATGTCTTTGTTTTTTAAAAGAATTCTTTCAGTGCCCCAAAATACGATTCATCCCAGCCATCTTTGATATCATCAAATGCATCATCTGGAATATTCGTGTGAAGTAGCTCAACTTTTGTGAAACTTCCCTCAGGTGAGAGGGTAATTGTTACTATTGATGGTTCTTTCTGGTCGCCGAAATACCATTCCTGTATAATCTTAGCATCCTTTTCGAACTGAAGGTTTCTACCTGATATATCTCCGTTGAATAGTGAAAATTCTTCACCGGCCGTGGTGCTCATCTCGGCCTTTTCGCCTGTCCATAGCTCAAGTGAAAAAGGGATTGTAAGTGCGTTATAGACTTCTTCTGTTGTGGCTTTAATTTTGTAGTATTTTTTTAAATTTTTCATGGTCTTTTCTTTTTCCGGGGGATAAGAATTTATGCTAGCCAAGTTAAATATTATACAGCAAATTATAGCAGGAATTAATTTATATTTAGAAGATTAGCGACGCAACCAAAATCATTTTTTAATCATCTTTCTATTGATATTCAGTTCATTTGGTCATATCTTAGCAATATAAAACTCAGCACAATGAAAAAACATTTACTCTTTTGGCTGTGTTTGATCATGTTTTCGGGACTCTCTGCACAAAGTCAATTCACCCCGGCAGACTACCTGGAATTTATTGAGTCAAACAGGACACTTGATGCTGATGGACTTCTTCAAAAGTATCCGGCACAAACAACATATTACTCATCACGCTCAAACCCGGCAGAGCTTGATAATGTACCCTGGTTTGATGCAATTAATGGTAAATATTCATTGACTTCTGATGAAATTGAATTACTGGAGCAGAATTTCTTTGTGGTTACTGAGCGCCTCCAGTTCAATACGTGGATAGGAGCGCTTGCACAGTTATATACTGAGGATTTTCCTCTTTTTCTGAGCACCGACTTTATTCTGCACACCTTGCATCAATCTTACGATGAGATATTAAAAAATATTGAAATCAAGGTCTTAGAGCCAAATTTATACCTTCTTCTAGATGGACTTTATGATTATTACCCAACGATATATAATAAATATAAAACCGAGTCACAATTGACAAAATCTCTTGCTGATGTTGACTTATACCTTGCAGTTGCAAAGTCACTACTGAAAAATGAAACAGCTCTACCTCAATTTTCATCAGCTGACCAATATTATGATATAATGGATACCATAGCGAGGGAGCAGATAGTGAATATCCCTCTTTTCACTAAGGATAGTTTAAAGAGGAAATTGGATTTTAGTCAGTTCAAGCCAAGGGGACATTATACAGATACTGTTTGGACGGCAGAAGGGAAAAGAACCCTTGAAAATTATTTCAAAGCGATGATGTGGTTGGGAAGAATAGATTTTCTGCTCACTGCGCCTCCCGAAAATCCATATGAACAGAACTGGGAAGAGGAAGACCTGTTGCGCATGAATCTTTCAGCACTTATCCTGAATGAAACCCTGGCAGATTGTGGGGAGAAGAACTTATTAGATAAGCATGAACAAATTATTAGCTATATGGTTGGACCGGATGATAACATGACGCCGGATGAATTGCAGGATTTTGCTTCAGAGAACCTGGCCTCAGTAACGGATCTTCTTGAGGGAAGTACATTTACTGATTTCAGAGCGCTATTGAATGAATCGGATAATTATGGACAAAAAATCATGTCAAATTTCTTTTATGTTGACCCTGATGTGTCTGATCCGGGTGAGCTGCCAGTATCTTTTAAATTACTTGGACAGAAATTTTTAATCGACTCTTATGTATTTAGCGAAGTTGTATACGACAGGATACAATATGAAGGAAAGAAGGTTTGGAGGGCATTGCCTGCCCCGTTGGATATGATGTCGGTATTTGGGAATGAAGATGCCATGGCATTAATGGAAGATGAAATGAAAGAGTATAAATATGCTTATAAAATTTCTCAGTTAAAGTATCTCGTTGATGCCTATGATGAAGACTTTTGGACGCAATCCTTATATAACACGTGGTTATCGGGATTGATTAAGCTGAATCCTCTTTCGTCTGACACGGGATTGCCATATTTTATGAAAACAACTGCATGGCACCATGAGAAACTGAATACCCAGTTAACTTCATGGGCACAGCTCCGCCATGATAATATTCTTTACGGAAAACAATCTTATACCGGAGGAACAGGTTGTTCTTACCCATATACCTATGTTGAGCCATATCCGGAGTTTTATGCTCACCTGGCCACATTTTCCGAAAATGCTTCTGCCTTTTTTAATGATATACTTGTTGGGGAAGACGCTGATTTGTCTGGGATGATAACAAGTTTTTATGACGGGTATGCTGAAATTATGGTTTTGCTGGAAGAAATTTCAGAGAAAGAATTGCAAAGTATATCCCTGAATGATGAGGAATTGATATTCCTCAAGACAATGATCAATGACTTCATGTCATCAGGACCTTCCGTATCTGGTTGGATAAATGATCTTTTGTTTCCTTCAATGGATATGTATGATTTCGATTATACCGTAGCAGATGTCCATACGCAACCCACAGATAAAGACGGGGCGCCGGTAGGAAATGTGTTGCATGTTGGAAATGGAAACCTGAACCTGGGTGTATTTATTGCTCCCAACCCCGTATACCCTTCTGCAAAAGTGTGTTATATTGGACCGCTAAGTTCATTTTATACTGAAGTTAAAAATAATTTCTTCAGATATAATGATGATGAGTGGCAGTCGAAGTTCCTGGAAGGAACTTATCCGAAGAGACCAGGATGGGTTTATTCCTACCTGGCTGATGAAGCAGGAAATGTTGAAATTCCGTCGAATGTGTTAAAAGGAGTTGAGTACATGGGATCTGGCGAGAATCCGAAAACTATCAATAACCTTTCTTACCTGCTGGCCTATCCAAATCCGTCATCAGGGGAAGTTCATTTCAGGTTCATTTTACGACAAGATTCATATGTAAACGCAGAAATTTTTGATCTTACCGGAAGGAAAATCCAAAACTTATATTCCGGCACACTGCCGGCCGCAGAACACGACTTGCAAATGAACCTTATGCAAAGCCAGGGAGGTATCTATTTAATCCGCCTTGTGGTAAATAACGAGGTATGTGTTAGGTCGTTCGTGGTGCAGTAGTTGCAGTTTTTGTTGGATTGAACCAGGTCATTTGAGTTTCATTGGCTCGCCCAAATCCATCATTCTGACCCGTGATCTGAAGTGAAAAGCCGGTAAGAAAACAGGGCGTTTATTTGATGTCGTTATAGATCTCTGAAATTTCAATACGAACAATACGATATCCTTTCCATACTTCGATGGAGGCAAAAATAATTCCAGTTAATATTGATAACATTCCCGCAAAGAAGAATGCTAATATGATCCAGTAAAAGCCGCCAAGAGCTACATTAGTTTTGATTCCGATTAAGATCGCACTAACAATAAATAATCCGATAGCTCCTGAATAGCTTATAACGGCATTCCTTACCATTGATATTCGATGTATAAGATGACTTATCTGCAGCTCAATATTACTGATTCTGTTACTTTTAATATCATTTGTCTCATTCTGCCCATACAATTTTTGCTTTTCCTCCTTTAGAAAGCGAATCCTATTTACTATCAGAGAGTATTTATTATTCATCCCGAGAAGCAGAATTCCACATGCTAATATCATAATACCCGGAGCAAGCATGGCCAGGAGGAGTTGAACTGCAGTGTGAGTCATTGCGATACAATTTTATTATGAATGCAAATTTGAAGAAATCTCCTTGTTAAAACAATATTTGAGCAAAGTTTCAGTCTGAAATGTGGCTAAAGGGAGTCCTTAGGGTTAAATGGCAGCTTATTTTTGCTTTGAAGCAGCGATATTTTGGTGCAATAGTGTGTAACACGCTGTGCAGAATTTCATTTCTTTTTGGTCAATGTCTTCCATATATGTACTTGAGCGCATAACACATTCAGGATGATGGCAATGAATCAGTCCAAACATATGCCCCATTTCGTGCATGATAACTTTTCTGAACCGGTATATCAATACATCGTTATTCGATTCCAGCCCGTATAGTTCATTTCTAAGTCGATAAAGTGAAATGATACCTGCATGTCCATTCAATAAAGCTTGTCCGAAAATATAGGTCAAAATGGGTATATACAGATCAATTCTAAAGAGCCCAAGAGTTTTAAAGGCATTAGCAGGGCTAATTTCTGAGAGATATCCTAATATCCCGTTTGCATCATACTGGCGACGACCTGGACAATAGAATTTTGCAATATCCAGGCTGCAATCATTTTTTTGTACAGGAAAATGAAATTCTTTTTCAATATCATGTTGAATTGCATCAAGAACGTTCTGTTCAAAATGCCCACAGGTGGATAATATAATGTATTGATTTGCCAAGTAATATTTCGCTACAATAATTTAATCTTGCTTGAGTGTATCTTAATCTTTTTCCAGTCCGAATTTTTTTATTTTGTTATAAAGTGTTACCCTGTCAACATTGAGTGCTTTGGCAGATCTGGAAATATTCCAGTTGTATTTTGTAAGGATCTGTTGAATATGCTTTTTCTCTAATTCAGTAAGACTTTCAATCGAATTATTGGGGATATCCCTTTCAATCGGCAAATCTTTAAGCTTTATTTTTTTCCCATTGCCAACAACAATGGCACGCTCTATCATATTTTCCAATTCCCTAACATTTCCGGGAAATTCGAACTGTTTTATTTGCCCCATTGTTGCATCATCAATGCTAATTATATCTTTACTCATTGAGGTGCAATATTGTCGAATAAAATGTTGCACCAGTAAAGGGATATCTTCAACCCGCTCTCTTAAAGGAGGGATGGCTATATTAACAACATTGAGCCGGTAAAAAAGGTCTTCTCTGAATTCTCCATTTTCAACCATGCTTTTCAGATCTTTATTGCTTGCACAGATTACCCTGAAATCAGAAGAAATTTCCTTGTTTCCACCCACCCTGACAAAGGTTTTTGATTCAAGTACGCGAAGCAGCTCAATTTGCATTTTTGAGGAGATAGTAGCAATCTCATCAAGGAATATTGTCCCGCCATCAGCCATTTCAAATCGTCCCTTCCGGTTAAAAGTGGCTCCTGTAAAAGCTCCTTTCTCATGCCCGAACAATTCACTTTCCAACAGACTTTCTGTAAGCGCTCCGCAATGTACTGTCACCAGGGGGAAATACTTCCTGGTTGAATTAGCATGTATGGCACGGGCTACAAGTTCTTTCCCGGTCCCACTTTCACCGGTGATTATTATTGAAGAATTTGAATGTGCAACACTTTCAACCTCTTTCAGTACAGTCTTCATTGCTTCACTTTCCCCAATCAGGTCATCTACATCTTCAAGAGATGTGATACGCTCTTTCAGGCTTTCGTTTTCTGCTTTCAGAGAAATTTGAGTGGCGGCATTGCGAATAAGGTGGGAGAGATCATCAGGATCAAATGGTTTTGTTACATAATCGTACGCTCCGTCTTTCAGTGCCTGGACCGCTGTATCTACAGAAGCAAATGCCGTCATTATTATGAAGACTGGCTCTTTATTCAGCGCTCTGATTCTGCGATGCATTTCCATCCCATCCATGCCTGGCATTTTTATGTCCGCAAGAATAATGTCATAGTCTTTAGCTTCAACCAAAGACAAAGCTACTTTAGCATTCTCAGCGGTTTCAACATTATAACCATCATCGATAAACCAGTTGTAGAGTGAATCTCTAACGGATTCTTCGTCATCAACAATTAAAATGGAAATTTGTGTATTCATGATAAATAATTATTCTTTAATCAGAGGAAGAATAATAGACATAGTAGTGCCTTTCCCCATTTCTGATTTGACATTAATTTTTCCTTTATGGTTTTGAATGATTCCGTGAACAATAGCTAAGCCCAAACCAATACCACTTGCATCTCTTTTTCTTGAGAAAAATGGCTCAAATATATTTGGAATATCATCGGGGGCAATGCCAGTGCCATTGTCAATCACCTCAACAACAATCAGGTCAGTAGCAGAATTGCTGGTTTTAATAATTATTTCACCATTATCGTGAATAGCTTCAGAGGCATTTACCAGCAGAGCCACAATGGCTTGTTTAATCTGGTTTGGACTACAAAAGACCATGTCAGAAACTGCTTCAAAGGATTTAACAAAACTGGCGTCTGCCATTTTTATGGAGTGAGTCATTAATTCGTACGTAGCATCCAATATATGGTGGAGTGACATGTTTTCGAAACCCTCCTGGTCTTTACGGGAGAAGTCCAGAAGCCCCTTTACAATATCCCCACACCTTTTGGTTTCACTTTCAACCAGACTCAAATGCTTGAAAATTGTTTCCTTTTTTGGGTGATCAAATTCATAACTAGCTAATTGCTTGTGAATAAGCTTAGTATAAACAAGAATGCCTGATAAAGGATTATTTATTTCATGAGCAACAGATGATGAAAGCTTACCCAGTGATGCAATTCTCTCTACGTGAACAAGTTCATTTTGCGCCTCGGAAAGCTCTTCGGATTTTCGCTGAACTTTATATTCCAATTGTTGTGACCAGTTTTGTAATTCCTTGGTGGTATTATCAATATTCTCAAGTAAATTATTAAACGCAAGGGACACCATTTTAAGATCCTCAACCAGGTTTGGTTTTATTTCCAGCCTAATATTCATATTTCCTTTGGAAAAGGCATCACTGGCCTGGATAATTGAATATAATGGATCCTTAATCCTTTTCCTGGTAAAGACGATCAGGATAAGCCCGAGAAGCAATGTAATGAAGAATGCGATCAGGATGAAGTCCGTTGATGATTTATTTACTACATTATCCATTTCATCCAATGGCATTTTTATGATGAGGGACCCCAGAACTTCGTCAGTTTCCGTATGAAAGTGACAGTTAGCGGTGTAGCATGATTGCTCATTTAGAATAGGTGTTCGGATTACTAAATGACGGATGTTGCCATTGTTTGAAAATATTCCACAATCAGTAGTGTCTCCAATGATTAGAGATGCTTTTTCTTTATATGAGAACATTTCCCTGATGTCGGGGTGACATACAATACAGTTTGGATCGTTTCTTTCTTCGACATTATTTATCAAAGAGGTATATGCTAACTGGTCCAGGTCATCATACATATTTACCTGTCCGATTCCCGACATAGTACTGATAACATCCATGGTGCGTTGTAACATCGCTTTGTCATTCTCAAGCATCGAATAGTATAGCGATCCTTCAACAATAGAACTTATGTTATCGGCATTTTGCTGCAGGGTTTTATTGAAGAAGGATGCGTAGAAAGTCCTGAATACAATATTCAAGAGAATGAACAGAATTAGAAAAGAGCCGGAGATAAGCAGGACAACATTTCCGTAAATTGAAGAACGAAGGCCAATGAAGGTTCGAAAAAAGTCTGTAATTCGATTTTTTCGAAATGATAGTTTCTTCTTCGAGCTCATTTTCTTTACCTGTATTAGGAAAATTTTTATCCTGAAGATAGTCATTACAAAATTGTATTGATATCTCCAGAAAAAACCACATTAATAAATGAACTTAATCACACCTGAGTGTGATTAAGTTCACACTCAGGTGTGATAAAAATAAGGTGATGTAAAAATCACCTTATATTCAATATTTCTTCCTATTGTTTCAAATAAGATTTCTGGAAATCATTCCAAATATCTGTTGATAAGCCAGCAAGGGGAAAGTCAATTAATTCGCCCCCTTCTTGCAGAACCACCTCACTTGATGAAGGGTTGTTCTTTTTCAGGGAGAAAGCGATGAAATCCTTGAATCTTTCTATTTCATTTTGAAACCATTTCGGGGCGCTGTCTGCCAGGATATATTCTTTGGTTTCTTCAATCCAGTTATTCGGCTTTATCTTAATAAACCATCCTTTATTATAGGGGTCTCTGTTAAGAAGCTCCGGTTGGCTAATCAATTGTTCATTTATGAAAGCAACTTCTCCTGACAAGGTTGATGTAATTTCAAGCATTTTCTCATCTTGATATATCTCAGCAATCTTATCCCCTACGTTTATTTTGTCTCCCGGATTCAGTGTCTGTTTTATTTTTACAGGACCGGTCAGGTGAACCAACAGGTCATCAATTCCTGTTTTAGCATATCCCTCAGGCTCGAGGTAGGTCCAGGTATGATTTTTACTGTAGAATATTCCCCTTGGGATACGCAGGATTTTATCATTTAAATATCCAATGGCGCTATTGATGCTCTCCTTAACTTTTATCGGTCTGTTTATCAGGTACCAGAAAACGATGATTAGTAGGAGAAAAGCAATGACAATGATATATTCAATTCCCTTTGTTTCGAATATATTGGTATAAGTAAATTCGTCCATGATAATTATTTTTATTAATGATTATTTTTTGCCCAAGCTGGTGATTCCCTTAGCACAGGTAATCGGCGAACTACCCATCTGAAAATCCAGATTTCTACAAATAGCACGGTCAGCGTTACTACAATTTCCATCCATGAGGGAACATAGTGAGTAGCGGCATCCCAACGGAACCCTATAACTGTAATGTTTAGTCTGTTCAGGAT
Source organism: uncultured Bacteroidaceae bacterium (assembly GCA_964538375.1). Lineage (GTDB taxonomy): Bacteria > Bacteroidota > Bacteroidia > Bacteroidales > JAUUZQ01. Next base: position 155,857 of record CAZIFQ010000001.1, on the reverse strand, counting down.
GATGCCAATCATAGTTACCACAGAAGCTATTTTTATAAGAGTAATATTATGTTTTCTGAAACTGTAGAAGTACAGAATCATTGGCAGCAAAACAAAGCCAATCATTTCTGTAAGATACCAGTAACCCATTGGGGAGTTCAAATGGTTCCAATGTTTGCCGTGTACGAATGTTAATATCTGCAGGAAGAAATAAGCAAACATTGTTACTGCACAAATTTTAGCGAGATTATGCAGGATCTTATTGTGTTGCTTATGATTTTTCTCACTTACCTGGTCTGAGAAAACGCGCTGGCTGATGGATCCTTCGAATATGACCATTGATAAACCAGCAAAAATACTCGACACGAAGAAAAGGACGGGTATAAACTCAGTATACCATAGGGGGTGTATTTTTTCTTTTGCCATCAGATAGAGGGCTCCCAAACCAGATTGATGCAGGGTAGAGAGCGTGATGCCGAGAATAACGGCACCGAGGGTCATTCCTGAAAGGATTTTATGGGCCCTTTTAGCACCGATCCATTCAGCTATGGCTGGAGAAAACTCTACTAACTGTGCGAGCATATAGAGGAGGAAATGCCACGCCACAAGGAAGAGTACCGAACTAACACCAAAATTATTTCCTATAATTGGATTGATAACATTCCAGGGCTTTCCAAGGTCCAGGAGAAGCGCTCCTGCATAAAACACATATGCGAGGAAACCATTCAAAACTGTGATCCGAACAATAGATTTGTATTCTTTCAGGTTCAGGATGTAAACCATGAATGTAATAACGTAGGCCCCTCCAGCAAACGCTACCCCGGTAACCACATCGAAGCCGATCCAAAGACCCCATGGCACTTCCTGGGTCAGATTTGTCACAGAACCAATTCCTTTAGCAAATCTTATGACAATTATTACAATTCCTAAAAGGACAATAGGTGCTGAGATGATATTGAAAGGAGTAAATATTTTTGCCTTAGGTTTTAGTTCATATTTTAAAAAACTCCAGATTGATTGACCGGCTCTATCGGCAGGTATTGTTTTTGTATTACTCATTTTCAATTTCTTCTAGTTTATTGTTTTTACTTGCTTTGTGTAGTCCCAGGAGCATTGCAGGCCATAAAACGAAGATGGTAGGAACACTATAGAGAAATCCTTTAGTCAACTCGGGATATGGTTTTTTCTGGATATTGGTATTCATCCCAATTTCTTCAAAAGGAACTGGTGACAGATATAAATACCCGGTTCCACCAGCTTCATGTTCACCATAAATCTCTCCATAGTAATCATCAGGAGATTCAGCAATCCTTCTTCTCGCTTCAACAATTAATTCCCGACGTGTACCAAATGTCAGCGCTTCAGCAGGACAATCTGATACACAAGCAGGTAGTTCTCCTTCGATTATTCGATCGTAGCACATATTGCATTTTTCTATCTTCGGATTGGGGCTGTTGAATTCAAACTTTGGCATATCAAACGGACAGGAGACCATGCAATAACGACAACCCATGCATTTTTTCTCCCTCCAGATAACCGGGCCTTCTTCTGTTTTATGCATTGCTTCAGTTAAACATGCTGAGGCACAGGCAGGCTGGTTGCATTGCATGCATTGAGTTTTAACATACACTTCCCCTTTTGAGGTATCGTATACATTTATTATCGTCCGCCTGGTTTCATTGGTTTTTCTTACCGTTCCAACTTCTGCCCATTCCTCAGGATCCGGCTCAGGCAAGCCATTTGCAGAGGCGCAAGCCATCTCACAACTTTGACAGCCAACGCATCGTGTTGAATCATATAAGATAGCGTAGAACTCTTTATCTGATTTAGGTTTTGGTACTGCTTTAAGCTGTTTCCCAGTACCAAGGGAGACGCCTGTAATTCCAAGCACTTTTAGAAAATTTCTTCGATTTACACTCATAGTAATTGTTGTGTTTAGAGGTAGTTGTTATTAGTCAATAAATTGATTTTGAAATTCTTCCCAGGTTAATGGACCCGCTTCACTCAGGGGGTAATTCTTTATTTCCCCCCCGTCTTGCAATACCATTATCGGTAATTTGTGCTCTTTGTTCTTGCAGCAGTTGGCCAGGAAATCTTTTAAGCGAACAAATTCTCTATCGAGCCATTCAGTGTATTCCAGACCCATCATAAATGATCCGATTTCTGACAACCAGCTTAGAGGTTCAATGGTATAAACCCAGCCATCTGTATATGGATTCCTGTTTATCAAAGCTGTGTCTTCGAAAAGCAATGAGTTAGTTTTAACAATGGTTCCGGTAACCGGAGATTTAATATCCAGCTGTTTGCCTTTCTGAATTATAGAGTAAACAACTTCTCCTTCTTTAATTCTTTGGCCGGGCTCTTTTAATTTTATATTTGTCAGTGGTCCTGTTACTTTGGATAAAAAATCATCGATACCGATCCTGACAAAGCCATCTTTTTCCATGAAGGCCCAGGAATGTGATTTGCTGAAGAAAATTCCGGAGGGCACCTGGATGGATTCTCCATCAAGCACACTTGATTTAGGACCGGAGATTTCTTTTTTCAGGGCGGAATCTTTCTTCATTCCCTTTATAAGGACAACAAGGAATATAAATACTAACAACAAAAGCGAGATGACAATTACCACTCCGTAATTACCTCCCGGAGCAACAGGTTTTTCAATGGTATATGTGGGAGAGCCATAAATGCTGGCGATCTTTGTTTTCCTTTCACTTTCTAATAGGGCGATGTATCCATTTGCCGCCACGCCCTCTTGTCCATCGCTAATGATCCATTCCAGGAATGCTTGTTCACTGACATTTGTAGGCCGATCAGCGGCAATAGAGTAAATATTGTAAGTAAGTGCTTTGGGATACTTCCCAATCCATACTCCCCGGGCAAAACTTTGCAGATTAGAATATATGTTTTCGAAATTGTCTATCGTTCCATTGTTGTTTGCGTCAATTGGTATCAATGCTACCCCGGCAATAAAACCGGTTTGCTCCATATTCAGAATATCTGCCAGGTGGCAAAATCCGATGCAATGTTTGTCCTTTTGAATAGCAAGAAGTAATTCTTCTTTTGATAGAATAGAGAGTCCCTTCATTGCATTTGTTTCAGCGTCCAGGAACATGGCAATCTGGCTTAATTCATTATTCTTGTTTGTAGCATATATTGTACCTGTTTCCCTGGCGATCATAGTTTTCAGCAAATCACGTGAAACACCTGACTCCATCATCTTTTCAAGTAGTGGATTTTCGGCATTTGTGATTGGAACCAACACATCTCTTCCAACCGGGAGTTTCCAGGTTGAGGAATGATTTAAGGACGCAAGTTGGTGAGCAGTAAGAAAACCGAGTGATTTTCCTGTTAATACCTTAGCAGTGATTTGATCCCCTGAAAAGGAATTTACTTCAACAGTGATGTTTTCTTGAGCAAGATTGTAGTTATCTGCCCATAATGATACCATGGGATACAAACTAGTGGAAGTCCAAACATGCAGAGATTCTTCCTTGACATCCTGGGATGACTCATCTACACAATAATACGCTTTCGCAGATACCTGTACAGTAACCAGGAGAAGCAGTATCATTACCTTATTCAACAATGCTTTTTTTGTCATTTCAATTTACGTTAATGTTTGGACGACTATTTACAAATAAGGTGCCAAACATACGTAAACATCAGAAAATCAGGATGTAATGAGAGTTGTGTGAGTTTTCATTCTTTCATCAACTGTAGAAAAATTCAACAGTCATTCGTGACATAAAAATTTAACATGCAGTAAATGAGACGAATAGATTGTGTGTTGAAAAATTCAACAGGTGTAAAGAATTTCAACAGTGGGATGAAGGCGCCTAGTATAAAGTGCTAAAAAACAGCGCTTAAAAAAAGGGCTTCTAATAAAAGCCCTTTTTTTGAAAGTTTATGTAAACAGGAATTACTGTAATGCGAAGACAATGGGTATTTTGAAGACTACATTAGCAGCTTTCCCATCTTGTTTGCCAGGGATCAGGTCAGGAATTGTTTCAACTACTCTCACACCTTCGTCCTTTAAAAGCTGAATGTATTTTTCATCAGGAATAGAATCAGTATCGTTGAAAGGTTTGTAAGCGACAACAACGACTTCATCTATTTCGCCTGATTCAGTTTTTTCAGGAGGTAATTGAGAAGGATCAGGAATGACTACATCACCTGTTTTTGTAACCAGAAAGTAAACATAAACTCTTCCCTGGACGTTGTTTTCAATTGCCTCTTGAGGATAGGTAAGATTTTGAGCAATATATTTCCTTATCTCTAAAAGCATATCTCCACCACCCACCCAGGCAGGCATTTCTTCTACGGTATAATAAATCTGCTCCTCTTTTGGCGTGTTTTCAACCTGGCTCTCAGCTTTTTTGCTTTCGTTGTTGCAGGAAATAAAGAAAAAGAGAATGAGGGCTGCCGGGATAAGCAGTAAGCTTTTCCAGGTACTTCCTTTTCTATAATTTTTGTTTAGCATAATGATTCTGTTTTTGATTTGACTACTAAATTGATTTGATATTGAAGTGTTTCCGATGTATTGATTCAGAATTGATAATTGGTAGCTAACCTTATCGGTTCCGAAAGTAATTACCCTATTGTCGGCCTGGTACTCATGGTTAGTGATAACTGCACGACGAAACATCCACATAAGGGGGTTTATCCATGAAAGAGCAAGTAAAAACTCTGCAAAAACACGGTCAACAGAGTGTATTAAATTTACATGATGTTTTTCATGCTGGATGATATGATCCCTGTTTTTTTCATTTAATTGTTCAGGATCGATAAATACCAGGTTGAAGAATGAGCTGGCATGTAATTTTTGGCTAATTCTCACCTTTGTTCCTGAAATGAATGTTCTTTTTGACTTCACTGCATGAACGAAAACTTTTATGAATAAGAAAATAATTCTCGCCAGGAACAACAATGAGATAGATAGATAAGTATAGCTTAATATTTTTAGGATATTAAATCCGGAGTAAGGCAATAGTTCTTCGGACCCGGCTTTTATGATTATCTCGTCCAACGAGATAATTACAGCAGAAAAACTTGTTATATTGTTTCCAGGGGAGATGTGTAAAAAAGGAAACACAAGAGAAATAAGCATGCCAACAAATAGAAAAGCCCGCCTGGTGCTAAAGTTTGAATCCTCTCTGAATACCAATAAATATAGAAGGTAAATAACCGTTAATGTGATATTCAGCTCCAATATGTATGCAATGATACTATTCATGGCGGTTCGAATTTTTTTTGATTTCTTCTAATAAACGAATCATTTCATCTGCCTCTTTCATATCCATATTTTTATTAGCACTGAACTGAGACAACACCTGTTTCATGGAATTATTAAAATAATCTTTCATCAAATAAGAAAACCTTTCATCACGGTATTGATCTTTTTCTACAATAGGGAAGTATCTGTGAGATTTTCCAAATTCTTCATGACCAACAAAACCTTTCTTCTCCAAAATTCTTACAATGGTAGATACCGTATTATATGCTGGCTTAGGTTCCGGAAAGTGTGGGAGCAATTCTTTGACAAAAGCAGTCCCTTCATTCCAGAGTATCTGCATTACCTGTTCTTCAGCCCGTGTAAGTTCTTTCATCTTCGAAATCTTGTTTTGCAAACATAAAACTAAAATCTTAGTTCACCAACTAAAAAGTTAGTTATTATATAAACGGGTTTATATAGTTGGCTATTGTATAAGATGAGAAATAATTTTTAGTGTTCCCAAAAAACATAGTAGTACAAGGAATTACATACTATTTTAATGAACGAAGGTCCCCTAAAGGGCAGAAGTCCTGTAACAGGCAATTATTCCCTAACAAACCCGATTTTAAGAGAGTTGTTCCTAACAAAATTAACAAAGCACGTACAAATTGAAAGTTCAAACATGATCTTATTGATTTATTAAATATCCTCTTTTGTTTTTACTGCTTGTATCACAATAGGATAGCATTATGTGGCCATCTTTTAATTTAGATTTAATAATAATTCCCGCATTCTTACAAAAAACGTTCATTTAGTGTTAAAATAATAACAATTATATTATATATTTAGCATATATTGTTGTGAAAAAAATAACATAAAGCTTTTAAACATCCTTAAATCAATAACATAACTACAATTTATTAACTAATAACGGCTATGATTAAAGAAAATGAATTGGTGAAAGAGCTTGCTAACAAGCATGGCAGACGAAGAGACAGCTTGCTTCCCATACTTCAGGATATCGTTGTAGAGAACAATTATTTGTCTGACGATGTAATGGTTGATGTAGCACGGGAATTAGATATTTCTGCTGCCGATGTCTACGGAACGGCTACTTTTTATACTTTCCTGGAAACCACACCTAGAGGAAAGTATGTTATCCGCATCTGCAAAACAATTTCCTGTTCTATGAAGGGAAAAAATCAGATTCTTCAGACCATTGAGGAAATGCTGAAGATTAAATTGGGAGAGACATCTGCAGATAGAAAATTCAGCTTGCTGGAGACCAATTGCATTGGCTGGTGCCATAAAGCCCCGGCCATGTTGATAAACGATACTCCTTATACTGAATTAACTACTACCAAGGTTACGGAGATACTTCAAATGTACATTAAGAAGAAATAGCTAACTGGAAACTACCAACAAATGAAAAATATACCAATTAAACGAGTCGATCTGATTTTTGAAGAGGTTACCTGTAGGGAAATGGTACAAAAAGTATTTAAGACTGATCCTGATGAAATCCTCCAGCAGATCCTTGATTCAGGATTGAAAGGCAGGGGGGGGGCAGGATTTCCAACCGGAATGAAATGGAAGTTTGCAGCTGATGAGCCGAGTAATGAGAAATACATTATATGTAATGCTGATGAAGGGGAACCGGGAACGTTTAAAGATCGTCAGATTCTCTCTGATGTTCCTGAGAAAGTATTTTGCGGAATGGCAATTGCCTCAAGAGTAATAGGGGCAACTATGGGTTATATATACTTGAGGGGAGAATATAAGTTTCTATTGCCTTTACTGGATGAAAAGCTGATCATTTTTCACGAATTAATGAAGGAGATGAATCAGGACTTTCATATCAAAATACGGTTGGGTAGTGGCGCTTATATCTGCGGAGAAGAAAGCGCTCTTTTTGAATCCATTGAAGGAAAGCGTGGAGAGCCAAGAAATAAACCGCCTTATCCGACTACCTCCGGATTGTTTGGTAAGCCAACATGTATAAACAATGTTGAAACACTGGTTCATACAGTAATGATATTAAAGTATGGTCCTGAACATTTCAGGGAACTTGGAACCAAAGATTCCAGGGGATCAAAAGTATTCTCTGTCTCCGGGGATACGCCTAAGGCAGGAATTTTTGAACTTGAATTAGGGATGAGCGTTAGTGATTTTGTCGATGAATTTGGAGATGGAGATACCAAGTCTGTGCAGGTAGGAGGCGCCTCTGGTTTTTGTGTACCCAGGAAAAAATTCGAAGAAACCATCATTGGATTTGAAGGAGTACCTACAGGAGGATCCATGAAACTGTTCAACAGTTCGCGCTCAATGTATAATGTACTTCACAATTACCTTGACTTTTTTACTGAAGAGTCTTGTGGTCAATGTACACCTTGTCGAGTTGGTTGTCAGCAGTTATTAAAGGGTATTGAAGCGGTGAAAAAAGGTGAGAAAAATTCTCGCTACCTGGACGAACTGGTCAAGCTGGCATCTACAATGAAGATTGCATCAAAATGTGGATTGGGCCAATCAGTTGGAAATGCCTTTAGCTCCATTGTAGAGAATTTCAGAGAAGAGATTATATATTAAAATATTCTATCGTAAACCGATTAATCATGATAAATCTATGTATAAACGGTCTTTTAGTTAAAGTTCCTAAGGGAACAACGATACTGGATGCCGCTAAAAAATTAAATTTCAAAATTCCGGTACTTTGTCATCACGACGACTTATGCGTAGCAGGGAATTGCAGGGTATGCGTTGTTGAACAACTTGGAGGAAAAGCTTTGTTGGCTGCCTGCGCTACACCGGTTGCAGAAGGAATGCAGATATTAACGAATTCTCTAAAAGTTCGAACTGCCAGAAAGCATGTGATCGAGCTATTGTTATCAGAGCATAATGCCGACTGTACAAAATGTTATAAGAACGGAAATTGTGAATTACAGGACCTCTCTAATGAATTTAGTGTTGGCGACCATATTTTCCTTGATCTTATCCATCATAAGGAATATACTATTGATAAATTTTCATCATCAATTCAGAAAGATGACAGCAAATGTATTCGTTGCCAGAGATGCGTGAGAACATGTGAGCAACTTCAGGGGGTGAATGCATTGTGTGTCGCATTTAAAGGTTCAGAACAAAAAATAAGCACATTTATGAATCACTCGATGGCTGAGGTGATTTGTACCAATTGTGGTCAGTGTGTCAATCGCTGTCCAACAGGGGCCCTGGTTGAAAGAAACTACCTGGATGATGTATGGGATGCTATCACGAACCCGGAACTCCATGTTGTGGTTCAAACCGCACCTGCTGTAAGGGTTGGTTTAGGAGAAGACCTTGGAATACCTCCGGGAGAGAGAGTTACAGGAAAAATGGTTGCTGCATTGAAACGGCTTGGATTTGATTCGGTTCTTGACACTGACTTTACCGCAGACCTTACCATAATGGAGGAAGGAACAGAATTATTGACAAGACTGAAGCAAGCACTGGTTCATAAGGATAAAAATGTTGCATTACCGATGACAACATCATGTTCTCCGGGCTGGGTAAAGTTTGTGGAACATACTTTTCCTGAGTTCTTACCCAATGTTTCTACCTGCAAGTCTCCGCAGCAAATGTTTGGAGCCCTTGCAAAAACATATTATGCAGAGAAACGTGGATTAGATCCAGCCAAGGTGGTAAGCGTTTCAATCATGCCTTGTACGGCTAAAAAATATGAGGCAGACAGGCCAGAGATGAGATCAAGTGGATATAAAGATGTTGATTTTGTTCTTACAACACGAGAACTTGCCAGAATGATAAGACAAGCAGGTGTAGATTTCAAGAGGTTGAAGGAGGATAAGTTTGACCGCTTAATGGGATCTTCTTCAGGAGCTGGTGTTATTTTTGGTGTAACAGGTGGCGTGATGGAAGCAGCACTTAGAACAGCGTACGAAATTGTAACCGGACGCGAAGTTCCGTTCGAAAATCTGAATATTACACCAGTGAGAGGATTTGAAGGAATCAAACAGGCATCTGTGGTAATAGAAGGTTGTAAGGAAGAGTGGAAATTTCTCGAAGGAGTAGAACTAAAATGTGCAGTTGCACACGGGCTGTCAAATGCCAGAGAAGTTATGCAAGCAGTTAAAGATGGCACAATAGATGTTCATTTTATAGAAATAATGGCCTGTCCGGGTGGATGCCTGGGAGGTGGTGGACAACCAATCCCCACCAACCAAAAAATCAGGGAAAAGAGAGCGGCAGCAATCTATGAAGAGGATATGGATTTAAGCATCAGAAAATCTCATGAGAATCCAGAGATAATTCAAATTTATAAGGAATTCCTGGGAGAACCGCTGGGACATAAGTCGCATGAATTGCTTCATACCCATTACAGGGAAAGACCGAGGTATTAGATTTGTGCATATACGCAATGAAAAAGGAGTCTCTCAACCTTCTACTCAAACAACTCCATTACCTGTGGTTGCATGAGGGCCCAGATTGAGTAGACTCCTTTTGCAGTACCAATGGGAATATTCAGGCAATTGATAGCCGAAATTACCAGCATAAATACTCGTCCCCATTGTTTATAGGTGAACAATACCAGGCCGGCAAGGATATCAATACCACCGAAGAAAAAGACCAATAAAGGGAGAAATGTGCTGATATAGTTCATAACTAAGGTGCCAACTTCATCGAATTCTTCAACAAATCCACCCGCAAAATTCAGGACTATAAAAATGATGATACCTCCAACAACTGTTAAAGCGCCAAGACCAATATGTAAGGCAGCTACAAGGGTTACGTGACTTTTGGGATTCTTAATTTCCATAACGTTTTTTGTTTTACAAGGTACGATGCCGGCTTATAAAACACAAGCGAAGGGAGTACTTTCTTTGAAACGAACTTTAAATTATACCTGCTCATATAATTCGAGGAACTCATAAGCGTTTCCCACCCAATCAAGATACTTTACTAAATCAGCAAAGGAAATAACCAGCGAGGCCGTATTGATATTTGGGTGAAAACTAATTTTTTCTGATTGCAGAAGATTTTTATCCAAAAATAGATGAACATGGTTTTCCGTATCATTAATTAATCCAAAGGGAGAAACCGATCCGGCTTGAACACCCAGGAATATATCCATTCGTTTTTGAGAAGCAAAAGAGATTTTACCCTGTTTTAGGCGCTTTTCAAGATCGTGTATATCCAGGGCGTGATTTGATTCAAGGATAACCAGGTAATGCTTGTTTCCTTTGTGGTTCCTGAAAAACAGGTTTTTACAATGTGTTGAATCAATATCTTTCCAAACCTCCATTGCTATTTCGATAGTAGGTAGTGGTTGGTGCTCATAAATATCATACGAAATCGACAGCTCATTCAGCACTTGCAGTACTTTTTCTTTTTCAGACATACGCATAAAATAAAATTCATCCTAAAGATAATTTTATTATTGTTTTGAGTTTTTGTCAACTTTAGATTTTTTGATTTCAGTGCATGAAAAATGAGTTGAAGATCGTTTCAGGGTCCCTTGTCTTTGGGATGGTTCCTTCCCTTTGACCCGGAGTCATGGAATTTAAGTTTGATATAGATGGAGAGGTGACGTGGTGGGCGATATAACAGTTGGCAGTAGGCAGTTCGTGGTAGCCAGTAGGCAGCAAACTATTTTCCTAAAAGGTTGGTCAGTTGTACACGGTTTTTTACACCGGTTTTCAGGAAAATATGATAAATATGGTCTTTTACTGTTTGTACGGAGATGAATAAGGAGTCACTGATTTCCTGGTTCGTCATTCCCTTGCAAATCAACTCAATAACCTCAGTTTCCCTGTTCGAGATTTTATATTTCTCAATGATGGAATTCATTTTATCCAGGAAAGATTCGTCTTCCACATTGTCAACATAATAATTTTGGAGATAAATATTCAGAAACAGTACCGGAACCACGTGAAAACCCATAAACCCCAGGACGAAGAGAAGTCCAAAAAAGGGATTTGCCAGGGATAGATTTAATGTCACAACAGTAAATACAAGAATAAAGCCATATATAGAATAGAACCATCGGTAAGCTTTTCGACGGTTAATATCTTTAATTTTCCTGGTTCTTACTACCAGGTAAAGAATTCCAAAAACAAAAACCAAAGTATGTATCCCGGAAAATATATAAATGATTTCTTTCAGATCAGGATGAAAACTTATCGATCCAATGGATTCGTCATATACACCAAAGAAAATATATGAGGCGAATAACAGTAACGTAATAGTAAAATAGATTAAAGCAAAAGGCGCGCTGAGTGTTTTTTGAAAAAGCTCCCGGGTAAGGCGAAGAAACATATACCAGGCCAGGATGAGAAAAGGAATACCCAGGACCAGCAGGAAACTTGCAGCAGATTGCACCGTCTCTTCAGCAATTTTATGATCTCTAAGAAGAAATTGAATGGCTTGAGAACCAATGATGCTATAGACGCCAAAAACATAGGTAAAAATAATGAAGTAGAAATAGCTGGAAAGGTAGGCCAATAAATATTTTTTCATCAGCCGGTTGCAAATAAATATTGCCAGCGCCCCCGCCATAAGGGTGAATGCAATTACAAATATGCTGAGTCGTGGGTGCATTTTCCAGATTTATTATGCAAAATACGATAAAAGGTTTTATTCACGAACAGCGCAAGGCAGATTCCTACTAAAGTATTCTCCTTTTATCTGTTCCTACTAAAGTCGGAATTTTTATTTTCCTACTAAAGTCGCTAAAATACGACAAATGACCGGCTTAATTTTACAATCAAATTAAAACGCAGAAAAATGGAAATCTTAAACAACGTAAAGAAAAAACTTAATCCCAATGCCGGTGATGCTTATGGAGCCGGATGGGATATTATGTGGAAAGTATTTATTAATCTACTGGTTGTATCATTGGTATATGGCTTTATTTCCAGTCCTACCGCAGCGTTTCAATGGCAGGGTGATAATGGATTCGAGTGGTTTATGGCTCCCCTGCTATTCTTTGCTATTGCCTTTGGAGTATTTGTATCCGCTCCTATTGGCTATAGTGTCAAATGGGTATTCCTTAAAGCTGTAAGGGGTGAACAAATTGAAATTAAAGATATGTTTTCCGTATTTCAGAGAAATTATTGGAATGCCGTTTTAGGAAATGTGATTGTTGGTATTATTGTAGGTCTCGGGATTGTAATGTTAATTGTGCCGGGTATCATATTTGCCTGCCGACTCGCCTTTGTTCCCTATTTGATTATTGATAGAGAGATGGAGGTTATGGAGGCATTAAATAAAAGTTGGCAAATGACAAAAGGATATGGTTGGACGATATTCTTTATGGCCTTCCTGGCATTTTGGATTGTAATTCTTGGTCTTCTGGCATTGATTTTCGGTGTAATAATATCAAGCATCTGGATCTCCACAGCATTTGCAGCAATGTACCAGGCGGTGGTTGAACAGGATGAACCTTTTCAGGACGCCGTTGTAGCATAGAATTATATCTCTTTTGTGTAAAAAAGGGGGAGCTGTTTCAGCCCCCTTTTTTATTCCCAAACATTTTATACTTTTGTGGTTGAAGGGGCATTAGCTCAGTTGGTTTAGAGCGCTACCTTGACAGGGTAGAAGTCACTGGTTCGAATCCAGTATGCCCCACAATCCAAACCCCACACCTGGATCACTGACCAGAGGGAAGTAATCCCTTCCCCCCGTCTATCCTTCCTTCCCCCATTCCTCATTACCAAAAATCCTTGATATATTTGTCTTCCAAAATCAACCAGACGATTTACCTTATATGACAATAGCGGGTACAGAAGTGAAAGCCGGAATCTTGAGCCAAAAATGGATCAAGGCAGCTGTGATTGGTAGTATATGGGCGGCCATTGAGATCATTGCAGGCAGTTTTTTGCATAACCTGAGGGTTCCATTTTCAGGAACGATACTCTCCATGGTAGCTGTTTTTATGTTGGTTGCCTTTAGCATGCACTGGCCGGATCGCGGCATCATTATCAGGGCTGGTATTATTGCAGCTCTCATGAAATCTATCTCTCCAAGCGCTGTTATTTTTGGCCCGATGGTGGCGATCTTCATGGAAGGAGTAATTCTTGAATTCATATGGCTCCTGCTTGGGCGCAATTTATTTGGATTTATACTTGGTGGAATGCTGGCTGTTTCCTGGGCCCTGGTACAAAAAGTATTGACCCTCCTCTTACTTTATGGCTTCGATCTTGTAAAGATTGCTGATGTTTTTTACCAGTTCCTGGTTATCAAAACCGGATTGGAAGAAATTAGTCCCATGTACCTGGTTCTGCTTGTTATAGTTCTCTATTATATTGCTGGAATGTTAGCTGCAGTGATGGGCTATTTCTCTTATAAACGGGTTCAATCTAAATCATATACAAGCACCGCAGCCGTTCATATTGAACAAGCTAATGATCCTTTTGGAAACAGGCAGGATGAACAAAAGTATACTTTTGTTAATCTTATACTTTTACTCCTGGTTCTGGCAGCATCCTTATACTTTCTGAATGTTGGTATGCATATCCCTGCATTGATCCTTGGTATTGGATTGATTACATATGTAGTGATTCGTTATAAACGATCGATTCGAAATTTGAAAAAAGTTTCAATTTGGATACAGGTTCTGTTGATTACTTTGCTCGCAACATTACTATGGGAATGGATTAATACAGGGGAGTTTTTTACAATGAATGGTTTCATTATTGGGCTTGAAATTAATTTCAGGGCCATGATAATCATCTTTAGCTTTTCGGCTATTAGTGTAGAATTAAGAAATCCCATCGTTAAGAGTCTGTTATATCGAAACGGGTTTGCTAATTTATACAAAGCCATCACCCTGGCTTTTTCCTCTTTGCCACTTATCATTGAAAGGTTGCCCCAGAGCAAAAGCTTTTTCAAAAAGAAGAAAAATACACTGGGCCTGATTTTTAACCTGGCTGAAGATCTGCTCATGTATATGGATAAAGAGCATGTTTGTCATGATAATATATTTATGATTACCGGAAAAGTTCACAGCGGCAAATCAACTTATGTTAATGAGTTTGTTGCGGAATGCCGGGAGAACAAGATTGATGTAAGTGGATTTATTGCCTCTGGAACTTTTAAGAATAACAAAAGAGATAGTTTTCACCTGACAGATATCTCAACTGGTGAATCTTTTTTATTGGGATCAAGGACAAAGAAGAAAAATTGGATAAAACACAGGGACTTCTATTTTAATCCTGATTCATTTAAGCGGGGAGAGGAAATTCTTACTGATGGATTAAGCAGGAAGACTGCATTGATCGTATTGGATGAATTGGGCCCCATGGAATTGGCAGGGAAGGGATGGAGCGAGGCGCTTATGTTGTTAGATAAGAATTATGATATTATCCAGGTTTGGGTAGTGAGAGAGCGAATTATAAAGGAGGTGAAAGATCGTTGGCATATTCCTGAAAGGCACATTTTTTCAATAGAATCGACTACCTTTAAAAAGCTTTTAAGTCAGATCGGAAAACAACAATCAAAGCTGTAAAGAATATGATTGCTCCAAAGATAACCGGGATATTGCTCGCCGGAGGAAAAAGCAGCCGGATGGGACGTGAGAAGGGAAATATCCTGGTTGGGAAAAAATATTTGTACCAGTATCCTTTGGCAGTTTTAGAGTCGCTGTGTGATGAAATTTTGATCAGTACCTGTAAGGAGATGAAAACAGAGAAGGAGTATGAACAAGTGTGTGATGAGATACCCAATATCGGGCCAATGGGAGGAATCTACTCTTGCTTGAAGAAATCTTCAAACGAAATAAATATTGTTTTATCATATGACCTTCCTTATGCCAATGAAGGTTTATTTATGGAGTTATTAAAACATACCGAAAGTGCAGATCTTATTTTGCCAGCATTCCCTGAAGACCGACTGCAACCGCTATGTGGAATATATAAGAAAATTACGACCAATGTTCTGCAAAATCGAATAGACCAAAAGATATACGCGATGCATAAAATAACGCCCTATATTAACACAGAAGTTGTAATTATCGAGGAGAATATGCCATTTTTTCATCCAAACCTTTTTATGAATATCAATGACCAATCAGATTTGAGTCAACTGGCATCGGAATTGTCTTGAAATAATTTTACAGGGTCGTTTTTAGCAAAATCTGCCAGCCACCGCTAATTTATCTTCATTTTAAATAGCGTTAACAATCAGAAAAACAGAAAGTTAATAAATATCTACATATTTAAATTAGTTTGATGTGATAAAAAACACAACGCTGCTTTTTATAATTTAATATTTTCGCATTCCTATTTATTTTTAAGACATTAAAACTTAATATAAACAATGGCAAGTCGAAGGGACTTTATCAGGATTTCAGGCCTGGGTTTAGGAGCAGTGGCGATCAGCGCTTCAGGATACGGGGTTGTTAATACTATTGCTGGAAATCCACTTAAACCTTCTGAATTGAAGATTGACACATCGCGTACTCCAACATATTGTGAAATATGTTTCTGGAAATGTGCAGGATGGGTATACAAAAATGAAGAGGGCAAGATTTGGAAAGTCATTGGAAATGACGATGATCAACATAGCAATGGTCGATTCTGTCCACGCGGAACCGGTGGCCCTGGAATGTATTATGATGAAGATCGCCTTAAGACTCCCCTGATTAGAACCGAAGAGAGAGGAAAGCAGGTATTTCGCGAAGCCAGCTGGGACGAAGCATTCGAATATATCGCTGATAAAATGAAAGCGATAGCTGAAGAGCATGGTCCGGAATGTATGGCTTTGCTTACCCACGGATCAGGAGGAAAATATTTTGGCGACCTGATAAAGGCATTTGGATCTTCCAGTATTGCCGCTCCATCCTATGCCCAGTGTCGTGGTCCAAGGGAAGTAGCTTTCCAGACCACCTACGGAGAGGGTGTCGGAAGTCCTGAAAGAATCGATATCAGAGATACAGATTGCCTGGTTCTGATAGGTTCTCATTTAGGAGAAAACATGCACAATGGACAGGTGCAGGAAATGTCTGATGCTATTGATAAAGGAGCATCCATTATTACGGTTGATCCACGATTCAGCATTGCTGCCAGCAAATCGAAATATTGGTTGCCTATTAAACCGGCAACAGACCTTGCCTTGCTGCTTTCCTGGATTCATGTGTTGATTTATGAGGAGTCATACGATGTAGACTATGTGGAGAAATATACCTATGGTTTTGACCAGCTGAAGGAACATGTGAAGACTATGACTCCCGAATGGGCCTATGGAATAACAACAATTTCACCAGATCTGATCCGTAAATCTGCCAAAGAAATGGCCGATGCTTCTCCAGCTGTTATAATTCACCCGGGCAGACATGTTACCTGGTATGGAGACGATACGCAAAGAGTAAGAGCTGTTGCAATTTTGAATGCATTATTGGGTTCATGGGGAAGAAGAGGAGGATTCTATGTTCCTGAAAAGCTTTCTGTTCCCTCCTGGCCACATCCTGAATATCCCATCCCTGCAAAAACCTTAAAAGACACCTTTCCGGGAAAATATAATCTTGCCTATGAAACATTGGCTTCAGGGATATGTGACGCTACCATTCCTGAAATAGGCAGTCAGTGCAATTTCAAGGGATGGATCGTAAATGGTACCAACCTTATAAAAACTATTCCTGACAGCGCGAAAGTGATTGAGGCCATTCAAAACCTGGATTTGATGGTGGTAATTGATACCATGCCAATGGAGATTACAGGATGGGCAGATGTTGTTCTTCCTGAATGTACTTACCTGGAAAGATATGACAGCATTAGGGTGAGTCCTCATCGGAAAGCCAACATTGCACTTAGGATGCCGGCAACAGATCCTTTGTATAATTCAAAGCCTGCATACTGGATGGCGAAGGAGCTGTCAAAAAAATTAGGGCTGGAAGACTACTTTAGCTGGAACTCCATTGAGGAAATGCTCGACTGGCAATTTAAGCAGGTTGGAACTTCGCTTGAAGAAATGAAGCGGATTGGAGTGAAAAATTATGAGCGCCCATATCCGGACCTCTATTTCCAGCCCGATGAAGATGTTGAATTCTTTACCAATACAGGAAAAATTGAACTGTACAGCACCGACCTGGCTGCTGAAGGATTTGATCCGATGCCGGTGTATACACCTCATGAAGAACCGCCGGAGGGGTATTACAGATTAATCTATGGCCGGGCACCAATGCATACTTTTTCCCGAACCGCTAACAATGCGAACCTGACAGATATTATGGATGAGAATACATGTTGGATCAACCCAAAAGTTGCGAAAATCTGGGGAATTGAAAATGGTCAGTATATCTACCTTGAAAACCAGGATGGTATCAGATCTTCATTTTCCATCAAAGCAAGAGTTACAGAGCGGATTCGTTGGGACAGCATCTATATGGTGCATGGTTTTGGTCATTCCAATAAAAAGCTGTCCCGCTCATATGGGAAAGGAGCCAGTGATGCCGAATTAATTACCAAAGTACATGTCGATCCTATCATGGGCGGAACAGGGATGAGAGGGAATTTTGTAACCTTTAAGTTCGAACCTGCGAAAAAAGAAGTTGAGTCATGAGATATGCAATGGCAATAGATACCAAAAAATGTGTGGGATGCAGCGACTGTGTTGTTGCATGCCAGATAGAGAACAATGTGCCCATTGGTTTTTGCCGTGACTGGGTAGTTGAGATTGTGGATGGAACATATCCACAGCTTGAGATAGAGATAAGATCTGAGCGATGCAATCATTGTGAAAATGCTCCATGCGTTCGTTGTTGCCCAACCGGAGCCAGCCATTATGAAGACGGAGGTATTGTTTTAGTGACAAAGAACAAATGTATCGGTTGCGGTGCTTGCATTACATCATGTCCTTATGATGCAAGGTATTCTCATCCTGATGGTTACGTTGATAAATGCACTTTTTGTTTCCATCGGATAAAAAAGGGACTGGAACCGGCTTGTGTGGCTGCCTGTCCAACAAAATGTATGTATTTTGGAGATTTAGACGATCCAAATTCCAAGGTTTCAAAAATTTTGAAAGTACGAAAATCAAAAACTCTAATTCCGGAAGCTGGGACTAAACCTAAATTGTATTTCCTTATTTAGAAAAGTTATGAGAGAAGAAATTATAGTTAGCGGACGCGCAAATCCATTTATCGACCCTCATTTGCATATTTGGCATTGGCAGATTCCTTTATACCTTTTCCTGGGGGGTCTGGCTGCAGGGATTCTATTCTTTGCCGGACTTTATACCATCATGGGGAAAGAGAAGACATATACTACAGTTGTCACTAAAACCCCCCTACTTGTCCCAATAATTTTGTTGCTTGGATTATTTGCTCTGTTTCTGGATTTGAAGCATAAGCTTTTCTTTTGGCGGCTGTATACTACCATACGAATCGAATCTCCTATGTCATGGGGCGCGTGGGTACTGATGATTATTACCCCATTGTCATTTATATGGGCAGCCATAAATATCCGTAAAGTCTTTCCCAGGTGGGACTGGAAATTTAAATTCATGTATCAGCTGGAGGCATTTTTTACAAAGTACAAGCTTACCCTGGCATGGATGATGATGATATCGTCAGTAATCCTCGGTGTTTATACGGGGATATTATTTTCTGCATTTAATGCAAGACCCTTATGGAATACATCGATTCTTGGGCCCCTTTTCCTGGCATCGGGCTTATCGGCAGGAGTAGCTGTTATTATGCTTATGTCAAAGAATCATCAGGAGAAAACTGTCTTTGCCAGAATTGATATTGGAATCATAGCAGTTGAAATGTTTCTAATAGTGCATATGTTCATGGGATTTCTTGCAAGTACACAGGTTCAACAAGATGCAGCAGAATTATTCCTGGGAGGACCTTACACTGCATATTTTTGGATTTTTGTAGTGATTTTAGGGATGATTGTCCCAGTGCTATTAGAAATTTTAGAATTAAAAAAATATAAAATACCGGTTATTATTCCATCTGCGCTTGTGCTGTTTGGCAGTTTGATGCTAAGATTTTTGATAGCATTTGCAGGACAGGAGAGCCGGTGGTTATACTAATTATTAAAGAAGTTTGAAATGAACGCAAGTAAAAAAAGAAACCCCAAAAAGTATATTAATCCATACCTGGGAGGCGTAATCCTTGGGCTGGTATTAATAGCAGCAAACTTTATTTCCGGAAGAGGGCTGGGGGCCAGTGGTGCTGTAAAAAGTGTTGTTGTAGCATCTGTTGAGACCGCCGCTCCAAAACATGCCGAAAATACGGCTTTCTATAGCGATTACAAGGAAAGTCATCCCAAGGGACCTATGAAGTCATGGCTTGTGTTCCAGATGTTGGGTGTTATTGTTGGGGCATTTCTTTCAGGTACAATTTTTGGAAGATTGAAATTAAAAGTGGAGCACTCTCCTAAAATTACTTCAAAGCGCAGAATAATTTTTGCGATTATTGGAGGAATACTCTTTGGCTTTGGCTCACAACTTGGACGAGGATGTACCAGTGGTTCAGCATTAAGTGGAATGGCTGTTCTATCTTATGGAGGATTCTTATCGATGGCGGCCATATTCGGCACAGCCTTCGCATTGGCATACTTTTTTAGAAAAAACTGGATATAACGACTTAAAAATAAGAATATGGGACCTTTAATTAGCAATGATATAATTTCTTCAAATACAAATTTCCTGTTTGCCTTCCTCATCGGAATTGGCTTTGGATTTATACTTGAAGCAAGTGGATTCTCATCCAGCAGGAAATTGGCTGGTGTATTTTATGGTTATGATACTGTCGTATTAAAAGTATTCTTTACTGCAGCAATAACTGCTATGATCGGATTATTGTTCATGAGTTTATTTGACTGGATCGACCTGGACCTGGTCTATATCAATCCAACTTACCTCTATTCAACAATCATTGGGGGAGTCATAATGGGAGCCGGTTTTATCATTGGCGGCTTTTGTCCGGGAACCAGCTTTTGTGCTGCTTCCATAGGTAAAATTGATGCTATGTTTTTTATAGGAGGACTTGTAATTGGTGTTTTAATTTTTGTTGAGGGATATCCTCTATGGGAAGGATTGTATACTGCCAAATTTATGGGAATTCCAACGCTCAGTGAAAAATTAGGATTGAAAGATGGTGTTGTGGTCCTCGGAGTAATTATTGTTGCGATGGGCATGTTCTTTGTCGGAGAGTGGGCCGAAAAGAAATTCCCTCAGAAAGAATATTAGTAAACTGATTAAAACAGCAGATATGAAACCATTACATTTTGTTGCAATTTTTTTCCTGACCCTTGGACTGGTCATGGCGGCAATCCCTCAAAATACAACTCATCCCTATAAGCTTTCTCCTGAACAATTACTTGAACAGGTAAATAGCGGGATGCAGTATTTTTCTCCGGATGAGGTGGCAAATATGATCATTATGGAAGATCCTTCTTTCTTATTGATAGATGTTCGCGGGCAGGATGAATATGAAAAATTTCATCTCCCCGGAGCTGTTAATATTCCTGCTACTGATATTCTTGCTGAAGAATGGGTTGATTATTTAGACCAGGACACTCGCCACAATATCTTTTATTCAAATGGTACGGTTACTGCCAACGAAACATGGATGATTACCATTCAGCTGGGTTATGAAAACAACTATGTATTGCAGGGAGGATTGAATTACTGGGTGGAAACAATTATGAATCCTGAGGCCCCAGCCATTACCAGCCCTGATGAGGAAATTGCAAAGTACAATTTCAGAAAAGGTGCGGGAATGAAACTTGGCGGTGGAGAGGATGTGGAAAACCAGGAGTCTGCTCCGGTTACATCGCTGCCTAAGATTGCTCCAAGGCCAAAGAAGAAAAGAACCGAGGGTGGTTGCTAAAATTTCCTGATCAGGAAATTTTAAACATTCTTATTTAATGATTTTTCTATATGCTGGCTGAAGGCCTGACTGATTCGTAAAATTGTTTCATGTTGGGCATTAAAAGGAATTTTGTTCAGTTTTTGTACCGGTAATACCTTTGGAGAGGTTCCTGTAATAAAACATGCTTTCATTGAGGTGACACCATCTAAATAAACGGTTTTTTCTATAACAGGAACTCCAAGCTCCCTGCAAATTTCAAACACATAGTTCCTTGTAATTCCAGGCAATACTTTCTCAAGCGGTGCGGTAATGACCCGGTCTTTTTCATCAATAAAAAACAGGTTTGACCGACTTCCTTCAGTTAAGGTCCCTTTTTCACTTATAAGTATGGCTTCATAGATATGCTCATCCCTGATAAACCGATTCACTTTTCTCCTGAAAGACTCATTCCACTTTTTTATATTGGGATCGGGTCTCTCAAATTGGAATGATTTTACCTTAACTCCACTTGAGTAGTCACCAACAGACGGATAAAAGTGAGGTGTGAAAAAACATGCTATATTAGTCTTATTTAACACACTATAAAACAGCAATTTAACGTTACCTTCTGATATTTCAGAATATTCAATTAATTGTTTGAGCTGGCTTATTATTGAGCTGGAGTCAGGACAATTCAGGATGCTTTTTCTACAGGAAGATCTCAACCTGAGAAGATGTTCTTCAAGGAAAAGATATTTTCCCTTAATTACCCTAATCACTTCGTAATATACGTCAGCAGACGAATCCGGAGAATATCCGGATGCATCTGCCAAAATACCATTTATGATGAGCGTATTACCTCGTATGTTTTCCATTTTCTATTCTACCCTGATGGAGTTGGCAGGGTTCATCCTGGATGCTTTGATCGATTGCCAGCTCACAGTTAATAAAGCAATAACTATTGATGCCAACAAAGATACTCCAAAGGTCCAGAATGGGAAACTATCTCTGTATTCAAAATTCTCAAGCCATTTTTTCATTACAAACCAGGCAATGGGCCATGCAATAACATTGGATATTATTACCCACTTCGAAAACTCGAACAAGAATAAGTTGAGTATCTGCGATTGCGATGCTCCCATAACCCTTCTAACACCTGTTTCACGGGTACGCTTGGCTGTCATAAATGCTGATAAACCTAATAATCCAATGGCTGAAATAAACAGAACCAGTACGGTGAATGCAATGAAAATTGCATATATAATTCTTTCCTGGGTATACAATTCATCTATTTCATCTTCAAGGAAAGTATATTCAAACGGAAAGGTAGTGTTGAATTCTTCTCTTGTGTTTTCAATCCATTCGAGAGTTTCTTCCGTATTCATTCCGTTGGTACGAACAGAAAGGATACGCATGAATCTTGTATTCTCGTTTACCCGGAGTACTAATCCTTTCACCGGATTGTGAAGTGAAGCATAATGAAAATCTTCAACCACTCCAATGATTTGACCTTCGGGCGGGCCTTCCCCATCCAAATTTACTCCCGGAATAAAGCGCTTTCCCACCGCATCTTCTCCCAATCCTAATTCTCTGCAAAGGGCTTCATTGACGATAAATGATGATTGCATATCTTCCCCGAATTCACGACTAAAATCTCTACCTCCGTCTTTGAGTTTGATTCCTAAAACGGTAAGGAAATCGAAATCAACAAATAAACTGTTAATGGTCAGTTGCTGCATTTCTCCTTGTCCATTTTCAGCTGTCATCACCTGCATCCCCAAAAATCTGCCTGGCAAGCTTGTTGAAAGAGAAGTACCCTCAATATTGGGATTTCTCTTTAGCTCTTCACGGAAGGCGTCGATATTATTTGTTATTGTTGTGTCGTTTAATGTAATGGCAATAATTTTTTCTTTATCAAACCCCAGGGGAGTATTCCTGATATAGTTTAATTGCCTGGCTACAACAATAGATCCAATGATCATAAATGCTGAGATTACGAATTGCGATATCACCAGGCTCTTACGCAGAAATCCTTTCTCAGATTTACCGGTTGAGGAACCTTTTAAGATAGCAACCGGATTGAAAGAAGACAGGTAGGATGCGGGATAGATTCCTGACAGAAAACCTGTAACAACAATCAGTGCAAGTATAAATAATAACACCTGGGGTTGAAAAACTATTGATGTTTGAAATGCTTTCTCTGAAAAACCATTGAATACCGGAAGAAATATCAATACCAATGCGAATGCAATAATTCCTGCCATGAAAGCAGTAATCATAGATTCCCCAATAAATTGTGAGCGGAGTTTTGATTTACTCGCCCCTCCCACTTTTCGTATTCCTATCTCTTTGCTTCTTCGGGATGCTCTCGCCGTTGTGAGGTTTGTATAATTTACACTTGCAATAAATACAAGGAATATAGCAATCACCCCTAAAATATAGACGTAACTCATATTACCTTTTGGACTATCCCAGGTTAAATCATCTTCCTGGTAATGAACATCAGCAATATTTGTCATGCGGAGATCGAATGATGCATTTAAACGGTCTCCCAGTTCTCTCATATAGGTGTCATAGAATTTCGGAAATTTATCGAGCACCATTTCTGCTGTAGTGTTCTCAGCCAGCTTCACGAATGAATAACAAGCTACATTCCAGAATGAATTGATTGACCTGTCATTGAACCGTTCACTACCCATATTTTCTTCAATTGTTTTGGAAGAAATGAGTCCATTGTACCTGAGATGCACGTTTTGCGGAAGGTCTTTAAATACTGCAGTGATTCTGTATTCTGATCCATCAAGCGCCTTGATGCTTTCATTAATAATGTCTGATTTGCCAAAATATTTTAGGGCCATGCTTTCGCTGAGAGCTAAGGTAAGTGGTTCTACCAGGGCTGTCCCTGCATCCCCATGCAGAATTTCAAATGAAAAAACATTGAAGACTGTTGAATCTGCGAAGGCGATGCTATCTTCTTTAAAGACATCTTCCCCTTTTCGGAAATAGAGTCCGGGTTGGCCCAGTATTCTGGTCATTTCTTCCACTTCAGGATATTCATCTTTTAGAGTCGGGGCAAGGGGGAGTTGCGTAATGGCAGTTAAATCCTGCTTACCGTTAATGAAAAAATCACCTTCAAGGCGATATATTTTTTCATAGTCAGCATTGTATTTATCAAAAGATAATTCATCCTGGATATACAGGAAGATAAAAATGGCAGAAGCAAGCCCTATGCCTAGTCCAAACAAATTGAGGAGGGAATAGAACTTGTCTTTCGCAATATTTCTGAATAAGGAAGTAAAATAGTTTTTTAATAGTGACATGCTCAGGAGCTTAGGGTATGGTGAATTAAGTTTATTAAGAAACGGCTGCAAGAATATTTTCAGTAATCATTTTTCCATCAAATAACTGAACGATTCTTTGAGCTTGTTGCGCTTGTTCTTCAGAGTGAGTAACCATGATTATTGTACTACCATTGCTATTTAGTCGGTGAAGGTATTTCATAACCTCATCGCCGTTTAAAGAATCAAGATTACCTGTGGGCTCATCAGCAAGGATCAGGGAAGGATTTGCAACTACCGCCCTGGCAATAGCGACGCGCTGTTGTTGTCCGCCAGAGAGTTGTCGTGGAAAGTGATTTTTCCGGTGATTAATATCCAGGAGTTCCATGATTTCTTCTGAGCGGAAATTTCTCTCTTTAACAGGCATTTTCATGTAATAAAGGGGTAACTCAATATTCTTTTGTACAGTAAGCTCATCAATGAGGTTAAAACTTTGAAAAACAAAACCGATATTACCTCGTCTGAGTTTAGTGCGCTGTTTTTCTCCAAATTTGGTTACGTCAACGCCGTTAAAAATATAATTTCCTTCAGATGGATTGTCCAGCAAGCCAAGGATATTTAGTAAAGTGGATTTTCCACAACCTGAAGGCCCCATTATTGAGATAAACTCACTTTTCTCTACATCCAGGTTGATTTGATTAAGTGCTGTAGTCTCAATTTCTTCGGTCAGGAATCTTTTGCTGAGGTTTTTTATCTGTAACATCATTTTTTTATTTTCCACATATAGCTCAAGAGATGTGCCAAAACTAGTAATGTGCACGATGTCAATGCAAAAAGGAATATTTAATAAGTGTGAATAGTGTACTGAAATGGGAAAACCGTGTTCGTTTTCGGACAGTTATTCAACCAATTGACTTTCATTTAGTGGTATTTAACAGTTGATAGGAGAAAAGTATGAAAGTCGATCCAGGCATATATTTCCTGCTTCAATCAACTTATTTATTACATATATTATTATAATCTCCTTTCGAAAGGAGATTTTTAAGCAGTCAATTTTAAAAAAAATACTATTTTTACGTTAGAACGAGGCCGAAAAAATTGTAAATAGGCGTAACAGCTATAACTACAAGCCATTATGAGTAAATTGATATTCTTTGTTGACGATGATAAGATGATTATCAATCTTCTTGAATATACTTTCCAAAGTCGGGAACAATATGATGTCAAATCATTTCATACTGGAGAAGAGTGCCTGGAATCATTGGATGCAAATCCTGATTTGATAGTATTGGATCATATTCTGGCCGGAAAAGACGAAGGCAGTATGAACGGAATGGAAACGCTTGAGAAAATAAAGACGATTAATAAGGATGTACCGGTCATTGTTCTAACCGGATATGGAAACGATGAACTCCTTGCCGAATTTATGGAAAAAGGTGCGGCAAGGTTTCTTACAAAAGATGATTATTTCATAGATTCACTGATTGATACTATTGGTGAGGTGCTAAAATAACTATATCTTATCCGAACAATTCTATTTACCACTTGACAATACTGGTCCTCCATCATATTCGACCTGCTACGAATATATTTTTTTTATACCAATTTAATTTTTACTTTTGCAACCCGAAATTCAACGTACTGTGAAAAGGAACCGGAGACGACGCAGGAGGACGAGCTCATGAGCGGAGGGAATAACAAAGAAGAATATATGGTTCGCCTGGGTGGACCGGATGAAAGAGTTGAATTTGAATTAGAAGATTCGTTCTTTGCAAGCAGGGAAATTGGTGATTGGAAAGGGGGGAAGATTCATGTCTCAATTGATGTGACTAAGACAAGCGGTGTTATTACACTGGAGTTTCATTTGAAAGGGGTTCTGAATATTATCTGTGATCGTTGTCTCGAATACTATTTACAAGAGATTGATTCAACGCAGGTACAATTTATTAAATTTGGCGAGGAAGCCCAGGAAGTTGACGAAAATGTAATCGTTATTACAAGGGATGAGCACCAACTGGATATTTCACAATTTCTCCTTGAATTCTTAATTCTTGCTTTGCCCCTGAAGAAAGTTCATGCGGATAACGAGGATGGAACATCAGCTTGTAATGCAAAGATGATTGAAAAACTGGAAGAACATTTAATACAGGAGGTTGAGGAAAAGATTGACCCCCGTTGGGATGAACTGAAAAAATTAAAAGATAAAAATTAGTAACAATGGCACATCCGAAAAGAAAAACGTCGAAGCAAAGAAGAGACAAGAGGCGTACGCATTATAAAGCGGAAGCTCCAACTTTGTCAACTTGCTCAACTACAGGAACTGTGCACCAGCGTCACCGCGCGTATTACGTAGACGGAAACCTTTATTATAAAGGTAAACTGGTGATTGACAACGAGGCTAGCTTGGCCTAACGTAACCTGACCCCTAACGCATTATGCGTGTTGGTATAGATATTATGGGGGGGGATTTCGCTCCGGAATCTCCTATTCTTGGAAGTCTTCTTGCAAGGAAAGAATTACCTCCTGAGGTAGAGATTGTCTTTGTTGGAAACAAAGACATCATTGAGAAATATGCCAATGAACACCAATTAGATATTTCCCAATTTCCAATTGTTCACACTCCTGATCAGGTTCAAATGTCTGATCATCCCCTGAAAATATTCGCAAAATCTCCCAATGCAGGAATTTTTCTTGGACAAAAAATGCTAAAGGCCGGTGAGCTGGATGGCTTTTGCAGTGCAGGAAACACTGGCGCTATGCTTATTGGTGCTATGCAGATTGTTTCATCAATTCCAGGAGTTATTCGTCCGGCAATCTCCGCAGCTATACCTTCCCTTGAAGGACCCAATGCCCAAATTTTGGATGTTGGGCTAAATCCTGATGCAAGACCCGATGTGCAGTATCAATATGCTGTAATTGGAAGTCTCTATTCAAAATTGATTAACAATATTGAGAATCCAAGGGTGTCTTTGTTGAATATTGGTAAGGAGGAAGAGAAAGGAAACTTAGTTGCAAAAAGCACTTTTCACCTGATGAAAGATTCTATAGATTTTAATTTTATTGGAAATGTGGAGGCAAATGAATTGTTTCTAAATTTGGAAACTGATGTGGTGGTTTGCGATGGCTTTGTGGGAAATATTGTTCTTAAAGAGGCCGAAGCTTTTTACCGACTAGTATCTAAGAAACAAATTGGTAATGGTCATTTTGAAATGTTTAATTTTGAAAATTATGGAGGTTCACCTGTTCTTGGTATTCAGGCTCCATTGGTCATTGGACACGGTATTTCAAATGATAAAGCCATAAAAAATATGATTCTGGGAACCAGCAATGTTGTGAAAGCCGGATTAATAAATAAAATTAAAGAAGCACTGAACAAATGAACAAGGTAGAAGCAGGAATTACTGGAATAAACGGCTGGGTGCCTGAATACAGGTTAACCAACGAAGAACTTAGCACAATGGTTGAGACCACGGATGAGTGGATAATGCAGAGGATTGGTATCAAAGAGAGAAGAATTCTTAAAAACGGAGAAGCCACATCTTATATGGGTGCTGAAGCAGTAAAAGGCCTGCTGGAAAAGACAGGTACAGATCCAGAAGATGTTGAGCTGATCATATGCGCAACAATTTCTCCTGATATGCATTTTCCTTCGACTGCAAATTTAATCAGTCACAAAGCGGGATTAACAAAAGCCTGGGGGTTTGATATATCAGCTGCTTGTTCTGGTTTTCTTTTTGCGCTACAAACAGCCACCCAGTTTATAAAAAGTGGGGCCCATAAAAAAATTGTGCTTGTTGGCGCAGATATGATGTCCTCTATTACCGATTATACCGATCGTACAACTTGTCCTCTCTTTGGTGATGGTGCTGCTGCAGTGTTGATAGAGGAGGTCGAAGAAGGACTGGGCCTTCAGGACTCTATTTTGGAGGTTGATGGTGGTGGAGCCAGGTATCTGCATATGAAAGCAGGTGGCTCCCTGAAGCCGGCCACTCATGAGACCGTTGACAATAGAGAACACTTTGTATACCAGGAAGGCAAGGCTGTATTTAAAGTGGCTGTTTCAAAAATGGCCGATGTATCTACTGAGGTAATGGAACGTAACAATATTAAGCCGGAAGAACTCACATGGCTGGTGCCTCACCAGGCAAATATGAGAATTATTGAAGCGGTGGCCCGCAGAATGGGAATTAAAAAAGAGCAGGTAATGATTAATATTGAAAAATATGGAAACACTACCGCTGCAACAATTCCATTGTGCATGTGGGAATACGAATCTCAACTTAAAAAAGGTGATAAATTAATTCTCTCAGCATTTGGTGGTGGATTTACCTGGGGGGCAATATATTTGAAATGGGCCTACGACGGAAATAAATAGATTTTTTATTTCATTCAGGCCACTCAAACCAGATATTCTCAACCTTGACTGTATTACATGTGAAATAATTTATATCTTTGACCGTTAATATTTTATTTTCGGTTCTCTTTTAAAAATCAGTGTGTTATGGCGAAAGTTGCAGAAGCAGAAAATACCAATAAGATTAATTTAATTGGAGTAGGAACTACTATTGAAGGCAATATTACTTCTAATGAAAATATCCGTTTTGATGGCATTCTAGTAGGGAATCTTATCACCAAAGGAAAAGTTTTTATCGGGCAATCCGGAAAAGTAAGTGGTGAAATCAGGTGCAGAAACTGTGAAGTAGAAGGTGTGGTTGAAGGTAAAGTGCATGTTGAAGAGTTGTTATCATTGCGCTCTATGTCTCGTTTGTATGGTGAAATGAAAACCAGCAAACTTGCTATTGAACCAGGTGCTCTGTTCACAGGTAAATGCGATATGGGTGGGAAAAAAGGATCAGTCATTGAACCAGAGCCCGGAAAAGAAACCAAGTAATCCAAAGGACGATTCCGGAAGAAGCGCTTATGCCAGGTATATTGGTATGGGTGTCCAAATGCTTATTATTATCCTGATCTTTACCTGGGCCGGTAAAAAGCTGGACCTTCGGGCAGGAAATGAAAAACCAATCTATACTGCTATTCTTGCATTGCTCGGTGTTTTCGTCGGACTCTACACAGCACTCAGAGATTTTATTCATAAAAGCGATGATTGAGCGGTTTAAGCATATCTGGCAAATATTAGTACTCTATGCCATTCTTATGCTGGCCGGAACAGCGTTGTTACATTATTCAGATATATCTCTTTCAGTAAACACCTATGCTCTGACCTTGTCAGTGATGACCTTGATTACCCTTGGCGCTTATATACTGGCTATGATTGGCATTTCAAAGGGAAAGAAGTTACAGGGTATATATTTGCTAATAGGATTGGGCGGAAAATTCTTTTCCTATTTAATATTTATTCTAATCTTTTGGGCGAGTGGAAAAAATCTGACAAAACCATTCATCATTGCGTTTTTTGTTCTATATTTATTCCTTACATTTTTCTTAATAAGAATTTTGTTTAAGGTGTTGAAAACAAATTGATTAGAGACTAAAGTCAGCGTGAGAAAAACAGTAATTAAATCATTTATCCTCCTCTTATTCGTTTGTTTCGGGTCATTGAATAATATCAGGGCCCAGGAACATACAGAAGAACATTCCCCGGCTCTTGAGCAACAACAAAAGGATGAACACCAGGAAGCAGAAGAATTTAATGCCACGGAAGTCGTCATGGAACACGCTGCCGATAGCCATGACTGGCATATTCTTACTACAAAGAAAGGAAAACACGTAAGCGTTCCTTTACTTATTATTCTTGTTAGTAAAGAGACAGGACTCAAAGCGTTTATATCAAATAAGATTGCCCATCATCATCATTATAAAGGATTCCAGTATGGAGTAGAAATGGTAAGGGTGACAACCAACAAAAAGGGAGAGAAAGTTGAGAAGCCACTTGATAAAGTCATTGTCCATGTGGATCAAAACAGTTCTGTAGAAAGCATTAATGGGGATGGTATATTTTCCCATGGCGAGCTTGTTGCGGGAACAGTCCCTTTGGATTTCTCGATAACAAAAAATGTATTTATGATGCTATTGGCAGTAATTATTCTCCTGGTAGTATTCCTTACACTTGCCAAATCTTACAAGAAAACTGGTGTTAGCGCTCCAAAAGGTTTACAGGGATTTCTTGAACCAGTGGTAGTCTTTATTGAAGAAGATGTTGCTAAACCAAATATCGGGGAGACGAAGTATAAAAAATACACGCCCTATCTACTAACTGTATTTTTCTTTATCCTGATACATAACCTAATGGGAATGATTCCGTTTTTCCCATTTGGAGCAAATGTTACAGGTAATATTGCCGTTACAATGGTGCTTGCTGTTTGTACAATGCTTATTACTAACATTGGTGCCAACAAAGGATATTGGGGGCATATTTTCAACCCCCCGGGAGTACCCATTTGGTTGTATCCAATTATGATTCCTTTAGAATTAATTGGAATAATTACTAAACCATTCGCTTTGATGATTCGTCTTTTTGCCAATATTACGGCGGGCCATATTATCGTATTGAGTCTGGTTTCTATGATATTTATATTTAAGAGTGTATTTATGGCTGTGCCATCCGGAATTTTAGTTCTGTTTATGGACATGATTGAATTGCTGGTAGCATTTTTACAGGCCTATATTTTTACACTCTTGTCAGCTTTGTTTATTGGAATGGCGTTGCCTGAGCATCACCATGAATAATTATTTTTAATTAATACTTTTTTATTATGACAGGAACATTTGCCGCAATTGGTGCAGGATTAGTTGTAATCGGAGCAGGTATTGGAATCGGAATGATCGGAGGAAAAGCTATGGAAGCTATTGCTCGTCAACCTGAAGCAACAGGTAAGATTCAAACAGCGATGATTATTTCAGCTGCGCTTATCGAAGGAGCTGCATTGTTTGCTATCGTGGTAGCCATGATGTCAAACTAGCACAAAGGAAAAGCGACCTGCAACGGTTGGTTGCAGGTCGCTTAAATTGATTAACTATTAAAACAATATATTATGGATCTTGTAACTCCCGGAATAGGAATGATCTTTTGGACGACCTTGTTCTTCCTGATTCTTCTATTCGTTCTTGGCAAGTTTGCATGGCCGGCAATCCTGGCTGCTGTAGCTGCACGGAATGAAAGTATTCGCAAGGCGCTGGATTCTGCAGAAAAAGCCAGGGAAGATATGGCTCAGCTAAAAGCTGACAATGAAATAATCCTGGCTGAGGCAAAGTCAGAAAGAAATGCATTGATGAAAGATGCACGTGATGTGAAGGATAAAATTATTGCAGAAGCCAAGGATAAGGCCGGTGCAGAAGGATCAAAAATGATAAAGAACGCCAAAGAGGCCATTAGGGCCGAACAGGCGTCTGCTGTAAATGAAATGAAGGCACAGATGGCTAAACTATCTGTTGAAATTGCAGAGAAAATACTGGTTGAGAAGCTAAGTGAGGATAAGGCCCAGAAGGACCTTGTTAATAAGCTCGTAGATGATATTGATCTGAATTAACAGGAAGAATGAACGATAGTAAAATATCAGTAAGATACGCTAAAGCATTATTTGAAAGTGCTGCCGATAAAGGGTCGCTTGATGAAGCACGTAAAGATATGTTGCATCTTCAGGAGCTTTGTAAGCTGGAGGAGTTTCAGTATTTTTTACAATCACCGGTAATGAAGACTTCTCATAAAAGGAAATTGTTAGATGATATCCTTGAGAACAAGACCCATGCACTAACATCTGGATTGTTGGATATAGTTTTTAAAAATAACAGGGAACTTTATATCCCGGGAATTGCAAGGAACTTTGAAGCCCTGTATAAAAAGCACAATGGAATCAAATCTGCTGTATTGTTGAGCGCAGTAGCAATGGATGACAAGGCACGTATCAAAATTGAAAAATTATTGGGAGATTCATTTAAAGCCCGTGTAGATCTTTCCATTGAAGAGAAAAAAGAACTCATTGGGGGCTTTGTAATCAGGGTTGAAGATCAGCAATACGATGCAAGTGTTGCAAACAAGCTGAAAACAATCAAGAAGCAATTATTGAATTAAACAGTGTAAAAAGATAGAATATGTCTCAGATTAAACCTTCAGAAGTATCTGAAATTCTCAGGAAGCAATTAGAAGGATTCAAAAGTGATGTTGAACTTGAAGAAGTTGGAACTGTATTGCAGATTGGTGATGGTATTGCCAGAATTTATGGCTTGAACAGTGTACAGGCCAATGAACTAATTGAATTCGATAGCGGGGTAATGGGAATTGTCCTAAACCTGGAAGAGGACAATGTGGGGGCGGTACTTCTTGGCTCATCAGAACTGATTAAAGAGGGTGATATTGTAAAGAGAACAAAACGAATTGCCTCAATAAAGGTGGGGGAAGGTTTATTGGGAAGAGTAATTAATACACTGGGTGAACCCATTGATGGAAAAGGCCCAATACCAGGTGAGTTATATGAGCTGCCTCTCGAAAGAAAAGCTCCGGGAGTAATCTATCGCCAGCCGGTAAAAGAGCCACTGCAAACAGGATTGAAAGCGGTTGATGCTATGATCCCAATAGGAAGAGGTCAGAGGGAATTGATAATTGGTGACAGGCAAACAGGAAAAACAGCAATTGCTGTCGATACTATCATCAACCAAAAAGAATTTTTTGAAAAGGGAGAACCAGTATATTGTATTTATGTTGCTATCGGACAAAAAGGAAGCACTGTTGCCAATGTACAGAAATCACTTGAAGCACATGGTGCGCTAGAATATACAGTTATCGTTTCAGCAACTGCGTCGGACCCAGCAGCACTGCAGTTTTATGCACCCTTCGCAGGATGTACCATCGGAGAATTTTTCCGTGATACAGGACGTTCGGCACTCATCATTTATGATGACCTTTCAAAACAGGCTGTTTCTTATAGGGAAGTATCACTCTTGCTGAGACGTCCACCGGGACGTGAAGCATATCCAGGTGATGTATTCTATCTTCACTCAAGATTGTTGGAGCGTGCTGCAAAAATTATCGAGTCTGATGAAATTGCTGCTACCATGAATGATCTTCCCGATGTGTTAAAACCTCTTGTAAAAGGAGGAGGATCTTTGACTGCTCTGCCAATAATTGAGACACAAGCAGGAGACGTCTCTGCCTATATTCCAACCAATGTAATTTCTATTACAGATGGACAAATATTCCTTGAAAACAATCTTTTTAATGCAGGTATTCGTCCTGCAATTAACGTGGGTATTTCTGTATCAAGGGTGGGTGGTAATGCGCAGATCAAGTCAATGAAGAAAATAGCAGGAACCCTGAAACTTGATCAGGCGCAATTCCGCGAACTGGAAGCTTTTGCAAAATTTGGATCTGACCTTGACGCAGCTACCAAAGCAGTGCTTGATAAGGGAAAGAAGAATGTGGAGATTTTGAAACAAGGACAGTATTCTCCCGTTGCTGTAGAAAAGCAAATTGCGATTATTTATTGCGGAACCAAAGGGTTGTTGTCAGATATTGATCTGACGCAGGTGAAGCAGTTTGAGACAGAATATATTGAGTTTCTTGAATTTAAACACAAAGATGTATTGCAGCAATTAGCTGATGGAAAGCTAAGTGAAGAAATTACCTCTGTGCTGGAATCTGTAGCAAAAGACATAGTAGATAAACTTAAATCATAGTAACGACGCCCCTTGGGGTGCGCCCAGCAATATGTTATGGCCAATTTAAAAGAGATACGGACAAGAAGAGAATCAGTTGCTTCAACAAGGCAGATTACCAGTGCTATGAAAATGGTCTCTGCTGCTAAGTTGAAAAAAGCGCAGAATGCCATTGTGCAGTTGCGGCCTTATGCAGAGAAGCTGCAGGAGATTCTTGGTAGTATCAGTGGAAGTATGCAAGATGATGATGAAAATGTATATGCACGTGCATGTGACGAACAGAGTGTTTTGCTGGTTTTAATTACTTCGAACCGTGGTTTGTGTGGTGCCTTTAACAGCAACGCTATAAAGGCATCGATACATTCAGCACTTGAAACCTATTCAGATCAGATGATGGCAGGTAAGGTGCATTTCATTGCTCTAGGGAAAAAGGGCTTTGATTTTCTGACCAGGAATGGGTACAATGTTATATTTAATGGCAGTGATATCTTCGATGAGCTTACCTTCGAAAAAAGTATGATCATTTCTGAAATGGTTATGAAGCTATACATGGAAGAGGAATATGATCATGTGGATATAGTCTATAATCAATTTAAGAATGCCGGAACCCAGATATTAACGAATGAGCAGTTTCTGCCGATCAAAATGGACAACATGGATGAAGAGGAGCAAATCACAGCACATAATGTGGATTATATCTTCGAACCAAGCAAAGAATATATCGTTAAAGAACTGATCCCAAGGTCTTTAAAATTGGAATTTCATAAAGCACTTCTAGATTCTCACGCTGCTGAACATGGGGCACGAATGACTGCTATGCATAAAGCCACAGATAATGCTACAGAGATGATGAAGGAACTTGCCCTGGAGTACAACAAAGCACGCCAGGCCACTATTACCAATGAAATCATTGAGATTGTTGGCGGTGCAGAAGCACTGCGAGGTTAATCTAAATTTAAGAAAGCCTCCATTTTCTCAATTCTTGCTTCCAGTTCATCAATTCTCTGGTCTTTTTCTTCAATGATCTCTTGTTGCTCTTTCACTGCTTCAATAATGATTGGGATAAACTCTGTATATGAAACAGAAAGATCTCCCTTTTCATCAGTCATTACAAGGGTAGGTAAAACTTCTTCCAATTCCTGGGCAATTACTCCATAGTGTCTTCCTTCTCCAAATCCTCTGTCAGGATATTCATTGCGCTTCCAAGTATAACTTACGCCCCTGACATTGTCTAATATGCTTAGAGATTTTTTTACATCTTCTATGTTTTCCTTGAATTTTCTGTCAGAACTGATAAATGATCCCGTGGCATATGCCACTCCAGACACATATAACTTGTAATATCCTGAGGAGGTGGTGCCGATTCCAACATTCCCACTGGTATTTAATATCACACCGGGAGTTCCTGCCGAGTTTACCGTTCCATAAGAAAGAATAACACCTCCTTGCCCATTAATCGTTATAGCTCCATTTGCAGAAGATCCATTCCCAACAAAATTTGCTTTGTTGGAGATGAAGGATGCGGTTTCATCCTGCCTGAAATGCAGGGCCGTGGTTCCATGCCATAACTTGCTATCACCTCCTGAAATTGTTACATCACCATCCACTACCAGGTTATCAATTCCCGGATCAGATGTTCCACCTACATGTACTCCACCTAGACAAAGTGCCCGGCCACTAATATGTAAATGATCATCAGAGCGAACAACATCTTCTCCACCCCAGTAAAAGCCTTCATCATCACCCACTCTGATCCCACCATCAGCCCGGAGAAGACTTGAGATATATACACCTGAAGTGTGTGAGTTCCCATCATTTAGTCTTAACCATTCATCACGACTTGATGCAATGGTACCAAATGCTCCAACCAGGTAATTATCGAATTGAATATTACCAACAACATCAAGGTTGCCCGGACTAATATTTAAAATACTCACGCTTTCGTCTGCTATGATAAATTTTTGTCCGGATACTTTGATTGAATATTCTTTTGTATATGATGGTATTGGAAAGTTTTTGTATTCTTTCATAGTAATCACAGGCCTTGTATTTACCATCATACTTTTATACGACCCAAGAACCAAAGAGTCGGAAAGCAGAGCACCGTATGCCTTTATTTGTTTGGATCCATATAATATACCATAAACAAATGCATTGCCATTTTTGGTAACCATAAAAGCATTGCTTCTAACTGTTGATGCACCTTTGTTTTCCCCGTTTCCAACTACAAAAAGCGGATCTGTAGCTACCCATGAACTTGTACTTCCCGATATTGCATTAAAACTTCCAATAGCCGTACTGTTGAATGCTTGTGCGCTTACGTAATTGCCAATTGCTACAGCGTATTTTCCAGTAGCTTCTGAACGATAACCCGCAGCAAGAGATTTTTCACCAGTCGAGGTGTTTCTCATGCCCATAGAAACAGAACCCCAACCATTTGCATAGTTGCTTAGTCCTATTGACAGTCCTCCTGCTTTTGACTGGTTTCCTGAACCAATGGCAATAGCAAATGGTTCCCAGGCAATGTTTGATCCGTAATGTTGATATATGAATGGAGCGGGGTAATTTACAGATTCTGAATAATTGGCTCTGGACCCTATGGCTAATGAGTTTATCCCAAATGCTTTACTTCCATAACCCATGGATAAGGCATATTGCTCTGTGGCTTCTGAAGAGACTCCAAAACTCATACTCCCCTTTTTTTCTGCCAGGGCGCCAAGCCCCATGGCTATTGAATAAGTGCCGGATGCTCTTGTTGGGCTTTCCTCTACTGGAATTCCCATGGAGTCAAGACCTACTGATCCTAAGGAGAAACTTCTTAAGCCAGTTGCCTCTGCACCAGAACCAAAGGCATAGGATTCGTTCCCTGTAGCAAGTGCATTTTTTCCAAAAGCAAAAGAACTGGTGTCAGCAACTGCTGTTTCTCCAATGGCCATTGAAAAGGGGCCTGTTGTAATGCTTCTGTATCCGAATGCTTGAGAGTAGTCTCCTTTAGCCTGTGATTCGTATCCTGAAGCCATACTGTTTTCTCCAACATCATTTCCAGAATTTACAAGCACTTTTCCACTTAGAAAGGCATTTCTTTGAGGATACCAAACCACCCTGTTTTCACCTGCAATTACTTCTGCGGAATTCTGCCCTGAAATATTGAAATATTCTGCATTTCCTTTGTATAATTGCTTATAGCCACCCACAGCAAAGCCACCTTTCAGCCCTTTGGCATCGGGGTCATCATCAATATAGATTCTTACACTATCCGGGGAAATACGTAGAAATTCATCACCTGGAATTCCGCCTTTATCCAGTTGTTTGAATCCACCAACAGCAAAACCGCCCTTTATGCTTTTCCCTCCTGAAGTATCCTGATCGATATAAAAGCGGATACTGTCTGCCGTTACTCTCATGTATTCAGTCCCTATTCCCTTATCAAGTTGCTTATAACCACCCACTGCAAATCCGCCCTTAATTCCTTTACCGGTGTCAACGGTATCAGTGTATGCATATACTCCATCCTCAAATACGGCGAATACCGGGTAGCCATCTTTTCGTTTTACCATAAACAGTGGCTCTTCTGCTGTCTCGGATACTCCTTGTACGCTTAATCGTCCTTCAGGAGTAATAGTTCCCACACCTACATTTCCATTTACATATACTACATTGTCTCCATCTCGCGACCATCCAACGGAACTCTCGTTATACGCACCCAGGTCAATGGGTGTGGCTGTGATATTATTTGTTATTGAAAGCTCATCGCCGGTAAGTTGCAGGTCCTGGATTTCATTAGTTGGGTCCGCATCCGCATCATCAACTTCATCAGGGAGAAAAGAAAGGTCTACCATGTTTCCATTGGCAATGGAAAGCTCAGTACCAATTAATGCAAGTGTTTGTTCATCAGTATTCGTTCCCTGGAAGGGAGACAGATCAATGTAAGTAGCACTGCCGTTATTTGTAATACTAAGGGTAGTACCATCTAAAAATAAATCCTGGATCTCATTCTCAGGATCTGCATCATCATCATTGCCACCCCCATTGATGGCAAACAATGCATAAGGGACTGTCATTAAGGGACTTTTTCCCATGTCTATCATGGTGCTACCAATCATCTACCTCAACTTTTAGCTGGTGAGCTGAAGCACCCCAATCAATAGCTGCCAGCACAGAAGCAGACCCCCCGGTTTTGTCAGCATCATCATTACAAATTACCTGGCTAAACATGCCGATGTCATTTGTAATTACGGAGTGTTGTTCCTTCCAGATTAGCTGATCGGAACCATCCAGGATACTGAAATGTATCGTTAACGACACATTTGTCAGTGGATTATTATCGGCATCCCTGGCAACTGCCTGGTAGGAAAATCCCTGTGGGACCTGTGAGAAGAGAGTGATAGATAAACAAAGCAGGGCAAAAATCCCGGCAATTCTGCGAAGTAAGTTTATTCTTTTCATGACAAGTAACAAATTGGTTGTATTGTAAGTTACAACAGAATCTGTTTATTATCAAGTAAGTCAACACATTATATAGGGCAGGGCTAATAGATTGTTTAATGAAGAAGCAGGTATTCTGATAGAATCCTACAGTTTTTCCAGTACTTCAGCTATTTCGTCTAAAACAATTTTTCTGGAAAGTTCTGTTGCTTCATCATAATGTCTGTCCCTGTTGAACATGGATCCCCATACCCAATAATGCTTATAACCAACTGTGAAACGCCTGGTACCTGACTGATAAATAATATTGGATTCATTGTCAATGTTCCTTTATACGTACTCTGCCCAACTCTTAATGGAGATGTCATCTAACTCCATCTTACAGAAGGCATAAATAAATGCGCTTGCCAGTCGGGCATTTGTAATGAGTGGAACGTTGAAGTCAACAGCACTTCTGCGGATTGTATAATCGTTAGAAAGTTCATGTGACGACAGGTCCTTTGGGATGTTAATCACCAGGTCTATCTGACCGCTTGAGAGATAATCCAGGATGTTGGGTTTCTTATCTTCATCAGGCCATGCCAGGTCAATGGAATCAATGCCGTTTAGCTTGAGGAATTCATGGGTGCCATGTGTGGCATACAGCTGGTAACCTTTTTCTACCAACATCTTACATGAATTAACCAGCTCGACCTTTGATCGTATTCCACCAGTTGAAAGTAAAATGTTTTTCTTTGGAATAGTATAGCCGACGGAGAGCATGGCTTTTAAAATGGCATCATAGTAATTGTCCCCAATACATCCTACTTCTCCTGTAGAAGACATATCTACTCCTAATACGGGATCTGCTTTTTTCAATCTTGAAAATGAAAATTGAGGTGCTTTGCAGCCAATGTAATCAAGATCAAAAATAGATTTATGCGGTTTTTCTACAGGTACTTTTAACATGATTCGTGTGGCCTGGTCTATGAGATTCGCCTTCAAAACTTTTGATACAAAAGGCATACTCCTTGATGCACGGAGATTACATTCTATTACTTTAATACTGTTGTCTTTTGCAAGGAATTGCATGTTAAACGGACCGGATATTTCAAGCGCCCGGGCAAGATCTTTTGCAATTTTCTTGATTCTCCTTACAGTCTCAAAATATATTTTCTGGGGAGGGAACACCATGGTAGCATCACCGGAGTGCACGCCAGCAAATTCTACATGCTCAGAGAGGGCATAAGAGAATAATTCCCCATCCTTCGCAACGGCATCAATTTCAATTTCTTTGGCCTGTTCAATGAATTCTGAGACAACAACCGGGTACTGTTTTGATACTTTGGCAGCCAGCGTTAAAAAATGCTCCAACTCTTCGCTGTTTGAAACCACATTCATGGCAGCTCCAGACAGCACATAAGAAGGTCTAACTAAAAGGGGGAATCCAACTTCCTTTGCGAAATCATTGATTCCTGCTAAACTGCTTAACTCTTTCCAGCGAGGTTGGTCAATCTTTAAATTATCAAGCAGCATGGAAAATTTGTGCCTGTTCTCAGCATTGTCAATCGATTCAGGAGATGTACCAAGGATATTCACATTTTCACTATGTAATCTCATGGCCAGGTTGTTTGGTATCTGTCCTCCCACAGAGACAATTATACCTTTTGGAGTCTCCAGGTCATGTATGTCCATTACACGTTCAAAGGATAATTCATCGAAATAGAGGCGGTCACACATATCATAATCAGTAGAAACGGTTTCAGGATTGTAGTTGATCATGATGGATCGGTAGCCTTCGTCATTTATGGTTTTCAGGGCATTTACGCTGCACCAGTCGAATTCCACACTGCTTCCTATTCTGTATGCACCTGAACCTAGCACAACTACAGAACGCTGATCATTGAAAAATTCAATGTCATGTTCAGCGCCGCTATAAGTAAGATAGAGATAATTGGTCTGTGCCGGATATTCGGCAGCCAGGGTATCTATCTGTTTTACATAAGGGACGATGTTTCGTTTTTTACGGTGCTTACGAACAGTAATAAGATTTGAAGTTACATCACCTCCCTTCATTACGATTCGAGCTACCTGGAAGTCGCTGAAACCAGCTTGTTTTGCTTGCAGTAATAGTTCATCTTCCAATTTTTCCAATGAAGGGACCGTCTCCAGCTTATTTTTCAAATCAAAAATTTTCTTCAGCTTCACCAGGAACCAGCTATCTATCTTGGTGAGGTCATGTATTTTATCTACAGTATATCCTTTTTCAAATGCTTTTTCAATAACCAGGATACGCATATCAGTTGGTTCTGTAAGCTCTTTGTCTATATCCTCAAAATCAAGGTTGTGATTGCCAACGAAACCATGCATACCCTGACCGATCATTCTGATACCTTTCTGAATGGCTTCTTCGAAAGTTCGTCCAATAGACATCACCTCACCTACCGACTTCATGCTTGAGTCAATCAGCTTAGAAACCCCGGCAAACTTATTCAGGTCCCAACGTGGTATCTTACAAACTATATAATCCAGGGAGGGCTCGAAGAAGGCCGAAGTAGTTTTTGTAATCGAATTTCTTAATTGATGAAGTCCATAGCCCAGCCCAAGTTTGGCAGCAATAAAAGCCAGGGGATAACCGGTAGCTTTCGATGCCAATGCAGATGAACGGGAAAGTCGCGCATTAACCTCAATTACCCTGTAATCTTCTGATTCCGGATCCAGGGCATACTGTACATTACACTCTCCTACAATACCAATGTGGCGAATAATTTCTATGGCCAGTTTTCTTAGCTTATGATATTCATTGTTGGTAAGCGTCTGCGAAGGAGCAACCACAATACTCTCCCCCGTATGTATTCCCAGGGGATCGAAATTCTCCATGTTACAAACAGTAATACAATTATCGAAGCGGTCTCTGACAACCTCGTATTCTACCTCTTTCCATCCTTTCAATGATTCTTCAACGAGAATCTGTTTTGAATATGAAAATGCATTGGCAGCCAGGTTCTGTAGTTCTTTGTCGTTATTGCAAAATCCGCTTCCCTGTCCGCCTAAAGTATAAGCAGCCCTGATAATGATAGGAAATCCAAGTTTATTAGCTGCGGCTTTTGCCTCATCGATTGAGGTACAAGCGACACTTTTTGGTGTTTTTACATTTATTTCCTTAAGCTTGCCGGAAAATAACTCACGATCTTCAGTATCCATGATGGCCTGGACCGGTGTTCCCAACACTTCAACATTATATTTTTTAAGGATGTCATTATTGTACAGTTCAACACCGCAGTTAAGTGCTGTTTGACCGCCAAAGGCCAGGAGAATACCATCCGGCTTTTCTTTGATGATTACTTTCTCAACGAAATATGGAGTAATTGGTAAGAAATATATTTGATCCGCAACATCTTCAGATGTCTGAACAGTCGCAATATTAGGATTGATGAGAATGGTATAGACCCCTTCTTCTTTAAGCGCTTTAAGTGCCTGTGAGCCAGAATAATCAAATTCCCCTGCTTCACCGATTTTTAGTGCTCCCGAACCGAGAATGAGAACTTTCTTAATGTTGTCGATCATTGTAATGTTTTAATGAAATACTGCGTTCTGACCCTTGTTAGAAAAAGATCATTACAATTCGGGGTTTAAAATTAAAAAAAAACAGACAGTATGGTATTAATCTGATAAAAATGGCAAAAATGCCGGATAATGAAAAGGCTTATGTTTATATTCTTACTGAGAACCAGGGCACGGAAGTTTCAGAAACGGAAAGCCCCCCGTTTAATGGGTTTGTATCCATCGATTTTGCACAGGGGAGGGAAGGAGGCCTTTAATTCCAACCGTATTATAGTAGAGATTTTTCGAGATGGCCACAAAGATTGTTTATAATGCCAAGACACACATGGCGCGTTTCAGTAATTATTTCTTATTTTTCTCCACCATATCAATAAAATCATCAAAAAGATGTGCAGTATCTGTTGGTCCGCCAGAAGCCTCCGGGTGAAACTGCGTTGAAAAGAAAGGCTTTGAAGTGTGTTTCATTCCTTCGTTGGTGTTGTCATTAAGGTTGATAAAGAGAGGATCCCATTCATCAGATAATGATTCATTGTCGATAGCAAAACCATGATTCTGTGAGGTGATATATGCTTTGTCGGTACCTACCTCGAGCACTGGTTGGTTATGACTACGGTGACCGTATTTCAGTTTGTAGGTATTAGCTCCTGCAGCAAGGGCCATCAACTGATTTCCAAGGCAGATGCCAAAGATGGGAATATCTTTTTCAAAGGATTTTGACAGCTTATCTATGGTTGCCTGGCACTGTTTTGGGTCGCCGGGACCATTGGAAATAAAGAGTCCGTCGTATTCCTCCTTTTCCAGGTCATGATCGAAGGGTACACGTATTACAGTCGTATCTCTCTCCAGAAGATACCTGATAATATTATACTTCACACCACAGTCGATAAGTAGAATTTTGTTTTTCCCGCTGCCGTAAATTTCTTTCTTATCGATAGATACACTCGCAACCAGGTTTTCCTGGTTAGGATCATACCATTCGGGCTCGACATTATTGTATATTACCTTTCCCAGCATGGATCCTTTTTCTCTCAAGATCTTGGTTAACATCCTTGTATCAAGGCCGAAGATACCTGGTATCCTGTTTTTCTTAAGCCATTCGCCGAGACTTTTTTCTGCATTCCAGTGAGAATATTCAGCGGAATAATCACTTATTATAAGAGCAGAGATATGCAATTTTGAGGATTCGAAAAAGCGAAACATTTTATCTTCCAATGCTTCATTAGGAACACCATAATTTCCAATGATAGGATAGGTTAACACGAGAATCTGGCCCTTGTATGACGGATCTGTCAAGCTCTCCGGATAACCTGTCATTGCTGTGTTAAAAACCACTTCACCGGCAATACTTCCTTCATGGCCAAATGAGTAACCCAGGTAAGTGCTGCCGTCTTCTAGTTTGAGTTGGATTCTTGGATATTCCATGCGTAATGTAATAGGGTATTATTTTGTTTCAATAAGGTTTTCCAGTATGCTGTCTGCCTGTTCAGCGGAAATATTTTT
The DNA here is from genome assembly GCA_964538375.1 of uncultured Bacteroidaceae bacterium. Taxonomy (GTDB): domain Bacteria; phylum Bacteroidota; class Bacteroidia; order Bacteroidales; genus JAUUZQ01. Next base: position 112,515 of record CAZIFQ010000001.1, on the reverse strand, counting down.
TGCCTTTATGATTTTGTCCTTATCCAGGAGGAAGAGTTGGGGGAAGCTGTTCAGGTTGTATGAGTTCCTGAAATCATTGTTATAGGGACTCCAGCAATTAATCCAATCATAGATCTCATACTCATTTACAAAATTGACCCACTTCTCTTTACCTTCAACAGAATTAATTACGTGAACGGCAATTACCTGGACACCTTGATCCTTATATTTTTCAAACACTTCATATAGTGCGGGAGTTGATTTCTTACAGTGACCGCAATCGGCTTCCCAAAAATAGATCAGGGTAAATTCGGCTTTTACCTGGTACATGAAGAAATCACTCCCAATGTGCGGATCTCTCTTTATGGCCGTGTCCATTTGTGCCATTATGAAATGGTCCTTAGGAAGCCGCTTTAGCACAAAATTTGGAGCAGTATTTCCGATAAACGTTAGTTTTGTTTTTTCATAATTTTGCTTCAGCTCTTCGATAAATTCAGGACTGCTCCATGTGGCTTCCGGAATATAATATTTTTGAGCGATATGAAAATACACCTTGTCCATTCCCATCATCTTACTCTCTGCAAAATTATTGAAAAGTGTTATTAGCATATATCTGAAGAGGGCTTCGTCAGACCTGGATTTTTCTAATAGAAAATCTACTGAAACGATGAGTGAGTCGGGGTGTTGGAAAGCTACACGGTTGATAAACGTCTTAATTTTGGGTTCATATATTGGTGTGTGTAGCAACCTGAGATCAGAAATGTTGAAATAGTCGAAATAATGATTCTTATAGTACATATATTGTATCGAATCTTTCTGCCTGTCTGTTCCTACCAGTACCTCTTTCGGGGCTTTCACCTCTTTCATTGCCTTAAGAAAAGTTGTAACAAAGAGATCAGGATTTGAATCAATCATATTATTGGTAAAATCTTTCATCTCTAAATTTAATGCATCTATTTCTTTACGTATTCTGGCAGAATCTTTAGCAGAGGATGTATCTTTAAGCCCTTGCGCAAAACCCTGTTGTGCTGTCCTTTTCTCAGACAGAAATGATTTATATTTAAAAAAAAGCTGATTGTCCTCAGATCCTTCGAACTTTGTAAGCTTTGTGAAGTCAGTGCTGTCCACACGGATTTTAAATTCCTGGTCATCCCCGATCATAAAATCAAAAAAATGACCCTGATCAAAATAGAGGACATATAATCCGCCATCAAAGGCCTCCTCCCCTGAAAATGTTCCTGTACCAAGGATGTTTAGATCCAGGGTATCTTTCGGGACCATCCTGGAAGTGAAATATTCGGCAATAATTATCTGCTTGCCGGCAAAATCAGGAGCGTTAATTCCAATTTTATATCCCTGGGCAGATAATGTAACAGCAGTAAGCAGAAGGGTGCTGATTAAAATTTGTAGTCTTTTCTTCGCCATGTACATCAAATTATTATAGAAGGTGCAAATTTAATCATAATAAGGAAATAACCCTGTTATGAATTTGTTAATAGTAAGGACAAGCATTGTGCCAAATTTTTATGTGATATTGCTTGGTAACAGATAAAAATGGAAGTAACTTCGTCTCCGTTCTGATAAATGGGTACTATATAAATCATTTTTAAGATGTTAACACTGCAAGAAGCGCAAGCTCTGATTGAGAAAAGACTACAAAATCTTAACCTGCCTGGTGAGCCAAAAGAGCTTTATGAGCCGGTAAAATATATTCTTTCAATAGGCGGAAAAAGAGTCAGACCTGCATTGGTTCTACTTGCTTGTGATCTTTTTGGTGGATCAACGGCATCGGCCGTCTTTCCTGCACTGGCCATTGAGATCTTTCATAACTTCACCCTTCTCCATGACGATATTATGGATAAATCGGAATTACGGAGAGGAAAGCCAACCGTACATCATAAGTGGGATGAGAATATAGCTCTTTTGTCTGGTGATGTGATGTCTATGCTTGCGTCCCGTCTCATTAATGAATCTCCGGGAGCCGTGTTGAGAAATGTCAATGATGTATTTACCAAGACAGCAGTCGAAGTGTGTGAAGGACAACAATTTGATATGAATTTTGAGTCCCGCGTGATGGTTGAAGAAGAGGAATATCTTAGAATGATTGAGTTAAAAACAGCCGTTCTTATTGCTGCAAGCTTAAAGATTGGCGCTATGCTTGGTGGGGCGGCAGAAAAAGATGCCGAAGACCTGTACCGGTTTGGCAAGAATATGGGAATAGCTTTCCAATTGCAGGACGATCTGTTGGATACTTATGGTAAGCAGGAGGAATTTGGTAAGAAAACAGGAATGGATATTATTGATAATAAAAAGACCATTCTAATGATTGCCGCTTTGCGTGAAGGCAATAAAGAGCAAAAGAAAACGCTCATGCACTGGCTGACAATAAAGGATTTTGATGCTCAGAAGAAAGTTTGCGCAGTGATTGAGATTTTTGATGCCCTGGATATTAAATCCATTGTCAATAAGATGATTCATCTCTACTACGATGAAGCTATTGAAAACCTCAGGAATCTCAACAGGCCCGATGAAGATAAAACGGAATTGTTCAGCTTTGCAGAATACCTGCTAACCAGGAAGAAGTAGCATTACCCACTGCCTACTGGCTTGCTACATCCCCAATTCCAACAAATCTCCGCTATTACTGCCATACTTGCGCACCAATGCCTGGAGCTCCTCAATCTGGGCCATCACCTCGTACCAGTCCTGTTGTACATTTTCAAAGAGCCGTCGGTTCAATGATTTATAATAGTTTAGTCTTTCGTCAAGTATAAGGTTATATTCTACAAGAATCTTATTGGCTTCCTTTGTTTCACCGCACTTGAAGTATGCTTCAATGATACCTTCATGGTGGATGGTGTTACCATTGCCATCAGGGAAGGTTAAGCCGGCAACAAACCTGTCGTAAGGCAAAACATCGTTGGGTGAAAGCTCCATGCATCGATTCAGTACATTAACAGCTTTCACTGTATCTCCTTCTTCAAGAAGGGCAAGGGCAAGTCGTGTATGCAAACTCCTGAACCTGATTACTGATAGCGTTCTGATGGTGTAATAATCCAGGGTTACGTCTGGTTCATTCATTCGTCCCCAGGTGAACTTGTTCATCACATTTTCATACATCTTGTCTGTATCTATTCTTCCCATTACTAGAATGCTTTCACGAGGAGTATATATGGGTACAACTTTATAGGCCAGGCCTTCCAGTTGATAATAGTTTTCCAGCCCAAGACTGCCGTCAAATCCTCCTGAAGTAAAATAAACAGGCCGTTTCCAGTCGTTTTGAGCAAAGATGTCAATTTGTGCAATATTTCCCTTCAGAATCTGCGCGTTCGGACTGAGTTGAATCCGGACTTCCTTCACCATTTTATCGGCATCCTTTGGCTGAATAATTTTATTGTCAATTACAGCGGCAGAATCAACCTCAATAACTATTTTATTGGTAGGAATAAAGTCGACGTATTCATGATTTCTTAGCTGTAGCTTGGTTCTTTTGTCTTCACTTTTTATAAAGGAGGAAATATAGTCTACAGTGGCCCACCTCTCGTTTTCCCTAACGTAAATGGAATTATTGGTTCCGTCTTTATACTTATCAAAAGGCAAAGAGATGGGTAGAGGATTCGATTTATATGACTTCTTCTTCATCTGATTTATATGCCATTCGGTATTGAAGAGCATCATATTTACAACCCTGACGTCAGTGCGGACTCCTTCAACATCCTGTATATACCACAGTGGAAATGTGTCGTTGTCTCCAACAGTATAGAGAATAGCATTTTCATCACATGACTCCAGGTAATTTCGGGCAATATCCCTTGCAGTATATCTTCCCGACCGGTCATGATCATCCCAATTCTGAGTTCCCATAAGCACAGGTGCCGCTAAGAAGGCAATCAGGAAACTCACTATAGCCGGTACATTTCCCTTGAACCAGCGTGAAAGAATATTTGCCAGTCCTGCCACTCCCATTCCTACCCATATGGAGAATGAATAAAACGATGCCGCATAGGCATAATCCCTTTCTCTCGGCTGATATGGAGCTTGATTCAGGTATACCACAATGGCAACCCCTGTTAAAATAAACAGGAACATGACGACCCAGAAATCCTTAATATGACGTTTCAAATGGAAAAACATCCCTATAATTCCCAGGATTAGCGGGAGAAAGAAATAAGTGTTTCTTGCCGGATGATTGGCCATCTCCGTTGTCAGCTGCTTCTGATTTCCAACAAAGGCCTTATCAATAGCTTTGATGCCGCTGATCCAATTTCCATTGAGAATGTTTCCGTGGCCCTGAACATCGTTCTGTCGCCCGACGAAGTTCCACATAAAGTACCGGAAATACATATGTCCAACCTGGTATCGGAAGAAGAATTCTACATTATCAAGATAGGTCGGATTATTCGGGTCTTTTATAGAACCAAATTCTTTATAAGCTTGTTTGTGCCGGGGATCCCTGCTGTACATTCGGGGAAGTAATATTCCCTTTTCACTATAGATAAGCTCCGGTTTACGGTTAGCGATTTCGTATTTATTATCTTTTTTATTCAGAACGTAAATCGGCTTTTTATACTCAACATCAACGACTTCCGCATTGTATTGATTTCCGGTTACAAGCGGGCGATCACCATATTGGTCCCGGTTGAGATAGGAGAGGAGCGCGAAAGCATTTTCGGGTTTGTTTTCATTCATAGGAGGCTCAGCCAGGGAACGAACAACAACCATAGCATAGGATGAGTATCCAATGATGATCACTGTTAAACAGAGAAGTATTGTATTGGCAAGTACGTTTTTATTCTTGAACTGGGTCATGTATATACCTAATACAAGAGCTCCCAGAAGCAGGATTACATAGATCACAATTCCAGTATTATAATGAAAGCCGAAGGAATTAGTGAAAAGGAGCTCAAACCAGGTAGCAACAGTTACCAATCCAGGTATTATGATATAATTGATGGTTCCAAGGATCACTACACCGGCACCGATGGCAAGGGCAAGTCCCTTTCGTGTTACTTCGTATTTTTTGAAGTAATATACCAGTACGATAGCCGGTATGGCAAGGAGGTTCAGGAGGTGAACACCAATAGACAGACCAATGAGGTAGGCAATAAGGATCAACCACCTGTTGGCATTTTTTTCATCTGCAATGTTCTCCCACTTTAATATGGCCCAGAATACCACGGCCGTGAACAATGAAGAAGTGGCGTAAACCTCACCTTCCACTGCTGAAAACCAGAAAGTATCTGAGAAAGTATAGGCCAACGCTCCAACAAGTGAGCTACCCAATATCAGGATGTAATTATTTAGGGTATAGTCAGCATTACTTTTGATATATATTTTTTTGAGAAGATGGCTGATGGTCCAGAAAAGAAACAGGATAGTGAAAGCGCTGGTTGTAGCAGAAAATGCATTATACATTTTTGCCACATTAGCAGGATCACTGGCAAACAGTGAAAACAATCTTCCCATCAGGAGAAAGAGAGGCGCTCCAGGAGGGTGTCCAACCTGCAGTTTATACGAGCTTGCAATAAATTCACCACAATCCCACAAACTTACTGAGGGCTCAATGGTGAGAAGATATACTACAAGGGCTATGAAGAAACTAAGCCATCCTAATATGAGATTATATTTTCTGAAATTATGCATCGGTCAATTATTTGATCTGTTACAGGGCACCGTTGGATTTTTGAGCATCCAATTTACCTTTTTTTCAAGATGTTGCGAAATTAAGGAAAATTGTGGAGAAAGAAGTGACTGGAGGATTTTGAGTACTTTGAGTGCTTGGAGTGCCTTGAGTGGGTGGGCTCGATGGCATGAAAATGCGACTGCATTTTATCTATTAAAATAGACGAGAATAAAGATTAGCCAGAGGGGAGAAGGATAGCCAGAGGGTAATTTATCAATGGAGAAGTCCCCACTATCTTGGATACTAAACGCTTATCATTTTTGGCATGAAAAAATTGAAAAATATAGCTTCATTATACTTGTTGGATTCATGGAGGAAACATATATTTGTCATTCTTCAAACAGAAATAACATGAAAGCAAAAAGTATCTCGGATGCTGAGGATATGATTTATTCTACCTACCCGGAATTTGAATATGAGTATGCGAACGTGAAGGAGCCGGATTCTCTCAAACCAAAGGAACAACGACTAACGATCGGGCTTGACGACAGAAAGATTGATGGAAAATTGACTACTACTGTCACCGGGTATATTGGGAAACGAATAGACTTGATTGAATTGGAGCAAGAATTGCATGACGCTTGCAGAACTTGTGGCTCTTCAAGAATGTATGATCTGTTTTTAAAAGGAGATGTAAGAAAGAGGGCTTATGTATTTTTACGCAATAAAGGATTTGGGGTTCAATTTGCTGCCGTCAGCTAGGAATAGAGGATTACAACTTTCTACTATCCTCTGTATTATCTTCTTATGTTTTAATTCTTCGAATTCTTATGGCCAGTTTTATGAGTATGGACAAGATGCCGGCTCAGTAAAATGGAACCATTTTTCCAGCGATCATTACCAACTTATTTTTCCACGGGGTCTTGATACCCTAGCCATGCATTTTGCGGATAAACTGGAATATTTTTATCCTTTCCAGGCAGATGCATTGAAACATGAGCATGGCAAAATGCCGGTTATAGTTCATAACGAGGCAAGCTTTTCCAACGGGGTATTTGTATGGGCCCCAAAACGATTGGAAATTTTTACAAATCCTGATCCGAATGGCTATCCCCAGGACTGGCTTACTCAACTTGCTATACACGAAGGAAGGCATGCCGTACAGGTTTCGAAGCTGAACCAGGGATTCTCAAAAGGGCTCTCCTATATTGCCGGGGAACAAGCTGTGGGAGCGATTACCGGTTTTTTACCCATGTGGTACCTTGAAGGTGATGCCGTAGACGCTGAAACAAGGTTTTCACAAACCGGGAGGGGACGAATGCCTTCTTTTGAAATGGGAATGAAAGCTCAATTGCTTGAAAAAAAAGAATATTCATTCTCCAAAGCACTTTTAGGATCATATAAAGATTATGTCCCCAACCATTACGAATTGGGCTATCTTCTGGTTCGACACGGCAAAAGAAAGTATGGAAACAATCTTTGGATTGATATGGAGGATTATGCTGCCAGGAAACCATACCTGATCTCTCCTACCTATTTTAGCATGCTTAAGTATGGGGTGAAATCAAAAAGATCGTTTTACCTGGAAGCCCTTGAGGAATATGCCACACACTGGAGAAAAAACAGGAATAACAGGACGATCAATCCACATGAAACCTGGAGTCAGCCAAAGGAAAATTTTTTTTCTAACTACCATTTTTCTCAATGGGTATCAGATTCAACGCTAGTTGTACTTAAGAGCGGACTGGATCAAATACCTGAATTTGTTGAATTGAATTCCAGGGGAGAAGAAAAAAGGATATTCAGGCCTGGGTATATGAATTCTGGAAGATTTAGCATGAGTGGACAATTCCTGGTTTGGGATGAATGGGTTCCGGACGTCAGGTGGAGTAACAGGAACTATTCAGTTATCCGCATGCTTGATATGAATACCGGGAAAGTAAAGTCCCTGGGTTCCAGGACAAGATACTATGCTCCTGCTTTATCCAATTCAGGAAAACAGATTGTATCAGTTGAGCAAAAAACAGATCACTCCTTTAACCTTGTTGTATTGGATTTCGACGGGTCAGTCATCAAATCGGTACCCTCCCCTGGTAATAAATATATACAGCATCCCACCTGGATGGAGAACGATACGGCGATACTTGTAACTTTAAATGACCTCGAGGGAGAATTTCTTTATACGTATTCTCTTAAAGGTGATCAGTGGAGAGAAATTTTCCACTCCGGATTCAACGACATTTCATTTCCCTTAGTTCGTGCAGCAGATATATACTTTAGCGGAACTTTTTCGGGGATAGACAACATCTACTGTTTCAACACGGACACTGATAGCCTGTTCATGGTTACATCTGCTGAGTTTGGAGCTTTTGAGCCAGCTATATGCCCTTCAGGAACCATGATTTCTTATTCAGATTACCATTCAAATGGCTATCATGCAGCAACTTCTGTTCTTGAAAAATCAAATTGGATCCCCAGGGAGAATATTCCCCCGAGAACAGAGCAAATGGAGTTTGAGTCGAGCGAGACAGAAATGGCTATTATTAAAGGAGAGCAAAGCATAGTACCGGGCGATTATTCTCCGGTTCCTTATAATAAAGCCCTGAATTCTGTGCATCCACATTCATGGTTGCCCCTGTATTTCGATTATTTAAATCCTGAAGCAGCCCTAAGTCCTGAAGAATTTCCGGTGAGCCTGGGAGCAACATTGCTTAGTCAAAATTTGTTGAGTACGGTGACCGGAATGCTTGGATATGAGTATAAAGATAAATTCCATTACCTCCATACCGGGGTTACTTTTAAAGGTAAATTTCCTATTTTTAATTTGCGCATGGATTATGGCGGATATCCCAGTGTCTTTATAGTTGATTCGAATGATTCGATTGCTGTTAAACCAAACCGCTTAAGCATAAGTTCTTCTGTATATTTTCCAGTGAGGTTCAATACGGGAAAGTTTATCACATTTTTACAACCCAGGGTGGGATGGAGCTATTCCAGTGATATTTTCTATAATCCAGACTACAGTTCCTATTTTACAGGTAGTCATAGGTTAAACTACCAGCTTTTTTTTACTTCTTACTTAAGAACAAACAAAAGGGACATACTCCCCAGGCTAGGCTTTACCGCCATTGCTTTCTACCAGCATGCTCCATTTGACAAGCCTATTTTTGGTGACATATTTTCCTATTCCGGATCTTTGAATGTGCCCGGCCCGCTGAGACATCAAACAATTAAACTGAAATATTCGCACCAAATCCAGCACCCGGGGGCATATTGGTACAATAACAGTATTGCTATTCCCAGGGGAACGTTTGGATTGCTAGGAAAAGATATAACGATGTTCAGTCTGGATTACACACTGCCTCTGCTATACCCGGATTTATCTATCGAACCTCTTATTTACCTTAAACGTATCCGGGCCAATATATGGGGAGACTACCTTGTTGGAAAGGAAATGAACGCTGGTTCCGGTAATCCACTGGAGGACCAGGTTCATTCTTCATATGGATTCGACCTGCTTTTTGATTTTCATCCTATAAGGATGTTTTTCCCTTTTGCCATGGGGGGAAGATTTGCCTATCTGCCAGGCACCAAAGAGTTGAATGTAGAGTTTTTGTTTAATATTGATATTTAAAGGAAGATTATCGGCCTCAAACTGGCCTTCCCCCGCCAGGGGAAGAAATTCGCTCCGATAAAACTTTTCGATTAATTGTGATCCGGGGCTCCAACTTAAGGCACTCTAAGTACTCAAGGCTCTTCCTATCTATTCCCCTGAGCTAAACTGCTTTTCTATTGTGAAATACTCCGGTGAGGCAACCGTTGTGGCTCCAATTTTTACTGAGGGCTTAATTTTTAAGCTGAGACGAGTGGGTTGTCCGCCAGCGTCAATTAAGTTCAGACCAAAATTTAGCATGGTTTTTGGATTGTCGCCTTCCAGGTATTCATAGAGATTTGTTTCTATGCGAATAGGAATAACAGCAGATCCTCCGTTTGCGGCAATTTCAATCCGATTGGTAATTCTTCCGGTGGTAATTTGCACATCGTCAATAAAAGCGATCCAATCAATAAAATTTACTGCAGCCATAGATGTTCCGGGATTTTTTACTTCCACATTGGCAGTTATTCCGAAAGGAAGCTGTCTGTTTTTGATATTTGCCACAACATTTAATCCATCCATAAAGGTAAGGTCTGTAAAAGCTTGTACCTTCATTACATCTATTCCGGATAGCACCGGGTCCTGGGCAGAATGAAAGCTGTATTCACATTTCGTTAGTGCAGCAATAGCAACAAGCTCTTCAAGTATGCTACAGCTGGAGAGAATAGCTGAAAGCAGGAATATTGAAATAATTTTTTTCATTTGTGGTATGTTTATTTGTTCTCTTTTAAACCTTGTCTATTAATTATGCTTCAGGGCTCCAACTCTAGTTCACTCTAGTTACTTTAGTTCACTTTTTCTTTGATCAATCACCCCCAACCTGGCCTTCACCCGCCGGGGGAAGGAATTCGCTCCGAAAAACTTTTCGATAAATTATGATTCGGTACTCCAACTCAAGGCACTCTAAGTACTCAAGGCACTTTTTCTTATCTTCGTCAAGTAAATGTAGGAATTTTCTTGCTTCAAAAGAAGATTATAATTTTGTTACGCATGTCGAATGATCTGTTTTCATATGGCCCAAAAAATATCAAGGAATTCCTTAAGGATAATCTTGTGGCGATTTTATGGACAGTTATCATACATCTGCTTGTATTAATCACACTTGTTTTTATAAAGGTAGATTCTTTGAAGAATGATATAGAGTTGGGTGTTATGCTTGACTTTACAGAGGAGAAGTCGCTGGAAGAACTACTTGAAGAAGAGATGATTGAGGTCCCGGCCGAGTGGCTGGAGCAGGTTTATGCGGCGAGAGAGCAGGCAAGTAACAGGGCAGTGAATGTGAATGATGAAGTACAGCAGGATCTTTCAACAGTGGATTACGTTCAGGATCTTTTGAATGAACTTGAATTGCAAAAGGATGATGAATTTTTGAAGGACAGGGAAAAGTGGGAGGAGATTATTTCATCGTATGTGTATGAGGATTTACCTCAGCCGGAAAAGATTGATGTAGAAGAGGAAGAGCCATTTACTGGTCCCACAACCATAACATTTGAATTTTTAGAACCTCCTCTGAATAGAATAAAACGGTATTTTACAATCCCGGTTTACAGGTGCGAGGGCTCGGCTTTAATTGTCGTTGATATTGTTGTGGCGAGGGATGGGTCTGTAATCAATGCCGATGTTTCTAAAAGCAGTGCAGATGAATCCATGCCTTGTTTTGTCGAGGCAGCAACTGAAGCAGCACTAAGATCGGCATTCAGGAGTGATTTTTCTGCCCCGGATAAGCAAAAGGCCAGGATTATTTACCAATTTATCGCTCAATAATTACTTTTCCGAAAAAAGATTATTTGCAGTATCAGCCATGTCAGCAATATCTTGTTTTTGCATACAATCGAAGTGTTTTTTCGGACATTTGTCAAACCCCAGTTTGGAGCAGGGTCTACAAGATAGATTCTTCACTTCAAAATCAACAGAGCCCTCTCCGGGCAAATAGGCATACATGCCAAAATCAGGAATAGTATTTCCCCAAACAGTAATGATATTTTTCTTAAATGCAGCCGCGATATGCATCATCCCTGTATCATTTGAAATAACGGTTTTTGCCTGTTGGATAAGTGAAGCAGATTGATTGACAGAATACTCACCGCAGCCATTAAGTATTTGTTGTACTGAAGATTCCCGGATAATTTCCTCAGCCCTCTCTTTATCTTCAGGACCGCCTACAATAATAACCGGGTGTTCAAGTTTATGGATCAGTTTTATTAACTGTTCATTTGGCAACCTTTTTGTGCTATGCTGCGCGCCTATGACCAGGGCGATATATCCTAAACTGAATTCTTCGGGCAGGGTATCAGGGCTTACAATATCTTCATCCGGAATAAAATAGTCCAGTCCTTTTCCGTCATTTTTAACATCGAAAAGGTTGGCAGTATCAAGATAGCGATCTACCATATGCTTGTCGGGCAGACGGTTAATCTTGAAATTTACTAGCAGCCATTTTTTCAGATTAAGTTTATTAACCGTGAAGAACATTCTTTTAAGCGATCTCTTAACATTAACAGATCGTATGCTGTTTTGCAAATCCAGGATATAGTCGAACTGTTCTTTTTTAAGGTCATTAATGGTAAGCTGGGAGTTATCTGCCAGTATGTGTACTTTATGAATGTAGGGATTAGAACTGAGAATGGGGACGAATTGTTTTTTCGTTAAAAAATGCACTTCTGCGCCTTCAACCTGATCTTTCAAACATCTTATGAGTGGTGTTGTAAGGACAATATCACCGATGGAACTAAACCTGATTACCAGATATTTAACCATCTATTTGAACTCCTTAAAGAAAAGTAATATAGCCAACCAATATTCTCCATTTGAGGGATTAGATGGCAGCAACGCGCTGGTTCCTCTCATCCCTTCATTTGCTTCTGGTTGAAATGCAGATTTGTATTCATCATCGATTCCTGAAAGCATCTGTTCCATATATGGAAATTCAGCTTGTGTGGATGCTATTAAAACTGGTTTTTGCATACCGGAGATAGTATCCTGAATACTCAGGAGTGGGGCATAAAATTCACCGGGACTAAGAGCAATAACTCCTTTTACTTCATTCATCTCCTTACTAAGCTTCAGACAAAGAGACCCAGTAGCTCCTGAACCAAGTAAAACTACTTTTTTCCCTGACTTAATAAAGCAATAATCAATTGAGGAGCGGATATCATTTTCAACCCCTTCTCTTCCAAGGACATAGTTTCCTTGCCTGGATCGCCTTACTGTTTCATTGCTAATGAAATTTGCATTTCCACCGTTTCTGATATCTACAGCCAGGCAGTTGTAGTCCATTTTTTGAAAGCGTTCAGCAATGGGCTCAAATTCACCACGGCTTGAACCTTGTTCATGCAAAAGTATAATATATGGCAGGGTATCAGAAAGGAAATAGAGATCGGCGGTAAGTTCTAAGCTATCAACAGATTGAAGAGTGATAATTTCTTTTTGGGTTTTAACAAAGCCAAGCATCCCCAGCGAAAGAATAAGGATACATCCCACTAAGAAAAGCCGGACGAAGCGTAGTCGTGTTATTTTATAATAAGTTTTCTGCAAGTACAATTATTTTATTGTTTTTTGCCTCAATTACTCCACCATCAATATCAAATGTTGTTTTCTTTCCATCCGAAGCAACAATTTTTATTTGTCCCTTTTCAAGAGTGGAGATAATCGGGGCGTGGTTTTTCAGGATTTCAAATGATCCTTTTGAGCCAGGCACCTGAATAAGATCTGCTTCGCCTGAAAAAAGTTTTTTGTCCGGGGAAATGATTTCCAACAACATTACATTTGTAAGTTTAAAAAATATCAGTCCAAATACTACTTTGTCTCAGCCAATAGTTTTTTACCTTTTTCAATGGCATCTTCAATAGTACCAACAAGGTTAAAGGCAGCTTCAGGATATTGATCTACTTCACCGTCCATAATCATATTGAATCCCTTTATTGAATCTTCGATGGGAACAAATACTCCATCCAATCCTGTAAACTGGGATGCAACATGAAAGGGTTGTGAGAGGAATCGTTGAACTCTCCTGGCCCGGTGAACGCTAATTTTATCTTCTTCTGATAATTCATCCATTCCGAGAATAGCGATAATATCTTGTAATTCATTATATCTCTGAAGCAGATTCTTGATCCGTTCAGCAGTTTCATAATGTTCTTTGCCAACAATATCTTCAGAGAGAATCCTTGAACTTGAGTCCAATGGATCAACAGCAGGGTAAATTCCAAGTGATGCAATTTTTCTACTCAACACTGTTGTTGCATCAAGGTGTGCAAATGTTGTTGCAGGTGCCGGGTCTGTAAGGTCATCTGCTGGCACATATATCGCCTGTACTGAGGTGATAGAGCCATTCTTTGTTGAGGTAATACGTTCCTGCATCACACCCATTTCAGTGGCAAGGGTTGGTTGGTATCCAACTGCAGATGGCATACGGCCTAGCAGCGCAGAAACTTCGGAACCTGCCTGTGTGAAACGGAAAATGTTATCTACAAAGAAAAGAATATCACTACCGCCTTCTTCACCTTCTCCATCCCTGAAGGATTCAGCAACTGTAAGACCAGAAAGAGCAACAGTTGCACGTGCTCCGGGAGGTTCATTCATCTGACCAAAGACTAATGTGGCTTGTGATTCTTTCAAAAGCTCTTTGTCAATTTTGTCAAGATCCCAGGATCCTTCTTCCATTGATTTTACGAATTCCTCACCATATTTAATAATGCCGGATTCAATAAATTCCCTTAACAAGTCATTTCCTTCCCTGGTTCTTTCACCTACACCAGCAAAAACAGATAAACCTGAGTATTTCTTGGCGATATTATTAACAAGTTCCATAATAAGAACTGTTTTTCCAACTCCTGCACCACCGAATAATCCAATCTTTCCACCCTTTACATAAGGAGCAAGCAGGTCAATTACTTTAATACCGGTAAACATCACTTCTGTCTCAGTTGAAAGTTCACTGAATGTTGGAGGATCCCTGTGTACGCCATATCCATCACTGTTGTCTACTTCTCCAATCCCGTCAATTGCTTTGCCTATAACATTGAGTAAGCGACCTTTGATTTGCTCACCTTTTGGCATTTTTATGGATGATCCTATGGCCACAACATCCATTCCACGTTGTAAACCATCAGTGGAGTCCATAGCAATAGTTCTGATAGAATGTTCTCCAATGTGTTGCTGGCACTCAATGATAAGTTTTGTGCCATCTCCCCTGTCTATTTCTAATGCCTCATGGATATTAGGTAATTCACCACCTGATTTTTCAAAGCTTACGTCAACTACCGGACCAATGATTTGAATGATTTCACCTTTCTGTGACATGTATCTCCAATTTTTCTGTGTTAGCGTATATACTTGGATGACAAATTTAGTATTTTTTCTTGTCTTCATGATGCTATAATGTGTGAAAATCTGTTCCGTATACCAAAGCAGGTTTTTGACAGGTGACAATTATTTTTTTACATTTGTTAATAGAATTGCATTTTATGAAGAAAATTATTTTCATTTCGATTGCTTTTTTAATGATTTCAGCTTCAGCTTTGGCCCAGCTTGATCGCATTGGAGTTGGCTTATCATTTTCTGAAAAAATAGTTTATAATCTCATTGCAAAAACAGGAAATCCCGGGATCAATGTCAGGACATGGATCGCACTGGATAAGCGTAAAACCATGTTTATTGTTCCCTCTGTTACAGCATATAATCCTCACACCGTTAAGCCAAACAGCAGCTTTTTTACTACCACTTATTTATTTCATGGAGATATTGATTTTCAATACAGGATATTCAATGAAAAAACATTGACTGTTGTCGGGTTTGCAGGCGTGAACTATACGTATCTCAATTATAATGTTGAATTATTGATTGCATCTATGGTTGATCCACCAGTTTCAGGTGCCACTTTTGGCTTTGGTCCCAATCTGGGTGCCGGACTTGAAATGAAAATGACCTCATTTTGGGATTTTCATGTAAACGCAAAATATGCCTGGCCCGGCCTTGTGCTTAATGCTCCCGAAAGCGAGAGCATCTGGGATGAAACAAAACCGAAATTTCTTTCTTCGCCATTAACAGCTTTGGTTATTGAGGTGCAGGCAGTCTATTATTTCCATGGTCGCGGAAAAGGATACAGAAGATAGTTGATGGCAATTCAAATTTTTTTATCTTTATTCATTAATATTATCAATAAAAAAATATGGCAAGCTTAGCATTTTTATTGGGGATGGTCCCAAGCACTGAAAAAGTAGAGGCAGCAGATGATAAGATCCGCGCCGATTATGCCGAATTTTTAAGGTTTGAAAGCTCTGACGAGTTGAAACATTTTCAGGAGTTAGAGCAAGAAGTTAAGTCCAGCGACTTTGCTGTAAGAAAACGCCAGGTGCCAAAGGCAGAACGGGCAGAATCTGAGGAATATAAAAAGGCACAAGAATATCGTGAGTTAAAGAAATCAGAAAAAATCGTCTGGTTCTTTAAAACGAAAAAGAAAAATCCTTTTAAAGAAATTGCACGTTGGGAAGAGACCTTTAATGAACCCTTCTCAGCTTCTGCTTTAGACCGGAAGACTTGGATGACCCACTACTACTGGGCTGATGCTGCATTGAAAGAACCTTATGTGATGGCAGATGATTTAAGCTTCATGTCTGATGGAAAGAATGTTGAATTTTATGACAATAAAATTCGCCTGGTAACAAGAGTAGAACAAGCAGAAGGTTACAAATTGCATCTTGATCATGGATTTCTGATCGGTCATTTTGATTATACCTCTGCTCTTATCAGTACCGGGAAAAGCTTCCGTCAGAAGTATGGCACGTTTAAAGCCAAGATAAAAATGGCTCCGGCTGATAGTCAGCAAGCTTTCTGGATGATTTCTGAGACTGCTACTCCGCATATTGATGTAGCGAGATATGAAAAAAATAAATTGTGGTGTAACTTTTTCTGGTCACCTCGTGCGGGACAGGTGCCTTCAAAGTCACAATCAAAAACCAGTGGTTCAAAATATACCAATGATTTTTTCATTGTTACCCTTGAATGGAGCCCTAACAAGCTAACCTGGAAGATCAACGACAAAGTCTTTAAGACCCAAACTTCGGGTGTGCCACAGGAAGAAATGTATATGCTTTTCAGTACAGCTCTTAAAGAGGGTGCTGGTGAAAACGGATTACCTGCTGCAATGGAAATTGATTGGGTGAGAGCATATAAGCTGAAGTAGATAACATTGTCTGAACCGGGATGCGTCAGATGTAAGGATGTGTCAGATGGAATACAAAGGGGAGTCGCCGCAGGTGTCTCCCTTTCTTATTCTACCTCGCCTCCAAAGAAGCTTGGAAGGATAAAAACAATATCATCGTGAAGGTCTCAAAAACTCTTTAAACAAATCACTATCATGAAAAAATTTGGCTTTTTACTATTGCTTAGCTTATTATCATACTCTGCATTTACCCAGGACCGGTTGACGGGTGAAACTTTTGCAACGAGATCTGAAGTGATCGCAGTGAATGGAATGGCTTGTACAAGTCAGCCCCTGGCAACTCAGGTCGCCCTGGATATATTGAAAGCTGGTGGAAATGCAGTTGATGCAGCAATTGCTGCTAATGCGCTACTAGGATTGGTGGAACCGACAGGTAATGGTATCGGGGGAGATTTATTTGCGATTGTCTGGGATGCCAAAACAGAAAAGCTATATGGACTAAATGCAAGCGGAAGGTCTCCTAAATCTTTAACACTGGATTATTTTGTGGAAAATGGATATGAGAAGATACCTTCGACCGGTGTCTTACCCGTGTCTGTCCCGGGATGTGTTGACGGATGGTTTTCTTTACAAGAAAAGTTTGGATCTCTGTCTATGAAGAAGATTTTGAATCCGGCCATTGAGTACGCAAGGAATGGATTTCCCTTAACAGAGCTAATTGCCTATTACTGGCAAAGCAATGCCAGGTACCTGGCTGGAAATTTTCCTAATGTCGGCGATGTGTATATGCCTGGAGGAAAGCCACCCTCCAAAGGAGATGTCTTTAAAAATCCGGCCTTGGCGAATACCCTTGAGCTTATTGCCAGGAAAGGAAGAGATGAGTTTTACAAAGGCGATATTGCACATATCATTTGTGATTTTATGGCTGAGCAGGGTGGATTTTTATCTTATGAAGACCTGGCAAGCCACAGTTCAGAATGGGTGGAGCCGGTGTCTGTGAACTATCGGGGTTATGATGTTTGGGAGCTTCCTCCAAACGGACAAGGCATCGCTGCACTGCAGATTCTGAATATTCTGGAGGGCTTTGATGTTACCAACATGGGATTCGGCAGCGCTGAATATATTCATCATTTCTTAGAGGCGAAGAAACTGGCTTTTGAAGATCGGGCAAAATATTATGCGGACCCTGATTTCAATGATCTCCCGGTGGACGAGCTGCTTTCAAAGGAGTATGCTGATGAGCGAAGAGAACTGATCAGAGCGCGAGCAGCCAGGTCATACAATGCAGGATCCATTGAACAGGGGAATACTATTTACCTCACTGTTGCTGATAAAGACGGGAATATGGTTTCTCTAATCCAGAGCAACTATCGTGGTATGGGTTCAGGTATTTGTCCTCCCGGACTGGGGTTTATTTTGCAGGACAGGGGAGAGTTGTTTTCGCTTTCCGAGGAACACATGAACGTGTATGAACCAGGAAAGAGGCCTTTTCATACAATTATTCCGGCATTTATCACCAAAGATGGTAAGCCCTATATTAGTTTTGGACTGATGGGAGGAGCTATGCAGCCACAGGGTCATGCACAAATAGTGGTCAACCTTATTGATTTTGACATGAACCTGCAGGAAGCAGGTGATGCTCCGCGTATCAGGCATGAAGGTTCATCTCAGCCAACCGGAGAAACAATGACTGACGGGGGAACTGTTTTTCTTGAATCGGGTATCGATTATAAGGAGATACGGGAATTATTGAGCAGGGGACATAAAATACAATACAGCAAAGGTTCCTATGGTGGATACCAGGCCATATTGAGGGACCCGGAAACAGGGGTTTACTATGGGGCCTCAGAGTCGAGGAAAGACGGACAAGCAGCGGGGTACTAAGTGACCCCCTCAAGAGCGCTCGGATATTAGAATTCCCAGAAGATAGGGATCATTATCATTGAGACGACGAAGGCCAGGATATTGAGTGGCAAACCGATTTTCCAATAATCACTAAATTTGTAATTTCCGATACTTTGAACAATCAGGTTAGTCTGGTACCCAATTGGAGTTGAAAAACTACATGAGGCAGCTACAGCAATTGCAATAAAAAATGGCCTTGGGTCAACACCAAGTTGGGTTGCCGCAGAAAGGGCAATCGGGAAAGTAAGGGCAGCAGCAGCGTTATTGGTAATAATTTCTGTAAAGAGAGAGGTCAACAGATAGATAGCTGCAAGCACTCCGATGGGGCCAAATGTTGATTTTGAAATGTTTATAACGTAGTGGGCGAGAACATCTGCGGCCCCTGAATTTTGAAGGGCCCTGCTTAAACCAAATGCTGCAGCAACAGTGATCAGGACATCCCAGTTAATGGGTTTAGTATATTTTTTTGCAGGGAAAATTTTAAATGTGGCCATAAGAACCATAGCAATAGCAGCAAAAAAGAACATATCAAAGTTGACATCGCCATATGTAGGTAAGGATCGCCCAACAGTAGCGCCAATAACCATTAATACGGTTACACCAAGTGCGAACCATCTTTTTCTTTTGTCTTTTGTACTGTCCATGTCTCCTATCTCAGTCGCCATATAGAAGACACGTGATTCCCCCCAGTATTTTGTAAAATCATCCGTGGTTAGCAGAACAAGGTTATCCCCGGCCTTGAATTCAATATTTTCCATTCCCGTATAAATTCGCTCACCATTTCTATGTACGGCCATCACAATGGCGTTATAGTGTCCTTTGAAGTCAAACTCCGTAATTGTCTTTTGGATTCCAGGGAAACGAGGAGCAAGAACAACTTCAACCTGCTTCAGGTTCTCATTCATAAATCGCGCATCAGCATTTACCAGGCACCTGAGAGTGATTCCTTTTTTTTGCATCAGGAAACCAATATCCTCAGATTTTCCAGCCAGGATAAATTCATCTCCTTCCTCAATTTTGTGAGGAGTATTTGATATTCGCATATGCTTCCCCTCACGCAAAACGGTTTTAACAACAAATTCAGAAAGACCAGGTAATCGTTTTTTCTCAATTACTTTTCCTATCATTGAACTGTCCTTTTCGAGGATCACATCAAAGTTAAATTCACGCAGCTCATTTGGGAAGCTGTTCTTCGGAATCGTTTCACCTGGCAACAGTCGGTTCGCGAATAGAAACATATAGATAAAGCCTATAACAGCAACAAAAATTCCAACTTTAGCCAGTTCGAACATCCCCAATCCTTCAATTCCCCGGTCAAGCATCATACCGTGTACAACAAGATTAGTAGAAGTTCCGATTAATGTGCAGGTACCTCCCAGGATAGTTGCATAGGAGAGGGGTATAAGAAATTTCTGTGCGGGGAGGTTTAATTTCTCAGCCCACTTTTTCACCATCGGAGCAAAAATAATTACCATTGGGGTGTTGTTCAGAAAAGCAGATATACCTGCAATTGGAATTGTTATCCGCATAAGCATATTTGGGATCGGCGCGCGCTTTTTTGGTAACAATACATTGGCAATCTTACTCAGCGCCCCGGTTTGCTTAAATCCTTCACTTACAAGAAATAGAATGGCAATAGTGATCATTCCTTTATTGGAGAAGCCAGCCAGGGCTTCTTCTGCAGTGAGAATGTCAGCGACCATAAAAATGACCAGCGCTGTAAAGAGAACAAGGCCGGGCCTCATTACTTCTTTTATAAGCGCGATAATCATCAGTAGAATAACTGCAATCGAGATATATCCTTCTAAAGTCATTTATTTTATAGTTTTGCCCAGTGGGGAAGGGGCTTTATTTTTGGTCTTTCACCATAGAAAATATCGTCCAATTTAACAGCCATCACCCGGAAAACCAAATTTTTCTTGATTCCCCACCTGATAAAGCGATGAAACCAATTGTCCGGATGCGCATAAGGACAGCTAATTACGCATCTTCCACAATCGGTTCCTGAGATAGTCCAAAAAAGATAACAGGCCTCGGAATTTATTCGCCATCGACGACTGCCATTAATTTCTTTAAGCGAATCCATGGGAATAGCATTTGCCGGGCACACCTTCGCGCACTTTTTACACCGTGAGCAAAAGTCAAGCATAGATAGATCATGTTTCAAATTATCAGCATACTCCAGTGGTATATCCGTAGTAACAACAACTATTCTTACACGAGGTCCGAGCACAGGTGTCAAGAGTAAGCCCATTCTCCCAATCATGCCTAATCCCGCATCTGCGGCAACAAGTGGACAAATGACTTCGTACTGACCATCAATGTGTGCTTTAGCATTGTATCCCATGCTTTTGATGAAGCCGGTGAGTTTGCTTGCCAGGATTCCAGATTGCAGGTATTGTTCGGCTGATTCCATTACCGTTGTTCCCTCCGGAGCAGGTTTCATCATGTCATGATCCATTTCCACGGTAATAGCAATAGCGTGTGGCAAATCATTCAAAATCTTTCTTCCCTTTTCCGGTCCCCTTCCTTTATAAGAATATAAGTGATGGTCTTTCAGTGCAGTAAATCCAATGCTATGGGCGCCTGTTTCTAACATCCAGCGTTTTATAAATGCTTTTGTTTTATTTCCATCAAGCTCAGATTTCTCAGCATCTGGAGGCAATTCTGCCAGGGCATGAAGATGATCTGTGAGTATGAAATTGGATTTAGCAGCAGCAAAGGTACCAGCATTGAAATATTTTGCATCCGGAGACAAAAGGCCAGGTTTATGTCGCGCTTCATCATCAGGATTTCTACGATCCGGGTATTTATCATAGTAGCTTTTATATTCCGCGGTCCCCGGCAGTAGCTTTCTGCGCGACAATACAGCATCTTCTTCATGAAACCTGGCAACAGGACTTTCGAAACGGTATTTACCTGTTGCAGAAATGGGCAAGAACACCACTATCAAAAACAGTAACACAACAACAATAAAAATGAATTTGAGGGTGTGGTAATCGGGAAGAAAAACAAGTAAAGCTGCAAGTACAAATGCGACTGATAAGGAAATGATGAGTAATATTAATCCTGCCCGAAGCTCTTTTTCGATGAAGGAAGTGATGGCTCCTGCCAGGAAGAAAATAATGCCAAGGGAGCAAATCATCCAAATTAGGAGGTCGGAATATGCCATAGTAAATGATTCGTAATACAATAGTAAGAAAAAAGCGGAGACTTCTTTTTCATACTGTTGAATATTGCGTAAATTAACGCTCGATCTATGCATACTTTATTATTACATTAAATTAAAGCAATGAAACGATTCTTTTTCCTTTTGCCGGCCCTGTTTCTTTTTGTCATACCTGTAAAGCTCTCTGCCCAGGATACAGAAGAGATGGATGATATTGCCAGGGCCACAATGATATTGGATATTGCCAGGTATGTTAAATATGATGAGTCATTCGCGGATAAAGAAGAATTCTCCATCACGATTATGGATGATGATGATGATTTCTACTGGAATGTGGATGGCCTTGCCATGGAGCGAAAATTTGTGCAGGGGAAACCTATTCGTGTATACCTCTTGCCCAAGGAAGAGATGATAACAAATACACAGATAGTGTATATAAATAAAAAGGATGACTATAATATTAAACAAATCCTTAAAACAATTGAAGGCCAGAACACGCTTCTGATTTCAGAGGGCTATTTGTTTAGAGAGTCAATGATAAATTTCATGGTTGTGGACGGACAACCACGGTTTGAAGCCAATGAAGAGCTCATGAATGAACATGGACTGGAAGTTGACGAACTCTTTTTAGGCAATGCGATTAAAACCCGGGACGATTGGGAGCAACTTTTTGAAGTTACGGATGAAGAATTAACAGAGGAGAAAGAAGTTACACGTCAACAGCGTATTGTAATTGCAGAGCAGGACTCTATGATTCAGCTTCAGTTAGCCAGGTTGAAAGAGCTTGGTGATCAGATCATGGTGAAGGAGAAAGAGCTGGAGGAAAAAATAAAAACGCTGTTTACAAAGGAGAAGGAGATTCAAGCCAAGACGGGTGAGATCAGGGCAAAAGAAAAAGAAATCTCAGTCCAGAAGACAAGGATCATGGAGCAAACAACAGAGATGACTGAACAGAAGGAGGTTCTGTCAAAGCAACAGAGTCAGATTTCAGAGCGGGAAGTAGTGATCCAGGAACGCGATACGGAAATCAAGGCAAACGAGGAAAAGATCGCCATTCAGCTGGAAGCGATTCAAAAACAAAAGCTGGTAATCATTGCAGCAATTATTGCCTTGCTTTTGATGCTGGGACTGGCATATTTCATTTTTGTTAACTATCGCAACAAGAAAAAGGCAAACCAGGTGCTGGAGCAGAAGAATATACTGATTGAAAAGCAAAAGGAAGAAGCAGAAACACAACGCGACCAGATCGCTTATCAGAAGAAACATATTACCGACAGTATCCACTATGCGCAGAAAATTCAAAAGGCCATTCTTCCTTCCCTTGAACTATTCTCCGATGAAATAGAGCATTTTGTGCTCTACAAACCCAGGGATATTGTGAGTGGCGATTTTTACTGGGTGGATAAAAAAGGTGATTTACAGATAATTATAACGGCAGATTGCACCGGACATGGTGTTCCGGGGGCATTTATGAGTATGCTGGGAATAAGTCTCCTGAATGAGATCATTAACAACAGGAAAATTGTATCTCCACATGAGATATTGAACAGTCTCAGGGAACTGATAATTGACTCCCTCAACCAGCGCAGGGAAGAAAGTGAGATTAAAGATGGAATGGACATGACGGTTTCAGTGATCGACTACAAGAAGAACAAGCTTTATTTTGCCGGGGCAAATAATCCTTTATATTTTATACGTGAAGGGGAGCTCACTCAGTATAAGGCAGATAAAATGCCAGTGGCGATTTATGATATCATGAACGATTACCAGATGACGACCATTGACCTGAAAAAAGGAGACACTTTCTATACTTTCTCAGACGGTTACGTCGATCAGTTTGGCGGACCGGCACAAAAGAAATTTTTGTCGAAAAATTTCAAGAAAGTATTACTGGAGATTCAGGATCTTCCAATGATTGAACAGGGAGACAAATTGAATGAAGTTTTTGAAGATTATAAGAAAGATGTTGAACAGATAGACGACGTAGTTGTAATTGGCATCAGGTACTAGAGAATTTCACAAAGTGTTTTATAGCAAAAAGGGCTGTCGATTTTCGACAGCCCTTTGGTTTTCTTTGTTATATCTCACTATTCGCAACTCCAGTAGGAGGTAACGCCAAAAATGGTTACGGGTTCAGAATCCTGCTTTTCATAAAGTTGTTCATCACATAAATATAAAGGGACACCTTCTGAGATTTCTCCGTTATTATCCGTTATACGTGTACACCAGGCACAATCATCTCCCAGAAATTCACAGGATGAAGGGATGATCATGGCTGCAAAGAGGAACAGACCGGTGGCAATTCGAAAAATTTTCTTTTTCATATTTAGTTAGGTTTGGAGTTAGGGTTATATGTTTTCTGAGTGTAAAATCATTGTTTATTCACAGTTCCAGTATTCAGATCCGGTTGCCGTGATGGTAATGCCAGAGTTTTTATAATCCAGATATATGTCGCCACAAACAAATTGCGGGGTTCCATAGGTAATGTTGCCATCAAGATCTACCTGAACAAGTTCGCAGTCACCGCATTGCTCAAGTAATTCGCATGATGGTAATATGACGACTGCAGCAAAAAACAGCCCTGCAGTAATATGTAATATCTTTTTTTTCATTTTACAGGTTTTTATAGTTTCTCCTCTAAAGGGATACTCTTCTGCACTGAGGATGGTTGCATTAAGTTTATAAAATTACGAATTTTCCTGCGGAACGAAAAAATTATTGATCAACAGGTTGAATTGTTGATAAAGGGACACTTAGACATTGATCTGCACCAGTAAAGAAATTCTTTACCGTAACAGAAATTTCTTCAAAGCTTGTTTCTGCCGGAAGGGAAAAAACATGTTCTTTCCCTGGTTTAACATTTATTGTTTTGCTCCAATCTCTATAGAGTTTATTCGTTAATTGTACCTCTATATTGAATTCAGTTGGATTGGTTAAGGTGTAAAATCCTGATTCTTCATGATGGTCAATATATAGGGACTGGAGCAAAAAAGCACGAAGAAGGTTTTCTTTTCCCATCAGCATATTATCAAAATAAGCAATGGTTCTGCCATTAAACAGCGCATCCCTTATGCCTCCCTCACTTCGTTCTGTTGCAAAAACAAGGGTGCAGGTTCTGCGCGATTTTTCAAGGTCATATGCTACTTGTATAGGTGAATGAACATCACTGTTGGCCAAAAAGGTCAGGTTTTTGTCACGGGCCCAGCTGATGGCTTCAGGGTAATATTCATGTCCATTGGCCACTTCAATTCCATGCATCCATCCCTTTTCAAAAAGAAATGTATGCTCATCCCACCATAGCATCGTATCGGGTTGCTGTACTCTCCATCCCGGGTGATTCCACGTGATAAAAGCGCCCTGGCTTGTGGCTTCTTTTATCGCTTCATTGAAGTCATCGTTATAAATTGTGTTTGCATCTTTAATAAAGATTGCGTTGAAGTGTCCTGGAGGCATTTCTTTGGTAATTTCTGTCCCGGCAATAACAATCACATCTTTATTTTTAGCATAATCGCGAGCAATCTCATATGAGCGGTTATGATCGGCTGTTATATCTTTTGTGTGGGGTCTGTATTTAAGATAATCAGTTATGGCGATGGCATCAATACCTTCATACCATGCTTCATTTACGCGGACAGTGGGCCAGACGCTTCCATCTGAGAAAACGGTATGTATGTGAAAATCACATACCAGGGTTTTGTACCCGGGGATATCAGGGATCCTGTTGATGTGACGTTCCTGGGCAGTTAGCCAGGTGCTTATAAGTATAAGCGCCAGAAAAAAAGTAATGTGTTTCATACTGCAGGTATTGAAGCAGAAAGTTAATTTATTTTTTAGTTATATGTGCTCGTATTTTCAGTGAGCAGAAAAATTATGGTAAATTAGTCACAGCGTTCTGCAGTTGTTCTCTTTTGCATTAACAATTATGGTTTGTAGCTGTTTATTTAGTGGATATATTTAAAAATGAAGCTATAATACATCAAGTAAAAGATGAAAAAGGTATTAAGAGGTATTTTGAAATGGTTTCTCAGGATTTTGCTTGTCCTGGCAGGTCTTCTTGTTATTATAGTACTTGCTTTTGTTTTATTTAAAGGGAAAATAATAGAGAAAGCACTAAATATTGCCAATGAGAAACAGCCCGGTGAAATTGTTTTAGAAGATATCAGGCTACGGCCCCTTATTCATTTTCCTGATGTATCCCTTCAATTGGTAGAGCTAAGCTATTTGCAAGGATTGGATTCTCTTGAAAATACTGATTCTATTCCCGTGATGCGCATGGATGATATTTATGTGTCTTTGGATATTGTTCAGCTGATAAAAGGAAATTATAAGGTCTCGAAAGTTCGTTTTGGCGATGGCGAGATCAATTTTATTGTTGGCGAAGACAGCATTTCAAACCTAGAAAAAGCTTTGGGAATAAGGTTTGGTGAATCTGAGGAAGAGAAAGAGGTGAAGGAAGACAGTTCTTCCATATCACTGGCCATGGACGACCTGGAAATGTCAAATCTCCTGATAAATTATATCGACTTGCCCGGCGGGAAAAATGTGTCTGTAAGGATAAATCAACTGGAGAGTGCCTTTACCTATCTCCCCGAATTAATTACCGCTTGCTTAGACCTTGAAATTGATGTGGACCGGGCAGAGATCGGGGAAATTGTTTTGGATAAGCCCAGGAGCATTGTGTTTAGCAGTGCTTTGAATTATGACCTTGTAAAGGAAATGCTTACCCTTGACCACGGCATGCTTGACATTCAGGATGCAATGATCGAGTTGGCCGGTGATGTTTCGATGCAGGAAGGAAATAATATGAACCTTAGCTTTAAGGCAAAGAATGAAGGTATTGAGCTACTCAACTTTTTGCTCAAGGGAGTGCTTGATATGGACGCAATTGAACAAATCGGGTCCGGGGAGATTCACCTGGGCGGAGATATAAAAGGTAGCTTTGGTGAAACACTGCCGCTTATTCATGTTGATTTTAGCGCCAAAGATCTTGGATTTAATGTAAAAGCTCTTGGACAATCTATAACAGAAATAAGTTTTGCAGGAAGTGCAAGCAATGGACTTGCTGCAGACTTTTCTGAGGCGGTGCTTAAAATGGATAATCTTCACGCCTCTTTCCCCCAGGGAGGGATTGATATGAGTCTGCAATTTGCCAATCTCGTGACTCCTGTTTTTGATCTGAGCATTGATGCATCTGCAGATCTGGAGCTGGTAAATGAAATTATTGATACCGATGCCTTTCAAAACTTGAAGGGCAAATTGGCCATTAACGGGAAAATTAAAGGCGCATTAGATAAGTCGAATGATAGTTTTCTTAATGAATCAAGTGCATTAACAGCCAGGTTGAGCGATGTGAGTCTTTTGCTACCCAACAATGAGGTCAGACAATTAAATGGAGAACTTTATATTGATGAATCCAGTGTTGGATTTCGGGAGATGGACATTAACCTGGACGGAAATTTATTTGGGATAGATGTTGATATGCGGGATGTATTACCCTATTTCCTTGGTTTTAAAGGAGATCCGCATATAAGAATTGCACTTGAATCGAAGGAGTTACACCTGGAAAAGATACTTTCGGATACCTCCCTGACAAATTATCTTAGCGGCCCGATCACCGACCTGGGTCTGGGGATTGTTATTGATACTCGTTATGAGCAGTTTGAAAAAGCCATGAAGGAGAAAGTCATTCCCGAACTGGATTTTCGGCTGGAAGGCATGCATGTGCAGATTCCGGGATATACCTATGTGTCGGATGTAAGCTTAGGTGTTTCCATAGAAGAAAAGGACCTTACCCTATCGAATTTCAGTGCTAAGATTGGGAGGAGCTCTCTTGATTTAGACGCACATATACAAAACTATAATGCCTACATGGAAAAAGACTCGGCAGCGCCTCTTTCTGTCGACTTCAAATTAACCGCGCGTTTATTAGATGCATCAGAACTCCTGACATTCAATGATCAGTTTCATATTATTCCTGAGGATTTCAAATCGGAGGAGATAAAGAACTTCATGTTTCAAGCAAAGCTTGATACAAGGGTGGGTGAATTGTTAAAAGACAGTGGCTTACCAGAATTTCATTTCAAGACAGAAAAGCTGCGTTGGGATCTAAAACAGTCTCCCCTTCCCTTCCGTGGCTTTGAAATTGAGCTCCGCCATGCCGATAATTTCATTGTTGTGGACACCCTGGGGGGAAGGATTGGAGAAAGTAATTTTAAGATAAAAGCTTCAGTGCTTAATTTGCTGGATTCAACAAAAGAAATGTCAGGAAACCTGGTGATCAGATCGGATCTCCTGGACTTAAATAAATTGATGGATTATAAGTTGCTGGCAAAAAATAATAAAATGGAGTACGAAGCTGTAGAAGGGGATTCTGTATTGATAGAAATGGATTCTGCTGCGATAGAATACAAGGATCCGATAAAGCTTGACATCCCCAGGTTCCAGTTTAGTCTCGACATCAAAGAATTGAGATACGAGGAAAACAATTTATACAATATTGAAGGGAAAGTAAGGTCCATGGCGGAGAACCTGGTTTATCTTGACATGTTCCAGGTGAAGTCTGAAACCGGAGGTGCTGTATTGCTTAGTGGTCAGCTTAATTTAAATGATCCTGATACTTACTATCTCAGTTCAACTTTTGATATTGATACATTGAATGTTTCGGATTTCAAGCTAAGCTTCTCCATGGGGGATTCCTTGTTTACGCTGGACGAGACATTTACAGGTATTTTGGATGCCAGGGGAATGGCCGAATTGGTTTTCATGCCTGATATGAGTATGGATTTGGCCAGTAGTACGGCCAGCTTTATCCTGAGCATGAAAAATGGTAGTGTAATGAATTTCACTCCACTACATGCTGCGGCGAAATATACAGGGAGTGCCAATTTGGATAATGTGCAGTTCGGAGAAATTCGAAATCGTTTCACACTTGTTGATGAAACTATCTATATTCCCTTGATGAGTATAAATTCCACGCTTGGCCAGATCGGAGTTGAGGGAGAGCAGGGTCTGGATGGTCACTATATGTACCTCGTAAGGATTCCACCTGGACTTATTTCGGGAACTGCGAAGAATGTGTTATCAGGACAAAAGGAGCCAGTTGAGGAGGGTAAAATCATGAAAACAAAATCCGGAACGTATGTCGTTCTTACAGTTTCAGATAAAGGAGTGAAGCCAGGCGACAGAAGAGATAAATTTGATGAAGAAGAATAGTGTGAAGCTCTTAGTAATTTTGCTTCAACTTGTGCTAGGGGCTCCTGCGGAGCGCCAGGGAAGCAATGATATTTTTATTGTATGAAAGATCAACTCCTTAAAGAAATCACGTTCACTACTTCCCGTTCCTCTGGTCCGGGTGGACAGCATGTAAATAAAACGGAGTCGAGGGTGACACTGCAGTGGCGGCTTGAAGAAACGACGGCATTGACTGGGGAAGAGAAGGTATTGGTAAGACGCCGGCTCAGGTCAAGGTTGACAGGTGAAAGCGAATTGTTATTGAGTTGTCAGAGTGGCCGGTCCCAGGTGCAAAACAAGGAGGAGGTTACTGAGCGGTTTTTGGAGCTGATTGAAAAACTAAGAAAACCACCAAAAAAACGACATAAAACCAAGCCCTCCAAAGCATCCATAGAAAGGCGATTGAAGGCGAAGAAGGTGAGGGGAGAAAGAAAAAGGGGCAGGAGCAGGCCCGGAGAGGAATAAGGACCATACATCATTGTAAGATGGGGGCACTAGCCCCCACACATACAGAACCGTTACGATATATTAAAATCCTATTTTTAATACCTTCCAGCTCATTTGAAGTACCAGGTAGTTTTTGGAAACTTCTTACTCTACAGCTATTACATTTGTCTCAAATTCAAATTTGCTCTATATTTGCATCCCGAAAACGGCTCCATAGTTCAAGGGATAGAATAGCGGTTTCCTAAACCGTAGATACAGGTTCGAGTCCTGTTGGAGCTACCATAACAACAAGAAACCCGCTGATATTCAGCGGGTTTCCTTTTTGGTGGTGTCAAATATGGTGTCAAAAAGTTTATTCAAACATTTCAATTTCCTTTATGATAATATCATTTTTCCATGCTTCTTTGCCTTCTAAGCCCTTATGACTTATCTCCATCATATATCTATTTTCCTCAATTGGCTTAATATGTTCTATGTTAAATGTAAATAAGTATGGATCTCCATTTATCACACTGTAATATTTATGTAAATAATTTGAGAAAAAATCTGGACTATATTGTATGTTCCAACCATTAAATTTTGCATCATACCAAGGAAATTTTCTCCCACCCTTGTAGTACTTTGTTGGAGGTTTATTTTTTAGATTGTCTGCTGTGATAGGTATGTCATTGACTTTGATTGTCATGAGAGGTGCCGATCCATCCTCATGATTATAATTTATCCTAGCTTTTAAAGTTAGTCGAGTCTGTCTTTCATTAGTGAGAAAATTTATCTGCATAGTTTTACTAAACTTAATCGATAACTCTTCTGGCCCGTAAAGTATATTCGTTTTGCTGCTTTCTTCTTCTTTAGGGTCGAGGTAATCAACAGTTAATTCCTTTTTAGCATCTCTCTAACATTTATCATATACCTTTTTGACTTCCTTATGTTTTTCTTTTAAATTTTGAAGTATTTCACAGTTTTTCGCAAAGAAGTGCTTTTTGTAAACATGTCTGATATATTGATTTTTATAGCTTATCTCATACCTCAGTATCCTGTCTGAAATACTGTGTAATCCTTCTCGTATTACGTTTCTTTCCTCATCAAATTTGTTATCAATGGGGAAGATCTCTTTTTGCTCCTCTGAATTGATTTTACATCTTTTAAAATCTTATTGTTTGGGTGATAGAGAGGATGTGGGAATGGTTTTAAATACAAATTCCGTTCTGATAAATTAACCCTGTGGTAGCGAAATTCCAGTAGAAGTTTTAAAATACACATAATACATTCAAACATTTAAATCGAAGAATTCACTCTTTGGAAAATAGTTTATATTGCATCATATTATCAAACTCCATTTCTAATAAATGTATTCTAAAGCAAAACGGATACTTGAGAAAAGTATAAATTTACCACCTCATCAAATATTTTTAATATTAGCCCTGTTTTTCGGGCCATTAATAATGTTTATTACACCTCCGCTTCAGGTAGCTGACGAAACCAATCATTTATATAGGGCTTATCAAATATCAGAAGGCAATTTTAAGGCGGAAAAAGAAAACTCCCGGCTTGGCGGATATATTCCTGAAAGTTTAAAAGAATTTGCTGTACACTACAAAGTATTTTCACTTAATCAATTTAGTCGGATTAGTAAAAAACACATCCAAGAATCAAAAGAAATTGCATTAAATCCTAATCATAAAATCTTCATCGACTTTCCTAATACAGCTCTTTATTCACCAATATCCTATTTACCTCAGTCAATAGCAATATTTTTTCTTCGGATATTTAATACTCCCCCTTACTACTTGTTGTATATAGCAAGACTGGTCTCTCTTCTTTTTTGGATTAGTATGGTATACTTAGCAATTAAAGTAACACCCTTACACAAATGGCTTTTTGTTTTTCTAGCGCTATTACCAATGTCTATAGCAACAAATTCATCCTTAAGTGCCGATATGATGACAAATGCATTGTCATTTCTATTGATTTCTTTTCTATTAAAGGCAACCTATACTAAGGATAAGGTTCGCACATTCGATGTGTTGATTTTAGCAATTTTAATTTTATCATTAGGTTTTGCCAAAATAATATATACCGTATTAATAGGAATATTTCTAATTATTCCTTTCTCAAAATTTAATTCAATTAAAAAATACTTTATTGTTTTTGGGACATTACTAATTGTGGGTTTTGGTGCTTCATTAGTAAATAACAAAAGTATTAATAAGCTATATACTCCTTATAATGAATACAACCCAAAATACATTAATAGTGCTCTGGTTGGATATAAGGCGAATATGCATGATCAGATTTCTTATATAAAAGAAAATAAACTACTGGTCGGAAAAGTTTTTGTTAAATCGTTTTTCAATGAATTTGAAAACATGACCGAAAGCTATATTGGAGTATTAGGTTGGGGCGACACAAAATTACCAAAGTGGTTTCTGGTCTTTAATTACATTATTATATTCCTAATTGCAATTGGAGGAAACTACCAAGATTTTAAACTTAGCATCGTTCAGAAATCTATTATTTTATTTACTTCCTTGGTGCTTTTAGGTTTAATAATGATTTCACAATACCTTACATGGGATATTGTTGGTAGCAATAGAGTTTACCCATTGCTAGGAAGATATTTTATACCAATATTCCCCTTAATATTTTTATTACTTAATAATAAGTTTATTAATGTACCTCAACGATATATAAGAAACATAGCTATTGTTGCTTGCCTTTTCTCAGGTTTCTTTGTAGCTCGTATTTTATATAACAGATTTTACTACAATTACGAACTAACAAAAAAATGGGAATTATTTTATGATAACGAACAAGTAAATATTGATAAGAAATATGCTATTATAAATAACGATACTGTTGCAGGTTTAAATTTAACAGCACCCACAACAGAGAAAGCTTTTTCCGGTTCTCATTCAATAAAGTTAACCAAAAACAAAAATTATGCATTCACTCATATTATTAAAAAAGCTAATAAAGGCGATAAAATAGAAGTATCGGTTTGGATGCATGGCGAATTAGGGACAATAGTGATTAATGAATTTACCAAAGGAGGTTTTTACCATAAATGCTCCACCGGATATAATGAAACAAATGATGGATGGAGGATGCTTAAAACCGAGTTTTTCGTGCCCGAAAACATAACAGATACTGAATTAAGAATTTATACACTTTTTAGTTCTAGCGATAGTTCGTATTTCGATGATTTCAAAATTAGCTATTATGCGAAATCCAGCTCTTCAAAAACTGCTCATCTGAAGTAAAAAGGAGTTAAAAACTATTAATGAATTGAAATCCCAAATTAAAATTTTGAAAACACCCTTTTTCTCGAAGTTAAGTAATCCTCATTTTCCTAAACTGCCTGATACTGATCAGGCGCCCCATCTTTTCATCCTATAATTTCAGGTTTATGGTCCTGATACTTGGAGTAAAAGTGACGGGTTTGATATTTTCGAAAAGCTTGCAGGGCGCTTTTTTAAACTATAAATTAATTTTTAAGCATGAGTACGATAATAATTACAGGCAGCACACGGGGGATTGGTTTGGAATTGGCAACGGAGTTCCTGGAGCATGGCCACCAGGTGGTGATCAATGGCAGAAACACGGAAAAGGTTAAAGAAGTAGTGAATACCTTAAGCAAAGATGGCTGGAAAGTTGTCGGCCTGGCAGGAAGCGCTGAGGAGAGCAAAACTCATCAAATGCTCATCGACCTGGCAGTAAAATCATACGGGAAGGTTGATATCTATATTAATAATGCAGGTATTCCTAACCCTCACATGTCCTTTACGGATCTTGATAAAAAGGACATTAAAAGTCTCATAGATACCAATATCTACGGGCTGATGATTGGAACCAGTGTAGCTGCCAATTATATGTTGAAGCAGGGCTCAGGTAAAATCTTCAACATGGAGGGCTTTGGAAGTGATGGCAGAATGAGGCAGAACCTTACCCTTTATGGAACATCAAAGCGAGCGGTAAATTATTTCACTAAATCTCTTGCAAAAGAGGTGAAAAAAAGTGCAATTCAAATTGGAGTCATTAGTCCCGGAATGGTAAGAACAGCGTTCCTGGATCAATCGATGCAGTTTAGTAGTCCTGAAGAGAAGAAGCAATTTGAGAAAGTCTATAGAATACTGGCGGAAGATGTTGATGTTGTGACAAAGTTCCTGGTAAAAGGAATGTTGAAGAGTACAAAGAATTATGACAAAATATCCTATTTATCCGGCGGACCTTTGACTATTAAAATCATAAGAATGATGTTCTCTTAGTGCCAAATAGAGACAACAGTCAGGGTAGTTGACTGCTTTTCTTTTTGCTCCAGGCAACTTTATCACAAACATTGGTGTTATATATTTGTTAATTGCGAACTATTAATCCCAGAAAATATAAATTATGAAAAAGACCCCGCTATTGATTTTAATTACGCTTGTTTTTTTAAGCAGTTGTGATTTATTGAGTGAGCTTACGCAATTTGATTTGCCATATGAAACCTCATTCAGTGTTCCCCTAATCGGAGCATCAGATTCTACCTTGATCGTTGAAACGCCTACCATCAATACAGGAATTGCTGATGCGATGGGAAATTTTAATACAGAGCTTGACCTGATTGATGAAATCACACTTACCTCTTTGTCATTAACACTGACAGAGCCGGTTGATGGAGATTTTGGATTTTTATCCTCAATGGAAATATTTATTAATGCTGCAGGTCAGGAAGAATTACAATTGGCCTTCAATACTGCCGTTGCCGAAGATGTTGGAGCTGTTCTGAATCTGGAAACAACAGCAGTGGATATACAGGAGTATATTAAATTAGATGGTTTTAGCCTTCGCTTCAGTTTCGGTACAGATGAAACTGTCCTTGTGCAACATGATATTGCTATGAATATGGAAGTTCATGTAGATGCGAAAGTGCTCGGATTATAATCAAACTCCGATAACCCCGGGCTCACCATTGGAAGCCCGGCTTTCTTTATTTTCCCCACTGCTCACTCCTAAATAACCCTCCAGCCCTTGCGACGGGCCATTCTCCTTAGTTTAATTTCCGGCTTCACGCAAACTGCATGTCCAACTGCATCCAGAACGAAACGATCTGTATAGGCATCTCCATAATAGTATGCCTTCTCAAGAGTATATCCATTATCATCACAAAACTGCGTCATGGTTACAGCTTTTTGTGTTCCAAAATTCAGATTTCCAATAGGCACGCCTGTTAATTCTCCGTCCGAAACTTCCAATTTGGATGATATGACATCATCCATTTGAAGAAATTTGGCCATTGGCTCACATATATAAGACATGGCAGAAGAGAGCAATACTAAACGGCCTCCCTGCTTTCTGTGTTCCTCAAATTCTTTCCTGATTTCCGGGCGAACCAAATTTTTTACTTCACTGATCACATGATCATTTACTAGTTGTATGATATCAGTTTCCTTCATACCTACTAACCACCTGGTCATTTCTTCAACGATCTTATTGGCATCTTTCAGGTCAAACTTGTATTTTATTGAGAACAAAATAGCTTTAAAATAATCTTTTTTGTTCATGAGGCCCGTTCTGCGTGCTGCTTTAACGATGAATCGGCTGCTGTTAACAGAGATAATAGTTTTGTCAAGATCAAAGGCGGCTATGTATGAAAATTTACTTTCCACTGTTCTACTATTTTTTTAGGTCAATATCGAAATAATGGTTTCCTTCCGGATTATAAATTATGGGTAGTTGTCCGGGGAAAACTTCCACATCAAATTTAGTATCATAAAACACTTCTCCATCTGCATGGAAAGGAACTTTCTGATGAAAGTCAACGGTAAGCTTTTTGGTTCTGTAATATTTTACCTTTTTATCAGTCGTATGCTTCCCCTTGGAAACTTTCAATAATATATCAAGACGTTTTAGAAGGCCCAGCTTCTTGATCATGCATACATCCAGCAGGCCATCATTTGCAATGGCAAGAGGTGTGAGGTAGAAGCCCCCGGCGTAGCGTCGTCCGATGGAGATTGTATTAATAAAACATAAAGAATCTTCTGTTTTCCCATCGTTGGTAATGGTTACATTATATTCTTTGAAAAAGAAAAGAGTGCTGAGAATCACTTTGATATATTTTCCTTTTCCTCCCATCACTGTTTTACCACCTGGCTCAACGTAGTTTTTCGCAGCTACCTCTGCATCAAAACCAAGACCTATTCCATTCATGAAAGGCATCCCATTACATTTTCCATAATCCATATGAATGATATGTTGCTGGAAAAATATTTCCCAATGCTTCTCTTCAAACCTATTGGGAAAACCAAGGATCTGATTGAAATCGTTACCCGTGCCAGAAGGGACAACGCCAAAAACAAAATTCTTCTTGCCCACAAGGACTCTACCAACTTCATGAGTGGTACCGTCACCGCCAACTGCAATGAAATAGTCAAACCCTTTTTTATGGTATTCTTCAGTGATTTCTGAAGCATGACCGTGTCTTTCGGTCATAACAATTTCACCATCGATCTTGTATTGCTCGATTTTCTCCTTTAGAACAGGAACCTGGGTAATACCAAAGTTATTCCCTGCAATTGGGTTTACGATGAAAACCCATTTTTTTGTTTTGGTCATATGTGTTTAGCTTGGTGCAACTCTCTTCAACGACTACGTTTCTTTCGATGCAGATTCTATTACAGTTTTTACTTTATCAATAATTTTTTTATCCTCCAGTTGAAGCAAGCTTTCGCTGCTTATTGGCTCGTGAATTATCACTTCTAATTTTGATCTGAAATTAATCGAGAACCTGTTCTTGGGTTTAAGACTGTAAAATCCATTCAGTGTAACAGGGAGAATATCAGTTTCTGTTGCTTTTAGTAAATATATAAATCCTCGGTAAAAGGGATTCATTTTACCATCTTTAGTGCGTGTTCCTTCCGGGAAGATGGCAACCGTTTTATCAGCAGCATTGTGTACAAGATGTTCCAGCATAAGCCGTGTATTCTTCACTGTTGCCAGTTTCATGGGAATATAATCGACCATTTTCAACATGGTCCCAAATAGCGGGATCTTTGTTAAATTTTCCTTACCAAACCAGCTTACTCCGGGTTTAAATGACATGATGGCCATTATATCAAACATGCTGGTATGATTGGCAATAAGAATATACTTCTTTTTCTTCACTATATGTTGTCGTCCCTCTATACGCACTCTTTTTCCCATCATAAGAAAAACAGCATTGGCCCAGACATAAAGAAGGGCGTAAACTACGCGTTTCAATTTAAAGAGAGAGAAGATAATAATAAGTACCACAGTGAGTACCGTGTAAGAATATAGAATAATAAAGACAGGTATGGATACTAACAAATGTATTCTTCTTCTCATTTCTTACTCAGTTATTAATGAGTAATTTTTAATATTGAAGTCCGAAATATACATTATTTATTTTATTGAGCATTCATCTTGTGCAGACAGAGATGTGCGACCACTGCCCACTACCCACTGTCCACCGCCCACTGCCCAGTTGTTCTGAAATAATATTGTTACTTTAGGAGTTCGATTAACCTTTAACACCAGGACTATGAAAAGAAAATTGTTTTTCTCTTTGCTTGCTCTTGTTTCAATAATTCTTTTTCATTCATCTTCAATATACGCCCAGGAAACCCAGCCGGTAAAGCCGGATTCCTATTTTGGATTTACCCCGGGATCGGATAGGAATCTTTTCACATATGAAAAGCTAATTGGCTACTTGCAGGAATTGGAAACAGTATCTTCCCGCATAAAGTTGGAGAAGATTGGTAACTCACCTTTGGGGAAACCCATGTATATCGTATTTCTATCCAGCGAAAAAAATATTGCTAAACTGGATGAGTATAAAAAAATGAATAAGCGACTGGCGCTTGATCCAAATATTCCTAAGCATGAACGAGATAAAATGATTGCCGAAGGCAAGGTCTTTGTTCTAGGTACATTATCGATGCATTCTAGTGAAGTTGGTCCTGCCCAGTCGGCCCCGCTAATTGCCTATGATCTTGTTACAACAAGTGATGAGAAAAAATTGGAATGGCTCAACAATGTTGTGTACATGATGGTTCCAAATCACAATCCGGACGGAATGGATATGATAGTAAATAATTATATGAAGTATAAGGGGACTAAATATGAAGGCGCCTCTTTGCCGTCGGTTTATCATAAGTATGTAGGGCATGACAACAACCGGGATTTTGTCATCCTGAGCCAGGAAGACACAAAAGCTATAGCGGGCATCTACAATCTTAACTGGTTCCCGCAGGTGATGGTTGAAAAACACCAGATGGGATCTACCGGAACAAGATTTTTTGTCCCTCCCAACCATGATCCCATTGCTGAAAATGTTCCGGCGGGTGTTTTTACCTGGTCCGGACTATTCGGTCAGAATATGGTGAATGATATGACAAGAGAAAATCTAAGTGGAGTTTCCCAGCATTACCTCTTTGATGATTATTGGCCCGGATCAACAGAAACATGCATCTGGAAAAATGTTATTGGTTTTCTTACCGAGGTAGCCAGCGCCAAAACAGCAACTCCAATTTATATTGAACCTAATGAACTTCGCGTAGGAGGGAAAGGACTTTCTGAGTATAAGAAAAGTATAAATATGCTGCTTCCCTGGGAAGGCGGATGGTGGAGATTGGGAGATATTGTTGAATATGAAATTGTATCAACAATGTCCATTCTCAAAACTGCCTCAAATCACCGTGAAGATATTCTTAGTTTCAGAAACGATATATGTGTAAGCAATGTAAAAGCAGGACAAACACAGCCGCCATATTATTATATCATGCCCGAGAAGCAACATGACCAGGGCGAATTGGTAAACATGGTTGCTCTCCTGAAGGAGCACGGGATAAATTTGTACACGCTTATAAAGAATATGACCGTGGAAGGAAGGGCTTATGTAAAGGGAGATGTAGTTATCCCGCTGGCTCAGCCATTTCGGGCATTTGTTAAGGAAGTGATGGAAAAACAGACTTTTCCGGAAAGGCACTATACGCCTGGAGGTGAATTGATTAAGCCCTATGATATTACCAGTTGGTCATTACCATTGCATCGCAATGTTGCCTCGTATGAGATTAATACCAGGGTTGAGGTCCTGGAAAAAAACCTGGCAATGATTGATGATACGTATAGTTTGTCAGAACCACTGGCGGGCGATGCAGGAACAGTGATACTTCCGGTGAATGCAAATGAATCTTTTAGGACTGCTTTTGCCGCAATGGAGAAAGGAATAACAGTTGAGCGGCTATCCCTTGATGTGCATATTGGCGGAGAAATAGTAAAAAAAGGAAGTTTTGTGGTGTCACTTGAAGGTAAAAATGGAGAAGTAGCCAGGAAACTCGTTGCGGAAATGACAATTCCGGCTATTGAAGTTTCTAAGGATATCGAATTGAAGAGTGAAGCGATAGAGATGCCCCGGATTGCGCTGGTTGAAACGTACTTCCACGATATGGATGCGGGCTGGACAAGATTTGTATTTGACACGTATAATATACCTTTCACAATAGTACATCCGGATGAAATAGAGAAAGCTGAAGTGTCAAAGAATTATGATGTAATTATTTTTCCGGACAGCAATAAGGACCTCTTGATGGAGGGCAAAAGAAAATCAGGGGATAGCTATTACATAGGAAATTACCATCCGGATTATATGAAAGGAATGGGGAAAGAGGGTTTTGAAGAGATCATGACATTCATTGATAAGGGAGGATTGATTATTTCCTGGGGACAATCTACAAACCTGTTTTCCGGCTTATTAAAAATAAAAAAAGGAGATGAAACAGAAGAGTTTCAGTTGCCCTTCAGGGATATATCCAAACAATTAACGAGTAAGGGGCTTTATATTCCCGGGAGTCTGCTGAAAATTGAGGTGTTGCAGGACCATCCACTAACCCTGGGAATGCCGGCAGAAACAGGAGTCTTTTCACGTGGTCGACCAGTATTTCAGACCAGTGTACCCGGATTTGACATGGACAGACGGGTGATTGCTTCACATCCCGAGAAAGAGATTCTCATGAGTGGTTATGCAGGGAATGAAGAACAGCTAAGCAACAAGAGCGTAATGATTTGGATGGAAAAGGGAGAAGGACAGCTGGTATTGTTTGGATTTAATCCGCAATTCCGTGCTTCAAGCCAGGCTTCTTTCAAGTTATTGTTTAATTCTATTTTGCTGTAATTCTCTGTGGAGCTCTGCGTTCCCCTGAAACAATCAGTGAAACAAACGTTTCTCAGAAATTTGTTAATATGAAAAGCAAAGTTGAGGTAATTGGATTTGATGCGGATGACACCTTATGGGTGAATGAGACCTATTACCGTGATACGGAGGAAGCTTATGTAAAATTACTAAGTGAATTTGCTGATCGGGAAACAGTGATGAAGACGCTCTTTGATACGGAGATGAGCAATTTATCAAAATACGGTTTTGGCATCAAGGCATTTGTGCTGTCAATGCTGGAAAATGGGATCAGTATCTCCAAAGGAAAAATTTCCCCAGCTTCCATCATGGCCATTATAGACATGGGAAAAGAGATGCTCGAAAAAGACATTGAGCTTTTACCTGGAGTGAAGGAGGTACTGGATCAGCTTCATGGGAAATACAAATTGATTGTGGCAACGAAAGGTGATTTACTTGACCAGGAGAGAAAATTATTCAGATCCTCTCTCTCCAGGTATTTCCATCATATCGAAATAATGAGTGATAAGCAGGTAGAAAATTACAGGAACCTGCTTAAGCACCTTGAGATTGCTCCTGAGAAATTCGTTATGATAGGGAATTCCTTAAAATCAGATATTTTACCTCCCCTGGAATTGGGATCTTATGCTATCCATGTTCCCTATCACACGACCTGGGAACATGAAAAAGTTGATCGAAAGCCGGAGAGCAGCAATTTTTTTGAAGTTAATGGTCTTGAGGAGATTTTGAGTTTTCTGGCATAATCCTTGCAAAGTATTCTTCGGAAAATTCTTTCGAACAAAAATTCAAAACCATGAAGAAGTTATTATTTTCATTTAGCATAATACTATTATTTGCATTTAGTGCCTCAGCGCAGGTTGGAGTTGGCGCACGTGGCCTGTCGTTTAATACGGCCTTGTCTGCCCGATGGGTGTTTGGACAGAAGTTTTAAGAAGATTTAGGGACGTGTCATATGATACGTCTCTTTTTTTATCCGTTAAAAGACTTTACCTCTTCAATTCGCATTGCAAAAGGAACCTCTTCATGGGAAAAAGCATATTCTACTGATTTGCTTCCCTCAGATTTTGAAGTTACCGATAATCCTCCTTGCTCAAGTGCAGCATCGAATTTTCCGCTGAGGGATTTTTCAACCACGAGTTTGATGGATCCAACATATAGTTCTGTAATCATATAGACGCGACGGATTTTTCCATCATACTCAGCCCATTTTTTCTCTTTCATGAGCTCCAGGTACTGGTCAATCTTTACCCTGGTCATATCATCCATCTCTTTTACCAGCAATTCTCCAAAAGTGAATTTACTGATGTGATCAAGTTTGAAATTTCCTTCAATACTTCCCAGCGTAGGATGTTTCAGCTCTCCCAGTACCTCTGATCTGATATCAACTGTTCTTTCCGGGAAATGTGCTTTGATATACGCAATGGAGGAAAATTCTTTGTGAAAAGAAGTAAACTCCTCTTCATCTATCAACCCGGCATCAAGAAATGCGGTGCTTATAGTGTTTGGCATTCCGGGATGGCTGAATTCGGGCGCCCCCAGGAGAGAGTCCCATACCAGGTCACCCAATGATATTCCCGCATGCGGTGCTGCAATGAGCTCCAGTCCATAATGGTTTCTGAATTTTTTAATTTCCATGGCCAAGGATTTAAGTTATTAGAATCAAGGATTAAGTTAATTTATTCTGTTGAGATATGCAATATTGTACGAATCAAAGCTCTGTTCTAAGCAAGAGTTTCAGGCAAAGATGGTGGCCTGGTGTTGTATTTTCCCTTCAAAGTCAACATAATACTTGATAAAATTTCTCCGTTATTGAAAAGGAATTGCTTATTTTGTTGTCGCAAAAAAATATGAACATTCTAGATATAATTATTGCCATTCCACTATTGTGGGCATTGTACCGGGGATTTAAAAAAGGCCTGGTGTATATGATTGCCTCAATAACTGCTTTGGTACTAGGTATTCTGGGCGCCATGCGCTTTCATGAAAGAATGGGAGATATATTGAACGGGTGGTTTGAGATAAATCCACAGTATCAGAATTTAATCTCCTTTGCAGTGACTTTCGTTCTGATTGTTATAGTGGTTCATGTGGCTGCCTTCCTGGTTGATAAGCTGATAAAGGCAGTGGCTCTGAATTTTATTAACAGACTGGCAGGGATGGCTTTTGGAGTATTGCTTTATGCATTTATCATTAGTATTATACTGATGCCTGTTTCAGCTGTAAATAGTAAGAAAGCTTTTATTAGCGAAGAAACTGTAGAGAAATCTTTGTTATTTGTGCCTTTATCGAAATTTGCACCTGCTGTTTTTCCTTATTTAAAGCGTGCTGAATTTAGGGAATGGCTTCCGGGAGATGAATCAAATGGAGAAGATGTAACAGACAGTAATACTGAAATTTAAAATTAGTTATTTAAATCTATAATATAAGCTATAAAAATGAATTTTGTTGATGAGCTAAGGTGGAGAGGGATGATACATGATATCATGCCAGGAACGGAAGAGTGTCTTGGAAAAGGGATGGCTTCAGCTTATGTTGGGATTGATCCAACGGCTGATTCCTTGCATATTGGACACCTGGTGGGAGTGATGATGTTGAAACATTTTCAGCATGCTGGTCACCGTCCGATTGCCCTTGTTGGAGGAGCAACAGGAATGATAGGTGATCCGAGTGGCAAATCGCAGGAGAGAAACCTCCTTGACGAGCCTACCCTGAGACATAACCAGGAATGTTTGAAGGCCCAGATCAGTAAATTTTTGGACTTTGAAACGGAGGTGTCCAATAAGGCATTGATGGTAAACAACTATGATTGGATGAAGGAATATTCATTCCTGGAGTTTATCAGGGATATAGGAAAGCATATCACGGTGAATTACATGATAGCGAAGGATTCTGTGAAGAAACGTTTAAGTGCAGAGTCGAAAACTGGAATGTCATTTACAGAATTTACCTACCAGCTTGTGCAGGGTTTCGATTTCCTTAATTTATATCGTGAGTATGATTGCCAGTTGCAGATGGGTGGATCAGACCAGTGGGGAAATATTATAACAGGTACAGAATTGATCCGACGCAAGGAAGGTGGAGAGGCCTATGCCCTGACCTGTCCCTTAATCACGAAAGCAGATGGAGGAAAATTCGGAAAAACCGAAGAGGGAAATGTCTGGCTGGACCCGGCAAGAACTTCTCCATACAAATTTTACCAGTTCTGGTTGAATGTTTCTGATGATGATGCAGATCAGTATATCAAGATTTTTACTATGCTGAAAAAAGAAGAGATTGACCAGCTCGTCTCTGATCATCAGAAAGAACCCCACCAAAGGATATTGCAGAAGCGACTTGCAGAGGAGGTGACGGTAATGGTGCATTCACGTGATGATTATGAAATGGCTGTTGAGGCATCAGGGATCTTATTTGGAAAAGCGACAAGTGAAACTTTGAGCAAGATACCGGAAGAGATGTTCCTGGCAGTTTTTGAAGGTGTTCCCCAGTTCACAATTTCAAAGGATCAGGTGGACGCAGAACTTATGACACTCCTGGTAGAACATACCACGGTATTTCCGTCCAAAGGTGAGCTTCGGCGGCTTATCAAGGGAGGTGGAGTGAGCATCAATAAACAAAAAATATCTGATCCGGAGGCACGGGTAAGTGGAGCAGATTTCATTAATGGTAAATATCTCCTTATTCAAAAGGGGAAAAAGAATTACTTTTTAATAAGCATACAATAAAATACATAAGCATGAGCGACAAAGAACAAAAGAGCTATAATTTCAGCTCCGTAGATCTGTTGATCTATATGTGGAAAAAGAGAATGATTCTACTCATAGTTAGCTTGGTAGCAGCGGTTGCTTCCATCGTGGTTTCCTACCAGATTACTCCGAAGTATAAATCTTCAGTTATTATGTTTCCAACCACGGGAGCATCTATATCAAAATCACTGCTATCTTCCAATTATATGGGGCGACAGGATGCCTATGGATTTGGTGAAGAGGAGCAGGCGGAACAATTGTTACAGGTTTTGAACTCTGCGTTGATACGAGAGCGTATCATGGTGAAATATAAGCTGATGGAGCACTATGATATTGATCCTTCATCGAAGTATCCATATACTCAGCTGAATGCAGAGTACAGGAATAATATCAGTGCAAGGCGGACGGAGTTTATGTCGGTTGAGGTAGCTGTAATGGACAAAGATCCACAAATGGCAGCGGACATTGCCAATGATATCTCTGACCTCATTGATACGGTATATAGCGCCATGAAGAAAGAGAGGGCACTAGCCGCATTGAAGCTGGTTGAATATGAATATCTAGAGGCGGAAGAAAATATTAATCTCCTTCAGGAATCAGTTCAAAAGATGGGACAGGAAATTTCTGCTAGCATTACGCAAAGTGGCAATAACAATATTTCAACTGCTATGAAAGCCCTTGCCGAACATGGAGGGACTGTCCTTACTATGACTAATCGACTGGATCATGAAACAGACGTTCTTGCAGATCTGCGCCAAAGATATAAGGAAGCAAGGGTGGAGGCCGTTCAGAATCTACCCCATAAATTTATTGTCGACCGGGCCTATGCTTCAGAGAAAAAAGCTTATCCAAAGAAATCCATCATTGTAATGGTATCTACGGCATCTGCATTTTTGCTCACCCTCATTTTACTGATTATTATTGATAGTCTGAAAGACAGAACTGCGCTGAAGAAAGAAGAATAATGCAAGAGGCAAGGGGGCGTCGACAAAAGATGCTTTGGGTGTGGATAGCAGCCATTGCATTCATTGCAGTGAACACCGTGTGCATTGCACTGGAGTTCTTTTATCTGCCATTGCTCCCTGCCGCTTTGTTATTTTTTCTTATTGCTTTTACCCGGATTGATGTATTATTGTACATCATTGTATTTTTTGTACCCTTATCGATTCCATTAAGCGAACTCATGGAAGGATTGCCGGTCGACCTTTATCTCCCGACTGAACCTTTGCTTGCAGCTTTGCTTTTAGTGTTTCTTTTTAAATATTTAAGCGGGGAGAGGATGGACTTGAAGATACTCAGGCATCCGGTTTCTATTGCTATCTATTTTAACCTGGCCTGGATGGCAGTTACAGTAATCACCAGCAGCGACCCACTAGTTTCAGTGAAATTTTTTGTTTCCCGTTTATGGTTTATTGTCGGGTTTTATATTCTTGCCATACAGGTATTTCGCAGGGAGAAAAACATGCACAAGTATGTTTGGCTATATGTGATATCCTTTGCGGTGGTCATTGCATATACTATCATCAGACATTCAGCTTACGGATTAGATAACCAGATGATGGCGCATAGT
Source organism: uncultured Bacteroidaceae bacterium (assembly GCA_964538375.1). Lineage (GTDB taxonomy): Bacteria > Bacteroidota > Bacteroidia > Bacteroidales > JAUUZQ01. The sequence goes on along the minus strand of CAZIFQ010000001.1, from coordinate 67,843 downwards.
ATGATGCAGCCATTTTACAAAGATCATACTTCCTATGGTGCTACATTAGCTTTGTTGCTACCCGTGTTGTTGGCTTTTTTCGGACTGACAAAACGAGGGGATATTAATTCCAGGTTTTTAATGATATTGCTTATCCTGGTATTTGTTGCCGCCACAGTTTTTTCATATACACGAGCTGCCTGGGTAAGTCTTGTTGGTGGATTTGCTATATGGATAGTAATCAGGATGCGCATCAAGTTTGAAATACTTGCCATTGCCGGGCTTGTAATATTTGCCTTGTTCTTTGTTTTCCAGACCCAGATTTTAATGAACCTGGAAGGGAACAACCAAAAATCTTCTGGAGATTTTGGAGAGCATGTTCAATCTATCTCCAATGTAAGTAATGATCAATCGAATCTGGAAAGGATCAACCGTTGGAGCTGTGCATACAGGATGTGGAAAGACAGGCCGATTTTTGGTTATGGACCGGGAACTTTTCAATTTGAATATGGTAAATTTCAGAGATCATTTGAAAAAACTGAAATTAGCACAGATTTTGGAATCAGGGGAACAGCACACAGTGAGTATTTGGGCCCTTTATCAGAATCAGGAGTGCTTGGGATGCTTAGTATGCTCATCATTATAGTTACTGCAATCATTACCGGAATCAGGGTGTATATTAGGGCACAATCGAGGTCGATAAGAATATTTTCACTGGGTATTTTAATTGGATTGATTACCTATTACATTCATGGCATACTTAATAATTTCCTGGACACAGATAAGGCTTCCGCTTTATTCTGGGGATTTACCGGAATGCTGGTTGCCATGGATATTTATCACAAGGAGAACCGGGTCAAGGATGAGCCAGGGGAGACCATAGGTCGAACCAAAATGGAAGAGGTGTTGGAAGAAAAACCAGAGGATCTTAAGTGATTCCCGGAAAATCGGCACCAATAATTGAGATATCGTCGAAGATTGAGGCACTGCCCTCCAGGATTTTTTGTTTGGCAATGATAGTATTAATGTTGTTCTCGATGTTCATGCTGTTATTCAACTCCACCTCAAGCTTATCAGTCCCAAATTCCACCCCGCTCTCATCCAGTACCTCTACCAGTCCATCGGTGTAACAGAAAAGCTTTGATGGATCATCAAGGATCATAGATTGTACATTAACAAAGGGAAGGTCATCGAGCATTCCCATTCCAACAGTTCCGTTTTTTAAATGTATCAACTCCTTTTTAGTGATGTTGTACATTAAGGGAGGATTGTGACCTGCATTTATAAATTTCAGTTCCCTGGTGGTGTAATTGTACTTGGCAATGAAAAGGGTAATGAATTTTTCCCCATTGGCACTGTCCATAACCCGGGTATTCAACTTTGTCACCAGTTTTTCCAGTGATATATCTTCTGTGAAAAGAGCCTGGAGGTTGGCCTGGAAGTTTGACATAAGTAAGGCGGCAGAGATCCCTTTACCTGACACGTCTGCAATGCAGAATCCGATCTCCTCTTTATTCAGCTCCAGCACATCATAATAATCGCCTCCCACCTCGAAATGAGGGTGGTAGAAAGCATACATATTAATATGCTTATTGGAAGGAAGGCGCTCCTTTGTCGGGATAAGCATATTCTGCATTTTGCTGGCAAGTTCCATCTCTCGCTTCAGGGCTTCCCGCTGGAGAGATTCCTTAAACAGCCGTTTGTTTTCAATAGCAACAGTGATGATATTCGAGAGCGTTTGGATATATCGAACATGCTTAATGATCGGACTTACCATATGTCCTTCTTCTTCAATATCTCCGATCAGTACATATGAAATAGGTTTGTCTTTATCGGTAACAGGTATGACTATGTCTACCGGTTCAGGAAACAGATCTGGCTCAGATGTGATGTAGGAGATTTCACTAAAAGTAAGCAGGTCATTTTTAATGCTTAAATTCTTGAAGAAATCATGTGAAAATCCTGAGTTCAGCAAGCAGTTCCATTTCTCACCCAGTTTAATCATCATCACCTTTCCAATATGTAAATCATCTACCAGCAATTTTTCAAATCGGCGTATGAGTTCTTCTGTGGAGTCATTTTCATTGATGGCCAGTGTAATATCCAACAAGGCATTTAGCTTGAATTTTGTTCTTTTGAGTCTGTCGTCGGATGATTTTGTCATGCCAGGGTGATGCTTCTTAGTTAAAGGTAAGCTTTTTTAGCTTTTTACCCTCTCAGAATATGATCTATCTCTTGTATCAACTTTAATAATTTCTCCCTGCTCAATAAATATTGGCACCATAATTTTAGCACCGGTCTCCAGATCAGCAGGTTTCAATGCAGTTGATGAAGAAGTGTCTCCTTTTACTCCTGGTTCAGAATAAGTAATAAGAAGTTCCACAAATGGAGGCAATTCACATGACAATGGTGTTTCTGTATCAGCATGAACAACAATTTCAACAGTCTGTCCCTCTTTCATCAGGTCTGCGTTCTCCAATAAATTATCCTGAAGGATAAGTTGCTCGAAAGTTTCCGTATGCATGAAGTTGTAACCCAGATCATCTTTGTAAAGAAATTGATGAGGTCTTCTTTCTACTCTTGCAGTTGTTACTTTAACTCCTGAAGTAAAGGTATTATCAATTACTTTTCCCGTTTTAAGACTTTTTAATTTTGTTCTTACGAAAGCAGGTCCCTTGCCTGGTTTTACGTGTTGAAACTGAACAATAGCGAAAAGGTCATGATTAAACTCAATTACCAGGCCGTTTCTGAAATCTGCTGTTGTAGCCATAAAAATAATAATTATCGTTATTAATAATTGATTGTAAAATAAGTAAATATATTGTTATATGGCAAGCTGCTGCATACCTTAGAGAATCTTTTTCTTCGGTATCGTAGCGACAAAATCTTTTAAATAATAGGGTTCGAAATAAGCTGAATCTTCAAATTCCTTCTTTTGGTATAACTCAAGAGAAAGCGGAATCATATTTTTTGCAGAAGGCACTAAAGCTTCTAAAAAAAACGCATTGGGGTGTTTAATGGTTTCTTTCACTTTTGCTGAGCCGTTACCAAAAAACACAACTGGCTGTGAATCAAGAATCTGAGCATAACTACTTTCATCAATAATATCAGCATTTATTTTTCTGAATTTCTCATTTGAGAGGGTATAAAACCCGGAAAAGACTTCCATTCGGCGGGCGTCAATAAGTGGGCACAGAAGTAGATTTGGATACTTCTTACTCATCGCTTTGACCTTAGTTGTTGATTTAGCCCCAATGGCCATTGCGAGAAGCGTGTCTATACCAATGATTGGGAGTTTCAGGGCATAAGCGAATCCTTTAACAGCCGAGACACCTATCCTTAATCCCGTGTAAGAGCCGGGACCTTTACTTACGCTGATTGAATGGAGATCCTTTGGTTTTAATCCGGCTTCTGATAGCACTTCATTCATGAAAACAGAAAGAAGGGAGCCATGAGATTTGTCTTCATCACTCTCCCGGATCGATATTAATTTATCTCCCTCACTAAGCGCAACCGAACAGATATTTGTGGCCGTCTCAATATGGAGAATTCGTGGATTAATCATCAAGCAGCTCTATTTTTTCTTCTTGTCACCCTTAAAAAGATCTTCTTCAGTAACTACTTCAATTGTCATTTCATCATCCAGTTGCTTGGAGATGGCAGAGTATGGAGCTGTAATGATATTGTCTTCAGGACCAATTCCTTCAAGAATCTGGATATGTGTGTTGTCCTGAATTCCTGTTTTTACGACCCTGATATAGGCAACTCCTTCTTTTTCAACGAAAACAACCACTTCTTTTTCTTTCTCTTCATCACCCCCGGGCTTTGCAGCTCTGTCAACACTTGTTCCTTCGTTACCAATAGTAACACTTTCAATTTCACCTTCTTTCTCTTTCTTGCTGTCTTCAAATGCTTTCGAATCAGGATCGTAAAATCGGGTTGTTACTGCCTGAATTGGTATTGAAAATACGTCTGTTAATTTTTCTGTCTGAATATCTGCGGTTGCCGACATTCCCGGGCGCAAAGGATTAGGATTTGTCTCTGATATCTCATCCTGGTATGATTCTGGCAGGAGACGAATTTTTACATTGAAATTTGTAACCTGGTCAGTGGTGGTCCCTGTGGTATTGGCAGATACTGGAATTTCTGTTACAACGCCCAGAAACTTTTTGTCAAGGTAGGCATCAACTTCAATGAAGGCAGTATCCATAAAGGCAACACTGACGATATCATTTTCATTTACCTCCACCTCTACCTCCATCATGCTAAGGTCAGCAAGTCGGAGGATTTCTGTACCTGACATCATCTCCGTACCTACTACACGTTCACCAAGCTCCACATTAAGTGCTGAGATGGTACCGCTCATTGGAGCATAGATAGATGTTTTTTGCAGATTTTCTTCTGCTTCCTGAAGACTGGCCTCAGCACTTTGTACAGAGAAAACAGCAGCTTCTTTTTCAGCAAGAGCTGTATTATACTGTGTTTCTGCCTGCTCGTATTCAGACTCAGATATTGCCTGATCTTCGTAGAGCTTCTTGTTTCTTTTAAAAGTCAGCTTCGCCTGTAATAATTGTGCTTCAGCTTGCTTTTCCCTTGCCTTTGAACTGTTGAGCGCTGCTTCCGTCCTGTTGCGCATCATGATGTAATTTTCGGGCTTTATTTTTAGTAAAAACTGGCCTTTTTTTACGATGTCGCCTTCTTTCACAACCAGCTCCACAATCTCACCTGAAACATCAGGAGAAATCTTCACCTCTGTTTCCGGCTGAATCTTTCCATTAGCAGTTATTAATTCAACTAGGTCCCGGGTTTGTCCCTGTTCAACGGTGACTTTTATATAGCCATCACTTCCAAACCAGCCCTGTTTTTTGCCTATGGCAAGAACAATAATCAATACCAGTGCTACGAGGGCTATTATTCCTAATAATTTCTTTGACTTCATAATGAGGGTATGTATTTATGCTTATAAAGTTATTGGTTCTCCTTTATAAAAATTCAATATTTTAGTTTTAAAGATAAAATCATATTTGGCCTGAAGTAATTCCGACTGTGTCACGGTCAGCTGGTTCTTCGAGGTATTATAATCCACGGTATTTACCAGTCCCACTTCAAATTTTTTCTCAGTATACTTAAAAGACTCTTCCATTGAAATCAGTGCTTTCTCAGTTGAATTGTATTTTTTAAGCGCTCCACTGGCATCGACAAAGGACTGCAGAATTGATCTATACAGCTCATTTTTTGTGCTTTGCAGCTCTAATTCTGAATTTTCAATGTTGATCCTGGCATTGGCAATACCTGTTTTTACCTGCATCCTGTTGAAAATTGGAATGTTCAGATTCAGACCTATTCCTACACTGAAATAATCATTTGCCTGCTCTCCAAAAGTGTAAACATCATCTGCCCCTGGTCTAAGGTCAACTGCATGGTCACTCCATCTACTGCCAGAATTAGCGCTAATTCCCAAGCTTGGGTAGAGCGCTCCTTTAGCAATTTCAAGGTCCTCCTCAGCAGCCATTAGAGAGTATTCTGAGCTTTTGACCTGCGGCATGTTTTGTTCTGCATTGGCATATACGTCTTTCACATCATCGAGCATCTCACTTGTTTCCGGTGTCGCCAGGTCGGGATTAACGATTTGAAATTCGGGATCATATTGCATGTCCAGCATTAATTGCAGGTTCAGATACGCCATGACCAATTGATTTTCAGCGTTTATTACATTTAGCTCTTCAGATGCATATTGGGCCTGAATCTCCAGGGCACTTCCTTTGGCAAGTTTCCCTGCATCCACCAATTTCTGGGTTCGTTCGACCTGTTGCGTAGTAATCTCCAACTGATTTTTTGCTACATTCAGCAATTCCTGGCTAAAAAGTATTTGAAGAAATGCAGCGGCAATATTCAATGAAATGTCATTCTTGATCTTGGAAGTATTCTCAATACTAGCCAAGAGGTTAAATTTATTTTTCTCAATGGTATTTTTTTGCTGGAAGCCGTTAAACAGGTTGGCATCGGATGCTATACCGGCATAAGCGTTGTTTGTACGTTCATCCACGTATTCATAGCTTGAATAGTCAAGCGAGCGACCGAATGAAATATTATAACTTGAAGAGACATTCAAATTTGGCAGTCTGTTTAGCTTCGATTGTGACAGTGTATTTTCGTTGTACTGCGTGTTCAGCTCAGTTTGCTTGATTAAGATATTATTCTCCATTGCATAATTAATACATTCCTCCAGTGTCCAGGGGGAGTCCTGTGCAATTGACGAGAGGAGAATTATAAACAAAGCCGATATTGATAGAATATATTTTCGCATCTTATTATTACTTTTGGAATTGGAAGGTCAAATATACGTAATAGGCAGGGAATACAAACAGGTGAAAAACGAAAAAATAGTTAAATACGACGATATTGGGCTCGTTTTTTACAAAAAGAACAGCAGGGCGAAGAATATTTCCATTCGGATATCCCGGGGAGGAGAAGTAAGAGTTACGGTTCCCCGTTTTTGTAATTTTCAAACTGCTGAGGTTTTTGTATTAAAAAAGCAAGCATGGATAAAGAAAAAAATACTATTTCTAGAACGTAAAGATGATGAAAAACTTGTCTTGAGATTAGGAACATTTTTATCTACCCCGGCAGGCAAAGTTTATATTGAAAGAGGGACAGGCGGGGAGATGGACGTTATGCAAAGTGGAAGGGACTACCAGGTTTTTCTCCCAAAAGGGATCCAGGATCAGAGCGAAGAGGGTCAAATCATACTCTGGCAGGGGCTGGGCGCAATTGGATTAAAGGAAGCAAAAGAGCTTTTGCCGGTATATCTTGAAAGTGTTTCTGCTGAATACGGACTCAGCTTCAAAAGGGTAAGCGTGAGAAGAATGAAGAGCCGATGGGGAAGTTGCTCACCGGATAATAACATCAGCTTAAACAGCGCATTAATTTTCCTGTCATATGATCTGATTGAATATGTTATCCTGCACGAATTGGTACACACCATCCATAAAAATCACAGTAAAATATTCTGGGATGCGGTATTACACCTGATGCCGGATGCCATGGAAAGAAGAAAAAAGCTGAATGGCAGTGAGATGATTATTTAATGCAGAGTTATTCCAGGAACTAGAAAGCCCCTTTTTCCCTCTGGATAGTATACTCTTCGTAATCCATTAACTTATCGATGGTGCCATTTGGTGTAAATTCTATAACCCGGTTACAGACGGAATGAATGAACTCATGATCGTGCGAAGACATAAAAATATTTCCTGGAAATTTCACAAGGTTATTGTTAAATGCCTGGATTGATTCAAGGTCAAGGTGGTTGGTTGGAGTATCGAGAATGAGCGCATTGGCATTTACAAGCATCATTTTTGAGATCATGCAACGGATTTTTTCTCCCCCCGAAAGAACATTTACTTTTTTGTGTATTTCATCTCCCGAAAACAGCATTTTACCCAGGTATCCTCTCACATATTGTTCAGTAGTGTCTGATGTAAATTGACAAAGCCAGTCGAACAAACTAAGCTTGTTTTTAAAATACTGTGCATTGTCCAGGGGTAAATACGCAGTAGAGATTGTTTGTCCCCATTTTAAAGTACCTGAATCTGGCTGCATGTTTCCGTTTAGAATTTCAAAAAATACCGTCATCGCCCTGGGGTCATCTGATAGAAATACAATTTTGTCGCCTTTGCTGACGTAGAAGCTTACATCTTTAAACAGAATCTTCCCATCAATACTTGCACTCAAGCCCTTTACTTCAAGAATTTGATCCCCGGCCTGTCTTTCCGGAGCAAATATAATTCCCGGATATTTCCTGGTAGAGGGTTTAATATCCTCAATATTGAGTTTCTCAATCATTTTCTTTCGACTTGTGGTCTGCTTCGATTTGGCCACATTTGCACTAAAGCGACGGATAAATTCCTGGAGCTCCTTTTTCTTTTCCTCTGCTTTTTTGTTTTGTGTGGATTGCTGTCTGAGTGCCAGCTGACTGCTGTGATACCAGAAGCTATAGTTTCCAGCAAACATCTGTATTTTTCCAAAATCGATATCTACTGTGTGCGTACTTATGGCATCCAGGAAGTGCCTGTCGTGAGATACAACCAGCACCGTGTTTTCATAATTGGAGAGGTAGCCCTCCAGCCATCTGACAGTTGCAAGATCCAGGTCATTTGTTGGTTCATCGAGCAGCAAATTGTCAGGATTTCCAAACAAGGCCTGGGCCAGCAATACCCTTACCTTTTGTTGCCCGCTCATGTCCTTCATCGGGGTGGAATGAAATTCATCAGGTATACCCAGGTTGCTTAACAGAATGGCCGCATCGCTTTCGGCATTCCACCCATTCATATCTGCGAATTTTTCCTCAAGCTCAGCTGATTTAATTCCGTCAGCATCAGTAAAATCAGCTTTTAGATAAATGGCATTTTTTTCCTGCATCAGGTCCCACAATTGCGAATGTCCCTTCATCACGGCATCGAGCACCGTATACTCATCAAAAGCAAAGTGATCCTGGCTCAAAACAGACATCCTTTCTCCGGGACCCTGGGAAATGTGTCCGGCAGTGGCATCCAATTCCCCCGAAATAGCTTTTAGGAATGTTGATTTACCAGCTCCATTGGCCCCAATTATTCCATAACAATTTCCTTCAGTAAACTTCATGTTTACTTCTTGAAAGAGTATTTGCTTCCCAAACTGGATTCTTAGATTATCTACCGAGATCATATAATTGATATTTTTTTAGCCAAATAAAATTCATAAAGAATGACATAATTAATAAAAAAAGCCAGCGTTTAAGCTGGCTTCAGTTGACCCGCCAAGGCTCGAACTTGGACTCTTCTGAACCAAAATCAGATGTGTTGCCAGTTACACCACGGGTCAATCAGGTCGCAAATTTAAAACTTTTTCCTTTATTAAAAAACAGAAAAGAAAACTATCTAAATTTTAAATTACAAATAATAAACCTAATTTTAAATGTTGCTATAAAAACCATTGAATATGCAGACCAGGAAATTTGTTCTTCTCACATGTTTTCTTTCTGTTTTCTTATCCGGAACCTCACAAATTACTTCATTTATTGGAGCTAGTGCATATTCCACTTTGTCGAAAACAAGAACTTCTGATGCCTCATTTGCTATAGGATATGGTGCCGGAATCTCCTATGTGTTTTGGGAAAACGATGAATGGTTCATTAAATCGGGAGCAGATTTTATATCCCGCTCGTCAAATATTGTTGACTTACCCAGGTATTTTGACGTTACGGGTGACCAGGGACTTGTAGAAATAGGCCAACTTTATAATCAAAAAAATATTGTTGTTCCCATTGCGGTCTATTTTATACCATGGAAAAAGAAAAAGAACGCTATTCTTGTTATGGGTGGAATGAATATTATGTATACAATTCAGTCGAAGTATCAGAATGATACATATGGCACACATGTGTTGTCAGCTGATGATATCGACCATAATGTAAAAGTTGGATTTCTATTGGGCGCAGGATATCAACGGGAATTTTCGGATGTGTTGTTTCTTAATATATTCCCCACCTTAAATATAGATATACGATCTGATGATCCATTTACTACTTTTGGCTTGACCCTGGAAATGATTTATGGGGTGTACTAAAGGTCTGTCACTTTTCAATAACCGAGATTCATCCGCTCAGGACATAATATTATTTTGAAAACTGCAGAAGATGAAGGTTTGTAAATTTTTGAGGGAAAATTTCAAATGAAATCCAGGGATATCTCCGATTTTTCCTTGTACCAGCTGGTTTTAATAATGCAGCTCTGTTAAGTGATAATATATTCTTGTGCAGCGCGTTTTAGTATAAATTAACTTTCTATGAAAACTAATTTCTACCTGGTCTCCCTATTGTTGTGGTGCATGAGTTCTTTGCTTGTGAGAGGACAGTCTAATTATGAAGTTCTTTATTTAAAAGGAGACAATGAAACTCTTATTGAAGCAGCCAGCAATAAAGCCAATACTGAAGATTATTACTGGCTTGGTTTTATCACTAACAGGGAGGGGAATTTACTCGGGGCCATTGATGTTTTGGAAGAGGGTCTTTCAATCTACAGCGCAGATCCTTCCATGGAATTGTTGCTGACAAATTTTTATTATGAGAGTGGAAATTTTGTGAAAGCGAAACCCTTATTGGAGAAATTTTCCGATTCCCATGAAAATTTTATTCGCTTGATTGAGCTTCTGGAGTTTCAGAATGATTTTAGTGAGGCAATTGAAAAACTGGAATCCAGGTTGATTTCTGATTCTCTAAACCTGTCACTATTAATTCATCTTGGGGATAACTATTATCAATTAGACAGCAATAAAATTGCCTTGCAGTATTATGAGAAAGTCTATTCCATCAATCCAAACGATCAATCTACGGCGAATAAACTGGCCAGTATTCTTGTGAAAGAGAAGGAGTATGAGCGCTCTATCGAGATATGTGATGAGGTTCTCGGTCAAGATTCTCTGAATAAAAAATTCATAAGAATAAAAGGATCAGCGAGCTTCAATAATAAAAATTATATCACATCAAACAGCTGTTTTGGCAGCTTATATGAGATGGGAGACTCGGGGGTTTTTGTTCTTAAGCATCTGGGCTTAGGGGAAATAGAGCAGTATAATTATGTTGATGCCAGGAAGCATTTACTAGGCGCATATCAAAAGAGTCCTGATGACTTTGAAATATGTTTTATGCTTGGTAGGGGGTTTTTGAACTCGCGCACACCAGAGAAAGGTTTGTATTATTTAGAAAGATTGGATTCCCTTTTACTTCCTGATACAGTAGTCTTGGCAACCATATTACTTGAGAAACGATCTATTTATGCAACTCTTGAGGACTATGAAAAGGTCCTGGCTTGCTATAAGAAGGCCTATGCATATGATCCAAAGCCCGGGTATATTTACTATATCGCTTCTCTGTATCAGTATAGATTTGACGAGCCGGAATTAGCACTGGAGTTTTACACCAAATTTCTGGAGATGCTTCCTCCCCCTGTTTCTTTGTCTGATAATCCTGATCTAAAAGGACAGATAACTATTACGATGCGCAGTGCTGCTGAAAACAGTATCACTGAACTTAGGGAGAAGTTGTTTTTCGAGGGGAAGCTGGAAGAGTGACAGAGGTTATAGGGAGTTAGGCAGCACTCACGTCAGGCCTCACTAAAACGATTAAGTTTATTAAATGATAAGAACAAAAACGGGAAGCAAATTTGCTTCCCGTTTTATTTTCATGTAGAAATTTCAGCTTTATTTTGCTAATTCTAATCCGTCATCTGTCATCAGCCATGTTTTGTTGGCCATGCTCCATTCCGATATATGATTTACATTGTAAACATGAGTTAATAGATCACGGGTTTCTTTCTCCAGAGTGATATATTGTCCTACAGGTAAACAGATATCTAATTCTATACTGGGTATTCTCCAATTTTCGTCATTGCCGACATAGAAATATGGGTCAATTATCAGGGTATTATCTATTGATTTAAAGTTGTAACTCAGATTTTCCGCATTTACCTCGGCTATTTCCCATGTTTTACCTTGTGAGCGTTTATCTATTTCGATATAACAGATACCATTGCCTGATTTTTTTATATCAAGATTAACTTTCCCATAGATTTTATCCAGGTCTTCAGAGAAGAACCATTCATAATCTGGGCCCAATTCGATATTTATAAATTGATCCAGGTCCTTCTTCATCAGGTTATTGACCGATACTACCAGGGTGTCTGAATCGATTGCTAAAGTACTTTTTGTAATACTGCTGCCACTTTTTGAGTAGTTATTGCTTTCGATGGCAATGATACCCACTGTCATGAAGAGGGCAACCACCCAAAGAGTTGTAGCTCCAATAGTCAATCCTCGGTTCTTTGTTTTAATGGAGAAGATCAACTTTATCAGTCCATAAACCATAGCTACTATCGGGATTAGAAATAATAGCATTAATCCTATTACTAATAGCGTAACTGACAGAGGATCGGTGAAGGGAGCCAGGAACTGTGCGATGGTGAAATCATAGGCTCCAAAGGGAAGAAAATGTAGTCCTACAAAGGTGCCGGAAACGATGGCTATTATTAATACGATGCCGGATAAAACAAGTGAAGTACCAATGATGATCAGTATGACTTTTATGAATACTAACAATATTTTACCCAGCGCTGAAAAAAAATCGTTGGCAGCATTTTTGGTTTTTTTTACTGTTTCTGAATTGGCTGCTGCCTTTACATTCTCTTTCGCTGATTCATACTCTTTTCTAACCTTCTTTTCAATGTTAGATACATTGACTGGTTCTCCAGACATCTCGAGTTTTTGACCTGCTGTTTCAGCTTTAGGAATTACAATCCACAAAATAACATACAATAACAAGGATGCTCCACCTGCGAATAACAAGATGACAAAGAGTAATCTGAAAATAATGGGGTCGATGTTAAAGTATGCTCCTAAACCACCACATACACCGCTGATAACAGAATTATCAGGGTCGCGATATAAACGCTTGTTTTTTGAAGAGTGGTAGGAGTGAAATTGTTTATTACCTGTTGAGGGTTCATCACCGGTATCAGCAATATCCTCTGGATTACCCATTATTTCAATCACCTCATTTACCATATCGATGCTAATTACATCTTCTTCCTTCAGTTTCTTTTCTTCGAAAAGCTCAGAAATTCTAGTCTCGATGTCATTGATAATCTCTTTGCTTTCTTGCTGGTTTGAAAAATGACTGCTAATAGCATCGAGGTATTTTTTTAGCTTGTCATAGGCATCCTCGTCAATGTGAAAAATGATACCGCTAAGATTTATCTTGATCGCTTTTTTCATAGTTATATAGTTTTATTTTTTTGAATTTATTGAACTAACAACACTTACAAGCTCCTTCCAGGAACTATCCAACTCCGTCAGAAATTGTTTGCCCTCATCTGTTAAGGCATAATATTTACGGGGAGGTCCCTGTGTGGACTCTTCCCATCTGTAACTGAGTAAACCGGCATTCTTTTGCCTGGTCAGGAGGGGATAGAGAGTTCCTTCAACAACGATCAGGTTTTTCTCTTTTAGCGTGTTGATAATATCTGAGGCATAGCAGTCTTTCTTATTGACAATAGCCAATATACAAAGCTCTAAGGTCCCCTTTCTCATCTGTGCTTTTGCATTCTCGATATTCATAATAATACGATTGTTATATTGTTATTCCTGAAGCTGAAGGCAATTGGAATAATCTAATTATGCCCTCACTCCATTTTTTTGTACAAATTGATCCTATGATTTTACATAGTTTTTTATTTTTAGCGTTTGAATTTTTTTCATGTTTATTGATATCAGGAGTATTTTGTATTAAGGTATCTGTGTTTTTGAACTCACTGGTTTTTTTTATAGTGTTAGTTTCATTAGTTTGAACCTCTTGGGTTCTTCCTTCTAGTCTTCCCGAGGGCAGTAGAATCAAACTTGATTTCTGTGAAAGTCCTTCCCCGAGGAAAGTTAAAAGAATTATTATTGTTATATATACTACCTTGTATTTCATAATAGTGTCTTATACCTACAACATGACAATGCAAAGATATATATAAAATATGGTACTATGCAAGACATACTACTAAAAATATTGCAAATATTATTCATTTTAGTTATCTTAAGACCTGTAAACATAACATTATCAGAGGCATGGAAATTTTAGGAAATTTGAAAAAAATGCAATCGGAATTGAAAAATCTAGTAGAATATACACTTCCAATAGGAGATAAGGAGGTAAAAATGAACGATTTTTTAGGTAGAGAGATCAATTTTGAATGGATGGGTGAGATTAATTGCATTAAATGTGGTAGGCAAACCAATAAGTCATTCAGCCAGGGATATGGATTATGCAGAGAAAAATTGCCTGTCAAAGCAGGTAGTTTATTTGATGACGACAGCGTAATTAATATCCGGAAATTTGGCGGATACCTTGTGAGGATGAGTTATGAAGGATAATTATACTGAGATAGCTTTTATTTCCCGACGCAGGTTTTCCCAGGTAGCTTCTTCCATTTTAGCGCCATTTATTTCAATTACTTTACCGGATAGGATTGCTCCAATCTGTCCGCATTTCTCAACTGACATTCCATGAATCAATCCATACAGAAATCCTGCAGCATATAAATCACCGGCACCTGTTGTATCAATCGGTTTTGATGGGCGCACACCAATACGGACGGTCTTGTTGTTCGCGCGAATCAAAGATCCCTCTGCACCAAGTTTCACTACGACAATTTCTGCCATCTCACCCAGGGCAACAGCAGCCTCTTCAGGTTTCTTTCCGGTAAGACTTTCTGTTTCCTGGTTGTTACCAAAGACTATGTCTACAAAATCTTTAATAATCTCAAGGAAAAAATCTTTGTGATCATCTACAATGTTGAAACTGGAAAGATCAATACATATCTTCAACTTGTTCTTTTTTGCCAGGCGAAGTGCTTTCTCCAGCAGGTCATGGTCCTGAACAAGATATCCTTCTACATATAAATAGTTATATCCTTCAAAAATATTTGAGGCAAGGTCTTCAACGGACAGTTCCACTGCAGCGCCCAAATAGGTGGCAAAGGTCCTTTCCGAATCAGTACTAATAAGGGCGAGGGCACGACCTGTTTCGTTTATACTTTTAAAAAGAATGGGATTAATCTTGTTGTTCTTCATGTCTTTTCTAAAGAAATTACCAAGATCGTCATCCCCGACTTTTCCAATGAAGCCAGTCTCTACTCCCATATGAGATAAACCATGGATAGTGTTTGCAGCCGACCCCCCTGATGCTTTCTGTTTATGGACTCCGCTAGTTTCAGCATTGATATAGTTTGATGTATCAAGATCAACAAGAGTCATACTTCCTTTGGGCAGACCAAATGCATTTAATACCTTATCATCTTTGAGTTTGGTGATGATATCCACCAGGGCGTTGCCCATTCCAAGTACCTTCATATTCTAAATTTGCCACAAATATATAACATAAAAGTATTTTCCCCTTTGTAATCAGCACAAAGATTTTTGTTTTTTTAAGGTAAATTAATTGTTTAATTAAGTAAAAGGATATATTTTTGCGAACCGAAATTCATACAGCGGTATGGAAATAAAATAATTCCTCAGTAGCTCAGTTGGTTAGAGCGGCGGACTGTTAATCCGTAGGTCGTAGGTTCAAGTCCTACCTGAGGAGCTAAAAAGCCGGAGGATTAGTTTTCCTCCGGCTTTTTCTATTATGTATTACGTCTACATTCTATATTCAGAGAAGTACGACAAGTACTATATTGGACAGACTAACCATGTTAGTCGACGCTTATTGGAACATAACGAGTTATCCGACAATTCATTTACATCAAAATATAGGCCATGGAGGCTGCTTAAGAGTTTTGAAGTTGGAGATTCCCTTGGAGTAACAAGGAAAGAAATAAATATACTAAAGGATATGTAATTTAAGCGGAAGCTGTGTTCTAGAACAAGCCATGTAAGTTTGCATTGATTTTATCAATTACAACACTTAAATCCTCTGGACTTGCCGGGAAATTATAATTATCTGCATCGATAATCAAAAGCTTTCCAAAACTATAGGTTTCAATCCAGGCCTCGTATCTTTCATTAAGATGCTTCAGATAATCGAGCCGTATATTGTCTTCATATTTACGACCTCTGTTCTGTATTTGGTTGACAAGCGTCGGGATGCTTGCTCGTAAATAGATGAGTAGATCAGGGGGTTCGATTAATGAACTCATGAGATTAAAAAGGGCAAAATAATTTTCAAAATCACGGGTTGTCATTAATCCCATACTGTGAAGGTTTGGAGCAAAAATATATGCATCTTCATAGATGGTTCGATCCTGGATAGTTTTCAGACCTGTTTGCCTGATTTGTACGATCTGGCTGAACCTGCTGTTTAAAAAATAAATTTGTAAGTTGAAAGACCAGCGCTGCATATCCTCATAGAAATCATTAAGATAGGGGTTGTCGTCGACATCCTCATATTGCGCCTCCCAATTATAATGTTTTGCCAGTAATCCTGTGAGCGTGGTTTTCCCGGAACCGATGTTACCTGCGACTGCTATATGCATAATTTGTTATTTGAAAAGTAGAAAATAAATATACTAACTTTTCATTTGTTATCGGTAAAATAATGCTTCAATCATGAAATGATTTGATGAATTTCCTCCAGGTATTTTCTATCGTTGGCCAGTCGTGGCATTTTGTTCTGACCCCCAAGCTTTCCTTTTCCCATGAACCACTTATAAAAAGTTCCTCTTTTTGCTGCAATAACAGTGGGCTTTACTAAAGTAGAATTCTTAAATCTTTTTGCTTCATAGTCTGAATTTATGGAACAAAGTGTTTTATCAAGAACATCGGCAAATCGATCCAGATCATCCGGGTCTTTTTCAAACTCTATCACCCATTCATGTGATCCTTTTTTATTACCAGACATATAAATGGGTCCTGCAGTATAATCTTTTATATGTGCACCGGTGTGTTCACAAGCGGTATGGAGAGCTTTTTCAGCATTATCCTGGATAATTTCTTCTCCAAATGCATTTATGAAATATTTTGTTCTTCCGGTGATTTTGAATTTATGCGGTGTAAGAGAAGTGAAAGTAATTGTATCGCCAATCATATACCTCCATAATCCACCATTTGTACTGATTAATAGGGCATAATTTATTCCCTTTTGTACGTCATCAACAGTAAAGACAGGCGGATTTTCCTCATCAATACTGTCCATGGGAATAAACTCATAAAATACACCATAATCCAGCATAAGAAGCATGGATTCATCACTTAGGTCATTTTGAATTCCAAAAAATCCTTCTGACGCATTATATGTTTCCATATAATTCATTTTGGGAGATGGGATAATTTTCTTGAATTGCTCTCGGTAAGGAGTAAAGCTTACTCCTCCATGTGTAAAGAGTTCCAGGTTAGGCCAGATTTCCAACAAGTTATCTTTCCCGGTTGCTTCAAGAATGTGGTTGAGAAGGACCAGGTTCCATGAAGGAACCCCTGCAATATTTGTAACGTTTACTTTTGTTGCGGCTTTGGTAATCTTATCAACCTTTTCTTCGAAATCTGGAATAAGGGCAATGTCCGCAGACGGTGTCCTGATGAAGTTGGCCCAAAACGGAAGATTGTCGATCATTATTGCAGACAGATCCCCGTAATATGACTGGTTGCTATAATTATTGATCTGTTGACTTCCCCCAAGGGTTAATCCTTTTCCCCTGAATACGAGTGAATCCGGAAAAAGATTAGTATATATTGCCAGGACATCTTTTCCTCCTCTGAAATGACACTCTTCAAGAGCTTCAGATGTCACTGGAATATACTTGCTTTTTTCTGATGTTGTACCTGAAGATTTTGCAAACCACTTAATATCATTTGGCCAAAGGACATTGGGTTCACCGGCTCGTTGCTTATTTACATAGGGTACAATATCTTCATATGTTTGGATCGGTACCCTTTCCTGATATTGCTGGATCGAAGTTATCTCACTATATTTATATTTCGTGCCCCACTCCGTGTTTTTTGCCTGTTGAATAATCCTTGTAAATACTTCACGCTGAACATTTCCAGGGTAAAGCTTGAAAAGCTCAATTTGGTGAATACGTTTTACGTTGAACCAGGAAATAATGGAGTTAAAAAGGGGCATTTATTGATGATAAAATTATAAAATTAACATTGCATCTCCATAAGTACCAAATCTATACCCCTCTTTTATAGCAAGTTTATAAGCATCCATAAGTTGATCAAAGCCGGCAAAAGCGGAGACCATCATTAAAAGAGTGGAGTAGGGAAGGTGAAAATTAGATATCATGCGATTTGGAACACTGAATTCATATGGAGGGAAGATGAATTTATTTGTCCATCCATCAAATTCTTTTAGGTGTCCTGTGGTTGAAACAGAACTCTCAAGTGTTCTCATTACAGTTGTACCAACAGCACAGACATTATTACGTCTTTCTTTTGCAGAATTTACGAAGTCAACAGCATCATTATTTATGAGGATTCTTTCAGAATCCATTTTGTGCTTCGTCAGGTCTTCTACATCAACAGACCTGAAATTTCCCAATCCAACGTGTAATGTTACAAAAGCGAATTCAATTCCTTTTATTTCAAGCCGTTTTAAAAGCTCACGGCTAAAGTGCATTCCGGCAGTTGGGGCTGCCACGGCTCCTTCATTCTTAGCAAAAACCGTTTGATAGCGATCCTTGTCTTCTGGTTCTACCGGACGATCAATGAAATTTGGCAAGGGTGTTTCTCCTAAATCAAAAAGTGTTTTCTTGAAGTCTTCATAATCGCCGTCATATAGGAACCTGAGTGTTCGTCCCCTTGACGTAGTATTATCAATAACTTCTGCAACGAGCACATCATCTTCTCCAAAATACAGCTTATTGCCAATCCTTATTTTCCTTGCCGGATCAACAAGAACATCCCATAATCTTTGTTCACGGTTAAGTTCCCTGAGAAGGAAAACTTCAATTTCAGCCCCGGTTTTTTCTTTGTTACCATAGAGCCGGGCCGGGAAGACTTTTGTATCATTAAATACCATTACATCTTTGTTATCGAAATAGTTGATGATATCTTTAAAGGTTTTGTGTTCTATTTTTCCCGATTCCCGATGTAAAACCATAAGTTTTGATTCATCCCGGTTCAAAGGAGGATATTTTGCAATACGTTCAGGTGGAAGATTGAATTTATACTGTGATAATTTCATGTGTATTTTATTAATTATTAAGATTGACAGATTGTTTCTTTGCGTTTATCGACAAGGTACCTTATACGTAGAAAACATAAAAAGGTTACAAAGGTTTTAATTTTTTTACAAAATCTCCTATTTTTTCTGCATCATTTACATGATAATCACCGATTTTAGTCCTTTTAAGACCTGAAAGATGGGCTCCGGAATTCAAGCTGATGCCAAGATCATTTGCCAGGGAACGGATATACGTGCCTTTCCCACATCTTACGCGTATTACTAGTTTAGGGGAAGAAAATTCAATGAGCTCAATTTCATATATAGTAACAATATTAGTGCGCATCTTTACTTCCTCTCCCTGGCGGGCTAGTTCATAAGCTCTTTTTCCATTAATTTGCTTCGCAGAAAATTTCGGTGGTACCTGGGGGATGTCCCCAATAAATTGTTGTAATGATGCTTCCAGCAATTCTTTGTCAATATGATCAACAGGAAATCTTTCATCAATTTTGGTTTCCAGGTCAAATGATGGAGTTGTAGCGCCCAGGGTAATTTCGGCCATATATTCTTTTTCCAGTGCCTGGAATGATTCAATGCTCTTTGTTGCTCTTCCTGTACAAATAATTACCAGTCCAGTGGCAAGAGGGTCTAGTGTTCCGGCATGTCCAACTTTGATTTTGGGAATTTTCAAAATTGTTTTCAGAGATCCCCGCAATTTATTTACAACATCAAATGAAGTCCAATCAATTTCCTTATCGATTAACACGACTTTCCCTTCCAGGAATTCATCAGGTGTAGTTATACTCATAATATCAGGAAAAAATGATTGAAATCATACCAACAGAACCGCAGTAAATCGCAAACCAGATCAGTTTTCCCCTCTTTACAATATTGATCATCCATTTGCATGCGAGGTAACCACTAATATATGCGGCAAGGAATCCTGCAATTAGCGGCAGAAAGTTTACATTTCCCGCAGGTGCTTCGATCAAATCCAGTAACTTGAGTAATGCTGCTCCGATTATAGGTATCAGAACCATGAGAAATGAAAAGCGAGCAACATCATCTCTCTTATTCTTAAGTAGAAGGCCGGTAGCAATTGTGGACCCGGAACGTGATAAACCGGGTATTACTGCCAGGGCTTGCGCAAGACCCATCATGAATGCATCGCTAAAGGGAATCTTCTTTGTGCCTTCAGTTTTTACTAGTGTGGTAAGAAAGAGGAGGAGTGCGGTAAAAAGTAAAGCAATTCCCACCAGAACTAGATTGCCCGAAAAAAGTGATTCAACCTTATCTTGAAAAAATATTCCAACTATTAGTACAGGAATCATTGATATGAGAATCTTAACAAAATATTTAGTGGAGGGATTCCATTTGAATTTCAGCACATCAAAAAACAGGATCTTGATTTCCTTAAAAAACACGGTAATGGTACTTAAAACTGTTGCGAAATGAACCATGACGGTGAAGCTTAAGCTTTCTTCAAGCTCAACATTCAATAATACTTTTCCAATTTCAAGATGACCGCTGCTGCTAACAGGCAAAAATTCAGTTAATCCCTGGATGATTCCAAGAATAATAGACTCTAATAAACTCATAATGGAACATTGGTTTTAATCTGCTTCTTCTTCTTGAGAACGGGGTTTTTTCATGATTGCCCAAATTTCGAATACGAAACCAAAAAGAACAACCAAAGGAGCCAGCGTAATCCGACGGAAACTAAATATCTCATCTTCATTGAAAACTGCTGGATCTGTTGCCTTTCCTCCAATCATAAGTAGAAAACCGATCACAATTATGACAAACCCTATGATAAGTAATTTGTAGTTTTCCGGACTTAGTGCGAAATTATCATTTCCTGTATTTTTCTTACTCATTGTGATATTATTAATAATACAGTTTATCAGTTTTGATGTTCAAATATTTATTTACTGCAAAGAAAGTAGAAATCCAGTTAATAACAATGCTTATAGCTAATATTGAGAGTGAAAGAAGAGCAATTAGTTCAAGATCATTAAATGTGATGAGTCCATCGAGCTCATCTTCAGTTATATAAATAATAACGGCAAGGATTCCCATGGCTATGACAGAACCAATAAAACCATTTAAGGAACTTCTTAACAGGAAGGGTTTTCTGATAAACCCACGGGTGGCGCCAACGAGCTGCATTGTATTGATAATAAATCTTTTCGAGTAGATGGAAAGCCGTATTGTATTGTTAATTAGCGTTACAGCAACCAGGGTGAGTAATATACTGAAACTCAGTATTACTATAGAGATCTTTCTTATGTTCTCATTAATTGCATAAAGCAGCGATTTTTTATAGACCACCTCACTAATTGTTTCATAATTTAACAACTCTTTTTCAATGAAGATCACAGAATCGGGTTTGGTATAGGACGCTTGCAACCGAACCTTAATGGAAGGCGGAAGAGGGTTGTATCCTAAAAATTCCACAAAATCACCACCAATTAGTTGTTCGGTTTCCAATGCTGCTTCCTCTTTGGTTATGTAATTTGTAGATAAGATGTAAGGTTTGGAATCCAATACTTTTTGGAGCTTGTATATATCTGCTTCTTTTACATTCTCCTTTAGAATCACGTTAAATCCGATATTTTCTCTCACTGTATTGCTGATATTCCGTCCGTTAATTATAAGTAATCCAACAATTCCGATGAGGAATAATACAAGTGAAATACTGATAATTGAAGTGAGATACGAACTTCTTAATCGTCGCTGATTAGCCCTGTTTTCTTTCCTTGACATAAATAAGCATATGGATTGCTTCAAAGATAGGAATAATTTGTTTGGGGTATGTGCAAGCACAGGGTGAAATGCTTAGATACGAGATCTGTACTTTTTGCCCGGCAAATAAATCCATGAAGTGAAACAGAATTGAACTAACAGAAAAAATGCTGTTAATCCAGTATTGTGATCCAACCAAATTTATCCTCAATATCTCCGTATTGAATTCCAATAAGGCGTTCATACAATTTTTTAGATATCTTACCTGGAGTATCACCTTCTACGAATTTGTAGGTTTTCCCAACATCTGAATCGACAATTTTTCCAATTGGTGTGATCACGGCAGCGGTACCACATGCACCGACCTCTTCAAAATCCTCTAACTCTTCAACAGCTATGGGCCTTCTCTCTACCTTCATCCCCATATCTTCAGCCAGTTTCATAAGACTCATATTGGTAATAGAAGGGAGTATCGAATGTGACTCAGGAGTGATGTAAGTATTATTTTTTATTGCGAAGAAATTGGCAGGACCGCATTCATCGATATATTTTTTTTCTTTTGCGTCGAGGTATAAAGCAGTTGCATATCCTTCTTTATGTGCTTTGGCTACGGAGGTCATACTGGCAGCATAATTTCCACCAACTTTCAAATGTCCAGTGCCCTTTGGTGCTGCACGATCGTGTTCCCTGGTGATCATGATATCCACAGGTTTAAATCCAGCTTTGAAATAAGGTCCTACCGGCATAACGAAGACAATAAAAAGAAATTCTTTTGCCGGCTTTACACCGACCTCTGCGCCGGTTCCAATTAGCAGGGGTCTGACATAAAGCGACGCTCCTGTTCCGTGAGGAGGAATGAATCTTTCGTTAAGCTTTACTGCTTTTTCCACTGCTCCCTGGAAAATTGACTGCGGAACTTCTGCCAGGAGAATGCCCTGTGAAGAACGTTTCATTCTTTTTGCATTTTCGTCATAGCGAAACAATCGAATCCGGTTATCGGATCCACGGTAGGCTTTTAGTCCTTCAAATGATTCCTGGCCATAATGCAGGCATGTGGCCGCCATATGCATAGTTATTTGGTTGGAAGATGAAATTTCAAGTTCACCCCATTTACCATCCCTGTAATAGCATCTTACATTATAGTCAGTCTCACTGATTCCAAATCCCAGGTTTTTCCAGTCGATATTCATAGTAGATTTAATTAAATAATTATCAGAAATCAAAAGTAATGATAAACCGATAGCTGTACAATTCGAAAAAGATGTTTTAAAAGGATGTTTTATATCTTATTACCCGTTTTCAAGTGCCTTGATTTGATCTTCGCCTGATACTTCTCTCAGTCGTTGCCCTGCCACAGTGAAGTATTTGAATTCCTTTAGGATGGCAATATGCTCCTTAATAAGTTTTTGCATGGGAATCTCTCTCTCATTGCTTTTTAGCTCGAGATACAGGAGCTTTATCAACCTGCTGAAATTCGGTCTGCCGAGATATTCCATTTTTGCATCGATAAGAATAGATTCCAGTTTGTTTTGAGGTTTATAGGGTGTTTTAGTGGCAAGGATTAAATTACAAATAGCATCAATTTGCTTTTCACTGTAGGAGATTTCCGGGAGCAACTCTCGCGCAATAACAACTGATTTGCTTTCGAAATGCTCATATGATTCATTAATTCCTGCATATAAAAGCAGAGATGCTGAAAGTATCAGCAGGGTATCTTCTTCCGTAATGTTTTCAGCTCTGCACAATAATTCAGTTTGGTTGTATATCTGTTTAATATGGTCTCGGGTATGGAAGTGGAAAGATCTAGGATACTCACCCAACAGATCATTAAATACCCTATTTTCAAGATCTCGCATTCTTAGTATCTGAAGTTTCAGAAAAAACCTTCTGTTTGGGATTCCCTGGAGATCTACTGATAGTTCCGGTCGCAGTCCGGTTACAAAATACATATCAATGTTACCTTTATACTTAACAGGTAGTTTGCCCCGGTATTCACACAGAAAATAATCCTTAACCATTAAGTAGGTTACGCCAGAGATATTCACCTTCCCTCCTTCGCCGGAAGACTCCATACGGGATGCTGTGTTTACTGTATCTCCCCATATATCATATGAAAGTTTCTTATGCCCAACCACACCAGATATTACAGGACCTGAATGTATACCTATCCTGAGGTCCCAGATATCAGTTTTACTTTTCTTCAGATCATTCATATATTGCTGCATTTCCAGGCCAGCAAGCACAACTTCTACCGGATTTGTACTGTTTTTTATAGGAATTCCTCCTGCAGCCATATATGCATCACCAATGGTTTTGATTTTCTCGATATTATGCTTTTCTACTACTGAATCAAAATGGAAGAAAAATTTATCCAGTTCATCAATGAGAATCTCAGGATTCATCTCCTCGGCAATCTTTGTAAATCCCTGTATGTCACTAAACAATACAGTAGCCAATTCGTATTTCTCAGATTTAGCACGACCTTTTGCTTTCAGTTCCTCTGCTGTTCCTTTCGGAAACATATTGTTTACCAGCTTATCGGACTTTTCTTTTTCAATGATAAGTGTATCCATTTTGTCTTTGATTTCAGCTTCAGCTCTTGATTCAACATGCTGTAAGCTTAATAGACGCCACTTAAGAATTAGAAAAACAGAAATAACCAGGATCAATCCATATATCAGGTATGCATACCAGGTTCTGTAAAAGGGAGGATTTACAGAAAACTGAAAAAAAACAGTATTGGACACACCTCCACTTATTGTTCTTGACTGGGCCTCGAAAGTATATTTTCTCTCCTTGAGACCGGAAATGCGAATCTGTTTTTCCTGGCTCCATTCAGACCACTCGTTCTGATAGTTATTTAGCCTATACCTGTAATAGGGGAAAGGATCATTTTGATAACGAAGATTATCCAGGGAGAATTTTATAATATCTTTTGAGAAAGGAATGTCTTCATTGTTTTCAATAATTTTACATTGTGTTTCAGTAGAGTATTTACAGACCTTCTCGATGCGGACAGTATTTTTTAAGGTATCTGAATAATTATGCAAATTTACCCTGAGTAGTTGGTCTTCCCCGGTTAACCACAGGTAATTTTCTGATTGATTTATTCCGTTTATGAAATAGAAATCATGGCTTGGAGAAACTCCATGGAAAGGAATTAAACCATTTTTCTGATCATATGTATAGATATTAAAGTCATCTTTATCCTGGTGCTCTACTATCCATGTAATATCATGCCCTAAACTAATTATATCACTATTAAGAAAGGTAATGCTCAAGTCTTTATCTTCATGTTTATTGAATTCTTGTTTCTTTTCATTCCAGACCCACAAATTGTGTTCCCCAATTAAAAAAAGTTGGTTATTAATAATTTTAAGATGATTTGCTTTATCTGCAGGAATGACAAATTCAGTTAATTTCTCATTTACAGTATTGAAGGAAACAATTTTATTATTCTCAGTTATGAGCCATATTCTGTCCAAAAACCAATTCATATCAAGAACATAAGATAATGAATGATCAACAATTGTTGAATTCCAGGAGTTGTTTTCTTTAGAATACTTGGTGAGTCCTTCTTCTTTACAAGCATAGATGAGATCTTTGCTTTCAGGGGCCAGGCCAGAAAATTTTCCCTTATCAATACGGATCGGTTTGTCGCCAATGATTTCATAAAGAGATTCATTTCCCCCTGCAAAAACGGTATTTCCAATATCATTAAACAGATTTATATACTCATCGTTTATTTGTTGCCTTGCAGTCCACTCCCATTTTTCATTTTCAACGGTCCTGAAGACTACCAGACCATTTTGGGTTCCCAGGTAAATGTATTCGCCAGATACAATAGAATTTAACACATTGCCAGCAACTCCTTTCGGAAGATCAAGGGAATATATATGAGACGGGTATTCTAATTTGTAAAGCTCAAAAGCATACAACAACCATATGTCGTTAAATTCATCAATGTAGGTGCTTTTTATTGGACTGTTTGGTAATACTCCGGATTCACCAGGGGCGTTTAATAAGCCATTTTCATCAGAAAAAATGTAAACTAAATCTCCTTCTGTGCTTACGAGATGGTTTCTATTTGGTAGCGTTTCCATTTGATAAATATCATTACCATTTATGCTACATGTTTTTGACTTAATCAAATTTTCGAAAGCTTTATTACTTACAAAGGAGGTCCCGTGGGTGGTATTTATTTTGAATTGAGTATCTGATTCAAAGATAGATGTAACCCTCTTATTATCTAACTCTGTTGAATTTAAAGCAATGACAAAACTTGTGTCCTTCCAGACAAATAAGCCCTCGCTAGCACAATCAAGAAAGATGTTGTTGTCGGTGGTAATTAATTTGCACTCTTTTCTTTTGAAAAAGAAATGTTGATATTCTTCTCCATGGTTTACAAAAACACCGGCACTTGTGGCTAAAATGAGTAAGGAATCATTAACCGTTAGATTATATGGAATAAAAAGGGCATAATGCGAATTAATGTCATTTATATGTGACGAAATTTGTATCCCCTGGTGAGGTGTATACTCAATTGTTCCTAAATCATTTGAGGCCAGGTAATGTATAATTCCATTCCCGGATGAACCAATATGAACAGGCCCTTCTATTGCGGTAAAAAAGTTGCTCGAGCCATCAAGTACAAGAATCCCGTTCTCCTTACCAATGTATAACACCCCATTTTTAGATTTAAAAAATGAAGTATTTGGTGTCCGTAAATGGTTATTTGGAAGGTTGTATTTTAGTATTCTGGGATTCAGGTAATGAATACTATCTTGTTTATTTCCCAGTAACTCGGAGCCTTTCAAAGCAATTATCAGGAAAAAAATAAGATAAATTTTGTATGACTTGAGAAATAAATTCATAACTTGTAAACCTGATGGTTACCTTTGATTAGGTATATGTAATCAAAAATAAGCATTTATTTCGATACACTGTAAAAGTAACTTAAAACAAGTAATACCAATGGAAAATGTAGTGCGTCCTATAATTGTTCCCTGGGATTTTACCCCGGTTGCTGAGAATGCTTTTGTACATGCTGTTAGATATGCAAAAGCAAAGAATAGAGAAATTCTGTTACTCCATATTGTATCTGAGAGTAAAGATGCAGAAGAAAAAGAGAAGCAGATGGCTGAAGCGTGCGATAAACTGGCAAAGGAATATGGTCAGAAGCCAAACTTTGTTGTTCAAACCGGCAGCATATTTGTTGCTATTGGAGAAGTCGCAACAGAGCGCAAAGCTGAAATGATTATTATGGGAACTCATGGTTTGAAGGGGGCTCAAAAGTTATTTGGAAGTAAAGCCCTTAAAGTTGTAGTCTCTTCAAAAATTCCATTTCTTGTTGTTCAGGATAAGCCGAAAAAAGATAAGATTGAATCAATACTTCTTCCTATTGATTTCAAGTCTGAGAACAAAGAAAAAGCCAATTGGATTTACCATATGGCCAGAAGCTTTGATACGAAATTTACAATAATAAAAGGGAAAGCGAAAGATAAAGGGTTCAGGAGAAAGTTAATTTCAAACATGAAATACATTGAGTCCTACCTGAAAACTCATAACGTAGAATATGAAATTGTTACAGCCGAAGGCAAAGCCAGTTTTAAAGAGGAGGTGGTGAATTATGCCAAGGATAACAATTTTGACGTGATTATGATAATGGCCACCAGGAACATAAAATTTACAGATTATCTGTTTGGTGCACCTGAGCAATTTATAATGTCAAATGAATTTAATATTCCAGTAATGTGTGTGAATCCACGAAAAGTTAAAGTTTCAAGTGGTTTCAGGGCAAGCGGAGGTTAAAAAGAATTTTTTCTTTGTAAATTAGGCCGTTCTATTAACGGCCTTTTTTTATGAAAGAAATTGTATTTGCTACGAATAACAGGCACAAGCTTGAGGAGATAAAGAGTATTCTTGCTGCTGATTTCAATATATCAGGATTAGAGGAGAAAGGTATATATGAAGAGATACCTGAGGACCACCTTACCCTGGAAGAAAATGCGTTTCAAAAAGCAGAGTTTATTTTCCATGGCTTTGGTTTTAATTGCTTTGCTGATGATACAGGTCTTGAAATCGATGCGCTTGGGGGCGAACCAGGTGTTTTCTCAGCCAGGTATTCTCGTATTGGAACTCCTGTGTTTAAGGATATGAATGTCACAGAGGGAAATATCAGGAAGGTATTGGAACTTTTAGAAAAACAAGACAATAGAAAAGCCAGGTTCAGGACAGTTATCGCACTAATTCTAGACGGTAAATCATATTATTTTGAGGGAATAATCGAAGGGAACATAACAGAGAAACCGTGCGGGGGTAAAGGGTTTGGATATGATCCAATATTTTTACCAAAAGGATATGATCAATCTTTTGCAGAGATGAATCTTGAAGAGAAAAACAGGATAAGTCACAGGGCCATTGCGGTTTCAAAACTTGCGGATTTTCTGAATCATTTGAAGCTTTAATTACAAAGGAGTAATATATTAGCGCATTTTACGTACTAATAAGTGATGAAGATATTGTTGATACAAGCAGCGAAAAAGAAATTTTCTTTAGTATTTCTGACACTAATTTCAGGAACAATTACCGCTCAGATTGCTGTTGGGGAATGGCAAACGCACTTACCCTATTATTTCTGTAATACAGTAATGGTCACTAATGATAAGGCAATCTGTTCTTCCACAGGAGGGATATTTTACTACCATCTTTCCGATAATAGTATGAGTACCCTCTCTAAAACTGATGGCTTGTCTGATAATATTGTTTCTGCCATGAGTTGGAGCGAAGAAGATCAAGTGGCGTTGCTGGCGTATGAGAATGCGAACGTAGATATCTTAAAAGGGAATGACATTATCAATATTCCGGATATCTTAAAAAAACAAATCCCCGGTGATAAGACTATTAATGACATATATTTTCTAAATGGCAAAGCATATTTATCATGTGGCTTTGGGATCGTTGTTCTCGATATTGAAAAATATGAAATAACTGACACTTATTATATTGGAGAAGGAGGTGACGCACTGAGGATCAACCAGATTTCATCCGACGACACCTATATTTATGCTGCTACGGAAGAGGGGATTCTAAGAGCATTAATAGCTAATCCATTTTTGATTGATTTCAATTCCTGGGAGAGATTGACAGATATACCAAATTCAGATGGCCCCTTTAGTGGTGTTGTTGCTTTCAACGGGAGAATTTTTGCAGTATATGATGATCCTTTAGAGATTCAGGATAAATTGTATTATTTGGATGGCACCTGGAATGAATTTTTACAATATACAGAAGAGGAGATTAATGAAATAAGGACTGGAGAAAGTTACCTCTTATTGTCAGGTAAAAATGGAGTTCAGATTATGAGCGATGATTTCCTATTTGTTATGAGTTATGAAATTGGAAGGCCAAGGTCTTCGGTAATTGACAAACAAGGTGTGCTGTGGATTGCTGACTATGGTCGTGGAATGGTGAAGGTAAATAATGGATCAGAAGAGGTCATCAGACCAAACGGACCGTTTTCATTAATTGCATACAAAATGGCTTCTGCTGGAGGAATTCTGTATGCTGTATCCGGCGGGGTTACTAAAACTTATAGCAATTTATACAAATCCGGATCATTGTTTACTTATAAGGATCAATTATGGAAATCAAGGGTAAGTTATGATTACAATGATTTTGTCACACTTGCTGTAGATCCTGATGATCCGTCTCACCTGTATACCGGATCCTGGGGCCATGGATTGGTTGAGTACAGAGAAGGCAATATAATTGCTGATTATGATGAAACAAACAGTTCATTACAAAATGCAGTTCCCGGTAGCAATGTTATTAGAATTGGGGGCCTTGCCTTTGATAATAACAAGAACCTGTGGATGACGAATACAAAGGTTTCAGAACCGATATCGGTAATGAAACAAGATGGTTCCTGGAAAAGTTTTAAAGTCGATGGATTGCTAAGCTCTTATTCTGCATTAGGAGATGTCCTGCTTACACAGGATGGCTATCTCTGGGCAATTATTCCTAAGGGACAAGGATTATTTGCTATGGATTTCAATGGAACTATCGATAATGAAGATGATGATGTATATCGCCTTGTTAATGTTGTAGATGAGTTTGGAAAGGTAATCACAAATGAAGTGTACTCATTTGCCGAGGATCAAAATGGGAATATATGGCTGGGAACCAGCCAGGGAATTTTAGTCTTCTATAGTCCGTCGAGTTTATTCACAGACGGATCAATTTTTGCCCGGGAAATACTAGTCCCCAGAGATGATGGTACAGACTATGCGGATCCCTTGCTGGAAACTGAAATGATAACTGCCATTGAAGTGGACGGCGCTAACAGAAAGTGGCTCGGAACAGCAGGGAGTGGTGCATTTCTTGTTTCAGAAGACGGAAGAAAACAAATCCATAGTTTTAATGCTGAGACAAGCCCGCTACTTTCAAATAGCATAGCTGATATTTGCGTGAACGGAGAAAGTGGAGAAGTCTTTTTTGGGACGGAAAAAGGTGTCATTTCTTTTAGAGGAGAATCAACACAAGGAGCTGAAAAATATGATAATGTAAAAGTGTTCCCAAATCCGGTAAGGGAAACCTATCATGGTTTAATTGCTATAAGTGGCCTACTCGAAGAGACAACAGTAAAAATCACGGATATAAGCGGGAACCTGGTTTTCGAAGCCGAATCATTTGGGGGACAAGCCCTTTGGGATGGCACAAACTTCAATGGAGAAAGAGTGGCAACAGGAGTGTATATGGTTTTCCTGGCTAACCGGAAGGCCGATGCGGCGCATGTAACAAAGATACTTTTCATCCACTAGTTTATTGACCTTTTACAGGGATAAAACAGTAGAGGAATTCTCTCTTCTGTTACATCATTGTTATCTTTGAGTAAGCTAAATCACGAATAGATTATTATGCTCGAAAAAACCAAGGTCATAGTACTACATACGATTCGCTATGGGGAATCGAGCATTATTGTGCAATGTTTTACAGAAAAATGGGGGCGGCAATCTTTCATAATGAAGGGAGTCAGAAAATCAAAAAAGAATAATCGCGCTTCTTTGTTTCAGCCGCTTTTTCTGCTAAATTTCGATATATATTTCAAGCCAAATCGTGATATACAGTGGATTAAGGAAGTCTCAATGATCAATCCGATGAATAGTCTGCAACAAGATATCACTAAAAGATTACAGGCACTGTTTATCGCAGAAATTCTATCAAAAACGCTGAGAGAGGAAGAACAAAATGTAGTTTTATTTCAATTTTTAGAGGCCTCCATAAGTTACTTTGAGACAATGGAGAGTGCATCGGCTTCATTTCATCTTCTTTTTCTATTCCAATTTACCAGGTATCTTGGCTTTGAACCACAAGCAAATTACTCTGAAAAGAAAAAATATTTTAACCCGGAATTGGGAACATTTACAGATGGGGCAAATACTACTGATCTTACTCGGGAAGAAGAGCTTGGAAAGTACTGGCACGCTTGTTTTTCAAATAATTATGAAGCACTCGACAAGCTAATTGTAAACCAGTCGGGTAGAAATATATTTCTCGATTCTCTACTGGAATTTTACATGTTTCATGTGGAGAGTTTGAAGGAAATAAAATCAGTAGAAATCCTTCGCACAATTTTCACCAATTAATATCCCATATAAATATTGATTTTTATTACTTTTAAAAGCAACCTAATGGCTGTTTTTTACGTATAAATTTTGAATGTTCTAAAGACTTGTTAATAATTTTGAATTCTATAATTATATTTAGAGTTTAATTCACTAAAATATAAATAAACTG
Source organism: uncultured Bacteroidaceae bacterium (assembly GCA_964538375.1). GTDB lineage: Bacteria > Bacteroidota > Bacteroidia > Bacteroidales > JAUUZQ01. The sequence continues at coordinate 36,648 of CAZIFQ010000001.1, read as the reverse complement.
TTTAGTAGTAGGGAAATATTAAGGATTAAAAATATAAGGGAATCTGTTCTGCCAATTTACATCATATTTATTGGTCAGAATTGCATTGTCATTAAGGATGGTACTAGTAAAGTAAGTTGAGGATGCAGCTCGGTTTTGTTCGGTCTGAAATTCAGGCTAAGTATTGATGAAAAAAAGAAAAAAATTAAGGAGGTATATTATGAATACAAATTGCACAACATCTTTGGAAAGGCCCTTCGTTGCAAAATGGAGTATTGAAAAATATATGCGTATCTCTCGATTAAAAATATTGTTGGGTATTGTGATCCTTCTAATAACCCTTGGAGCTCAAAAATCTTTTGCTCAGGGAGTAGGGATCAGTGAGGTTTCTATTTCGCCTGATGCTTCAGCTATTTTGGAGTTGCAATCAGTTGAAAGGGGTTTTTTGGTGCCTCGAATGATGACAGGAGAGCGGGCGGCTATTGCAGCTCCTGCTACAGGCCTGATCGTCTATAATACAACAACCAATAAACTCACCATGTTTAATGGTACGATCTGGGTAAATTTATTTGCAGGTAATGTTGGTGTCAACAGTGTTACCGGTACAATGGATCGGATATTAATCACGGGAACAGCAGAAGATCCAATTATTGATATTGATGGTGATTATATTGGGCAAACTTCAATAACAACCTTGGGTACCATTATTTCGGGAACCTGGAATGCCGATATCGTTGAGGTACTCTACGGAGGAACCGGGCTATCTTCAATTATATCCTACAATTTAATTTATGGCAATGGGATTAATCCGGTAACTCTTCTTCCTCCTTCACCGGTTACTGGTGCTTTGTTGATGAATACAGCAGCAGGAGCACCAGGCTGGTCGCTACTTACGAACCTGCCCGCTTCGGCAGGGGTATTGCCTGTTGCTAATGGTGGAACGAATTCGGGTGTAGCGTTGGTTAATAATCGGCTTATGGTTTCAAGTGGCGGAGCTATTGTTGAATTAGGAGGCTTGGCTAATGGACAGATTGTGGTTGGAAAAGATGCAGATGCACCACAGGTTGTAAGTCTTGACGGAGATGCTACAATAATTGATGATGGAACCATTACAATCACTGAAGAAGCAGTGAACTCATTTAAGATACTTGACGAAACAATCCTGTCAGAAGATATTTTTAATGGAACAATTACAGCAGATGATATAGGAACTGGTGCGGTAACTACAGATGAGATACTAAATGGTACGATAGCAAATATTGATCTTGATAAGGTAAATATTCCATTGAGTGGATTTGGCGCAGCGACAGCAGCTGTAGATTTGGGTAGTCAACAGATCAACAATCTGGCTGACCCGACACTTGCTCAGGATGCAGCGACAAAGAACTATGTAGATAATGAGATAGATACAGAGAACAATCTGAATGAAGGAAACATCATAGTAGGAGACGACACAGATAATCAGAGTGCATTGGTTGCTTCGGGCAATGGTTTTATGCTTGTTGGAGATGGAACAACGATCAACAGTGTAGATATTATAGGAGATATTGATGTAGATAATGCGGGGGATGCACAGATCCAGCCAAATGCGGTAACTACAGATGAGATACTCAATGAGACGATCCTTGCAGTGGATATCTCTACCGGCGGTGTTGCTACAGATGAGATATTAAATGCAACAATCCTTGAGGAAGACATCTCAGATGGAGCGGTTACATCAGCGAAGATATTTAACAATACAATTACAGCAGATGATATAGGAACTGGTGCGGTAACTACAGATGAGATACTCAATGAGACGATCCTTGCAGTGGATATCTCTACCGGCGGTGTTGCTACAGATGAGATATTAAATGCAACAATCCTTGAGGAAGACATCTCAGATGGAGCGGTTACATCAGCGAAGATATTTAACAATACAATTACAGCAGATGATATAGGAACTGGTGCGGTAACTACAGATGAGATACTAA
>CAZIFQ010000001.1:0-34596 GCA_964538375.1 uncultured Bacteroidaceae bacterium | reverse complement strand
AGACATCTCAGATGGAGCGGTTACATCAGCGAAGATATTTAACAATACAATTACAACAGATGATATAGGAACTGGTGCGGTAACTACTGATGAGATCGCTAATGATGAGATCATGGATGTAGATATCAACTCAGCAGCTAAGATCGATGCGACCAAGATCGCTGATGGGAGTGTAACCAGCGCCGTGTTCCAGTATATCAATACCTTAAGCAGCAATGCTCAGACACAGATCGATGGTAAAGCAGATATCTCAGGACAAATTTTTACAGGGGCAGTTTCTGCAACTAATTTGTCTGGCACAAATAATGGAGATCAGGATTTAAGTGGGTTGATGGTTAAGTCAAATAATTTATCTGATTTGTCCAATGTTGTTACCGCGAGAACTAATTTAGGTCTGGGTACTTTGGCAACTCAAAGTGGTACATTCAGTGGTACTTCCAGTGGCTCAAACACAGGTGATCAAACGATTACACTTACGGGTGCTGTAACCGGTACAGGCACAGGTACTTTTGCGACAACAATTCCAAATAATTCAATAACATATGCCAAAATGCAGACAGCTAGTACTACCAGCAGACTATTGGGTAGCTCGTTTGCAAGCACTGCAGTTCAGGAAATTACACTCGGTACCGGTTTAACTATGACAGGCTCGGTAATTAGTGCAGCAGCAAGTACTTTTTCTAACCCTGCTGCAACTATTGGACTTACTGCAATAAATGGATCAGCAACAAATGCGATGAGGAGCGATGCTGCTCCTGCACTCTCGCAAGGAATTGCTCCAATCTGGACAGGAGCACATACCTGGTCGGTACTGGGGACATTTAATGCTGGAATAACAGTTGTTGGTGCAGTTAATATAAATAACAATGCAACAACAAACACGACTAATATTGGAACAGGAAATACTTCAGGGACAGTTAATATTGGCTCATCTTCAGCAGCACAAACTCTTAATATCGGAACTGGGACAGCTTCTTCAACTGTAAATATCGCAACGGGTGATGTTGCTGGAACTGTGAATATTGGAGATAATACAGGAACAACATCAAGCGAAGTGCTGATCGGGGGTTCAACTACTATAAATGGCGCATTTAATTTCGGTGTGGATGATGCCGGTGGCGGAGATGATTATTTTATTGAACTCTCTCCTGCACCAACAGCCTATGTAAAAGGTATGATGATCGTTTTTATGCCTGGAGATAATAATGAGGGTGCTTGTACTATAAAAGTTAACACTCTTCTTGCTAAAGATATCATGAAACAGAAGAAGAATAACGTATTAGATACCTTTGATGATAATGAAATTTCTGCGGGTAATCTCTATATACTGATTTATGATGGGATTCAATTTTTAAGTATCAACAAGCCGTTATAATAGTATGGACAAGATAAAAAATATGAAAATTGCAATTTTCGCATTTGCAGCTTTACTGATCACCAGTAGTTTATCTGCTCAACAACAGATGAATGCATCTGCAAATGTGACTCAATCACAAGCAAAATTACACTCACAGGCAGATACACTACAATACACTCTTGGTGCCTTCATTGGCCAGTGGATGCTTAAGAATGGATTTGAAAAAGATAAATCAGGCTTGTTTAACATAGGGATGAATGATGTGATCAATAATAGAGTCCTTGCTGTAACGGATTCTACAATAATTCCTCGAATTGCTGCATATCAGCTTACTACTCAAGCTGAAAGGAACAGACAAATGGAAGCACAACTATTTGCCGAATTGAAGGGGAAATCGGGAATAGGAGCACTGCCTAACGGGGTCCATTATATAGTGGTAAAAACCGGTAATGGAATTCGCCCTGCAGCAAAAGATTCTATTGTTTTCAATGCTATTGGTATTTTTCCTGATGGTTCCTCCTTTGAAGATACTTATAAGAATAAACAACCTATTTATAATCTAACCTCAAATTTAATTACAGGCTTAAGTGAAGCAATTCAATTAATGCCAGAAGGATCAGAGTGGAGGATATTTATTCCTTCAGCTCTTGCATATGGGCCAGCAGGGCATGCAGGATTAATACCTCCTTATACAGCGTTGGTTTTTGATATTAGACTTGAAAAGGTAATTAGGAAAAAAGATTAAAGAGAAATTATTATAAATAGTGAGATGTAAATAGAGAATGATTTACAGAATCATACATACAAAGAACCCCAACCCAGGAAAGATTAAATCTTCTCCGAAGATTGCAATCTCTCTTGTGATTTCTTTGTTGCTGTTTTTCTCTCTATCATTAAATGCCCAGGTCATAAATAATAAAGGAGCGGTTATTTCTGTTACGGGAGGAACCGTAGTTGATGGACATACTATCGAAAATACTGAGGATAGTATTACGAATGATGGAGTAATTAATCTTTCCGGGGATTATATAAACTTAAATCTTGGAACAACAAGTGGGATTGGTACTTTTAATATAGGTGGTAACTGGACCAATACAGGAGTATTTACCCCGGACACAGGAACTGTTCATTTTAATGGATTCAACCTGCAGACCATCACAAGAATGGGAGGTGAAACTTTTTATAATCTTAGTATTAATAATACTGGAGCAAATCCGGTGAACAGAATTATTATATCTGACAATGTAACTGTTACCAATTCTCTTACCCTGGATTCCGGTAATGTCTTTACAGGTGTTGCAAATAAATTATACCTCTCGAACCGGTCCAAAGAATCTTTAAAATACCTTTCAAATACTGGTGGTCGTGTTATTGGTAAGTTTGAAAGAGGACTGAACAGTACAGGTAATTACCTTTTCCCTATAGGATCTGATGCATATTACAATCCGTTAAATCTAAACTTAAATGTAACTCCAACTGGAGGATCTTTTCTCTCAGAATTTTTCAAGACTGATCCCGGATCTGCTGGTCTTCCTGTAGAAGATGACAGTGTAGAGGTATATGAGCAGTATCCTGATGGATATTGGAGTCTCACACCCTATGAGGGATTCCAGAGTTATAATTATGACATTAACATGAAAGGAGCAGGATTCTCTGATACAATTCATGATATTGCCAGGGTAATGAGACGTGATGATGGTGGAGACTGGGAGCTGGACGGAACACATAAAGATGCTAGTGAAAGTGATTCAATAGGTTTCCGGGCGAACCTCGATGATGGTTTTGATGGAAATGGTAACGGTCACCATTTTGCTTTTGGCCATAGCAGACCGAGAATTATGGAACAGCCATTGGATACATCTGTTTGCGATGGAACTCCAGCATGGTTTGAAGTGGAGGCCAGAGGACGCAAACGCATAACTTATCAATGGCAGGTGGATGATGGTGGTGGAATGGTGGATATTTCTGATGGACCTGTTTATACCGGAACCCAAACTGACCGACTGGATATTCCGGTTGCCGTTATTGGTATGACAGGATATCAATACAGAGTAATTATTACGCATAGGCACGGACACTATAATATTAGTGATACAGTTACATTGACTGTTAACCCAATACCTGAAGCTTTTGCTACCCCCGACAGACAAATTATCTGTAATACAGAAACAACAAGTATTGCTATTACAAGTGATGTTCCTCTTTCAACTTTTATATTACAAGTACTATACTCTGGAAATTTATCAGGCTGGGAGAGCTTCGACTTAGCCGGTGGAAATGCAATAAATCATACCTTAACAAATCCGGGTAGTGATCTTGATTCAATTATTTACAGAATAATTCCTTTTGGACCTGAATACACCTATTGTGAAGGTATTGCAGATACTGCGGTGATATTCGTGAATCCCACACCAACTATAATTGCTTCCACTCCGGATACAATCTATTGTAACGGCGTAGAAGTATTCCTGGAGATTGAAAATTACCAGATCACTACGGGAACCATAAAGTATAATCTCAATACAACAGATACTGGTGATGATTTCACTGGCGAAACATCAACAGCAAGTGGATGGCTACCTGTAAATGATGATTTTTCAGATTCTTTAAGCCATGCAGAACCAACGATTCAAGAACTCTCTTATCGCTTCATTCCATACATTGAAGATACTTATGGCATGAGCCATGATTGTTTAGGGGGTATCGATACTGCAGTAATTGTGAAAATGGTTCCTGTTTTGACTGGATTTGCAGTGCCGGATACCTTTATCGGAGGAGACAATATTCGTTGTTTTGGTTTATCAGATGGTAAAGTTGAACTTGAATCTGTTGGTGGTGACTACAGGTCAGACTATACTTTTGTTTGGAAGAATTCTCTTGACAACACCATACGAACACATTTGAATAATCCAATCGACTCTTTGCTTAATCAGCCGGCAGGTCCGTATACATTTAGTATAACAGATACAATTGGATGCAATGTTACAGGATCATTTGTCTTAACAGAACCGGAAATATTAGCTATAGAACAAACGCTACATCCACCTCATTGTGTTGGAGACACTGATGGATATATCGAAAACGTAGTTACCGGAGGACATTTAGATTACAGTTATTTTTGGAAAAATTTAAACTCATCAAATTTTGATAGCACACTAAATATTCTTGATGCAGAAATAGGTCAATATATTTTCCAGGCATTTGATATCAATGGCTGTTCTGATACTGTAAGTTCACAACTTGATGATCCTGATGAAGTAGCGTCCCAGGTAACACGCCGATCAAGAACATTATATGCAGAAACTTATGATATAAAATGTTATGGGGATTCAGGATATATTGAAGTTGCAGGTACTTTTGGTCAAGCTCCATTTAGTTATAAGTGGTATAAGGAAGGAGACCTGGTGACTCCAATAGATACTGATAACCTTTTGTCGGATCAACCTGCCGGGGTCTATTATTACTTGGTTACAGATGCTTATGGTTGTGTAGATGGAGATGGGCTAAAGCCGGATACGATCACACAACCTGATTCTATTGAGATAGTAAAAATGAATGCTCCATATCCAGGTGAGTGGGATATAAGCTGTTTTGGTTTGTCAGATGGAACACTTGACCTTGAATATACTGGTGGTCATATACATCAATTCAAAAATGACTTTTACTGGACAGGCCCGGGAGTAAACGGACATACTGATAGTATAAAGGTAGAAACACTCGTTGCTGGTGAATATTCTGTGAAAGTTACAGATAAATATGGTTGTAATGGTACTTTTATTGATACACTGGAACAGCCATCTCAAATAGAATTCTCAACCGTTACCCGCGACTACAATGGCAAAGATGTAAGCTGTTATGGAATTGAAGATGGGGAAATTTCTTTTGATACGATATTTGGTGGGGGAACCAAAACAGAAGATGGGATCTATAGTTATAGCTGGAGATCAGCCGATGAATTTAATTTCGCTGATCCGGGTGCAATGGATCAAATAGGCCTACCTGCAGATACATATTATATTGAGATCAAAGACCAAATTCAATGTACAAGAGGTACCATGATTGTATTGTCGCAAACAGATTCACTCTGGGCAACGACCATTGTTGATATCCTTGGATCGAAAAATGGTTATGACATAAGTTGTTTTGGAGGAAATGATGGAAAAATAAGTATTATTCCAGATGGAGGGACAAGTCCATATCAGTATGTATGGACAGGACCAGGGACAGTAGATGGTGATCCCCTGCAAAAGGATTTGATTGAAGGGGATTATGATGTAATACTCAGAGATTTAAATAATTGCGAAGCATTTTATTCATTTCAATTGGAGTCTCCACCGGCATTATTTTTGAATGATTCACTTGGTGATCTCTATTGTTTTGGAGATTTATCAACAATTTATCTTACACCAGGAGGAGGAAATATTGCAGTCTCGGGAGAATATGATTATAGCTGGGACACAGGAAGCGAAGATCAGGATCTTGAAAATGTTCCAGCTGGTATATACTATGTTGTAGTTACTGATGATAATGGCTGTACCATTGACTCAACTTATGAGCTGGTTCAAAACGGAGAGATTATACCAACAATTCATATAACTTCTGATTATAACGGAAGGGAGATTTCCTGTCACGACTCTAAAGATGGAATTCTTGCCGTAACTATTGAAGGAGGAATGCCGGCATTTACATATAGATGGAGTAATGGAGAATCAGGATTTGATTTCATAGAAAATCTTTCGACTGGTTATTATTCTGTAGAAGGAGAAGATCAAAATGATTGTCCATATTTCGCTGATACCACTATTGTTGCTCCACCTCCTCTTACCCTGGAAATAGATGCTGTTGATCCATTGTGTTATGGCATTCCTACAGGTGAAATTAAACTATTTCCGGATGGAGGGACACCTGATGAAAACTCACCGGCTTATCAATTCACATGGAATAGTTCATCCTTAACAGGAGACTTGTTAACAAATCTTCCTGAGGGTGAATATACCTTAAGAATGGAGGATGTGAATAATTGTCGCATTGATACTGTGATCACACTTGTTCAGCCGGATTCTTTATATCTGGAATTTGAGACGACAATGGCAGAGTGCAGGGATGAACCGAATGGTACAATAACAATAAACTATATCGATGGAGGTGTACCTCCGTATATAACAAAAGTCAATGGCTATCAGGATGACTTCTTTGACTACTTGTTGCCAGGGGTATATGTTATTGTATTAACTGACTTTAATGGTTGTATCCGTGAAGATACCGCCATAGTATTCCCGGAACGTGAATCATGTTTGATTGTACCCAATGCTTTTACGCCAAACGGCGATGGTTCAAATGATACATGGATATTGGATGAGGATGAGGATGGAACTTCAGATATGATTTATTATCCGGACGCGGAATTAAGAATTTACAACAGGTGGGGTGAGCTCATATATTATTCAAGCAATGTAGTTGATGAGCCCTGGGATGGAACATACAAGGGCAGGGATATGCCAATTGATTCATATCATTATATCCTTGACTTTAATAATGGAGACCCACCTATAAAAGGAAATGTAACTATTATACGATAAAAACGTAAAATAGCGTTGCTATAGATAACTATTGAATAGTAAGAGCAGAAATATAATGATACTGCTGTTGGCTTTGTCGTGTTTCACGGTTAATGGCCAGCAGATGCCTATCTTTAGCCAGTATGTGCTGAACGGATTTATCTTGAATCCCGCCATGGCCGGATATGATGGATATACATCTGTTAATACTACAGCCAGGCAACAATGGTTGGGATTTGGCGATTCTCCCCAAACATTTTCAGCAAGCTATCAAACAAGGATTCTGCAGCAATCACACAAGATTGTGAACCATCCTGTTAGAAAGAAGAATATCTTGCTGCCAAGTACAAAAGGCCGGGTTGGACTGGGTGCTTACGTGATCAATGATAAAAATGGTAGCGTGTCCCGTACCGGGGTGCAATTTTCTTATGCCTATCATATCATTATGAACAATCACCAGTTGTCTTTCGGATTGGCAGGAAAGTTCTTCCAATTCAGGATTGACGAAGATGCCCTTGAGTTTGGATCCGGAAATACGGATCTTATTCAGGCAATTGGAATTAAGGATGTTGGTTATATTCCGGATGCTGATTTTGGAGTATATTGGACCAATACAGTCTATTTTGTTGGTGCCAGTGTAAGCAACTTGTTTCAATCTGCTATTAGAATTGGATCAGCCGAAGGAACCAATTATAAAATTCTAAGACACTACTGGGTCGTTGGAGGATATACATTCAAGCCTTCAAGAGTCCTGGAAATAGAGCCAAATGTTTTGTTAAAAACAACTGAGCAATTTATTCCTCAGGCAGACCTTGGTGTTAAATTCTATTACCATGAAGATTATTGGGCAGGCATAGCGTTTAGAACAGACGGAAGTATTGTTAGCATGCTTGGAATGCGTGCCAATGGATTGTTCATTGGATATGCATTTGATTATTCCCTGTCGAGCATGCAGCGTTTTAATTTTGGAACACATGAAATTTCCATTTCTTATAAAATGGGAAACAGTGCACGTCGCTATCGTTGGTTAAGACGCTACTAATTCTTTTTTCCGGTTTTTCCAGTCAAAAAATATTGCACCAAGCATTAAGAGAATCAGGACCACGGAACTGGCATAGGAAATCTTCTCTCCGGTATAATATGTTTTTGGCTTGAACTCAAAAATGATAGTATGATCACCTTCCGGGATAAACATTCCACGCAAAATATAATTGACTCTGAAATGCTCACTCTTCACATCATCAATATAGGCTTGCCATCCTTTATCATAGAAAATTTCAGAGAATACAGCTAGCTGCTCAGACGATGAGTTGTATTTATAAGTGAGTTTATTTGGCTCATACTCAACGAGGGAAATAAACGCCGAAGAGTCGGGGCTGAATTTTTTGTCCTTGATATATGAATTGAAACGCTGATCAACACTTGTCTGTTTCCTGATATCAATTTGAGCAAGCTGATCAATTTCTTCATCAGCATTGGCAACAACAACAATCTCTTCAGTAAACCAGGCATTTCCCATGGCAAAAGTATTTACCATCGGAGCAGAATTTGGGTTTACAATAATGTACCTTGTATTCAGCATATTCAGGACATTCAGATTCACCAGTGTTGAATCCAGCATCTGTATATCCTGACTCTGTACAGCGTGAATAAACATATTCATTTCGTCAGGAAGCAATGTATTGATAAGATCCTGGTAGCGCCCCATCTTGGCGCCATGGTAACCCCCAATTGATTGATGAAAATATGATGTACTAGCGTCCATAAACGGACTGACAGTTAAATTAAGTACCCGGTTGTTTAATCCTTTTGAATTAAGAATTGCATTGTCTGCAACACTTGGTGTGAACGGTTGCTTAGCAACAGATTTAGATACAAAGTTATCTTCATTCAGGAATCGTTTATTTACAGGCCACATGTCTGCCAAAAACAGCACTCCAAACAGGCCAATAACCATGTATTGACTCATTTTAATTTTCCTAATACGGTACAGGTAAATCAATCCGGCAGAAAGTAGAATAAATAATAGTGATCGGAAGGCATCATTGCGAACCATTGTACTCCGGTCTTCTTCAAGAGCAGGTATCAGAGAGTCCATTAATAGTTGTTGCACCTGCATATTTGATCCTGAAATTGATTGAACCATACGGACATCATTATCTGATGAGAAATTCCCACTCATGGATGGCATTAACACAAAAAGTAGCGCTAAACCTCCGGTTATACCCGCTGACCATTTTAAGGCCTTAAATAGTTTTTGTTTTGGGATATCATCAAATATGGCCTTTTTGAGAGCGAGCATCGCAAGAATCGGCATTACGATCTGCGGTATCACAAGTGTCATACTTACAGTCCGGAATTTATTATATCCCGGAACATAATTCATAAAGAATTCTGTAAGGGGGAGGAAGTTTTTCCCCCATGATAACATAATTCCCAGGACTGCAGCACCAAGGATCCACCACTTATATCTTTTATCAACCAGGAACAGTCCTAAGACAAATAGAAATACGACGATTGCTCCCACATAAACCGGTCCCGAGGTTATTATCTGTTTTCCCCAATAGAAGTTAACATGCTCGATAAACTGCTTTGCAAAATTCTTATCCAACTTACTCAATGCTTCATAAGTTTTTGAGTTTTCCGATAGCTCAACATTATTGGATCCTCCCCTGAATCCTGGGATAAGAAGTGTCATGGTCTCATCAATTCCATAACTCCATTGTGTGGCATAACTAATAGGAAGACCTCCTGTCTGGTCTCCTGAATCATCAGTAAGCTCAGACTTATTTCGCATGGAATAATCACCGTACTCCATCGTTGTAGCAAGCTTACTGTAATTACTCATCACGGCGAATACTACAATTACTGCCAGCATTCCCACCGATACAAATAGATCTTTTATTGTTTTATCTACAATAGCAAAATAGAGTTCAGAAATACCATAGATCAGGACGATGATCAGCAAATAATAGGTAATCTGTGGATGTCCTGCTAGAATCTGTAAGGAGAGAAACAGCCCTGTGATAGCTGCGCCAAGTAGCTTTTTACCCCGAAAGCTTAGAAAAATCCCAGCCAATACCGGGGCAGCATAAGCTATGGCAACTACTTTGGTGTTATGCCCCGCAAGTATAATAATGAAATTATATGAGGAAAATGCAATAACAATGGCCCCCACAACAGCAAGCCATGGATTAATTTTTAAGGAGAGCATCAATAAAAATCCTCCCAGCAAAAGGATAAACAAATAGCTTCCGGGACGTGGTCCCACTTGTACAATTTTATTTATATACTGCAGCAGGTTTCCTTTGTAAGCGGTACTTATTAAATAAGAAGGCATTCCAACAAATGAGCTGTTGGTCCAAAGGGCTTCTTCACCAGTATTCTCCCTGAAATCTATCAGTTCCTTTGCCCCTCCTTTGTAAGTCTTTTCATCATGCTGGTCGAGTTTCTTCCCTTCAAGCAATGAGGGAAAATAGGCATAGGAAAGAATAAGAAAAAATACAACCGCGACCAGATATGGAATCGCTTTAGAGAAATTAATTTTTTGCTGCATGCTCTGTATACATTTGTATTAATTTGACAAAAATAGCTTTTTTAGCAGAGTATCTTTTAATGATATGGAAGATTTACAGATTTTTCAATGATACTTTGTTTCATCTGAAGCCTTTTCATACATTTAGATTGTCTAAAATGTCCGGGACGATTTGAGGTGACTGAAATTGCTAAATTATGGGAATAATAGTCAAACAGACTATAAAAGGAAGTATTTGGTCATACGTTGGTGTAATAATAGGCTTTGTTACTACAACTTATTTATATACAGAGTATTTAACACCTGATATTGTAGGGCTTTTCGGTATTTTAATTGCTTATTCAAACCTTACAGGACGCTTAGCTGGTTTAGGTTTCCAGGGAGTCACCACTCGATTATTTTCATATTTCAGAGACAAAGAAAAGGGCCATAATGGCTTTTTATTTATTGCACTGGTATTTCATATCATTGGGTTTTCCCTGTTTTTATTATTGTATTTCATATTTAGCCCTTCATTGGTGGATTTAAATATGGATAAATCCCCTCTGTTTGCATCGTATATATATCTGCTTATACCATTTACCCTGGCCAACCTGATCTTTTTGTTTCTAGATACTTTTAACAAAGTTTTGTATGATGCTGTATTTGGAGTTTTTCTCCAGGAATTCCTACAACGTATTCTGATCTTTTCAATAACCTTGATGTTCGTTTTTCAACTAATCACCATTCATCAGCTGATTCTTGGTTATGCAGCCGTAGTAAGTCTTAAAGCATTAATAATACTGGTACACCTGTGGAGAAAAGGAGAGATAAACCTGAAACCTGATTTCAGTATAGTGGATAGTAAGATGAAAAAAGAAATATTAAACTATGCACTGTTTAGTTTAATTGGTGGATTTGGCTCTATGATTGTTTTTAATATTGACAAAATCTTTGTCAATCATCTTCTTGGCCTTGAAAATACGGGAGTTTATACCATTGCATTTTATTTTGGGGCTCTGGTTGCCTTGCCTTCAAGATCGTTGCTGAAAATTTCAGGAACACTAATAGCAGATGCCTTTAAAGAATTTGACATCAACAAGATTAAGGAAATATATTATAAGAGTAGTATAAATCAGTTGATAATAGGTGGTTTTTTATTTATCGGGATCTGGTCAAATATTGATAATATCCTGATTATTGTTGGAGAGGATTACCTGGCATCGAAATGGGTTATATTTTTTATAGGCCTGGGATATCTGATTGATATGAGTACGGGTGCAAATGGAATTATTATCAACTTTTCAAAATACTACTGGGTTAGCTTGCTGTTTACTGCAATCCTGATTGTTGTAGTTGTTGCTTTAATGTATTTCTTTATTCCAATTTGGGGTATTACGGGAGCAGCAATTGCTATTGCAGCTTCTCTTCTTTTGAATAATCTAATGCGCTACCTCTTTTTATTCTGGAAATTCAGAATGCAGCCATTTAATTGGCGATTTATTGCTGCAATCGCATTTTATATTGCAGTATACTTTCTGATCTCATTAATTTCCCAGCAAAAATTAGTTTTGGACATAATCTTGAGAGGAGCAATAATAACTATAAGTTCTCTTTTGTTTTTTGGCCTGTTTCCAATATCCGAGGATTCGCAAAAAATAGTGAAGAAGCTTATGTCTAAAATAAAATTATAATTACAAAAAAGCTTGTGGTATTCTTGTTTGTTTCCTTTGCTGAAGTATTAATTTAGTTTTAGGAGTCATATCAAAAAATGCACGAAGCGGTACTAATGTTTTCTTATAATGAGAGGAAAATAGGGTTTTCAAACTCTTAATAAATACAATAGCAATAATATAGATGAATTGAAAAACTAAGGAATGATTAATATTCATTAATCTTTCTATGTAGAGGCTTGCCACTCGCTTCCTGTAGTTTTCTGTTTCAATTTCAACCATTTGTTTTTGAGGACGATCGTGGATAATTTTAACCTGAGGATTAACGGCAATATCAAATCCATAGAAAATAGCCCTGTGAGCAAAATTATTATCCTCACCATAGTGTTTAAAAATTGGAGCAAAAAGACCGACCTGGTTGAGACATTTATTGCTTATAAGCCATGCTGCTGCGTTAACAAATTTTACCTTATAAAGATTATTTTTAAGTTTATTCTTTCTATAAGCAGAATATAATTCCCGATTATATGCTTTAAGGTATGAAGAAAATTTAAGGTCCAGATCCTGTTGATTCTTAAATTGCATAGGAGAGCAGATTCCCAGAGAAGAATCAGATTTAAATGATTCTACCAATTTTTTTATTCCATCTTCATCAGTTATCCATGCATCCTGGTTAAGAAGAAAAACATATTCATAACCCTCATCAATTGCCTTTTTAAATCCAATATTATTCGCTTTACCAAAGCCAAGATTTTCCTTTAATATTAAAATCTCAACTGAATTAAATTCTTTCCTGATTATGTTTATTGTGTCGTCGGCCGAATCGTTATCGATTACCAAAATGTCCATAGTAACGATTGACTTGAGTAAACTGTTGATACACTTGGAAATCCATTTGGCACCGTTATAGGTTATAATAATAGCAAGTATATTATTTTTTCTCTGAGGTGTTTTATCCATGGTTGGCCTTATTTGTACCTACTATTAAAATTCGCGTTTAATATCTCATTCCATTCAATACCCAAAAATATTTTTTCTTCAATATTCTCAATATTATAAATTGATGAGCTAAAAATAGTTACGCCCCTGGTAAAGGAAATATTAAACACATTAAACAGTTCAGCCGGGAATAATTTGCTTATGATCAGGCAGCCAGGAAATATTGCTTCATAATTTGTTTTATCCCGGGGATGAACTTTGATAGCAATATTATATCCTTTACCATAATCATGGATTATTTTTTTATATGCTTCTATCTTCTGCTGTTCAGTTAACAATTTATCTTCAGATAAGGGTTGAGTTAGTATTATTATGGATCTGCCGGAAACTTTTAATTTATAAATATTCCGGGCATTAAAAGCATCAATAATATAATCAATGTCCTTACTCTTTAAGGATAAAAATTGTTCCTGGCTATTATAATATGATACTTTACTTTGTAATTCGGGATTAAGCCGCTCCGGGAATTTTACCCAAATCTCTTTTACTGACGGATTTTTTTTATCGTCAAACGGTAGTCTATAGATATTTCTTTTCACCCAGCTGACAAGTGTTAATTTGTTCTGGGCATACGTTGTTTCACCTTCTTCAATGAACCTAAAATTATTGTCCGGGTACTTTTTTAACACAAATAATACCAGTGGATTTGACAATAAAAAAACATTAATCTCACTTTTATCACACAAGTTATCCAGTTGTTGAAAATCAATAAACTTGCTATACCATTCCAAATTATACTTAAAATAATTAATGTATTTTTTAATAGAATGCCCCTTTTTTGCAAAATCATTAAGTTCATGGGGTAGTACAACAACACTGTTAATGAAAGGTAGCTTATTAATATTATCAATAAATCCGGAGAACATCTTAATCTGATTCCAAATGATAAAATTATTTTCACCTTTTGGATTTTTCGCTGATTCGACCAATGCAATCAATAACTGGTAATAGCTATAAATAACAAATAATTGTTTCCCCTTCATCTTGCTTTCCACTTGTAATTTAAAGTCCTCCTTTCAATACTATTGCTTATTAATTTTCTTGTATATATCGTCGATATTTTTATCTGTAATTCTTTTTAAATTTTCCTGGGCATTTTTTATCTGTATTCTTATATCCTGGTAATTTTCTATTATCATATTTATTTTTTGTTGGAGATTTGCTTCCATTGCTTCATCTTTGATTTCAACTCCCCATTCGGGATGTCCAATATCATCAAGAAACCATTTCAATTTATCATGTGATATCAATGAAATAATAGGATTACCAAGGCCGAAAGGAATCATTTGTGCGTGTCCTCTCATTCCGATTGTTAAAGCTACCTTGCTATAAAATGAACAAATCCTTTTTGTTGATTTAAATGTTAGATCAACATATTTAAAATCGTTATTAATATATGATTTAATTATTTTGTCTTGAAGTGTATGGCCTACGAACAGTACTTTCCATCCTTTACTACGATAATCACCAGCAAGTTTGACAATAGAGCTGATTATAGCGTCTTCCCGACCATCAAACCGTTTGTTTAATCTGTCGGCGGCTATATTTATTGCAATTATCTTATTTTTGGAATTATTAATATCAATTTCCTTGTAAAATTTGGGATTACTATATTTAATTATTGTTGTCGGACAAGGTTGAAAAACCAGCTTTTCATGCAAATGATCCGGTAAATAGGCCTTAATAGCATTAATACTTCCCTGGTTTCTTAGACCAACAAATACAGATTTCTCTATAGTATTTAGAAGGTGTTTTTTAAATAATTCATCAAAATCTTCCTGGTTTCTGAATCTGTTATATCCAATGGCAAACAAAACCACAGGGATGTTTATTTTGCTTAAATTCTCAACAGATATGTTAAATTGCCAGTTGCTATTTTGATTTGGGTTTGAATCTTTGAGGAACAAACCTCCCCCTCCAAGAACCAGAAAACTGTTCCTGGAATTAATTTTGTCAATTTCAGTTTTTACTATCTCTCCTTTTGTAATATCCCTGCGCCGGAAAACTTTCTTTTGAAAGCAATTCTCTACTTCCTTATACAATACTGTATCTCCGGCATTTCTAAATCCCCAAACACCATAATGAACAGGACACTTATTATTGAGAAATTTTAACCTGAAATTGCGTTTGTGATATAAAAAGCTAAAATATTTATGTAGAATAACTGTCCATAGCTTATATATCCATGCTTTAAATCCCTGATGACGTATATTATTTATTGCGCTGTTAAGCCTTAAGGTAGCTTTAGCATCATTTTGAAATCTTTTATTCATCCTATGCCAAATAAGCTTTTACTTTTCATACTTCAGTTTATCCCGCTGTTCCTGTTCAATATCCAGAATGTCTTTTTCTTTGTATGCAAGCGCTTTGTAAGCGGCATTCAGATCACGAACAAGCCTCCTTACACCATCGGGTTCCAGTGAAGCTGCATGATCGGTACCCTTCCAGGTTCTGTCTAAGGTATAATGCCTTTCAATGTAGGAAGCTCCCAATGTGTAAGCTGCAACATCGATGGCAATACCAAGGTGATGACCGGAAAAACCTATTTTCTTTACGACAGATCCGTATTTATCTTTCAGATAGCTTATATCCAATAAACATACATCCTCAAAAGGAACCGGGTATCCGGAAGTACAATTATAAAGTATTAAATCCTGATTTCGTTTTTTGTCGACAAAGAAGTTAACAATTTCCTCTATTTCTTTCTTTGTGGTCATACCTGTTGAAACATGAATCTCACCTGAATAATTTTCGCACAGCCAACCAAGCATCTCAAAATTGTTATTGCAGGCAGAAGGAATCTTTATCATTTCCGGAGCAAGGCTGGCAATCTCTTTTGCCGAAGTAAGATCCCAAACAGATGATGAGTATGTAATGCATAATTCATCACAATAATCTTTGAGTTCTTTATGTTGCGCTGCACTAAACTCAAGGTATTCACGATGTTCACCATATGTTTCACCATAAGAATTGGCCGGGTTTGGATGAGGTGCATTATACTGTTCCTCAGTAAGTAATTCTTTGTTATTTCTTTTTTGAAATTTTACAATATCCGCATTGCAGAAAATCTTTGCCATTTTGATCAGCTCCCTGGCAATCTTAATATCACCTTTATGGTTACATCCTATCTCAGCGATTACTTTTGGGTACTTATACATTGTGTCTTCTTTAGAATCTATGATTATATTTTATAATAAACTCACATGCTTCTCTTACTACTCTATCGCCCCCTTTACGAGTGAATACGATATCTGCACTATTTATGATTGAAGAATCAGCATCTTTTGGACATAGTCCAAGTCCACAGGATAAAATATTGGCCATGTCATTAATATCATCGCCCAGGTAGGCAATGTTTTCTCTTGTATACTCTTTTCGTTCAAGTAGATCTTCAAGAAATGAAAATTTATCCTTGACATTCAGATAGGTATCAGCAATACCTAGTTTTTTCATGCGCTGGGCAACAACTTTTGAGTTTTCCGATGTAAGTACAATGACCTCAACACCAGTAGCCATTAAAAGTGAAATGCTCATGCCATCTCTGACCGAAAATGACTTTGAAAACTCTCCATCATCAGTCACAGTAAGTGTAGCATCTGTGAAAACCCCATCCACATCAACACAAAAAGCTTTAATTTTATTAAATCCCCGGTTTGCATTAATGAATCGCTTCTTTAACAATTCTTCAATAATAATGAAGTCGCTTACTTCATCAATTTCTGTTAATGAATCTTCATTCATTTTAATAAACCCAATTTTCCCGCCAAGCCTGTTTTTATTTTGAATGAAATTGTCTTTGCTGGATATATATATTGCACCATTTTCGATCAATGTGCCATTGAAGTCCTGACGCCTGGGGCGTTCAGTATAATTGTAATTTATACTCGAACCATCTTCATTCCAAATAAATCGTTTGGCAGACACTACACTTAAGACAGAGTCATATGCCTCACTTGATAGCTTTGCAATTGCTTCGTTAATATTACTACGGGTGGTTAATGGAGAAGTGGCTTGCAAGAGACAGATCGTATCAAAGTCATACTTGATTTTTTCTGCAAACTCTATCATTGCCGTCTCTGTGCTTGCAAGATCTGTTGCGCTCTCTGCACTTCTTGAAAGCGCAATTACCTTTTTGCTCCAGGAAAATTCTTTCTGAATGTAGTTTAGTAATTCTTGGTCGTCAGTAAAGACATATACTTTGCTAAGATCACTGAAGATGGCTTCTGTTAAAGTCCAGGCAAACAAGGGCCTGCCCAAGAGCTTTTTCTTATTCTTTTTAGGAATTCCTTTAGAATTGGAACGGAGTGGAATTATAGCAATATTATTCATCCTGGTGGAATAGTAAATTAGTTAATTCTTCTTATACAAAGTAAGTAATTTTTAGTCAATTTAGAATTAATAGGGACATGGAAGTATTTTATTTAGAAGATTTTGCGGTGATGCGATCTAGCCGACCAAAGATTTCATTATGCTGGCCAACTCTTCAGTCAAATTCTTCCTGGAGTACCGTAGATATTTCTTCTCTTTTTCAGGGAATTCAAGATCTTGAGAAGCATGATAAAATTTCAACATCGTTTTTTTAATACCTTCCAGATCCTCATACGACAACATAATTCCAGCTTCTGTTTCACTAAGCATGGAGGACGAATCTCCATTCACAGGTCCAATTCCAAGTATATTTCTTTCGGAGGCCATGTACTCAAATATTTTACCAGGCAAAATTCCTTGTCCTGATGTGTGTTCTGGAATAACAAGTAAAAGCGCATTTGACCTCTCCATATATTCAATAGCTTTCTTGTGCTCAACATGGGGGATCACTTCAATGTTTTCACTTGGGATCCTGCTTAATTTAACTAATTGATTATTTGAGACCGTACCAATGAACTGCAATTTGCAATTCGGGTATTCTGATAAGAGCGCCAAAAAGGCTTCAATAAAAATGTCTATCTGATAGATGTCAGAAAGTGTCCCCACATAAGTCAGCACAAAATACGACCCTCTGGACTCTTCCTGTTGTTGGAAATCTTCATCATCAAATCCATTTGAAATAATTGTAACTTTCTTTGAATCAATGATCTTCTTCCCGACAAATATCTTTTTAAATCCCTGACTAACCGTTAAAATGATGTCAGCCTGAGTAAGGACCTTTTTTTCATAGTTGAGGTTGATCCGTTGTGCGATCAGTGTTGGATAAAACTGACGATAGTAGTAGATATCAGTCCATGGATCCCTGAAATCGGCAAGCCATGGAATATTGAATTCCTTTTTTAGCTTCAATCCGATAAGCTGAGAGGAATGAGGTGGTCCGGTGGTAACAATACAATCTATTGTTTTTTCTTTAATCAGTTTCCTGGCAGCCTCTATCGCGTACTTGTTCCATCCCTTTCTTGGATCAGGCAGGAAAAAGTTACCGCGTACGAACCTGGCTGTTTTTTGTTTAAATGAAATGGTTTTACTCTCACTTGCAAATCCTGCATAGGGAACACGATCATTTCCTGAAACTTTCTTGTAGACAGAAAACCACTCATTGCTATCCGTTCGAACCACCTCGAGATCCTCGCCTTGGTCCTTTATAAGTGATTCATCCCTTACCGGATAAGTTGCTTTGCTTGGATCTACAGTGAGAATAACGGGTTCCCAGCCAAACTCAGGTAAAAATTTAGAAAACTTAAGCCAGCGCTGGACTCCTGCACCACCACTTGGGGGCCAGTAATACGATATGATAAGTACGCGCTTCATGGCAGAGACATTCTAAAGCTTTTTTAACAATGTTTTAATATCTACTTTTTCTTTAATAGTTTCTCTAAGAGATAGAATGTCAACCCTGTATTGTTCCATGGTGTCCCTGTCCCTGATAGTAACAGTGTCATCCTCCAAGGTCTGATGATCAATAGTTATACAATATGGAGTTCCAATGGCATCCTGCCTGCGATAACGTTTGCCAATGGAATCTTTTTCTTCATACTGACAGTTGAAATCAAATTTCAATTCACCCATGATGCCCCTGGCTTTTGCTGGTAATCCGTCCTTTTTTGTTAGGGGAAGCACAGCAAGTTTTATTGGAGCCAATGCAGGTGGAAGTTTCAGAACAACCCGTTGGTCAGTTGATCCGTCTTCTTTTGTTAATGTTTCTTCGCAATAGGATGCGGAGATAATTTGCAAGAACATTCTGTCCACACCAATAGATGTTTCTACGACAAATGGAGTATAGGACTCATTCTTTTCCGGATCGAAATATTGAAGTTTCTTACCTGAATACTCCTGGTGGCTGGCAAGGTCAAAATCTGTTCTTGAGTGAATGCCTTCCACTTCCTTAAATCCAAATGGGAACTTATATTCTATATCAGTAGCGGCATTGGCGTAGTGAGCAAGTTTATCATGATCATGGAAACGGTAATTTTCATCTCCAAAACCCAGTGATTTGTGCCACTTCATTCGTCTTTCTTTCCATTCTTTAAAGAAATCGAGCTCACTTCCCGGACTTACAAAGTATTGCATCTCCATTTGCTCGAATTCCCTCATCCTGAAAATAAATTGTCTTGCAACAATCTCGTTACGAAAAGCTTTTCCAATTTGCGCAATTCCAAATGGAAGTTTCATTCTCCCGGATTTTTGAACATTCAGGTAATTTACAAATATACCCTGCGCAGTTTCCGGACGAAGATAAATCGTAGAAGCGCTTTCGGCCGTGGAACCTATCTCGGTTGAGAACATCAGGTTAAATTGCCTTACATCTGTCCAGTTTTTTGATCCGGAAACAGGACAGGCAATCTCTTCATCGATAATTATTTGTTTGAGCTCTGCCAGGTCATTTTCTTCAAGAGCAGCAACGAATCTTTTGTGCAGCTTGTCCTTTTTTTCCTGGTTTGCCAGTACCCTGGGATTGGTCTCTCTGAATTGTTTTTCATCAAAGCTCTCCCCAAAACGCTTTGCTGCCTTGCCTACCTCTTTATCAATCTTCTCATCAAATTTTGCCATCTTCTCCTCGATAAGAACATCGGCGCGGTACCTTTTCTTCGATTCTATATTATCGATAAGTGGATCATTAAAGGCATCTACATGTCCAGATGCTTTCCAAATGGTTGGGTGCATAAAAATGGCTGAATCTAATCCAACTACCTCTTCGTTCAGCAATACCATTGCTTCCCACCAATATTTCTTAATGTTATTTTTCAGCTCTACGCCATTCTGGCCATAATCATATACAGCACTTAATCCATCATATATTTCGCTTGAAGGAAATACGAATCCATACTCTTTACAATGAGACACCAATTTTTTAAACACATCCTCCTGGCCCATAATCTATTCAGTTTTTATTGAAACACAAAAGTAACTTAAAAAGTCGAAACACAGAAAACGCCTTTCAAATAAAAGAATCTGATAATTTAGAGAAAAACTATCGTTGATTCTGTACTTTGCATGCTGTTTTGAATTCTGCATTATTGTTATCTTTGTTTAATAAATCCCGAATTGATCAACATGGTAAAGAAGTATGATTTTCTGGTAATTGGCTCTGGTTTAGGAGGCATAAGTTTTGCTTTAAAGGTTGCAGAGCATGGAACAGTGGCACTGATCACCAAAGCGGAACTCGAGGAAACGAACACACGCTATGCCCAGGGTGGGATTGCTGCAGTAACCTATGAGCCCGATTCATACAATAAGCATGTTGAAGATACCCTGATTGCAGGTGATGGATTGTGCGATGAAGATATCGTTAAGCTGGTTGTGAAAGAAGCCCCGGCACAGATAAAAGAATTAATTTCGTGGGGGACAAATTTTGATAAAGAGTCCAACGGGAAGTATGACCTTGCCAAGGAGGGAGGACATTCTGAATACAGAATACTACATCATAAGGATAATACCGGATCAGAGATTCAAAGGGCATTATCCGAAAAGGTTCGTTCGCATCCGCAAATTGACCTATTTGAAAAGCATTTTGCTGTTGACCTCATTACCCAGCACCACAAGGGAAGAATGGTGAAGCGTCATCACAAGGAAACGGAATGTTATGGGGCGTATATTCTTAATCTTGAAAATAACAGTGTTATCAAGATGCTTTCAAAAACAACTTTGATTGCCACTGGTGGCTGTGGACAGCTTTATGCAACCACAACAAATCCACCAATTGCAACTGGAGATGGAATTGCCATGGTATATCGTGCAAAAGGATTGATGGAAAACATGGAATTCGTGCAGTTTCACCCTACCTCACTTTATAATCCAGGAGAGTATCCTTCATATCTTATCACAGAAGCGATGCGTGGTTATGGAGGTATCCTTAGAAACCAGAAGGGCGAATCCTTTATGGAAAAATATGATGAGAGAGGGAGCCTGGCACCTCGAGATATCGTTGCAAGAGCCATTGATAACGAATTGAAGATTTCAGGTAATGATTTTCTTTATCTCGACTGTACCCACAAAGAGGGAGATGAATTGAAAAAGCATTTCCCTAACATTTCAAAGAAGTGCGAGTCCCTTGGAATTGACATTGCAAAGGATATGATTCCTGTGGTTCCGGCAGCCCATTATATGTGTGGAGGAATTATGGTGAATGAGCATGGATCAAGTAAGATCAAGCGCTTGTATGCTGTTGGAGAGACTGCTTCAACAGGATTACATGGAGCAAACAGGCTAGCTTCAAATTCTTTGATCGAAGCCATAGTATTTGCCGACAGGGCAGCGAAGCATGCTATCTCCAAAATTGAAAATATTGAGTTTGAAGAAGGAATTCCGGATTGGGATGAGACAGGAACAACACTCAATGAAGAGATGATATTAATAACACAGAACCTGCGAGAGGTACAGCAGATCATGACCAACTATGTGGGTATTGTTCGCTCAAATCTCCGGCTTGAAAGAGCTACTGTCCGTCTTCAGATCATTTACAAGGAAACAGAAGAATTGTATAAGTATTCAACTATATCAAAAGATATTTGCGAATTGAGAAATCTCATCAATGTGGGTTACCTGGTCATAAAAATGGCCCATGCAAGAAATGAGAGCAGGGGATTGCATTATACAATTGATTATCCGGATAAGATTTAATTATTGTCCCAAAATCCCTCATCAAATGTTGGCCTGAAATCACCATACCTCTCTTTAATGGATTCCAGGATCGTATAAATCTCTTCAATATCAATGGTTGTAAGCAGCTTTAGACGAGTCTCTTTAAAATGAGGAAGACCCTTGAAGTAGTTTGAAAAATGCCTCCGCATTTCATAGATTCCAACCGGTTCGGTTTTCCATTCGATAGATTTTTTGAATTGCTCAGTGGCAATATCGACTTTCTCAGACACAGTGGGCTCAGGAAGAATCTCCCCGGTCTTCATGAAATGTTTTGTGTCACGGAAAAGCCATGGTTTTCCAACAGCAGCTCGTCCGATCATGATCCCGTCGACACCATAGCGCTTAA
This sequence comes from uncultured Bacteroidaceae bacterium, assembly GCA_964538375.1. Classification (GTDB taxonomy): domain Bacteria; phylum Bacteroidota; class Bacteroidia; order Bacteroidales; genus JAUUZQ01. Next base: position 12,080 of record CAZIFQ010000001.1, on the reverse strand, counting down.
ACATTTCTCTTGCTATCTCAGGAGAACTTACGTCACCGTTGCCAATGATAGGAATATTCATCCGTGGATTGTTCTTTACCTCTCCAATCAGGGACCAGTCAGCAGTTCCTTTATACATTTGTGCCCTGGTTCTGCCATGTATTGTAAGTGCTTCGATGCCACAATCCTGCAATTGTTCTGCTATACTTACAATATTTTTACTGCTATCGTCCCAGCCCAGCCGGGTTTTAACCGTGACAGGCAGGGAGGAAGCATCTACAATTTGACGAGTCATATCCATCATCAGGGGAATATTGGCCAGCATGCCTGCACCGGCTCCGCGATTGGCAATTTTTCTAACCGGACAACCATAATTAATGTCGATGAGTTCAGGATTTGATTCTACAGCCATATGCGTAGCTTCTACCATGGACTCAATAATATGTCCGTATAGCTGAATGCCAATGGGTCTTTCATAGTCAAATATATCCAGCTTCTTGACACTTTTTCTTCCATTACGAATGAGTCCATCTGAAGAAATGAATTCAGTATACATCACATCTGCACCAAATTTTTTGCATATGTATCTGAAAGAAGGATCGGTGATATCTTCCATCGGGGCCAGGAAGAGTGGGTATTCTCCTAAGTCAAGCTTTTGTATCTTCAATAGTTCTAATATTCGGTTTTAAGATTTTCAATCTTTTTCTCTACTTTCGCAGAGTATCCAATTAAGCTGCAAAATTACAAAAAGCATTTATTAGTTAAGTTAGTTAATTTATTATGGGAAAACCGATCATCCAAAGCATGAAACCTTTGCCAATGTTTATTTTCACATCCCTGAGTGTGGTTATCATTGGATTCTTCTTTCAGCTTGTGGCCATGTTATTAGGAGCGGTGATGTTTAAAATCCCAGTGTCTGAATTGATGTCACTTGGTTCCCTGGAGAGTCAGTCGATTATTAATGCTGTAAAATTTATCCAGATATTCGGGGGGATAGGCACATTTATATTTTCCAGTTTGTTTTTATCCTTTCTCTATACCGGGAGTTGGTTTGCCTATTTTACCGCCCGACCCTATCCCGGAACTGTTCCGATAGTTTTGCTTATTGCCATTGTGATCACCGGGCTTCCTTTTGTAAATTACCTGACAGAAATCAATATGAGGATGACCATCCCCATTGATAGAATAGAGAAACTATTGCGTTCCATGGAAGAGCAGACCGAGGGGATGATGATGAAGTTGATCGAGGCAGATAATATGGGCGGTTTATTGATCAACCTCATAATGATTGCAATTATTCCGGCAGTGGGAGAGGAGCTGCTGTTCCGGGGATTGATTCAGCGACACCTGGCAGAATCATTTAAGAATGTTCATGTGGCAATTCTTGTTACAGCTGTTATTTTTAGCATGGTTCACATGCAGATTTATTCCTTTCTGCCACGCTTTTTCCTGGGGCTGGTACTTGGATATTTGTTATTTATCGGACGATCAATCTGGTATCCGATTATTGCCCATTTCTTAAACAATGCAATTGGAGTAATCTTTTATTACCTGGCCTATCAGGAAAAAGCCGGAGATACACTTGAAGAGATTGGGACAAGCGAAAGCATGCCCATGCTGGCATTAATAAGTTTTCTTGCAGTATTAGGATTTATGATGATAATGGCGAAGACCGTACAGTCGCTCCATCCTGCGCACTCTGAAAAAGATTAAGCCCAGTAAGTTCGTTTTTCCTGAAGACGTATACCACACCATAATTGCTACACTTCTCACGTCGGTTTTCTTCCGGCAGGTCTTTATAAGCATCTTCAATTTCGTTCCACGTTTGCTGGATGATATTATCAATGGATGATCTGAGAGAATCCAATACCTCGTGTGCATGAGATGAACGCTTCTTTAAGCTTCTTTGATGATTGTATGCATCGATAAAATTGTCATAGTGAACCTGTACTACGGCAATGGTTGGATTTGTAATAGGAGCCAAACCTTTTGACCTCCTTGCCTTCTCCCCTTCAATAATATTTTCCCCCCAGGATATAATTTCCTCTTCTGTTGTAAGCGCAGGAAGTTTTCTCTCTTCTTCATTTAGTCCGTAATAATTGCGAATTTCTGATCGAAGTTCTCCCCTGGTGATGGCCATGTCCACTACCTGTATGAAATGTGAGATATACAGCTTGGCTTTCTTTAATCTCTTCTGATACTCCTTGTTTTTATCTGCATGCAGGTTTAATGAGTTCTTGTGCTCACTAATTGCATTCTCGAAACTTGGTAAAGTAGATTTTATTCTTTGAAACATTGACTGGCTAAAAGCCAGTTTAAACGGAGGTATTTCATTACCTTTTTCGTGCGCAATCTTTATGGCTTTGATGCGGGCACTATCGGTATTGGGCAGGCGACGGTAGGGCATGTCTGGCTGTTAGTAAAATGTTGATAATCTCACTCTCTTATGCGAATATAAGAATTAAAGCACAGAAAACAATGCTATTCGCACATATTTTAGTCCTTGAGGATGAAAAAGTTACATTTTGTTTGTATGAGCATGTTCCGGGCACTCGATATTGTGTTCTTCCCTGTCGTATTTTTTACAACATTAAAAATTATGAATATTTAAGACCTAATCTTGTCATAAGCAATTAACTTTGATATTCGATAGAAAATTAGTGTGTTTAATTAAATCATAAAATTATGTTTTCAAAAGAGGTTTATTGGCAAAGAAGAAAGCAACTGCATAATCTGTCAAAAGGCGGATTACTTCTATTTCCAGGAAATGATGAGAGCGCGATGAATTATCGTTCTAATACGTATCATTATCGACAAGATAGTTCATTTCTCTACTTCTTTGGATTTAATCAGCCGGGACTGGCTGCTATATGTGATTTGGATAGTGGAGAGGATATCCTCTATGGTGATGACCTTACTATCGAAGATATTGTTTGGGAAGGTGAGAAGCAGCGTATGGCGGAAAAGGGTAAGCTGATTGGAGTAGAAAATATCCGCGGTGCTGCAGCTTTTGAAGCAGATATTAAAGCCGCCTTAAAAAGTGGGAGGAAAGTAAAACTATTGCCACCTTATAGGGGAGATGGAATTATTAAACTTGCCCAGGTGTTAGATACTTCAGTTGACCAGGTTAGCAATTTTGTTTCCGAAGAATTTATAAAGGCAGTTGTTGCTATTCGGTCTGTGAAAGATAAATTTGAGATTCAAGAGATGGAGAAAGCTGCTGATGTAGCATACATTATGCACACAACAGCCATGAAAATGGGCTTCCCGGGTAACTTTGAGAGGGAGTTAGCAGGAGCGATAGAAGGGATTGCTTTATCTCATGGAGGCCCCGTATCATTCCCCGTGATATTAAGTATGGACGGTCAGATATTGCACAATCACAATCATGAGAATGAATTGGTAGAAGGTAGAATGGTAATCACAGATGCAGGAGCAGAAACATCAATGGGATATGCCAGTGATATAACGAGAACTTTTCCGGTAGGTGGAAAATTTTCAGCTCGCCAGAAAGATATATACCAGATAGTATTGGATGCGAATATGAATGCCATTAAGAATTGTGCTCCGGGAGTTAAAAATCTTGATCTCCACCTGGGAGCTGCAACAACAATAGCTAGCGGACTGAAAGACCTGGGTTTACTTAAGGGCAATGTTGAAGATATTGTTTCAGCCGGAGCTCATGCCTTGTTTTTCCCACATGGACTAGGACACATGCTTGGCTTAGACGTTCATGACATGGAAGGACTGGGTGAAAATTATGTTGGATACAATGATTCAATTAAAAGGAGTGACCAGTTTGGATTGGCATATTTGCGGCTTGGTAGGGAGTTAGATCCTGGTTTTGTTATAACCATTGAACCTGGCTTATACTTTATTCCCACGCTTATTGACATATGGAAAAAAGAGAATAAGCATGCCGATTTTATCAATTACAACAAGGTGGCAGAGTACCTTGATTTTGGAGGGGTCAGAATAGAGGATGATGTTCTAATCACAGATACCGGACACAAAGTTTTAGGCACGCCGATTCCAAAAACAATTGAAGAGGTAGAAAGAACAATGAATGAATAGAAATAAAAAACCCGGTAGAGACCGGGTTTTTTAATTTAGGAACTAAATGTTGAGCTATAGTATTCCCTGTTTAATCGGGAAATATTTGTCAATTTGATCCCCTTTGGACATTCGGCTTCACAAGCGCCTGTATTTGTACAATTACCAAATCCCAGGGCGTCCATTTTTGCCACCATTTTCGAAGCACGTTTTTTTGCTTCCACTCGTCCTTGCGGAAGGAGGGCAAGTTGAGAAACTTTAGCGGATACGAAAAGCATTGCTGAAGCATTTTTACACGCTGCCACGCAGGCCCCACAGCCAATGCATGCCGCTGCATCCATGGCCAACTCTGCGTATTCTTTCTTAATTGGAATCGCATTTGCATCTGGTGCATTACCTGTGTTTACTGATACATAGCCATTTTCTTGTATTAATATATCAAGGGCAGAACGATCGACGGTAAGGTCTTTAATAATAGGAAATGCCCTGGCTCTCCAGGGTTCAATAACAATGGTATCTCCACTTTTAAATTTCCTCATATGCAACTGGCAAACAGTAATCAAATCGTCCGGACCATGAGGTCTTCCATTGATATACATACCGCAGGCTCCGCATATTCCTTCGCGACAGTCATGATCGAAAACCACTGGCTCTTCACCTGTTTTAATAAGTATCTCATTCAATACGTCCAGCATTTCCAGGAATGAACTGTCAGGTGAAATATCAGTAAGTTCATAGTCAACAAATCTGCCTCGTGATGAAGCATTCTTTTGTCGCCATATTTTTAATTTCAAATCCATACCGCTATTATTTATAATTTCTTTGTTTTAATTCAATTGCTTCAAACTTGAGTTGCTCTTTTGTAAGAGCCGGTTCTTTATCCACTCCCGTGAACTCCCAGGCAGCTACATATGCAAAGTCTTTATCATTTCGAAGAGCTTCTCCTTCCTTTGTTTGGAATTCTTCCCTGAAATGTCCTCCGCAAGATTCTTCCCTGTTAAGAGCATCTCTCGCCATCAATTCACCTAATTCAAGGAAATCTGCTACCCGTGTTGCTTTCTGAAGTTCGGGGTTGAGGTCGTTTAACTCACCAGGAACCAACAAGTCTACCCAAAATTCTTTCCTTAGTTGTTGAATCTCAGTTATTGCTTTCTGCAATCCTGCTTTATTTCTTTCCATGCCCACATTTTCCCACATAATTTTTCCAAGCCGTTTGTGGAAGGTGTCAACAGAATAATTTCCCTTTATGCTCATTAGCTTCTCCAGGTTCTCCTTTGTTTCTTTTTCTGCTTGTTCAAACTCTTCCCCGTCAGTGGAAAAGCGTGGTGTATTGATTTCATCAGCCAGGTAGCTCTGAATGGTATAAGGCAGAACAAAATAACCATCAGCAAGACCTTGCATGAGTGCAGAAGCGCCTAACCGGTTGGCTCCATGGTCGGAAAAGTTTGCTTCTCCAACAGCAAATAGCCCGGATATAGTAGTCTGTAATTCATAATCGACCCAAAGTCCACCCATTGTATAGTGGATGGCAGGATATATCATCATTGGAGTCTTATATGGATTGAAATCATTGATTTTTTCATACATCTGAAAAAGGTTCCCATATTTTGCTTCAATGGTGTCCTTGCCAAGTCTTTCAAGGGAATCTTTGAAATCCAGGAATACAGCCAAACCGGTTGTACCAACTCCAAATCCAGCATCACATCTTTCTTTTGCTGCCCTGGAGGCAACATCTCGTGGTACAAGATTACCAAAAGCAGGGTATCTTCTTTCCAGGTAATAGTCTCTTCCCTCTTCCGGAATATCTTCAGCAGTGATCTCTCCTTTCTGAATTCTCAGGGCATCTTCTTTCTGCTTTGGCACCCATATTCTTCCGTCATTTCTCAAGCTCTCACTCATAAGTGTCAGCTTAGACTGGAACTCACCATGAACCGGAATACAGGTTGGGTGAATCTGCACATAACAAGGATTGCTAAAAGCAGCTCCTTTTTTATATGCCTGCCAGATAGCGCTCACATTTGATCCCATGGCCATGGTGGAAAGGAAAAATACATTCCCATACCCCCCGGTCGCCAGTACAACAGCATGTGCACTGTGTCTTTGTGTCTCTCCGGTGATGGCATCTCTAATAATAACGCCACGCGCTTTTCCATCAATAAGAACAACGTTCATTACCTCCTGGCGGGGATACATTTCAATATTTCCCAGCTTAACCTGCCTGCTTTGTGCCTGGTAAGCTCCCAGCAATAATTGCTGCCCTGTCTGACCTCTTGCGTAAAAGGTTCGGGATACAAGCGCTCCGCCAAATGACCTATTGTCAAGCATTCCCCCATATTCGCGGGCAAAGGGAACGCCTTGTGCCACACACTGATCGATAATGTTATTACTCACTTCTGCCAGCCGGTAAACATTCGCCTCGCGTGATCTGTAGTCACCCCCTTTAACCGTGTCATAGAAGAGCCGATAAATACTATCCCCATCGTTGGGATAATTCTTAGCAGCATTTATCCCACCCTGGGCGGCAATACTGTGCGCTCTGCGCGGGCTGTCCTGGTAACAAAACGCTTTTACCTTGAAACCCAATTCTGCAAGAGATGCTGCCGCTGAAGCCCCGGCGAGACCGGTACCGACTACAATCACATCCAGCTTTCTCTTATTCGCCGGGTTTACAAGGTTTTGCTTTGATTTATAATTGGACCATTTATTCTCAATTGGGCCCTCAGGAATTTTAGAATCTAAATTCGCCATGAAACTAATAATTAAAAATTATTGAAAATAAATTACCAATGGTATCGCTGTAAATCCACCTACAACTATAAAAGTGTAAAGCAGACTTAAAATATTTATGACAGGGGTAATCCTTCTGTTATTTAACCCCAATGTTTTAAATGCACTTTGAAATCCATGAATCAGGTGAAAACCCAATACAAGGAAAGAGGCAATGTAAAAGATTACGAATCCTGGAATCTTGAATTTTGCGAAGACCATTGAAGAAAAATCATGATACAAAATACCATCGAAAAGAATTTCTTCACCGGAACCAAATTTTGCTTTGTAATAGAAATCGGCAATGTGAATTACCAGGAAGGTCAAAATAATTACAGCCGTATGTATCACCCATCTTGAAAATGCTGAAGTTTCAGATTTACTGATTTTGTGATACCTTTTAGGACGTGCTAACCAGTTCTGAATTTGCAAAATTAGCGCATAAATAATGTGCAACAGAAATCCTCCGAAAAGTACAAATTCAAAAATCTTAACCAGGATATTTGTACCCATAAAGTGTGCCACCCTGTTAAAGACCATCGGGTCTTCATTAAAGATTAACAATAAATTAATTCCTAAATGAACCAGTAGGAATGTTATAAGAAACAAACCTGCCAGTGACATCAGGAACTTTTTACCGATTGACGATGTGAAAAGATTGGACATGTTCAATTGTATATGTTAGAATACTAGTAATTTTAGAATATACTTTGTATAAATCTCAATTGCTATGTTATGCTTACCTTCGAATCGGTCATCCTGATGAACTTTGGGTCTCCCTCTTCTTTGGCTTTGTAAGCCCAGCAATTGAAAATGTATACTACAGTTTTTATTTTATATGCAAAACAGAACCAAACAAATATATATAAATATTTAGCTTTAAAATATGCTATAGCGCATAGGCGTAATTTCACACATTTTAGCTAAATACTTGATTATAAATTACTTTAAAGAATGAAACATCCAGGATTGCCATCGTCACTATTTATACAGAATCGTTTTAAACTGTCGGGTCATATTCAAAAGGGCTCAGTAGTTATCTTGTCTTCGAATAAGCCAATGCCTAAAAATGGCGACCAATATTACACATACCGACAATCTTCCGATTTTTATTATTTGTCCGGAATCACGCAGGAGGAAAGCATGTTACTGTTATTCCCTGAGCATCCATTGAATGAATACAGAGAGATTCTCTTTTTGAAAAAATCATCTGAAAAAATGACAAAATGGGAAGGCGAGGGGATGTCTGAAGAACAGGCAAGAGAAATTTCAGGGATCATGAATATACAATCCTTGTCTGATTTTTCTAAGATATTGGACAAATGTGTTTCTGATGCGTCTGCTGTTTATTATAACACAGTTGAAAACATAGAGATGACCTCAGGTTACAATATGCAGGATTCACAATTGAGAGATTCAATACAACACAAGTTCCCTTTACTTGAAGAGAGACCGCTTGGTCCTGTATTGTTGCGGCTTCGTATGATTAAAGAACCAGAAGAAATTGATATTATTAAGAAATCAGCAAAGATAACCGAAGCAGCTTATCGTTCTGTATTTAAAGAACTTAAACCAGGCATGAATGAGTATGAAATTGAAGCTTTGATTGCATATGAATTTCTCAAAAACGGAGCTGAAGGTCCGGCTTTTGAATCGATTGTAGCGAGCGGCAAGAATGCGCTAACCTTGCATTATTTGGAAAATAATGGAGTTTGTAAGGATGGAGATCTTCTTTTACTGGATATTGGTGCGGACCTGGCTTATTATGCATCAGACTGCTCAAGGACAATCCCTGTAAATGGCTTGTTTAGTAAAAGGCAATCAGAATTTTATTCAGCTAACCTGCGGGTTTTTAAACAAGCCGTTTCACTTATGACCATTGGGACAAAAATGTCAGAATTTCATCAGGAAGTTGGAGAATTTATGGAGAAGGAACTTATAGATCTTGGATTATATTCTGTTAATGATGTAAAGAAGCAGGATAAGAATAATCCACTCTGGAAGCAATACTATTGGCATGGAACATCACACTCAATTGGGATCGATGTTCACGATCCTTTCGACAGGGAGTTCCCTTTTCACGCCGGAATGATTATGAGCTGCGAACCTGGAATTTATGCAATGGAGGAGGGGATGGGCCTGAGATTGGAAAATGATATTCTAATTACTGAACATGGCCCTGTTGATCTGACAGCAGATATCCCGATTGAGCAGGAAGAGATTGAGGCCTTAATGAACAAATAAAAAATCGGTTGAACAAGTGAATTTATGCTCAACCGACTGTTATATCTTTAGCTTATTACCATCTTCGTCCTCTATTGAAGTTCCCACGATTTGCATCGCGTCTTCCCTGGCTATTTCTCATACCTGGTCTGCCTTGTTGAAAATCATTGTTGCCTCTTCCTCCCCTGCGACCAAATTGTTGTCTCTGGTTTTTCACCTGGTTATAGATAACCAGCTGCTCATCTGTTAGCACTTCACTTACTGCAAGTTGGTGAGCTGCACTGGTTTTTAAGTGCTTGTTCATCAAGGTTGTTTTATCATCAATCAAATTATCAATAGCTTTTTGATCTAGTGGATTCTCGCTCATCAGAGTACGTTGCCTGGCTCTTATCTCACCTATTTGATTTCTGTAATTCTGGGAAGCATCAAGTTGATCCAGTCGCAAAGCATTAAGTTCGCTTATTTGGGTTTCAGTAAGATCGGGAATAACATTCTCTAATCTACAGTCTTGACCATAATACTGATTTAATCCCCTGCCTGGGCCTGCCTGGGCCATAAGTCCGGCGGTAAAAATCATTGCCAGCAGCAATGTTGTTGAACTTTTTCTAAATATTGTTTTCATTTTAATCGTTTTAATGTGACATTGTTTGCCCTTTAGATGATCGAAAACAAGAAAGGTTTAAAACAGGAATTAATCTTTAGCAGATAGTTCCTCAATTGCGATGGCCAGGGTATTATCAATTGAGCTGATAATTGGATAGAATCCAAGGTTGTCAATCATATTTCTGGCAATATATGCTTTTACCTGCGTAAGGATTATTTCTTCAGACTCCCGGAATTGGGAATAATTTGGTTTAACACCTTGTGATGAGGCATACTCAATGAAATCTGCTTTTATATTTTGATCATCCAGGTATCCGGAAATTTCTTCTGCAGTGCTTAACCCGGTCATCTTCTCCCGGTGCAAATCAGTGTATCTGAAAGCAAACCTGTAAATTAGCCCTAGACTTCTCACCCTGTTGTAATAATCTGAAATACCAAGTGTATCAATGGGGACAAATATATCTGGCATGATACCACCACCTCCATATACAATCTTTCCGGCAGGAGTCACAAATTTTAGCGAATCATTGAAATGGATAGAATCAGCATTTTCGAATTCGCCATTTTGAAGCCTGTTATTCAGGTCTCTATAATACTCTTCGTGGTTTTCAGTATAAGGTTTCTGTATACTTCTGCCTGTTGGAGTATAGTATTTTGCAACTGTTAAGCGGAGAGCCGATCCGTCTGAAAATTTCATCTGTTCCTGGACGAGCCCTTTTCCAAAAGACCTTCTGCCAATAATTTTTCCCCTGTCGTTATCCTGAATGGCGCCGGCCAATATTTCACTGGCTGATGCGGAGAATTCATCTTGTAATATCACCAAAACGTCATCCTTGAGAATTCCTTTTGAGGAAGCGTATTCATTTCTCCTGGGTCTTGAACGGCCTTCTGTGTAAACAATCAATCTGCCATCTGGAAGAAACTGATCAGCAATTGCTATGGCAGCTTCCATGATTCCTCCACCGTTATTTCTCAGATCAATAATTGTTTTTTTCATTCCTGCCGCCTTAAGCTCTTCAGCTGCAATCATAAATTCTTTGATGGTAGTTTGAGCAAACTGACTGATTTTTATATAGCCAATCTCATCAGTTATCATATAATGTACATCCACACTGTACAGCGGAATATCATCCCGGATAATATCAAAATCAATAGGGACATCAATTCTTCGCCGTTTAACCTTTACCCTGACTGAAGTTCCTTTTCTGCCTTTCAACATTCCAACGATATCATCACTGGGCATGTTAACACCTGCAACTATCGAATCATCAACAGCGATGATCCTGTCACCGGGAAGTACACCCACAATCTCAGAAGGACCATTTGAGATGGTACTGATTATAGCCACTGAATCGTCAGTCATATTAAACTGCACTCCAATACCACTGAAATTTCCTGCCAGTGGTTCATTATATTTTTGAAATTCTTTAGCGGGTATATATACCGAATGAGGATCGAGGTTTTCCAATATCGCCGGAATTACACTCTCATTGATTTTATTTACTGAAACAGTATCGACATACTCATTGAGAACATAATAGAGGGCAGAACTAATCTTGTCATTTTTGGGAGCAATCTGCAATCCCTGGGAAGATCGGAAACCGCCCCTGGTATTTGTCGTATGCCTGGATATCTCGTGGGAAATAATAGATTTCACTCTTAATCCAGCGAACAGATTTCCCAGCAGTATACCAATAATCATTACCAATGCAACGAGCAGGGGTATATATAGTTTTATATTATCCTTCTTCAATATTTTCATTTCCAATTTCCGGTAAATGTTCTAATTCTACGTTTGCTCTCGACAACAGCTCCAAACCATCTGTAATCCTGTACTTCTCAATAAAAACCACTCTTTTAATCCCGGCCTGGATGATAAGTTTGGAGCATTCCATGCAGGGTGATGTTGTTACATAAAGCGTAGAACCATCACTGCTGTTATTTGACTTCGCTACTTTTGTGATTGCATTTGCTTCTGCATGCAATACGTATGCTTTCGTTGTATTATTGTCCTCTTCACATTCATTTTCAAATCCTGCAGGAGTACCATTATATCCATCAGATATAATCATTTGATCCTTAACCAGGAGCGCACCAACCTGGCGTCTCTGACAATAGGAGTTAGAACCCCAAATTCGAGCCATTCGCAAATAGCGTTTGTCAATTGCAAGTTGCTTTTCAGCTGTTGTCTTATTGTAGTTCAATGTTATATTCAAATATTTCTGGAAATGCAAAGGTAATGATTATTAAGTCGAAAGTATATATGGAAAGCACGAAAGTCGGAGGAGAAAAAAAAGTGAAAATCCATAAATGAACTTTCACTTTTGAGTACCCAGAGCCGTACTCCTTCCCGAACTTTTCCTGAATGATTTTAAAACGTAATATTTACATCAGAGGTTCCTAAGTTGAAAATGGCATTTAAAATTGAAAACCAAAGTTTATTCCAAATCCGAGAT